>JBGSKX010000269.1:0-35515 GCA_041741015.1 Pirellulales bacterium
GCGGTTGCATCGGGAAACGTATCCGAAGTTCTGGCGCTGGTCGCAAGCGGCTGTCGATCACGCGATGCTGCACGGCTGGCTCGAGACCGTGTTCGGCTGGCGCGTTCACGTTGGCGGCGAAGTGAATCCGCGATCGCTGGCTAACTTCCCGATGCAAGCGAACGGCGCGGAGATGTTGCGGCTGGCGTGCTGTCTGCTGACTGAACGTGGAATCACGGTTTGCGCCCCGGTGCACGATGCGGTGCTGATTGAAGCCGACGCCAACGAAGTCGAGGCGATTGTCGAGGCGACCCAAGCGGCGATGCGTGAGGCATCCGAAATCGTGCTGGCCGGGTTCGCGCTGCGGACTGACGCCAAGATCGTGACGCATCCCGAGCGATACAGCGACCCTCGAGGCGAGCGAATGTGGGAGCTAGTTGGCGGCCTGTTGGCGGAAACGCAAGGTGTTCCGTTCTAGGGAAGTTGATTCACTGGTGAGCAACTAGGTGTATCGCCAGTGATGCCGAGTTGTGACAGATTGAGCATACCCGTTTAGTCTTATTAGTAGTGTCTTATTAGTCTTAGTCTTATATATATAAAGGAGTATGTACCCTATGGACGGGATCACTGAGAAGCTTTCAGAAGCTTCTATTGAGCGCAGACGGCGCTCACGGAAACGCCAAGCTGGCGAGTTTATCAGAGGGCCTCTCCCTCTAGCTTGGGTCAGTCACGCGGCTACCTTGCCGGGTAAGTCATTGGCCGTCGGTATGGCCATATGGTTTCGCACAGGCTGTCGGCCAGACAGGAAGTACGTTTCGGTTTGCAACTCAACGCTCAAGCGCTTCGGCGTTAGTCGAACTGCCGGGTACCGCGCCCTGCGTGCCCTCGAGCAAGCTGGCCTGATCACTGTCGAACGGCACCGCGGACGATGCCCGCGGGTAACACTGGCCGGCGACCAGAGGCAAGCCAATGCCCCCAATGCCCCATAAGGACTTAGCGCAGGGTCCTACCGAAGCCGACCGGCTATGCGGTTGAGGAGACAGCCAAAAATTGCCACACAAAGTAACTTACGCGAGCCGGTTCCCTATCGGGCAAGCCGGAGGTGATTGAAATGGAAAGCCACGAACAACGCCGCGCGCCCCTGCCTGTCGTCACGGTGCAACGCGCGAGATGCCCGAACGCGATCTGCCGCAGCGTGGACATCGTGAAGCGCCGCAGCCTCGGCGAGCAAGGCGACGGCAGCCTGATGCGATACGTGCGCTGCCGAACGTGCGGCCAGCACTTCACCCTCTGGCTCGAATAAATGTTCCCGGCTGGGGAAGTGGAAACATCGTGACCGTGTTGAATACAAGTGTGGAGACCAAAGCAATGATGACCGTGCAAAGCGAACGCGACCTGGTGAGCATTGGCCAATTGGCTCAAGACATTCAACGCACGCCTAATGCGATTGAGCGTGCCTGTGACGCGTTAGGAATCGCGCCGGCAATGAAGCTCAATCATTCGCCGCACTTTGACGCCGAGCAGGCAGAACGCATCCTGGCACACTTCCGGGGTGAGAAGTGACACACGTATCCAAGCGCCGGCGGAAGCGATGCGGCCGCGTGTTCGACAAGACGCATGAGACTCAAACCAAGATCGACGCCGAACGAATCCGGCGCGAACAACGACGAAAGCGAGGTACGTGATGACCCAAGTCTGGAAGTGCCGAATCAGCACAAGCGATGAGCGCGAGCACGCAGCAGCCCAAGCTGAGCAACATTACAGCGAGATGATCTCCGCACTAGCCGATGGCATTGAAATCGACGAGGACATCGTCGAGCAAGTTGCTGTCGCAGCCGGCCGAACGCCTGAGCAATTCGGCCTTGATTGTTTGGCCGCACTCTCAGCGAGAGATGCAGAATGATTCCCGCCGAACTGCAAACCCAGCTCGACAAACTGGCGGCCGTGTTGCTGCCGCAGCCTATTTACTGGCTGAGCACGCAAGAGATTCCGCCCGCCCGCCGAATGCCTGGCACCCTTGGCTATACGGGTATCCGACTCGACGCGGGACTGCGCGACGTGATCGGCGATCGCTGGGAAGGCCGACGACCGTGCGTGGTTCTCGACCTGGACCAAATCGGGCCCGACGTTCGCAACGTGCTCGCAATCGGCCTGCACGAAATCGGCCACGTTTGCGAAAGGCCCATCGACACGTCGCCCGTCAGCCCAACTCTCGACCGCTGGGCTGGGGCTGAGGTTGAACTGTCTATTGCGTTTTACAGCGCCGGAGGGGACGTGACTCCCGCTGTCCCTGGTTGGCTTTTCCATGATGCCGGCTGGCTTCGGATCGTGACGCACGCTGCCTACCGTGCCGAGAACGCCGGAATCGAATTCGCGTTTCATAACATCTTTCCACGCGACAACGCGACAACGCCACAAATGCACACGGCCTGGGCGACGCTACACGAGGAATTCGCCCCGCTAGTCGACGTGCCGCTGATGCGCCTGCGCGAGTACCCCATTCCCGAAGCGTATCGCCGGCTGTGGCTCTGCAAGGTCGCACGCTGGCGAGAAGGACAACCAGTTAACGATTCTAGCGCGGACGAATTCGCCCGCCTCACTCTTCAAGGATTAGAACCATGATTGTTGCCGACCGTACCGAAACCGACGAAGCCGCGACCGAGGCACGCATCAAACGCCAAGAACTGCGCGATCGTATCGCGAAACGAAAGTTACTCGAGCGCCGCCACGGCGAGTTGACCGACGAAATGTCCCGCGTAAGTCAAGCGTTCGACGAACGAGTAGGGCAGCATGCCGAAGTGCTCCAGCCGCTCAAGGTGGAGCTAGCCGAGATCGAACGGCAGCAGATCAAGCGACTGGCGGACCGTCAGCCCGAAGATGAGGCGCTGGCCAAAAGGCAGCGTGAGATTTTGGCGACGGTCCGCGAGCGTGAATCTGAATTGGCCCTGGCTGCTGCTGCACGCGACAACATGTTAGTTGCCCTCCAGCATGAGCGCCGCGAGGTTGGCATGGAATCGAGCAAGTTGCCCGACGAACACTCACTGTGCGAAACTGCGCCCGAGCACTTGCAGGTTGAGCACGCAGTAGCCATGAGTTCGGCACGATGGGCCGAAACCAGAATTCGCGCCGCGTTCGACCGACTCGAGCGCCGCGGCGACTCCAAACTTCTCCGCGCAGAAATCGCCGCCGCCGAGAAGGCACACGAAGTGGCGCGGCGGTACGCGGACGAATGCTACCGAAAGCTGATTGACGCCGAATAGCGTTGACGGGTCGGCGCTAAGGCGGCGCGCGGCCTGCGGTGAGTTGCCGCAGGCCGCAGCCGCAGGCCGGCCAGACCTACGAGCGATAGGAAGTCGAATCGATGCACAGCGGGACGATCAAGACGATCAAGCACGAAGCCGGGTATGGATTCATACGCTGCGATAACCAGCCGGATATTTTCTTTCACTGTACGAAGCTGGCCGACGACCTGGACTTTGCACCCGAGCTGATCGGGCGGCGCGTCGTGTTCGATGTTGAACACGGTGCGCGTGGCCCGTTCGCCAGCAACATTCGAGGCATGAAATGAGCCGCAACGAAATCGAAGTCAGACGTGACCTAATGGACGCCCTAGAAATCTTGGCCCGACTCGACGAACGGCGCGAGCGGCTGCAAGGTCACGTCGACACGCTGAACCGCGAGTTGTGCGAACTAAGCGGCGCGGCGAGCGATCGGCCCGTTGCCGTTCGGTAGATTCGGCAGGTGTTCTAGGTCATCGAACCCTATCGGCGCTCGTTGGACGCGATACTGGCGAACCGAATTTGAGCAACCGAGCCGAAATCGCTTGCAACCTGGCCGAAGCCCGCCAAAATGAAGCGAGCCGGCCGGTGTTATCAGCACCGACCGGCTCTAACCAAAACTCACCCTGTGTTGGAGGGCTTGTCATGGCTGCCCATGATTCTAGCGAGTTCCGTGTCGCCGTCATTGAGCTGAACGATCGACGACACTATTTGATGCAGTATCGGTGCCCGATCACTGGCCGCCGTGTCTCACGTTCAACAGGAATCGAACGCACCGGGCGCAATCGCGAACGCGATGCCGCATTGAAGGTCGCCGGCGACTGGGAAAAGCAACTTCGCGACGGGACATATCATTCGCCCGGGAAGATCACCTGGGCCGACTTTCGCGAACGCTACGAAAACGAAGTGCTCAACAGCTTGGCCGATGGCACGGCGCGAAAGGTGCTTTCCATCTTTCGGGCGATTGATAAGGCGCTGGCACCGGTAAAACTTCGGGATCTGACCGCGGCAAGATTGAGCCACTATCAGGCGACACTCCGCGCCCGTGGCTTGTCTGAGAACACAATCAAGAATCATCTGGCCCATCTGGCCGCCGCGTTGAAGTGGGCCAAGCGAATGGGTCTGCTGGCCGTCGTGCCGAATATCGAACGGACCCGCCGCGCCAAGGGTACCAAGATCATGCGAGGCCGGCCGATCACGCTCGAGGAGTTCGAGCGAATGCTGGATAAGGTCCGCCATGTTGTCTTGACCGAACCCATTCCTGGTGAGCCCACTAAACCGGACCCGAAGCGAGAGGCGTACGAGGCCGAAGTGGTTGCATCCTGGAAGCACTACCTGCGCGGGCTGTGGTTTTCGGGTCTGCGTCTGGCGGAATCCCTCGAGCTGTATTGGGACCGGGACGACCGGCTGTGCATCGACTTGACCGGTAAGCGTCCCATGATGAGGATTCCGGCCGAATTGGAGAAGGGACATAAGGACCGGCTGCTGCCAATCGCACCGGAGTTCGCCGAATTCTTATTGGCGACCCCGGAGGCCTCGCGAACTGGCCATGTGTTTAACCCTCTATCGCGGCGAGCCAACCGCCCAAGGCCGCGGGAATACCATGTCTGCAAGGTCATTTCTGCGATCGGCGAACGGGCCGGTGTGAAGGTCAACACCGACCCCCGGACGGGCGCGGTCAAATTTGCATCGGCCCACGACCTGCGCCGTAGCTTCGGCGAGCGCTGGGCCACTCGAGTGATGCCGCAAGTTCTGCAAGAGCTGATGCGGCACGAGAGCATCGACACGACACTCAAGTTCTACGTAGGCCGGAACGCGCAGGCGACGGCCGATGTCCTGTGGGCTGCCCATGATGCGATCAGCAACAAAAGCGGCAACACCGACCAAAACACGGCGACCGAAGCCGAACACACGGCAAACGCAAACCGTTAACGGCAAAGCATTTGCCAACTAGGCCCGGTAGGACTCGAACCTACGACCAAGGGATTATGAGTCCCCTGCTCTAACCGACTGAGCTACGGGCCCGGAGAGCTCAAATATAGCCCTGCGGGCCACTTGGTGACAGGCATCCAGGCGAATAGCAAATTCACGCCATGGCGCAAGCAATCAGCCGGCTAGTCGCCTGGCAGTTGCGCGATTTCGCCGCCGGCCCGGGTGGAAAGCGCTCGCCACAGCGTCAGATCAATGTCGCTGCCGATGGTCCGCACTGATCCGTCCATGAACGCCGCGTTCACCATGTCGGGATGGTAACTGCGGGCCGTGATGGCCGCATAGGTCGCGGCTGTGGCGCTGTTGCCTTCCTGCCGAGAGTTGTAGTCGAGGTCGTAGGTCATGCCGTCCGTGTGTTTATAGAGCACCTCGGTGTTGGGCGCGAACGTGGTCGTGATGCCGCTGTGATGCACGCGGCCGTCGCACCACTCGGTGTGGCCCGTATTGTCGTTTACGTTCACGCCCAGCTTGAACTGCGAGCCTGGGCCCAGCGGAATGAGGCCAGCCGGCGATTCCAGCGGAGTCGGACCCGGATCGGACGAGTTGCGGAAGTACGGCGTGAAGGCCTTTACCTCAACGGCACATAACGTGTTGCTCATGCCGTCGGTGATGTTCGCCGGACGGAGGCCGCCGTTGACGCGGAAGGCGCCGTCGCCCGCACGGCCGGTCGCCGGGTCATAGACAAACCAGGTGCCGAAGTTGAAGCCGTAGTTGTGCGGATACGTGAACGGCCCGTTGGCGTTCGTGCGCACGACGTCGTTCACTTCACTGGGGCACTGGAAGACCGCGACGCGCATGGTTGGCACGCCGGTGGCGAGTTGCTGGTCCCAGGCAACGTCAAGATTCACACGTTCGTAAGCGGCGTTGTCTTCCAGGTACGGCAGGATGCGTCCGTGAATGGACCACGAGCCGTTGTTGCCGGTGAGCGCGGTGCCAACGCGAATTTCGAACGTGGGGGGGAACTTTCGGTTGGCGCTTTCGTAGCCTTGAATTGCCAAGGACGATTGCCGCATGTTGTTCTGGCACTTCGAGCGGCGAGCCGCCTCGCGCGAGGCCTGAATCGCGGGGAGCAGCAGCGCCACGAGCACGCCGATAATGGCGATCACGACGAGCAGTTCAACGAGCGTGAAACCACGAACTCGGTGGCTGCCTACGCCATCAATCCATTCCTTGCTGAGATACTTACGTGTCGCACGGATCGGGCGCCACAGGTGGCCGTGAACGCGGCTCAACTGTGCTCTTCTGGCAGTGGCAGCACGGGCTCTTCGAGGTCGCAACGTGCACAGGTGACTGCTGCGCAGCACCTGTGGCACCCGAGTCCGCTCGATGGCCGGCGGCGCAAGGTGGCACTGGCGAATGGGACTGGCCATGCGGAAACTTTCAGGCACGCACGCGGCGGGCAACCGGCGGGTAGCCTGCTCCAGGGGGGGGTCGGGCTGGGGGGGTGCTCAGACTCTAACCAGCTGGGAAGAATCTGGCCGCCAGTATGCCCCCGCGCCACAGCACGGCGAAAAAATGGCCGATCCGCGACCAGCGGCGACGAAAAAACAGCCGCCACCAGCCTTATTCGACCGTGACGCTCTTGGCCAGGTTGCGCGGCTTGTCGACATCGCAACCACGGAGCACGGCGATGTGATAGGCCAGCAGTTGCAGCGGGATGATGCTCAAGATCGGCTGCAGGAAGTCGTCGATGTGCGGTACTTCGATCACATCGTCCGCCACGTCGGCCACGCGGGTATCGCCCTCGCAAACGATGGCGATGACCGGCCCGCCGCGGGCCTTGATCTCTTCGAGGTTCGACATCACTTTGTCGTAGACCGCGCCCTGCGGAATGATGATCACGGTGGGCGTGTGTTCGTCGACCAGGGCGATCGGCCCGTGCTTCATCTCGGCCGCGGGGTAGCCCTCGGCGTGGATGTAGCTGATTTCCTTGAGCTTCAGCGCGCCTTCGAGCGCCGTGGGGAAATTGAACTGCCGGCCGAGGTACAGGAAGTTTGTGCAGTGGCAATATTTGCCCGCCAACTGGCGGCAAACATCATTCGTTTCCAGCGCCCGGGTGACGAGCTCTGGCAGCTTTTGCAGATTCTCGATGATCTTGAGTCCGGCTTCGAAACCGACGTTCCGCATCCGTCCGAAGTACAGCGCGAGCATGGCCATCACGGTGCACTGCGAGGTGAAGGCCTTGGTCGAGGCGACGCCAATTTCCGGTCCGGCATGCAGGTAGATACCGCCATCGGCCGCCTGGGCGATTGAGCTGCCGACGACGTTACAGATCGCGAGCGTGGGATGGCCTTTGCGTTTCATTTCGCGGAGCGCGGCCAGGGTGTCGGCCGTTTCACCGCTCTGGGTAATCGCGAAGAGCAGCGTGTTGCTCTCGAGTGGCGGATTGCGGTACCGCAGTTCGCTGGCATATTCGACTTCGACCGGAATCTGGGCGATTTCTTCAATGATGTATTCGCCCACCAGTGCCGCGTGCCAACTGGTTCCGCAGGCGGTGAGCAGAATGCGGTTCACGCTGCGGAGCTGCTGCGGGGTTAGATTCAAGCCGCCGAAGACGGCCGTCGCTTCGTCCAGGCTCAAGCGACCGCGCATCGCATTGCGGATCGTTTCGGGCTGCTCAAAGATTTCCTTGAGCATGTAGTGCGGGAAGCCGTCCAGCGAAGCAGCGTCCGGCGGCAGGTCGAGGACGTTGACCTGATGCTGGACGCGGCCCTGGTCGCGGTCGATGACGCGGAGCGCGTCGGCCGTGACGAGCGCGATCTGATGATCGGCCAGGTAAACGATTTGTTCGGTGTGCCCTGCGAGCGGCGAGGCGTCGCTGGCGATGATGTGGGCGTCGTCACCTACGCCGACGACCAGCGGGCTGCCGAGCCGGGCCGCAATGATCACTTCGGGATAGTCGCGGAACACGACAGCCAGGCCGTAGGTGCCTTGCAATTGGGCAACGGCCTGCTGCACGGCGGCGACCAGTGGACGGTACTCTGGCTCAATCCAGCCGTCTTCGCCGTCCGACTCATCCAGCTTGGCAGATGCCAGGGACAACTGCTCGTCCAGGCAGGTGGCCACCAGGTGGGCGATCACTTCGGTGTCGGTGGCAGAGCGGAACTCGCAGCCTTCGGCCTCCAGGCGGCTCTTGAGATTGCGGAAGTTCTCGATCACGCCGTTGTGCACGACGGCGACCGCACCGCCCCGGCCCAGGTGCGGGTGGGCATTCACGTCGTTGGCTGGTCCATGGGTGGCCCAACGGGTGTGGCCGATGCCGGTATGACCTGGCGAGGGGCACTCAGCTAGCAGCTGCACGAGGTTGTCGAGCCGGCCGGCGGCCTTCGTGATCCGCAGCTCGCCGTCTTCCAACGTGGCGATGCCGGCACTGTCGTACCCGCGGTATTCCAGACGGCGAAGTCCCTCGATCAGGTAGGGCGCCGCATCCCGCGGGCCGATAAAGCCGACAATTCCGCACATGTTTGCGATGATCCTCGCAGAAAGAAGGGCAGGTCCCGCCGCTGCCGGCCGGACTCTCTTAGCATACGTGAGGAATCTCGTGGTAACCAGCTTTTGTCCCGGCTCGCAGCATTTTGAGAAGCCGGGGGAAACGGGCGAAAAATCGCTCTACCCGCTAGCGGCAGACTTCCGTTACAAGTCAGACCGACTAATCCGCATAATCCGACCCGGCCGGTACGATTCTTGGAGCCACAAGGATGTCGCTCGCGCAGACGAAGTTACGCGTCCACTCGACCAGTTACGTGGTGATTCCGGCCCGGTTGGCATCGACCCGCTTGCCGCGAAAGCTGCTGCTGGCCGAGACGGGCAAACCGCTCCTGCAACATACCTACGAGGCGGCGACGAAGGCCGCTCGCCCCAGCGGGATGGTCGTGGCGGCCGATCACGAAGAAATTGCCTCGGCAGTCCGCGAGTTCGGCGGCGAGGTGCTGATGACAAGCCCCGCTTGTGCGAGTGGTACCGACCGTGTGGCGGAAGTCGCCAGGCAATTGCCGGACGTCGACATCCTGGTCAATGTGCAGGGGGATGAGCCGGAACTGCCCGGGGCGTCGATCGACTGCGTGATCGAACTCCTGGAATCGAATCCCGAGCTGGTGATGGCGACGCTGGCCACGCCGATCCGCGATCGGGCCGTGCTCGAAGATCCGTCCTGCGTGAAAGTGGTTTTTAGCGAAGAAGGCAAAGCATTATATTTCAGCCGCAGCCCAATTCCGCACGCCCGCGAATGGCGCGACGAGCTGCTGGAGGCCGAGCCGGCGGTGTTCCATCTGCACATCGGGCTGTACGCCTACCGGCGCGATTTTCTGCTGCGGCTGGCCGAGCTTCCCCGCACACCGCTCGAGAAACTCGAGAACCTGGAGCAGCTCCGCGTGCTCGAAAATGGCTACTCCATTGGAGTTGGAGTGGTCCACGAGCGAACCGTGGGGATCGATACGCCCGAGGACTACCGGGCGTTTGTCAGCCGGGCTGCCAACCGCTAAGATACGGTCCCAGGGATCACTGGCCCTGGCCCCTCCTCGCCGCGCCGAAAAGCGTGCATTTTTCGAGCGCATCCCGAGCAATTAAGGCCGCTGACGGTGCGCGCCAGCGCGCAGGAAACGTATTCTTCAGCAGGGATGAAAAATCGCATGACTAAGCATATTTTCGTGACCGGCGGCGTGGTGAGTTCCCTCGGCAAAGGGCTGACCAGCGCCTCGATCGGCATGTTGCTCGAGCAGCGCGGGCTGCGGGTGCGGATGCAGAAGCTCGATCCGTACATCAACGTCGATCCCGGCACGATGAGCCCCTACCAGCACGGCGAAGTCTACGTACTCGACGACGGCAGCGAGACGGACCTTGACCTGGGACATTACGAGCGGTTCACGCATAGCCCGCTGACGCGTGATTCGAACTTTACGACCGGGCAGATCTACCTCTCGGTGATCAATAAGGAGCGGCGCGGCGAGTTTCTGGGCAAAACCGTGCAGGTCATCCCGCACATCACTAACGAAATCAAGAACTGCATTCGCAAACTGGCAGACGACGACGTTGACGTGGTGATCACCGAGATCGGCGGCACGGTGGGCGACATCGAAAGCCAGCCGTTTCTCGAGGCGATTCGCCAGTTCTCGCTCGACGTGGGCAAGCGCAACTGCCTGTACATTCACCTGACGCTGGTGCCGTATCTGAAGGCGGCCGGCGAATTGAAGACCAAGCCCACGCAGCACTCGGTCGGTCAGTTGCGCGAGATTGGTATCCAGCCCGACGTGCTGATTTGCCGGACGGAGCGGTCGCTCGCGCGCGAAGACCGCGAGAAGATCGCCCTGTTTTGCAATGTGCCGATCGAGGCAGTCATCGAGGAGAAGGACAAGGACTTTTCGATCTATGAAGTGCCGCTGAGCCTCACGGAAAACAAGCTCGACGAGCTGATCGTCAACCAGCTCAACCTGCCGGCCGAGAACCTCTCACTCGACCGCTGGCGGGATCTGATCCACACGATGCGCAATCCGCAGCACGAGATCGCGATTGCCGTGGTGGGTAAGTACGCCGAGCATCGCGACGCCTACAAGTCGATCTACGAAGCACTGGATCACGCCGGCATCTCGCATCGCTGCCAGGTCCGCGTGCAGCGCATCCAGAGCGAAGCGATCGAACAGGAAGGGCCCGAGCGACTGCTGAGCGGCTACGACGGGCTGCTCGTGCCGGGCGGCTTCGGCGAACGCGGCATCGAGGGCAAGGTCGAGGCGATTCGCTTCGCCCGGCTTAAAGGCAAGCCGTTCTTTGGCATTTGCCTGGGGATGCAGTGCGCGGCGATCGAGTTCGCCCGCAACGTGGTGGGGCTCGAAGGCGCCCACTCCACGGAGTTCAACAAGGACACGCCGCATCCGGTAATCTGCCTGCTCGACGAACAAAGGACGATCACCGACAAGGGCGGGACCATGCGGCTGGGAGCACAGCCCGCGCATTTGGTGCCTGGCTCCAAGGCTGCCATCGCTTACGGCCGACAGGTGGTCAGCGAACGCCACCGTCATCGCTACGAGTTCAACAACCTCTATCGCCAGCAGTTCGAAGCGAACGGGCTGGCTTTCACCGGCACCAGTCCCGACGGCTCGCTGGTGGAAATCATCGAGTTAGTAAACCATCCGTGGTTCGTCGCGGTGCAGTTCCATCCCGAATTCAAGTCGAAGCCCACGTCGGCGCATCCGCTGTTTGCGGGCTTTGTCGGAGCGGCACTCGAGAAGCACCTGTCGCGCGGGGCGGCGGCTCAGAGCGTGTAAGCGGCGAGGTTCGGGAAGTTAACTCGAAACCCGACGCGTGAGCGAGGTTGAAACGCCGTACGATTCGGCAATTCGCCTCGCTCACGCGTCGGGTTGCGAGTACTCAAGAACGGGCCGCTGGCCCTAAGAGATTCTAAAAACGCCATGTCCGGCAGATGGTGTGTTTGGGCTTCCGTGCCAAACAGTAGCCCGTTCCCTGGGACTTGCATTCCCACAGCGGGTCACACGGGCAGGTAAAAATCTACACAGTGGTTCCCAATCTGCCGGACATGGACGTTCGAATACGAATGACTAGCCGCTGAGCCGGTCTAAAAGGCCGCCGAACTCGGGCATGCGTTGTTCGAGGTAGGAGAGCCAGGCGGCTGGTTGCCAGATTTCGACGCAGACGCCCGCGCCGACCACCATCACATCGCCCGCCTGCTGGACGGCGAGAAACTCGCGAAAGCCCTCGGGGATCGAGAGTCGTCCGCGACCGGCAAGCTGCACCTTCTTGTGTCGTGTGGAGAGCAGCCGGGCCAGAAGCTGGACATCGTCCAAACGCCCCTCGAGGCGCCCGGCGTGCATCTTGCTTTTCACCAGCTCGACGCCGGCATCGAGACGCTGCTGCCAATGCTCGGCCGGCCAAAGGCTTAAGCAGCCGAGTCGTTCCTTGGCCAGGAAGGCGTCGGGCCCGGCCCGCAGAAGCCCCTCGGCAAGTTCGGGAGGAATCGAGAGCCGGTACCGATCGTCGAGGGTGCGGGGAAACTCGCCCAGTAGAAAGTCCTGAGGTGAGTTCATGCGGTCCGAACCGTTCGACAGATTTGGGCCAGTTTCCCATCAATCCTTTGGCTTTTCGGCCGTCCTTGGGTTTGTTTCCCACGGCCTGAATTTACCAAGCTCGACGAGGATTGCAACCAGCCGGAGTGATTTTGCGCTTTCGGCTGATGTCGCCGGCTTATTTCGGAGGGAATGCAGGTGAGCGTGACGCTCGCTAGCAGGCCGTAGCGCAAGGCACGATTTTTCGCCGACTTGCGGTTGGCCAAAGCGGGGTCTTCCGTTACAGTTCGCCGCCCTCGGCCAGGCCGCTGGCGGGGCCGCGCAGTTTGAGCTTGCGCGCATATCGGTCACCCGTAACGACTCACTCGAGCGCACGTTCGCTCACCGTGGATCCTAAGACGGCAGAGGACGCGAGTGCTTCACTCGAAACGCATTACTGAACGCGTTGTGATTACCGGCATCGGCCTGACGGCGTCCGTCGGCGAG
This sequence comes from Pirellulales bacterium, assembly GCA_041741015.1. Lineage (GTDB taxonomy): Bacteria > Planctomycetota > Planctomycetia > Pirellulales > PALSA-1355 > JALHMI01. The sequence continues at coordinate 12,746 of JBGSKX010000269.1, forward strand.
GATCGGGAATCCGTCTGGCGAGCCGTGCGCAGCGGCCGCAGTTCGATGCGGCGTCTGAGTGGTCTGCCCGGGATTCCCGATGGACTGTTGATCGGCGCCCCCGTCGATATCGAGCTTTCGAGCCCTGACAAGCTGAAGTCCATTGCCTTGTGCGAAATCATTTCGGACGAGGCGATTGCCGATGCGGACCTCGACCGCGCCGCGATCGATCCGGCGCGATTTGGCTGTGCCGTGAGCGCTCATATGGGCGACGTAAGGCACCTGTACGAGATGTTTGGCGCCAGCCATCTCAATCCACCGACGGTCGTTCCGTGGATCGAACAGTGGCTGCCGAATTCGGCCTGCTCAATCGTCGCGAACCGGCACAACCTGATGGGCCCGCGATTGAGCCATTCGACGGCTTGCGCCAGCGGGATGATTGCTCTCCAGACGGCGATGCGCGCGATTCAGGATGGGCAATGCGACCTGGCCCTGGCAGGCAGTGCCGAGGCAATTACTCCGCTCTTCGCGGCCGGATTTCACCAGATGAAGGTGCTGGCCGATCACCCCGATCCGCGGCAAGCGTGTCGGCCGTTCGATCAGGACCGGCAAGGCTTCGTGATGGGCGAAGGCGGAGCGATGTTCGTGCTGGAACGCTACAGCCATGCCCTCGCCCGCGGCGCTTCGATCTATGCCGAGATCGCCGGCGGCCGACTGCTGGCGATGGCGCACCACGTGACTGGCATCGACTCGGAGAGCGACGCCCTGGCCCACCTGATTACCGAAACACTCAGGGCCTCGAAACTGGCCCCGCACGACATCGGCTACATCAACGTACACGGCACCGCCACCGCGCAGAACGACGTGGCCGAAACGAAAGCCATCCGCCGGGCAATGGGTCGGGCGGCCGACCAGCTTTCGGCCAGCGCCACGAAGTCGATTCTGGGACACCTGATCAACGCTGCAGGTAGCGTGGAGATGGCAATCACCGCCCTGGCGATGCGAGACGGCTTCCTGCCGCCCACGATGAACCTCACGAAGCCCGATCCCCAGTGCGATCTGGATTGCATCCCGCTGGTGGGGCGTAAGAGCGAGCTGACGGCGGCTCTCAAGCTCTCCGTGGCCTTCGGCGGAACGCTAGCAGCGTTCGCCCTCGTGCGGCCGGAGAAATTCTCGATCGCCCGGCAACCATTGCCGTTGGCGGCATAGAATGCTGGCCCTGGCCAAGCGTGACCTTCGACACATTCCTGGGTATAATCCCGGCCATGAAGACCAAACTCCTGCTCCGTCGATTGATAACGCCCTTTGTCATCTGCTTCGTTCTGGCCGGGCATGCGCGCGGCGTGGAATATACGGGTGACAGCTACGACACCGTGCTGGAAAACCTGGCACAGCGCAAAGCCGTGCTGATCGACGTGCGCGAGGTGGGCGAATGGAAGCAAGGGCATCTCGAAGCGGCCACGCTGATCCCGCTCAGTGAGCTCCGGAAGATGAGCAAGGACGCCCGGGTGCGCGAGGGCATCGTCGAAAGCCTGCCGCAAGACAAGATCATCTACTGTCATTGTGCCAGCGGAGTGCGCGTGATCACGGCCACCCAGATCCTTGAAAAGTTGGGCTTCAAGATTCGCCCGCTTGAGGCCGGTTATAAAGAGTTGCTCGAAGCCGGGTTTGCCCGCGCGAAGTAGCCGGACTACGATGCCCCGGCCGCCAGTTTTACTCAGCTTGCGCCCCCTGCCGCAATCGGCGTTGACCGCTCTGTTGGGTGGCGATATTATCTCGGCCCGCGTGGCGATCGGCCCGCGCACCAGGCAGCGCCGTCCTTTCCCACTCGAGTACGCGCCACGGAAGGTGCTCTCACATGCATTGGTTGGTTACGGGCTATTGGGCGGCCATTGCCGCGGCAACGTTGTTCTCGGCGCTTCTCACATGGCAGGCGTTTGAGCATCGCCGTTATGCGCGGAGCCGGGCAAAGCACCCTGTGTCGACCGGTCTGAACCGGCACATCGCCCTGTTCGTTCCTTGCAAAGGACACGACGACGATCTGGCGGAGAACCTGCGGCCGCTGTTCGAACAAGAGCAGTGCAGCTATGAGCTCGTATTCGTTGTCGAAAGCGAGCACGATCCGGCAGCCGCGCTCATCCGCCGGATGATGAACGAGCATAGCGGCGTGCGGTCGCGGTTGATCGTGGCCGGGTTGGCAGTCGATAGCGGCCAAAAAGTCCATAACCTGCTGGCCGCAACGGCGGCAATTCCGACCGAGGCGGGCGTCCTGGCATTTATCGATGCGGACGTCCGGCCGCCGCGCGATTGGCTAAGGCGACTGACAAGCCGCTTGCATAACTTCCCGGTCACGACCGGATACCGTTATTTCATGCCGAAAAGGCACTCGTTCGCCAACCTGGTGCTCGCGAGCCTGAACGGCTCGATCATCCCAATCATGTTTCCAGGTAAGCACCATTTGATCTGGGGCGGTTCCTGGGCCGTGTCGCGCGAAGTGTTTGAATCGAGTGGCCTGCGCGACGAGTGGCGCGGAACACTAAGCGATGACTTGATCGCGACTCGCACGATGGCGCGTTTGCAGCATCGGGTGTCGGCCGAACCGATGTGCATTCTTCCCTCGCCGCTGGAAGTTGACACCCGTGGGATGTTGAGCTTCATACGTCGGCAGTTGGTCATTGGGCGCTGCTACACGCCGGTCCACTGGTACGCCTTACTGGTCGGTTCGGCGCTTTTGCAATCCACGCTGTGGGGCAGCCTGATGGCGGCGATCGCAGGCGGACTTAGCGGCGCGAATTGGGCGATGCAGCCGGCCGCGGCGTTTGGCGCGTTGTATGTGCTGCACTGGAAACGGGCACGTTTGCGACATGCCGCCTGTCGACTGTATTTGCCGACCAGGCAGGCGGAGTTGAAGGCGGTCCATCGCTTCGATGCGTTCCTGGGACCCCTTACCGGCACGGTTGGGCTGGTGGGCCTGTTGGCCTCCGGCATCACTCGGCGGATCGTGTGGAAAGGAATTACCTACGACATGCGTCCGGGCGGAACCCTGAGCAAGATCGAGCGACCGGACTCGAATCCGCCAAACATACAAACCAGCAGCGCACGACGCGCCGCTTAATAACTTAATCGCTTCAAATCAATTCGTCGTGGCACGGCGGAAAGGACTCCCCGATGCGTGTAGTTCTGTGGGATACGCGAAAACTGGATGTCGCCAAGGACTTCGCCGGCGGGTACGGCGTCGGCCAGTTCCCGGGCGGCGGCGGTATCGGCGGTCGCATCGTGCGTCACTTCTTCAAACGCGATTACCGGCCGACAGCCCTGGTGTTCGCCTACCTGGCGGCGATCTTTCGCAAGTTGGGTCACAAGGTGGAATACGCGCTGGACGACGTGCCCACGGGCGCGGACCTCTACATATTCAACCCTTCGTTGATCACGCTGCCGCTCGAACGCCAGGCGATGGCCACCGCGATTGCGAAGAACCCCGGCGCGAAAGTGATCGTCACCGGAGCCGTCGCACACTCGATGACCGAGGCTTTTGAGGGTCTGCCCGTGACGGTCGTCCGCGGCGAGGCGGAACAGCTTCTCTGGAAGCTGGACGACGTGCTGAACACGACCGAGGGGTCGATCGACATTGGCAAGGTGGCCGATTTAGACCAGTTGCCGCTGCCGGACTGGTCGCCGTTTGCGTATCAGAAGTTCCGCATCGGTTTTGATTTTTCGCAATTCCCAACAGGATTGATCCAGCAGAGTCGGGGCTGCACGCTGAAGTGCAATTATTGCCCCTACATCATCATCGAGAACTCGACTCGCGTGCGCTCACCGGAACTGGTGGCCGCCGAGATGCGCGCCGGCATCAAGATCTATGGTTTCCGGTCATTCAAGTTTCGCGATCCGCTGTTTGGCGTCGACCGCAAGAAGATCTTTCGCCTGGCAGAGCTGATTGGCAAGCTGCCGACCAAGATTCAGTTCTCCATCGAAAGCCGGATCGACGTGCTACGGCCCGACGTGCTGAAGGCTCTCCGCGAAGTGGGTCTGACCAGCATCACGGTGGGCATTGAAACGCCCTCGGAGGAAACACTACGCAAGTACCACCGGGCGCCCATTCGCGACGATCGGCAGCGGGAGTTCGTGAGCCTGTGCCAATCGCTGGGCATTCGGACCGTGGCGGGCTTCATGATCGGCTTCCCGGAAGATACCGAAAAGAGCATCCTGGGCGTGCTGAGATACGCGAAAGCGGTGAATCCAACATTTGCGAACTTCAACGTGGTGACCCCCTACCCCGGCACCGAGTTCTACGACCAGATCAAATCGCAAATTGAAACCTTCGACACTTCGAAATACACCGTCTACACGCCTGTGCTGAAGTATCGCTACCTGAGCAGCGAGCAAGTCAGCGAGTTGCACGCCAGGTGTTTCCTCAGCTATTTCTTCCGCGGGCGCTGGTTCTGGGCGAACGGGCCGATCGTGTGGCCGTGGCTGCAGAAGCTGGGGCTGAAGCTGCCGCCGCTGCCGGCCGGCATTCACGCGCACGAGGGTCCACCGCCGCCGCACACGGGTTTGTCGGTGATCAACAAGGATGAGTGCAGCACCGACGATCGGCGAAACGTGGCCTAGCCCGCCATGTCACGCCCTCAGTAGAGAAACGTGGTCCCAATAACCACCATCGCGGCGATCACGGCGAACCAGGTGATCGCCGCGGGTGGGGCTTGCTGGCGGAACTTCAAGACTGCGGCCAACAGGACCAGCGACACGACGGCAGCCACGAACGCGCTGAAGTGCAACAGGGCGCCGAAAGTCCGAGCCCGCTCGGCGGCCGGGTTATCTCGCGTGGCGAGCACGATCGCACCGCCGACGACACCGCACACGACCGTGGTCATCACCGTCATCATCCAGGCCACCGTCAGCCCATCGACGGAGCGTGTCTCGCCGGTTTCGCGTTTGATCACGGTTGGCCGCTGGCGCTGGCGAGATTTCTTGGACATGTGCGCGGTCGAATGCAGCGTTGGATTACAGCGGACAGGTGAGGATTCCGCCCCCGGGGGCGGCCTGACTCATCATAGCGCGAAGCATGCGGTTTCGCCACTCGCGCAAAACAATGCGGCCCGCGAGAAGCTTACCTCTCGCGGGCCGCGTGCATTTATCTTCTGAACAAACCTGCAGGCTTAGCGGCCCCAAGTCGTGACGACGAGATCGCCGCAGTGCTTGAACGCCACGCGGACGCTGAAGCCGCAGCACCACTCGTACTCGACGATATCGCGGCCGAGGAAGCCGGTGCCTTCGCACACCTTGGGCTCGCCTTCGCAGCACGCGGGCATGCAGACGGGCACGTCGGTTTCACAACCCGTGCAGGGGTTCTTCACCTTCAGCACGATTTGCTTCGGGGGCGAGCAGTCGCCGCAGCACAGCTTCGGTCCGCGATGGTGATACTTGATGCAGGGTTCGTCGCAGCACACGGGTTCCGGCGTGCAGCAGCTTGGTTCGGGCTTGGCACAATCACTGGCAGCAGTCTTCTTGGTCAAGCTGGCAGGTTGGGCTTCCGCACGGCGAACGATCCGGGCTTCGGCCTGATGCGCCACGGTGAGCGAGGCCACGAGGGCCGCACCCAACAACAAACAACGTCGTACGAACATCAAATCCTCCTCACAAGTAGTTTGCCATCGAAGCCTGCGTTTCGCGGGCATCGACGGTGGTCAGCGCGTCGCGTGGTCGTGTTGGACCTGACTGGCGACGCTGCAAAAATCCATTTGCCGCCTCCCATGAATGCCTATGAGGTTGCCACAATTTTCGCGAGCCGCAAGGTCTGCGCAGGCTGCGCATTTGCGCGAGTGGCAGTAAATCGCCGAGATCAAACGACTTATGCAGGTCGAATTTGGGCAGATTTTCCGAGAATTTCCCGGCTGGTGGGTGCGCCGCCGTGTTTTTGCTCGGTTGCGGGGTGTGACCTAGATTTGCTAGGCGGCTGCTCCGGCGCTATGGGCCAGGGGTGCGGAGCCGCCGCGCGCCCGGCATCGCGGTCGAAGAAGGACTGCCTGCCGCCCGTCGACATACATCCAGCGCGATTCGCGAGCTAACGGGTTTGAACGTGTCGGTCGACCTCTCATTACCACTGAACGCCATCGGACGGCCGCTACAAGATTCGATTCGCGAATTGCGGCGCGGCTATCAGTCGGTATCCGAGTGCCTTGAACAGACACTGGCCGACTGCGAGCAGCGCGGCAGCGAATTGGCCGACTGCCGGCGTCAACTGGCCGAGGCCCGCCGCAGTCTCTCCGAGTATGAACGGCAGCTCGCCGAACGCGTCCGGGCCGAGAATGAACTTTCCGGCCGTTGCGGAAGCATCAAAAAGCAGCTCGACACCAAGAGCGCCGAACTGACGCAGGCGCAGGAAAAGATCATTCAGCTGCAGGGCGAGTGCGAGCAGAATCGCCAGCGGCTGGAAATGGCGGCCGAGCAGGCGCAGCATCTGCGCTCGCAAGTCGAGCGGCTGGAGCGTGACTATCGCGAAGGTCGCGAAGAGCTGAGCCAGCTTCGCGGACAGTTCGCCCCCTTGGCCGAAGCCGCGGCCGATGCCGTGCGGCTGCGCGGCGAATTGTCGGCCGCACAAAGCGACCTCGTACGGCTCCGTGAGCAGGTGACCAGCGGCGGCGGTGGTGAAGCACAGTCGCAACTTGTGAATCTGCAGAACGAGCGGATTCAGCTTCAGACTGAACTGGAGTCGCTGCGACACCGGGCCTCGGAGCTGAGCGACTCGCTGGCCGAACAAAAACGGCAGGCCGACAGCGAACGTGATCGCTGGAGCGAAGAGCTGCGGCACATGCGTCAGATCATGGAGCGGCAGACCGAAGCCTGGACGCAGCGTGCGGCGCAGGCCTCGGAAGACGCCGCTGCCCTGGCGGCCACGCGCGAGCGACTGGCCGTGGCAGAAGCGGAGATCAACCAGGGGCGCGAACGCCTGTCGCTACAGTCGCAGCAAACCGAACAACTGCGCGAGGAAATCCAACGGCTCGAGTCGCAGCGTGAAGCCGCCCGCGACGAGCTCTCACAACTGCGCGGACAATTTGGCCCGTTGAGCGAAAGCGCCGCCGATGCGGCGAGACTTCGCGGCGAGCTTTCCGCGGCGCAGGTGGAAATTGCCCGGTTGCGGGACGAACTTTCCAGTCCGGCCGATACTTCGGAACTGCAGTCGCAACTGTTCACGATGCAGAACGAACGGCAACAGCTCCTCGGCGAACTGGAGTCGCTGCGCCGTCGCGCCGCCGATCTGGCCGAAGCGCTCGACGAGCAAAAGCGACTGGTGCTGGCTGAACGCGAGCAGTGGAGCGAAGAGCTGAAGCACGTCCGCGAATCGCTCGACCGGCAGAGCGCTGCCTGGGCCGAGCGCGGCGAGCAGAACGCCGTCGACGCAGAAGCTCTGAATGCGGCCCGCGAGCGTGCGATCCAGGCCGAAGCCGAGATCGTACACAGCCGCGACCGGCTGCAATTGCAGGTGGAGCAGAACAGCCAGCTACGCGAGGAGATTGAACGCCTCGAGGCGAATCGCGAAACGTCACGCGACGAGCTGGCTCAGCTACGTGGACAGTTTGGCCCGCTGGCCGAGAGTGCCGCCGAGGCCGCCCGACTGCGCGGCGAACTTTCGGCGGCTCAAAGCGAAATCGAACGCCTGCGACTGCAGGTCGCCAACCCCGCAGAATCGGCCGAGCTCTCGCAGGAACTGTTCGCCAGCCAGTCGGAACGTCAGCGGTTGCAAGGCGAGTTGGAAGCGATTCGCCAGCGTGCCAGCGATCTCACCGAACAACTTGCCGAACAACAACGCCAGGCGGCCGCCGAACGCGATGCCTGGGGCGAAGAGCTGCGGCATCTGCGCGAAACGCTGGAACGGCAGTCGGAGACCTGGGCCGCACGCGCGGGTCAACCGGGCGACGAGTCGGCCGTGGCGGTTGAGCTGTCTGCCGTGTCGGCCAGGCTCAATGCCGCACAGACCGATTTGGCCGCCAGCCAAAAACAGTTGCAGTTGCAGATGTCGACTAACGAAACGCTGCAAACCGAACTCGCGGAACTGCGCGCGGCCTGGGATCTTGCCCAGCAGGAACTGGATCACTTGCGGAGCCAGCCGCAAACGACGGGCGTGGTCGACTCGGCCGAAGCCGAGGCATTGCGTGTCGAACTCTCGGCGGCGCAGCATGAGATCCTGCAGCTCAGCGAGCGACTTGCCTCGACGGCCGATGCCGGACCGCTGGAAGCTCAGCTGCAGGAAGCCGAAAACGAACGACGCCAACTCGAAAACGAACTCGACCTGTTGCGGCATCGCGGTGCAGAGCTCATCGAACAGCTTGCCGAGCAGAAACGGACCGCCGCGGCCGATCGCGAGAACTGGAGCGAAGAGCTGCGACAGTTGCGCAAAGCTGTGGAGATGCAATCCGCAGCCCTGGCGCAGCGCGAGAACGTCGGCCCGATGGCCCCGACGCACCCCAACACCATGACACCGCCGCCATCCGACCCGGCCCGCGCGACGCAGCCGCACGGGACAAGCAGCCGAGCCGAAGAGAGCGTGCTCGGCTCGGTGATGGAACAATTTGAGTCCCTGCAAAAGAGCAAGGTCCGCAAGCTCGCGCCCAAACGATAGGCGCGCATGCGAAACACCCCAGCGCAAGAGTGAGGCCCCGCTTATGCGAACGACCAGCCCCGACAGTCAGACCGGCGTTTTTTCCCGGCTGCCCGAGTGGTTCAACAATTGGCTTGGAGCCAGCGGTACCTCGCGCATGAAGAGAGAGGCCGACGCCTCGATGCAGGCGGCCATTGCAGCCGTTGTGGAGCAGGAGGACGAGGCTCCGCTGGCGCCGCTGCGCACAGGGCGCGAGATCGAATCCGTGGTTGACGAGATGCTCGCCCAGGGGCGGTACGCACTGCTGCTGCGGCCGCAACTGATCGGCAATCTGTCGCCCGAGCAATTGGCCCGGACGCGCGCGGCGCTGGCCGACGGGATGGGCCTTGTGCCCGAGGGTTTCGTCACGCTACGTCCGCCGTTCACCGACGAGTCGGCCGGCGAAGCGCCGCCCTTGCGGCTCGAAGCGTACTACCTCGACCGCTACCCGGTGACAAACAGTCAGTACGCTCACTTTGTGGCCAGCGGCGGCTACGAGCAGATGCAAATCTGGGATCCCGAGATCTGGGCCGCGCTGCTCGATTTCGTCGACACGACGGGGCACCCTGGCCCGCGCAACTGGAAGAACGGCCGCTTTCCCCGCGGTGAAGAACATCATCCCGTGGCCGGCGTCTGCTGGTACGAGGCCGTGGCCTATGCCCGCTGGATCGGCAAACGACTTCCCAGCGATGCGGAATGGGTGAAGGCCGGTAGCTGGCCCGTATCGATTCCTGGTCACCCCCTGCTCTCGCGACGTTACCCGTGGGGCGAAGCGATGGACCGTTCGCGGGCGAACCTGTGGGGCTCCGGTCCCGGTCGCACGGTGAGCGTGTTCGAGTTTCCTTCCGGAGTAAGCGTGGGGGGCGTGCATCAGCTGATCGGCAATGTCTGGGAGTGGACGGCCGACGCCTTCAACCTGAACAGCACCGACGCACCGGCCTCCTCGGTGCAAACCAAGATGAAGAGCATCCGCGGCGGGGCATTCGACACCTACCTGGACGGCCAGGCGACTTGCCAGTTCCAGAGCGCGGACGTGGCACTGACGCGGAAGCACAACATTGGCTTTCGCTGCGCGATCCATCTGAACGATCTGGCGGATTGGCGCGAGGAGTCGGCCGACGAAACCGAAGACAACTCGTTTGCGGAGAACCCGTCATGAATCGCGGCGTCGCGCTCGAACTCGACAGCCTCCGTTTGGCCCACTACGGCAATCAGATCAGTTGCTTGATCTGCGCCGAGGGCAATACACCGGATGCCGAATACTGCCGAAATTGTTTTGCGCCGATGATCCTGGCGCATCAGGCCCAGTCACATGCCAGCAAGCCGGTGATGTTCGCGGCGCTGGGCCCCAGCGGCGTGGGCAAAACGGTGTACCTGGGAATGCTGCTCGACATGCTCTCGAGACAGCCGAAACATTTGCAACTGGCCGCGCGCGGCGGATTCTCCGTAACGCTCCAGCACAACACGATCGGCGCGCTTTCGCGCTGCGAATTTCCCACGAAGACGCCCAACGAACCGGATCGCTGGAATTGGGTGCACTGCCAGCTCCGCAGCGCCAAGCAGAAGCAACCCGTCGAGATGGTGATTCCGGACATGGCCGGCGAGGCCTTGTTCGAGGAAGTCGACCATCCGCATTCCTATCGCGTGATCCACTCGCTGCTCAGCCGCTGCGACGGCGTGATGATTCTGATCGACGGCACGAAGCTGCAGGCCGGCTCGCTGGATGAGGATTACTTCACGATGAAGCTGTTGAGCCATCTGACCGAGTTGACGACCGATCCGAAGCGGCCCTGGTCGTCGCGCCCCGTGGCATTGATCTTCAGCAAGGCCGATCAGTGTGAATCGTGCTTCGAAGACCCGCACGCGTACGCCCAGCGGCATGCGCCGGGACTCTCGCGGATCTGCACTCAGAAGTTTCGGCGGCATCGGTTCTTTGCGGCCGGAGTGGCGGGCGCAATCGCCAATCGCCCTGTGCGCGGCAATCCCTCGCACATGGTTCCACTGCGCGTGGAACCGCGCGGCATCATCGAACCGTTTGAGTGGCTCGTGGATAACCTGCGCGGTTAGCACGCGGAGCACTGCGGGAGTTGCACGGACGGGCAGGCGACAACTTCATCCATTGACGAACGCAATCGGCAAACTGGGGCCTCTCGTGCAAATTGAACAAGCGGTATTCACCTCGGCAAAAACCGACCGGGCCCAAGGCTATCAACTCCTGAGCCGGAGCCCGCACTTGAGCGAGGCCGACGCTCGCGAACTCTCGGTCTGGGCGCCCTCGCACGGCTCGCTGCTCGAGCCGGGCGAAGCGGCCACGAGCGCAAACTGCTTTCGGCTTTCGAGCGGGGCTTATTGCGTTTCGCGAACTTCGCAGGCCGGCGCGGAATACAGCGGCCGCGGAGAATTGATCTACACCCAGTTCCTGATCGTGCCGCCGGACATTATGGCCCGGTTTGCCAACAATCCGTTCGCGATCCTGCGCGCCGCCTCGGCCACGGGCGACTTGTGCGTGCGCGACAACTCGCCGGAAACGCTCCCTCCGCTGCAACTCGCCGGGAGAGCGCCGGTCGTCGACTTGAGCCTGGTGGCGCAGCTTGCCCGCGAGCCTGGTCCAGCGGCGATGGCCGTTTTTATCGAGCAAGCTCTGGCGAGCGAGCGATTGGCGATTTATAGCGAGACGTCGATCGAGCAGCTTGTGGCGGGGCTATTGAACTTGCTGCCGGTCGAGTGCCGGACGGCGTTTTCTTTCAGTACAGGGTTGAAGTTCTCAACACTGCGGAACGTGCGATTGTGTGCGATGTCGGCCGACGAGTCCGAATGGCGCAGCATTGCCCGGCACGGCGTAACCACGCTGACGATTGAACCTCAGACCGTCTCGCAGGAACCGCGCAGCGGCTGGGCCGGCTGGATTGAAGAGGTATTGCGCACGGGCAAACTTTCGGTTCTGGCGGCGGAACTTGAGCAACCTCGGCCGGGGCTGACCTGCGTCGAGCTCGACTCGCTAGGGACTCGCTTGCTGGCGAACTTACAAGCAGGTCATTCCACGAAACCGGCAATCGCGACGAAAGCCACCCCGCCGCGGTCGGTGCCAGCCAGGACTCAACAGCGGGCGGATCAGCCGCATCCGCAACACGCCAGTAGCATGGCCTTGGAAGAACCCGAGCGAGCCAGGGAGCTGGATCAACTTGCCGAGCGGCTGTCGCAGCAGCCGGCGCCGATCCTGGAGATGCTGGAAAAGATCGACGACCTGGTGTTCGCCGCGATCGCCGGCGATACCGGGGCGCTGGCGGAACTGGAAGTGCTCTGGCCACTCACGGCGTCGGAGCTTGAGCCGGAGCTCGTAGAGCAGACGCGCGAGCAGTATCTCCGCTGTGCGCTGTCCCTGTGCGGCGACTCGGCCGAAGGCATCGGAGCTCGTCCAGAACGGGCGCTGGCCGCGGTTGACGTGCTGTGCGTGCTGTTCGAAGAGTGACGCTTACGACTTCGATTCGATCAGTTCCCAGAACTTGTCGAACAGGTAGTCGCTGTCGTGCGGACCGGCGGAAGCTTCCGGGTGAGACTGCACGCTGAAAGCCGGCAGTTCCCGGTGCCGCACACCTTCAATCGTCTCGTCGTTCAGGTTGCGGTGCGTCACCTCGAGGCACTTTGGCAGGTTGTCTTCGCGGACCGCGAAGCCGTGGTTCTGCGAAGTGATCTCCACGCGGCCCGTGTCCAGATTCTGCACGGGTTGATTTGCGCCGCGGTGCCCGAACTTCAGCTTGAACGTCTCGGCCCCGCAGGCCAGACTCAGCAATTGATGCCCCAGGCAGATACCGAAGACCGGCGTCTTGCCGAGCAGTTCGCGAATCGTGCCGATCGCGTACTCGAGCGGCTCGGGATCGCCGGGACCGTTGGAGAGAAACACGCCGTCGGGTTTCTGCGCCAGGACGTCGGCCGCCGTGCTCGTGCCGGGAAGAACCGTGACCTTGCAACCTTGATTGCAGAGGTGCCTGGCGATGTTCCATTTCATGCCGTAATCGAGGGCTACGATGTGCCGCGTGTTGGTTCCGGTTGGACCAGCACCACCGAGTTTGGCCCAGGAGCTGAGACGCTCTGTCCAATCGACCGGCCCGTCGGGCACGACCTCGCGGACCAAATCGCGACCCACCAGGCCGGGGCTCTGCTTGGCTTTCTTCACCAGGCTCGCATCATCGAGGTCGCTGCTCGAGAGGACACCCTTGAGTGCACCGTGCTCGCGGATGCGGCGAACTAGGGCGCGGGTGTCGATGCCCGCGATTCCAACCACTCCGTGCCTGGTGAGGTAGTCGTCCAGTCGGCCGTCGGAGCGGAAGTTGCTCGCGATCGAGCTGGCGTTGCGGACGATGAACCCGGACAGGTGCGGTTTGGCGCTCTCGAGATCCTCGTCGTTGACGCCGTAGTTGCCGATCTCGGGATACGTCATCGTCACGATCTGACCGCGGTAGCTGGGATCGGTGAGGATCTCCTGGTAGCCGGTCATCGAGGTGTTGAAGCAGACTTCGCCGTCGACTTCGCCCGTGGCGCCGAATGACTCGCCCGTGAACACCGTTCCATCTTCGAGAGCTAGTTTGGCAACTTTCATGCGTGTGTGCGTTGGGGTGACCTTGTCGCGCTCGCGCGCGGTAAAGCGTTATGGCTGTAGTGATCAGGCCCGGCGGAGCGCAGGCAGCGCTAAAGTTTATAGCACTGCTAGCCCGATACGCACAGTACGGCTGTGGGTCTCCGAGTCAGCGGCCTTGAGTCGCTTTCCCGGACAGCCAACTGAGAGGGTTCTTGCCCCGGCGAGCAGGAGCCCTCTTTTTTTGCGCGCCCGCTCGGCCAGCAAGCTCCAGGTGGTCTAAATCCCGGGCATTATACAGCGATCCCGGCCCGTCGAATAGGATCACGCCCGAAGCGGATTTCGGCGTTCGACGAGAGAATTTCATCTCGCGGCTTTTCTTGCCCCGCGGCGGGACTTATCCTGATCGCTGCCGTCCGCCAGCCGCGGGCAGCGAAGTCCTTCCCGCTTAGCCCACCTACCTCGCCCGGAGCTTCCTCGATGATTCGCAACGCGCGCCCCCGTTTGCTGTGTGTCTTCGCTCTCTCGCTGGTCGCCGCTTCGGTTGCATGGGCTGCCGATCCGCCGTCGACCGTCGTGCCTGTGCCGCGTGAAGGGGGCTGGATCCAGCGTCACAACAGTTTCAACGAGCGAGTGAAGCAGGGTGACGTCGACCTGCTCTTGATTGGCGACTCGATCACGCAGGGTTGGGAAGGGAATGGGAAGGACGCCTGGGCCAAGCACTACACGCCGCGTAAGGCCGTGAACCTGGGCATCGGTGGCGATCAGACTCAGCACGTGCTGTGGCGGCTGCAGAACGGCAACATCGCCAATATCAAGCCGAAGCTCGCCGTGCTGATGATTGGCACCAACAACTCGAATGGCAACGACAACACGGCGGAGGAAATCGCAGCGGGTATTGAGGCGATCGTCACGAACCTGCGTGATAACCTGCCCGAGACCAAGGTGCTGATTCTGGCTATTTTCCCGCGCGGTGAGAAGCCGAACCCCCAGCGTGAAAAGAACGCCAAGGCCAGCGAAATCGCCTCGAAGCTGGCCGACGGCCAGAACGTGTTCTTCCTGGACATCGGCCAGAAATTCCTTACCGAAGACGGCACGCTGACCCGCGAGATCATGCCGGACTTCCTCCACCTTTCGCCGCAGGGTTACACGATCTGGGCCGAAGCGATCGAGCCGGAAGTGGCGAAATTGATGGGCGAGACGAAGTAGGTTCCGCCGCCGTCACATTCGACGACTGCCCTGAAACCAGCGGACGAAATCGCGCACGCCTGCGGTGATGCCGACCCTCGGGTGATAGCCCAGCAGACGCCGGGCTTTCGAGAGGTCCGCGCAGGTAATTACCATATCGCCGGCAAAGGCTGGCCGAAAGTCGATCTTGGCCTGCGCGCCGAGTTCGCTTTCGAGCAGCCGGATCAGGTCGAGCATCGAAACGGGCTCGTGATGCCCCAGGTTGATCGCCTGTCCGACGGCGCCTTCGGCGGTTAACGTTGCCAGGATTCCGTCGCAGACATCGCTGACATGAGTGAAGTCGCGGCGGTAGCTGCCGTCGCCGAACAGCGGAATCGGCCGGCCCGCGGTGATTGCCGTAGCGAAGACGTGAATTGCCAGATCGGGCCGCATCCGCGGTCCGTAGACGCTGAACGGCCGCACAGAGACCGTCGGCACGCCGTGCACCTGGTGATAGTGCCGGGCGGCAAGTTCCGCGGCCTGTTTGCTCACCCCGTACGGACTGAGGGGCACGCCGAGCGGCGAATCCTCGACAAAGGGTACCGGCGAACCCGAACCGTAAACCGTCGACGACGAAGCGAATACGAACCTTTTGACGGGAAATCGCCGGGCCGCTTCGAGCAGGATAAGCGTGCCGTGCACGTTGGCGTGCTCGTACACCAGCGGCCGCTCAAGACTGGTCCGCACGCCGGCATATCCGCCCAGATGAACGATGTACTTGAAGTCTCCCCGGCCGAACAGCTCCACGACCAGCCTCTCGTCGCAGATCGATCCCTCGACGACACGTACCCGGTCAGAAGCGGGAAAGCCGGCGACATTCGCTCGTTTGAGTACGGGGTCGTAGTAGTCGTTGAAATCATCAAGGCAGACGATCCGGGCGCTCGTGTCGCGCGCGAGCAGGCGCTCGACGAAGTGGCTGCCAATGAAGCCGGCGCCGCCGGTGACGAGAACGTTCATTGCGAACCACAGTTCGAAGGAAAGGGATGCATCCGGACGAGCTTGTGCAAGACTGCGTCGGGCCTACTGCATTCTAGCTACTGGGAAGTCACGTCGCCCGATTGCTTCGACGACGGCGTTTCGCGAGGGTGAGACTTTTCCGTCGCCAGCGAGAGAATCACGCCCAGGGCCGAGAATGCTTCGCGAGGCGAGATTTTCGATTTGCCGTGGACTCGGTCGACAAACGTGATGGGGGTCTCGGCCATGCGTGCCCCGAGCAACTTGAGTCGCCAGAGAATCTCCTCCTGGAACGAATATCCGCGCGAGCGGATCGAGTCGAAATCGACCTGAGCCAAGAGCGAAGTGCGGTAACAACGATAGGCCCCGCTGCAGTCCCGCACGTCGAGGCCCAGTAGCCGGCGGGCGTAGGCGTTCACGAGCTTGCTCATCGCCTGGCGGTGGAGCGGCCAGCCTTCGACGGCACCGCCCGCGACGTATCGCGAGCCGATCATCACGTCGACGGGCGTGCCACCGACGGGCTGCATACCGGCGATCAGGGTCGGCAAATGCTTGGGATCGTGGCTGAAGTCGGCGTCCAGGTTCAGCACGTACCGGTAGCCGTGCTCAATCGCGTAACGCATGGCCGCGACGATGGCCGTGCCGAGGCCGAGCTTGCCGGTGCGATGCAGGACATGCAAACGGGGTTCGCGCTTCCGCTGGTCATCGCACCAGCGACCGGTGCCGTCGGGTGAGTTGTCGTCCACGACCAGCACGTCCACCTCGGGCGCAGCATCAAGGATTGCCGAGATGAGCCGCGGCAAATTCTCGATTTCGTTGTAGGTGGCCACCGTGACGAGCGTCGCGCGGGCCTCGTCGGCATTCAAAACGAACGGCACTCCAAAGTCGGTCGTGGGCGTCGCAAGGTTGGTCAGCATAGCAAGTTGCCGCTTGGACAGGACCGGGACTGGCAGGCTTCCCTATCGGCCGGGTTCGCCGCTATCTACAATCTTAGGTTGCCCCGGCGCCCGAAGTCCTACAACCGTCCCGCCCACTCCATGAGCGTTTCCGCGGAAACCGTCGTGCCGCAATCCGCGGCCGGCCCTCGCGCCAATCCGCGTTCCACCCCCAGCGACCCAGCGATTTACGGGCGTACATTCTGGATCACGTACGTCGGCAACATGGCGTTCACGATCGCCATGGCGCTGATGTACCGCTATGCCGACTTCGTGCTTTACCTGGGTGGCACCGAGTGGAACGTCGGCCTGATTGTCGGTGTGGGGATGATCGGCAGCCTTTCGATGCGGCTGTTTCAGGGCTTTGGCATCGACCACCTGGGCGCGAGGCGGATCTGGCTGTGGTCGAACGTGGCTTTCGTGGTCGTGCTGCTCGCACATCTCTTCGTGACGAGCGCGCACGGACCTGCGATTTTCATCCTGCGGATCTGCTACGCGACAAGCGTGGCCGGCTGGTTCGGGGCGTCGATCACGAGCATCTCCCGCAGCTTGCCCCTCCCGCGAACGGCGGAGGTGATTGGCACGCTTGGCACCTCGGGCTTCATTGGGATGGCGGTCGGCCCGCTGCTGGTAGACGTGTTCTGCGGGCATGAGCCGATTACGCGCGGTAACCTGAATGCGATGTTCCTGGTGGCAGCCGCACTGGGGGCCGTGGCGCTCGTCTGCGCGCACCTGGCGACACGGCACGAGCCGCCACCGCGACGCCGCAAACGCCCGCCGATGATCTGGCTGCTGACGCGCTATCATCCCGGCAGCGTGATGCTGTTAGCGGTGGTGATGGGCGTGGGGCTGGTGATACCCACGACGTTCTTGCCTACGTACATCGAACAATACGGCCTGCAGCACACCGGATTGTTCTTCATGGCGTACAGCGGGACCGCGTTCCTAGCGCGTTTGGGAACTCGGAACTTTCCGAGCACGGTCGGTATCCGGCCGATGATCTACATCGGTTTGGCCACCCTGGCCGTAAGCTTCCTGTTGTATCTGCCGGTGACCAACCAGTGGGGGCTGTTGCTTCCCGGCGTGTTCGCGGGGGTTTCGCACGCGGTGTTGTTCCCCAGCGTGACGGCCCAGGGGAGCACATCGTTTCCGGCGCGCTATCGGGGGCTGGGAACCACGTTGATGCTCGCCTCGCTCGACACGGGTATGCTGATCGGCAATCCGCTCGTTGGTCGGATGGTCGAGTTCAGCCATGCCGCAGGTTGGCCTCCCTATTCGACGACCTTCATCACGCTGGCAGTGGGCGTTTCGCTGGTGGGGATTTGCTACGCCCTGTTTGCCAAAAAATAGGATCACCACGTGTCTGCGAAGAAGTCATCGCCGGCTTATGACACCGATCTCGCCTTCATCCACGATGCGGGTTTTGGCCACGTGGCCCGAGCCGCGGCGGATGAGCTGCTTGCCAGGCTGAAGAGGCCGAAGCTTTTGTCGGGAACGGTCGTCGAACTGGGCTGTGGTAGCGGCATTCTCTCGGAGCGCGCCGCGAAGGCAGGCTACGACGTTGTTGGATTCGACATCTCGCCCGCGATGGTCGAGATGGCAAGGAAGCAAGTGCCAGCCGGCAAATTCTTATGCCAGTCGTTCGTCGATGTGGATCTGCCGTGCTGCGTGGCGGTAACCGCGGTCGGCGAGATCTTCAACTACCTGTTCGACAGCCGCAATTCACTCAGCACAGTCAGCAAAGTCTGGTGGCGCGTGTATAAGGCGCTGGTGCCCGGCGGCGTGCTGCTGTTCGACATGGCGCTCGTGGGACGGATTCCCGCGGGTCGGTTTCGGACGTATACGGAGACCAACGACTGGGCCTGTTTGTACGAAGGCATCGAGCAGACGGAGAAGAAGACCCTCGAACGGCACATCACGACCTTTGTGCGCGAGGGGGAGACTTTTCGCCGCGCGAAGGAGTTGCACAGACTGAAGCTTTACGAGCGCGATGAGCTTGTCGAATCGCTCGAGAAGATCGGCTTTGAGGTGCGAACGCTGAAGGCTTACGGTGAGTGGAAGTTCCCGCCGGGATGGCTGGGTTTTGCGTGCGTGAAGCCAAAGTAGGACGCGATACTAGCCCAACTCTTGGCGACGTTACTTGCCGATGGTCGAGCGGTAGTAGTCGATGGAACGCTTTAGGCCGTCTTCGAACGTGACCTGCGGTTCGTAGGCCAGACGCTGACGGGCCTGCGTGATGTCGGCCAGGCTTTCTTTCACATCGCCCACACGGGCTGGGGCGTGCACGGGCTTGATCGACGTGCCGAGGTATTCGTTCAGCAGACCGATGAGCTGCAAGAGGCTTGTCGAGCGACCGTTGGCCACGTTGAACGTCCGGCCGCACACGAGTTCTGGCTTGGCATCTGCGGCGAGCAAGTTTCCGTGCACGACGTTTTCGACAAACGTGAAGTCACGCGACTGGTGGCCGTCGCCATAGATCGTGGGTTGACGGCCGGCGAGCATGGCGGTGATGAATAGCGGAATCACGGCCGAGTACTGGCTATTAGGATCCTGCCGCGGTCCGAAGACGTTGAAGTAACGGATGCAGACGGTTTCGAACTTGTAGGTGGACCAGAAAGCCTGGCAGTACGACTCGCCGGCGAACTTCGCGGCGCCGTAGGGCGAGATCGGAGCGGGCAGATCGGTTTCGCGTTTGCTGCTGGTGGGCTGATCGCCGTAAGCGCTGCTCGAAGCGGCGTACACCAGGCGGCGGACACCCGCCTTGCGAGCTTCGTCGAGCATGGTGAGGGTGCCGGTCACACAGGCGGCATTGGTGGCCAGCGGATTTTCGACGCTGCGCGGCACCGAGGCGAGCGCTGCTTCGTGAAAGATGCAGTCGACGCCTTTCACCGCTTGGGCGACCGCCTGGGCGTCGGTGATGTCGCCTTCGATCAGTTCAATGCCGCTGCCGGCAGCCGCGACGTTCGATTTGTGACCCGTCGACAGGTTGTCCAGCACGCGGACTTTATCGCCCCGGGCGATTAGCGCTTGGGCAATGTTCGAGCCAATGAATCCGGCGCCGCCAGTAACCAGAAACGTCCGCATGAAAGGAGCCTCGCAAGGTCGCTATGCCAGCCGAAAGAGCTCGGCGTGGGGCTTTGAATTCTAGTTTACTGCCCAGAGGCGCACCACCGCCAATATCGCGGGGATATGCACTTGGCCGGCAGCGCAACACCGGTCATTGACGACGACTGGATTAGTCGTTGACGACGATACAGCCGGCCACGTTCGCACCGCCGGCCCGGAGGGCGTTGACCGCGGCAGTGGCGTTGGAACGCCGTGTGTGTAGCCGCGAGAGCACGAAATAAACCGCGTCGCAACGGGCGGCCAGCCAGAGGGTTTCTGGTTCGGCCTGATTGGCGGGCCCGATCAGCACCGCCCGGTAGAGCGGCCGCAAGGCACTCCAGCCAAACTGCGGACGCTCAAACGTCGGCACCTGGCCGCTGCCGCGGGCCACAAAGTCGATCCGGGCGATGTTCGTCGGATGAATCAGGTCGGGCCACTGTGCCTGGCCGAGCATCGCTTCGACCATGCCGGCCCCGGGGCGGGAAACCTGCTTCGACAAGCGACCTTCGCGCAAGTCGCCATCGATCAGCAGCACGTCGCCCGCCAATTGCAGGGTGAACGCATGAGCGAGTTCGGGCATTGAGAAACACGCATCCGAGCCGCGATCGGCCGAGACAAACAACAGCACGTTGCTGTAATTGTTCGAACCCTGATCACAGATTCGAGCAGCCGCCTCGAGGTAGTACTCCGCGGGCTCACCGACAATTGGCAGCGTGCAGCTTTCGAACGCGGGAGCATGGACCGCCGGTCGGCGCGGCGCTGGCACCGAAGACAACGTTTCGGGCAGGGACGCTGCTGGTGCGACGACGACGGGGGAAGGGAGTGATTCGAGCGGGTCTTCGAGCACCAGCGGCGGCAGGCCGAACATTTCGACTGCGTCGTCGACAAGAGACGCGGTGTCGTCCAGCAACTTATGCCAGTTGACGGGCGAAACGGGCGTTTCGACAGGCGGTTCAGCCGATTTTTCAACTGTGGCTGCCGACTCGAGAGTCTGCGGATGCGCAGGCGGATCGACAGGCGTCCGCGCGTCCAGCGCTTTGAGTGCGTCGAGCATCCGTCCCATACCGGTCGTCTCCCAGTTGGCTTCTAGCCGCGACGAAGTTTCGAGAAGAGCTGCCGAAACTCTCCCGGCCGCGGCTTACTCGAAGTCGCGGGCCGTTTGGGCGGCGGCGTTTCCTCGATCACGATCTTGGTCCGCTCGGCGGGCGGCAGCGCGACCGGTTTGACTACCGGTGGCGGGGACGCTGGTGGCACGGGTGCGGCAATCTTCTCGACGCTGGGCGGCAAGTCCGATTGTGTCGCCGCGGAAAACGTGAACTCGATCGAAGCGGTCCCGGTCTCCTCCGGATCGTCAGGCAGCACGGGGTCGCTCGCCGCGGTGAAGGTTTGAATTGTGATGGCCGGCTCCGCGATGTTCGGCTGAATTGTGCCCGCCGAGTTGCGCGGCGGCTGCGCGCGCTGGGTTTCCAGCAGCGTGCCGATCTGACGACCTTCCCAACTACTGACGCGGGGTACGTCGGCGAAGATCTCGACGTCGGTGGCGTACTGGTTCAGCACAAGTTCCTCTTCCGCAAACTCCTCGCTGAACGGATCCCCAAACTCGGGGAAGTCGAGATCGACTTCCGGCTCGAGCATCTTGGCCGGCATCTTCGCTTCACCAATCGGCTCGACGTGCAGGACTGGCCGGGCGATCGGCAATGTAGGCTGCTGGGCGGGTCGTTCGTCATGCCGGAAGGGAATTGCTTCTGGCGCATCGCCCTCATCGTGCAGATGCCCAAACTCGACGATGGCGCTGCCGCCATCTTCACACACTGCGCCCGGTGTCCAAGGCGCGGGAAGCTGCTGCAAGTCGGCCCAGGCCTCTTCAATGGCTTCGCAAGTGAGTTGCGACTCTCCGCCAAGCGAGGCGAGCACCAGGGCATGATCGCAGATCTGGTTGATCAGACGCGGGATGCCATCGGTCGCGCGATACACGCTCTGCAGGGCCTCGTCGTCGATCAAACGGGCCGGATCGCCGCCGGCGCTGGCGAGTTGAGCGCGGACGTAGCCATAGGTCTCGGCACGATTCAGAGGTTCCAAGTAACAGCGAGCAGCGATCCGCTGCGCGAAGGACTGCAACTTGGGGCTGGCGAAACGCTCTTCGAGAACCGGGCCGCCCACGAGCACGACCCGGACGCGCGGCTCTCCGTTGCGAATCAGGTTCGTGATCAGGCGCACTTCGTCCAGCAGTCGGAATGGCAGCGAGTGAGCCTCATCAATGATTAACAGCAAACCCTGGGGCCCATCGGCGGCTGGTTCGAGGAAGTCGATCAGCGAGAGACGCAGTTCGCCCTCGTCGAGGCCGCGGTATTCGAGCCCCAGCTCGTAGTGAACTTGCTGCAGCAGCGCCTGACAGGACTTCAGCCGACCGCCGGTTAAAAAGGCCACGGCGAAGGGGCCTTTAAACTTCTCGGCCAGCAGGTGACAGAGCAGGGTTTTGCCGGTGCCGGGAGGGCCAATCACCAGGCCGGGGCCTTCACCGCGTTCGATCACCCGTTCCAGTGACCGACGAGCGTTTTCACTCACCTCGGTGGGAAAATAGTTCTTTGGTTGCGGCACGGCAGAGAACGGGCGGGTGCGGAATTTGAAGAAGGCCTCGTACATCACCCGGACTCCCTAACTTAGCCAGTCGCAATCCTTTAACACCGCGCGCGGCGCATTCGACTCTCTATGGTTCGGCATCCGCAGCGGAAAGTCTCCACCCGCATCGGCCGCGCGCGGCAAGGTCGCTTGCGACCACTCCCCAGGGGGCAGGGTGGAATCTAGAGGCCGAACCAGGAGCGAATGGTACTGACCGGATCGCTCAACAGGTGCAGGACGGCGTCGAAATGAACGACCGCGTAAGCGACGGCGCTGAAAAGCGCGAGTGCCAATGTGATTTGACCAAGCAGGAAGAAGCCGCGTCGCATGCCAGCGTCGGTGGAACGCGAGTTTTTCACTCCGAAGGGAACGATGCCCACGACCGGAACCGCTAGAGAAGCGGAAACTTCGTCAGCGCTGGCAAACAACGGGTCCGACGTGGCGCGGGCGAGGCGAACGGCGGCCAGAGCGGCCAACATCACGGCCAGCGCGAGAGAAGCCAGCGCCAGGGTTTGAGTGCGGGAAGCCTG
Source organism: Pirellulales bacterium (assembly GCA_041741015.1). Taxonomy (GTDB): domain Bacteria; phylum Planctomycetota; class Planctomycetia; order Pirellulales; family PALSA-1355; genus JALHMI01. The sequence goes on from JBGSKX010000269.1 coordinate 35,306, forward strand.
TTCGTGATGCGAGTCAGCTGGGACCGTCGCAGACGAATCGGCCAGTTGATGCTCGACTTTAGGTTCCGCCGGGGCGTGAGATTGGGCCCGGTCGGGTGATGGCGCTGCGGCCATTTCGTCGCGTGCCGCGGGGCTGTGCAGCAGCAGATTGGTAACCGCGGCGAGTCGGTCGGCGGCGGCGGCCTCGGCGAAGCGAGCCGAATCAAGGCG
>JBGSKX010000270.1:0-27313 GCA_041741015.1 Pirellulales bacterium
AGCTCAGCGAAGCCGAGATCGCGGCGCTCACGACCTGGGTCACCCGCGGCGCGCCCGACCCGCGCGAGGAGCAGCAGCGGATCGCGGGCATGAGCGTCGAGCAAGCGAAAGCCTGGTGGGCGTTCCAGCCGCTGCCGGAGCTTCACGGCCCGGCGTCCGCTTCAAACGTCGATCAGTTCATCGACGCGAAGCTCCACGACGCGGGAGTTGTTGCCAATCCGGCTGCCGACCGACGCACGCTCATCCGCCGGGCGACCTACGACCTGACGGGCCTTCCGCCCACGGCCTTGGAAGTCCGCGCATTTATCGCGGACAACTCGCCCGACGCTTACGAGCGGCTGATTGAACGATTGCTGTCATCGTCGCAGTATGGCGTACGCTGGGGCCGTCACTGGCTCGACGTGGTCCGTTATGCCGACACTGCCGGCGAAAACACCGACCGCCCTTTGCCGCACGCCTGGCGCTATCGCAATTGGGTTTTCGACGCTTTCAATCGCGATCTGCCCTACGACGAGTTCGTCCGGATGCAACTGGCGGGCGATATCCTGCAAGCGGGCTCGAACACGGAGCAGCGTCGTGAAGGAATCATCGCCACCGGCTACCTGGCGATCGCCCGCCGGTTCGGTCACGACATCGACAAGGACATCCACCTTACGCACGAGGACGCGATCGACAACCTCAGCAAGACGTTTCTCGGTCTCACCGGCGGCTGCGCCCGTTGCCACGATCACAAGTACGATCCGATCACCAGCGCCGACTATTACGCCCTCTATGGCATTCTCGACAGCACGCGACTCTCGTTTCCGGGTTGCGAGCCGAAAGGTCAGCCCCGCGATCTGGTCCCCCTACTGACGGAGACTGAGCACGCGGAACTGGCCGCGCCCTGGAAAGCCGCCGTGGCGAAGCGCGATGCGGCGCGGCAGGCACGCGCTGCGGCCGATAAGGCTCGCTTCAAGCAGGCTACCGAAGGCAGTTTGCGTGTGCTGGCGAGCAGTCTGGTTGCCGAAGGGCAGTCGGTTTCACTCACTAGTTCCGATTCGGCCGACTTGCGAGTTCAACTCCGCAAGGGCGATGTCCTGCAGCTCACCGTTTCGCCAAACGCCAATCATGGAGCCGATAGTACTCTCGTTGATTGGACGATCGAGGCCGCACACTCCACGACCGTCGGATCGGGGCATCGCTGGAGCGTCGGGGAACTTGTCGATAACTTAACCCAAGCGAACCCTCTGCCCGTCGCTCACGAGGCCACGTGGTGCTTTCTTGATGTCACCGACGGCGCCGCCCTGCTCGATGAAAAGCAAGAGGTTGTCAGCGGCCACGCGGAGTTGCACGCCTGGCGGCTTGGCGAACTCCCCTCCGCGTTCGTAAACTCGGCCGCGCAGCCGGTCGATGCCTGGACCAAACTTCCGGGTCATTCGTTCTTCGTCCATCCCGGCCCGAATCGACCGGTCGCGGTCGCCTGGATCTGCCCCTCTGATGGTGACTTTCGCATCTCGGGTCGCGTGGCCGATGCTCATCCCGCCGGCCTGGATGGCGTCTCATTCGAACTCGTCCACTGCGCGAATCCCGATTACAGCGCCGCGCTGCTGGAACTTGGCCAATCTCCTGCCGAACCGATTGTCGATCCTGGACTTGAACCGGTGATGCCGGTGGCCTTCGCCGCTGTGGATAGCCAGCCGCATGACGTGCCTATCCACGAGCGTGGTGACCCTGAGAAGCCCGGCGAACTTGTGCCTCGCCGGTTCCTCGCCGTTTTTGGCGGCCAACTGGTGAACGCAGACGGCGGTAGCGGCCGCGCTCAACTTGCAGAGTGGATCTTGGAGCAGCCGATCGCGGCCCGCGTCATGGTCAATCGAATCTGGCAAGGGCACTTCGGCCGCGGTCTGGTCCGTTCGATGAACGACTTTGGCTCTCGCGGCGAGCAGCCCACGCATCGCGAACTGCTTGACTGGTTGGCGGCGCGATTCGTCGCCAGCGACTACAGCCTCAAAGAGACGCACCGGCTTATCATGCATTCGGCCGCCTATCAACGCAGCAGCTCGCGTGACCCCGCGACGCTCACGGCCGATCCCGAGAATCGATTGCTTGCTCGCTTCGAACGTCGTCGTCTCTCGGCCGAAGAACTGCGAGACAGCTTGCTCGTTGCGTCTGGCGATCTAGACACGCAGCCGGCAGAAGCTCATCCGTTTCCGCCGGAAGCGAGCTGGAACTTCACGCAGCACACACCGTTCAATGCCGTCTACGAAACAAACAAGCGCAGCGCGTTCCTGATGGTGCAGCGGCAGCGGCGGCATCCGTTCCTCGCCCAGTTCGACGGCGCCGATCCAAACGCCAGCACGCCCCGGCGCGAAACGACGACTGTTCCGACGCAGGCCCTGTACTTCATGAATGATCCGTTCTTCCACCAGCAGGCCGAGCGCGTGGCAGCGCGACTTGCAGACGCTGCGGCGGACCGTGATCGCGTCAGCCGGCTTTACGCGGAACTGTTGCAACGCGAACCCAGCGATGCGGAGCGCCAGCGGGCGATCGTGTTTGTCGAGAAGTATCCAGGCGAGCGAGCGGAAGCGTGGTCTGGTCTCGCGCGTGTCGTGCTCGCCAGCAACGAGTTCCTGCATGTCGACTGATGAGCCCCATTGAGTGATTCGGCATGAGCCAAGTTCCCAACAAGCATAAGAACACCCCATGGCAGGCGACTGACTGCGATTGCGGCCGGCGCGGCTTTTTCCGCTCCGCCGTGGCCGGCTCGATGCTGTTCCCGGCGCTCGTGCGGCAGCTCTTAGCCGAGGACGGACGCGACAAGCTCGCGCATGAGCCGCATTTCCCTACCCAGGCCAAGCAGGTCATCTTCCTGTTCATGACCGGCGGCGTCTCGCACGTTGACACCTTCGACCCCAAGCCGGCCCTGACGCGCGATCATGGCCGGGAGATCAAAGCCGACCATCCCGAGATCAAAGACCGGCCCGGCTACGAAAAGATCTTTCTCAAGCGTCCGCAGTGGGACTTTGCTCCGCATGGCGACTGCGGCACGCAGGTCAGCACCCTCTTTCCACATGTGGCCGACTGCGTAGACGACATCGCGCTGATCCGCTCGATGCATACCTCGCACTCGAATCACTACAACGCCACATTGGGCATGCACACTGGTTCGTTCGCGTTCTCGCGACCCAGCATCGGCTCGTGGCTCAGCTATGGTCTCGGCTCGCTGAATCGCAACCTGCCCGATTTCGTCGTCATCGCTCCGCATCAGACTTATGCGGGCACGCAAGTATATGCGAACGATTTTCTGCCGGGACCACATCAAGGCACGCTGGTCGTACCGGGCGCCGAGCCGATTGCGAACGTCGCGCCGCGCGTGCCGCGCTCGCGACAGGAGTACGAACTAGCCGCGCTTGAAGAGACGAACGACGCACATGCCGCCCAGCACGAGTTCGATCCGCTGCTCACGGCTCGGCTCAAATCGTTCGAGACGGCATTCGGCATGCAGATGGCCGTCCCGGACGCGTTCGACCTCTCGCGCGAAGACGAGGCAACGATCGGCAGCTACGGTCTCGAGCGCGGCCAGACGACGGGCTTCGGCTGGCAATGTCTCGTGGCGCGGCGGCTGGTCGAACGCGGCGTTCGCTTCGTCGAGCTGATCGACACCGGCTCATCGAACAACTGGGATGCGCACGGAGACATGCTTACCCACGAACCGCTGGCCAAGAACGTTGACCGGCCCATCGCAGCTTTACTGAAAGATCTCAAGCAGCGCGGCATGCTGGACGAAACACTGGTCGTCTGGACGACCGAGTTCGGACGCACGCCGTTCAACAACTCGGCCGACGCCAAGGGGCGCGAGCATCACCCCTGGGCGTTCAGTTCCTGGCTGGCAGGCGCCGGTGTGAAACGCGGCACCACTTACGGTGAGACGGATGAGCACGGAATGCGGGCCGTTGTCGATCCCGTGCACGTGCACGACTTTCACGCCACGATCTTGCGCCTGATGGGCTTCGATCATGAGCGGCTCACTTATCGCCACGCCGGCCGCGACTATCGGCTGACGGACGTGCACGGCCGCGTCGTGCAGGGCGTGCTCGCCTGAGGCGGCCTGAGCGCCGCTACTTGCCGGCCGCTTGATCGCGCAGTGCGATCGCGGCGGCCAGTTGCTGCCTCGCTTCGGCAAAGCTCCCTTCCACTTCGAGTGCGGCTTCGTAGGCCCGGACGGCTTCTTCGCCGCGTCCCTGCCGCAAGTAGATCTCTCCCAGCCGCATGTGCCCTTCCATCTGTTTAGGAGATACTTCCAGCGATCGCTGGCAGGCTGCAATTGCCGCCTCGTCGTCTCCTTGACGCATGTGAATCGCTCCCAGGAACAGCCACGGCTGTGGCTTGCCTGGAAACATCTCGATGGCATGCTGACATTCTTCGACGGCTTCCTGATAGCGACCAGCCTTGCTCAACAATTCGGCCAGACAGAGCCGCGCCTGAAAGTCGGTCAGGTTGAACCTGAGCGCCGAGATCGCGTGCTCCAGGGCCGCTTCATCGTCGCCCCGTTGTCTCGTCCAATTGGCTAGCCGCAACCGCGCGAGTTCCAGTCCCGGATCAAATTGCAGGGCTCGCTCGGCCGCCCCAATCGCGTCGTCAAGACGTCCCAGCTTTTCATAGATCACGCCGGCTAGCATGTGTGCGCGGGCATGATGTGGTTCAATCTCGATGGCGCGCTCGATGGCAAACTCGGCGTCTGCCGGCATCCCCAGGTCGAAGCGCAAGAAGGCGAGTGTGATCCAGGCGTTGACGAATTGCGGATCAAGCTCAACCGCAGTCTCCAACTCCCGAATCGCTTCGTCGCGCTGTGCAGTCTGCGCGAGCAGCATCGCTTGTAGAAAGTGCGGCATCGCTGCTGTCGGAGACCGCTCTACGACTTTCTGAACTTCCGCGAGCGCATCATCGACGTGACCTGCCGCCAGCAAGTTCTTTGCCAGCAGCATGTGGGCAGCGTCGGTTGGATCGATCGGCGGATCGGCGGACATTAAAACTGCATCAATCAGAAGACAAGCTGGTCGGGTGGTGGAACGCAAATACTGAACTTCGCGCTCACACTCTAGCTTAGTTCGCCGCCCAACCCTTGTAACGGCATGAGCGCGGGGCGTGAACATCCCTCCGCCAAGCGTTCGCCCTCATAATCCTTAACCGGCCGACCGATTCCGGTACAGGCTGGGATCCACGACCCCACACATGGCGGCCTGGTCCAGATTTCCACCGAGAAAAGTGTCGATCTTGCGCACGATCGGGGCCGGATCTGCCAGCATCTCGTTGTACGTCACGTCCAGCGATTTGAAGCACGGCTGCTTCGCCAACCAGGCGTCGAATCGCGCGAGCTCCGCCTTATAAATGGCCGACATTTCTGCGTCATCAATGTTGTCGACTCGATTGTCTTTGGCCAGCATCTTCTGTTGCGAACGCAGGACTTCGTCAAGATTGCGGCGCATGAACACGACTCGATACTCGCGATCGAGCGGCAGGTCGTAGAGCAGTCGATAGACCATCTTCACGACTTTGCCTTCCGCGCTTGGCACCCACGATGCGTCGCGCTTGGTTTGCTTGACAGGTTCGAACTCATAGTAGCCGCGCGGGTTGTCCTGATCGGCCACTCGGATGTTGTCGACGAGCACAGGCAGCCCACCGGCTTCGAGCATGCGCATCATCATCGAAGTGCCAGAGCGCGGCAGTCCACTAACGATTGTGACGAATGTAGGAGTATTAGCCATTGCGATCCTGATTCCGAGCGGTACTGAAAGTGAGTGATCGTTTACCCCGCCCAGGTCGAGCGATTTTCTCTACGTTCACACAGAGTGTCAAGGATTCCAAGGAAACGGTGAGTTTCTCGTTAGAACAAAGGTGTAGCGACGCCGCATACGAACGTCATTCGTGTGCGTTGCATCAGGCTCGATCGTTGACATCCTAGGTCACTCCGACTATACCAGAACTCGATGCGAGGACCGCATCTCCTCTCAAACGTCTGCACCGCGCAGGGATGCAGCGAGGGAATCGCCTAGGCGGGCGCCGATCACTAACGGAGCGCCATATGCCGTCTGCGCATTCCATTCATCAATCCAACCATATGCCAAACGCACTTGAGGTTCTCGGAGCCTCACTCCCCGGCGTCTGTGACCCCTCGCTCCCTTTGGCTGTCGCTCGGTCCGGTGGCGTCGGTATCCTCAACCTCGTACATCATACTGGCGTCGCGACTGCCACCGCGGCCGCCTCCGAACTGGCGCGACTGGCAGACGCTCGGGTTGGCTTAGTGCTTTCGACGCCTATCGCAGCCGTGGAACTCGCGGCGCTGGAAGCAATCGGCCAGGCCGACCTGGTATTGTTGCGAAATCACGGCGGCGCCGAATGGTGCGATGCCGTCGCCGCGGTTCGCCTCCACGCTCAGCGAGTGGGCGCCGTGGTCACGTCGCTCGATGAAGCCCGGGCTGCGATTTCCGCTGGTTGCGAACTCATCGTTGCCAAAGGTCACGAAGCGGGCGGACTCGTCGGTGAGGAGACGAGTTTTGTGCTCGTGCAGGCCTTGCTCACGAACGTCGACGTGCCCGTCTACGTCTGGGGTGGAATCAGTTGGAACACGGCTGCTGCCTGCGCTGCTGCCGGTTGTGCGGGCGTGCTGCTCGATTGGCAACTTGCGCTCCTGCGCGAGTCGCCGCTCGGCGCGAGCTTCCGCCGCCGCTTGTCGCTGATGGACGGCAGCGAAGTCGCCACGGTCGCGCTCCCCAGTCGTCAATATCTCCGCTTCTACCATCAGCCCGGCATGACCGCCCGGGCATCGATCGACGCGATTATGGTTCGCGCCGCTGCGATGCAGCCTGACGAGGTCGACGACTTCGCATCTTCTCTACTCGCGCAGATCGAATCGCTCGCTGCCGAATCGCGCGATCGCGACCGGCTGTGGCTGACCGGTCAAGACGCTTCGCTTGCGGCCGATTGGGCCCGTCAGGCGCCAAGTGTGGGGCGAGCGCTACAACTACTTGCCCAACGTGTCGATTCGCAAGTGCGCGCCGCGGCCGAAGCACGCATTCTCGATGCCGGCAGTCCACTCGCGAATTCGCACGGCACGCGCTTTCCGGTCGTGCAAGGTCCGATGACGCGCGTCAGCGATGTGCCGGAGTTCTGCCACGCCGTGGCCGCCGAAGGCGGCTTGCCGTTCCTCGCCTTGGCACTGATGGGAGAAGCCCAGGTCCGCTCGCTGCTGGAGCGCACGAAGGAGCAGCTCGGCGACCTCTCCTGGGGCGTCGGCATGCTTGGCTTCGTGCCGCAAGAGATTCGCGCCCAGCAATGGCCAGTCATCCAGGAGATTCGTCCCCCATACGCAATCATCGCCGGCGGCCGGCCTGATCAGGCTGCCTCGCTCGAAGCCAACGGCATCGCCACCTATCTGCACGTTCCCTCGCCGGGCATGCTCGACATGTTCCTCCGCGAAGGCGCACGCCGCTTCGTTTTTGAAGGCCGCGAGTGCGGCGGTCACGTCGGTCCGCGGACCAGCTTTGTGCTTTGGGAACTGATGGTCCGCGTTCTGTGCGAAGCCAAGCTCACGGCAGAAGAGGCCGCCAAGGTCCACGTGCTCTTCGCCGGCGGCATTCACGACCGACTCGGCGCGGCAATGGTCTCGGTCCTTGCGCAGCCATTGGTTGAGCGTGGCATGAAGGTCGGCGTGCTGCTGGGGACGGCCTACCTTTTCACGCACGAGATTGTGTCCACCGGCGCGATCGTCGAAGGCTTTCAGTCCGTGGCCATCGACATGCAGCATACGATGGTCGTCGAGTCCGGGCCCGGCCACGCGGTGCGCTGCGCCCCGAACGACTTCGTGCATCTCTTTGAGCGCGAGAAGCGGCGGATGGTCGCCGACAGGTGTCCGCATGAGGAAATGCGTGCCGAACTCGAGCACTTGAATCTGGGCCGGCTGCGTGTTGCGGCCAAAGGCGTCCAGCGCGGAGAGCAGGGGGGCGGACTCGTCGAGGTTGACGTCACCGGTCAGCTTCGCGACGGCATGTACATGATCGGTCAGGTTGCGGCGCTGCGTCAGGGCGCCTGTTCGCTCCGCGAACTGCATGAGGAAGTCTGCCTGGGCGCCGTCGAAACGCTCGCGGCACATACGCACCTCGAACTTTTACCGGCGACGGTCTCCGTGCGGCCCAAGCCGCTGGACATCGCCATCGTCGGCATGTCCTGCCTCGTTCCCGGTGCGACCGATCCCTCGCGGCTCTGGCACAACGTGCTGGCCAAGTTCGATCCCATCACCGAGATTCCGGCCGACCGCTTTGAAGTCGATCGCTGGTTCAACGGCGATCGCAAGGCGCGCGACAAGATTTACGGTCGTTGGGGCGGCTTCGTCGACGATCTGCCGTTCGATCCGCTCAAGTACGGCATTCCGCCCGCGTCGATCCCCAGCATCGAGCCGATGCAGCTGCTGGCGATGGAACTCGTCGACCGCGCGCTCACCGACGCTGGATACGCCCCGCACAATCCGCTCCGCGAACGCACCAGTATTATCCTGGGCGTCGGCGGCGGTGCGGGCGAGCTTGGTTCGACCTATGCCTTCCGCGCCATGCTGCCGCGTTTCCTCGAGAACCCCGACGAGTCGCTGTGGAAACAGTTGCCCGAGTGGACCGAAGACAGCTTCGCCGGCATCCTGTTCAACGTGGTCGCCGGGCGGATCAGCAATCGCTTCGACCTGGGCGGCGCCAACTGCACCGTCGACGCCGCTTGCGCCTCGTCGCTGTCGGCCTTGTATTGGGCCTGCCATGACCTGGCCAGCGGCAATTGCGACATGGTCATCACCGGCGGCTGCGACACGATGCAGAATCCGTTCGGCTATCTGTGCTTTGCCAAGGCGGGGGCCCTTTCGGCATCCGGCCGCGCTCGCGTGTTCGATACCAAGGCCGATGGCATCGTGATCAGCGAAGGGCACGCCGCCGTCGTGCTCAAACGCCGCGAGGACGCCGAGCGCGATGGCGATAAGATCTACGCCGTGATCCGCGCCGTTTCCGGCGGCTCCGACGGACGCAGCATGGGGCTCACCGCGCCTCGCGTGGAAGGCCAGTTGCGCACGCTCCGCCGCGCATACGAACAGGCGGGCGTCGATCCGGCCAGCGTCGCGTTGTTTGAAGCCCACGGCACCGGCACTGCCGTTGGCGATCAGACCGAATCGCTCTCGCTCACCACCCTGCTCAAGGAAGCCGGCGCGCCCCAAGGCAGTATCGCGGTGGGCAGCATCAAGTCGATGATCGGGCACACCAAGTGCGCGGCCGGCGCCGTCGGACTGGTCAAAACGATCATGGCGATGCAGCATCGCGTTCTGCCCCCAACCATGCACGTCGACAGCCCGAACCCCAAGGGCGGCCTCGTCGATGGCCCGCTGTTCGTCAATACCGAGGCGCGCCCCTGGCTGGCCGGCGACGGTCCGCGCCGAGCGGGCGTCTCGTCGTTCGGCTTTGGCGGCACCAACTTCCACGTCCTGCTCGAAGAGTATGATTCGTCCCCGCTCGCCCGCCCTTTGGTTGCCCGCTCTGACAGTGTCTGCGAACTGTTCGTGCTCAGGGCCGACACGTTCGGCGCACTCCGGACCGCCGCTAGGTCTCTCGCCAGCGAAGCCGAAGCCTTGTTGGCGAACAACATTCCCTCGGGGCTCGCGCGGCTCGCTTACACGCATCATCTTCGCTCGCAGATCGACAAGCCTTGTCAGATGGCAGTTGTGGCGGGCGAGCTAAACGAACTTGTCGAAGCGCTCCGCGGTTTCGACGGGGCAGTCGACGATCAAGGAAAGGTTAGCGGCCGGCTGCCTGCAACCGTACGCTTCACGGCCAAGCCGCTCACCGGCGGCCCATCTGTTAATGGCAAAGTCGCGTTCCTGTTTCCCGGTCAGGGTTCGCAGTTTCCTGGTATGCTCCAGGAACTCGCCGTCGAGTATTCGGAAGTCGCCGCGTGTTTCCAGCGTGCGGACGACGTGCTGCGGCCCGAGTTGGGACAGGCTCTCAGCCAGGCGATCTTCCCGCCGAGCGCGTTTACCGACGCAGACCGAACGGCTCAAGCCGAGCGGCTCAAAGAAACCCGCCTAGCACAGCCGGCACTTGGCGTCAGCGGTCGCGCGATCGAGCAGTTGCTTGCCAGCTTCGGCATACGGCCGCAAATGACCGCCGGACACAGCTTTGGAGAACTCGTGGCCCTGTGCTCGGCCGGGGCGATGAGCGAAACCGAGTTGTTCCATCTGGCCGCCGCTCGGGGGCAAGCGATGGCTGCCGGTGGAGCGTCGGGCGGAACGATGCTTGCCGCGGGTGCCGACCAGGCTGCTGTTGAAAAGCACATCGCTGATCGCACGGATGTCTGGCTGGCGAACTTGAACTCCCCGCGCCAAACCGTCCTGAGCGGAACCGAAGAGGGCATCGCGCACGTTCAGCCGCTGCTCGAAGCTGCAGGGATTACGGCCCGGCGAATCCCCGTCTCGGCGGCATTCCACAGCCCATTCATGCAGCAGCCGCGAGCTGCGTTCTCCGAGACGCTGGCCGCTGCGACCTTCACAGCTTCCGAGACGCCCGTCTATGCGAACGTGACGGCCGAGCCGTACAGCGGCGAGCCGAGCGACGTACGCGAGCGGCTGGCTGAGCAGCTAACCGACAAGGTCCGCTGGGTCGAACTGATCGAGAACATGTATCGCGACGGCGCTCGCGTGTTTATCGAAGTCGGCGCCAAGGGCGTGTTGACCAGCCTGGTGCGCGACATCTTGAAAGATCGCGAGCACGTGGCAGTGGCCACGCAGCCGAATGGCGGCTCTCAAGTCAGGCAGTTCCTCCGAGCTCTTGGGCAGCTCGTCGCTCAAGGCGTGGACATGTCGCTCGATCGGCTCTACGACCGCCGCACGCTCGAACCGCTCACGCGTAAGGAGTTGACCCCCGGTTCAGGCGACACCTATCCCGCGCACGTGTGGCTCGTCAACGGTGCCTACTCTCGCAGGGTGGGCGCGCCGCTGCGTTCGACCGCACCGTTGGCGCGGCTCGGCGCACCTCAGGCCGAGATCGCTCACTCCAATGGCCATGCATCCGACACTACGGAAACGCCCCCCCACCGCGTCACCAATCCGACAACTTCGAACATGACAAGCGGACCCATGGGTAACGGACACGCATCCAGCGAAAACTCAGACGGCAACGGCGCTGCCCCTCACACGCATCCCGAGTTGCGCTACGACTCGGCTCATGCCGAAGCCCGCCCGGCTATGAGCGCAACGGCGCCGGCAACTCCTGCTGCAGGTTCGATGGATGGCCATTCGTACGCACTGTTTCAGGAGACGATGCGCCAGTTCCTCTCGACACAGCAGACTGTGCTCGCGCAATTGTTCGGCGGCGGTCAGTCGCTCTCAAACGTCGCCAGTGCGATAGGGCATGCCCAGCCGCATTACCCCGAGCCGCGGGATGCTGAACCGGCCGCATCGCGGTTCGTCCCAGCGAGCCCGTATGAGCCATCTCCCGTTGGGCCCGCCGCCCCGTCGATGGCACAGGAGGCCACTGCTTCGAGTCCTGCCGCGGCACCCGCCGTGCAGGCCCAAGCGACCGCGGCGCCCTCCGCTCCGGCCAAACGTGCGACTCGACTTGCAGCCGATGAGCTGCAGTCGCGCCTGGCGGCCACCGTTGCCGACCGAACCGGTTATCCGGCCGAGATGCTTTCGCTTGATATCAATCTCGAAGGTGAGCTCGGTATCGATTCGATCAAGCGTGTCGAGATCATCGCCGCCTTCCGCCGCGAAGTGTTGCCCGAGATGCTCGAGCCGCCGGCCGAGTTCATGGAACGCCTGGCCAGTGCCAAGACGATGCGGCAAATTGTCGATGTCGTGGCCGAGATGGGCGGCGCGAATGATGCGAAAACTCAACCTTCCGTGACGGATTCCCCGGCTATTTCCGCCGCCGTCGCGATCGATCCCGACGACCTCCTGACCACGCTACTCCGCATCGTGGCCGACCGCACGGGCTATCCGGCTGAGATGCTAGATTTGGACATCAACCTTGAGGGCGAGCTGGGTATCGACTCGATCAAACGGGTCGAAATCATCGCCGCATTCCGCCGTGAAGTGTTACCCGAGATGCTTGAACCGCCGGCCCAATTCATGGAACAACTGGCCGGCGCCAAGACAATGCGCTCGATCATCGATGTGATCGTCGCGATGTCAGACGCGCCCGCCGCCGCGGAGAGTGCGCCTGTCCAACCGGCGCTCTCGGCGGGCCATGGGGTAAGCGGCTCGTCGCTGGCGGTTGATCCGGGACAACTCCAACCGACGCTCGTACGCATCGTTGCCGACCGTACCGGCTATCCGGCCGAGATGCTCACGGGCGACGTCAATCTGGAAAGCGAGTTGGGAATCGACTCAATCAAGCGTGTCGAGATCATCGCCGCCTTCCGCCGCGAAGTGCGCCCTGACCTGGTCGAAGCGCCTCCCGAACTGATGGAGCGACTGGCTGGCGCGAAGACGGTGCACGCGATCCTGGCGTGCTTCACTGAACCGGCCACGGCGAAGCCCGCAGCGATCAAGCAGCCAGCCGCCACCAACGGCAAGCTGGCTTCAGCTCCGGGGGCGGCCGTCGTCGACGTCAATGCCGCCGAAATGAGTGACGCTGACGCTTGTCCGCGCTGTGTGGCCGAGATCGTCGATGCTCCGATTGCTCACACCAGCGAGCTTCGCCCCGGCGCCGTGATCGTTGTGGCCAGTCAGAACGCCGCAGCTCACTCGCTAATCACAGAACTCAAAAAGAGAAACGTGCGCGTCGAGCGCCTGTCCGCGACTGATCTGGCCGACGCCGCCACCGCCCGAGCAGCAGTTGAGCGGATTCGTCTCGCTGCCGGAGGCATCTCCGCTGCAGCCCACATGTTGGCGCTCGATGAGTGCTCCCCGTGGCCCGAGTGCGACAGCTCACTTTGGAACGACCGATTCAACTGCGAAGTCCGCGGTCTGCTCTTCCTGCTGCAAGCCCTTGAACCAGAAATGGCCGCAACAGGTGACGGTAAACTGCGCGTACTCTGTGGCTCGTTTGGCGGCAGCGATTTCGCCACCGATGATCCGTCCTCGCCTGACGCCACGCATCCCTGGCGCGGAGGACTTGCCGGCCTGCTGAAGGTTGCCGCCTGCGAATGGCCGCAGCATGCGTTCCGAGCGGTCGACTTCACCGAGCAGCCCGATGCAGACGTGCTAGTCCAGGAACTCACCGCCTCGGGCCCTGTTGAAATCGCCTATCGCGCTGGTCGCCGCTTGCAGATCCAGACTCGCCGGATTGAACTCGCTGAACCCGCGCTCGACCATTCGCCCATCACCGCCGACAGCACCGTCATCGTTACGGGCGGCGCCAAGGGTATTACCGCGGCGATTGTCACCGAGCTTGCCAAACGCGTTCCCGCCCGATTCATCCTGCTGGGCCGCTCGGCGCTGTCCACCGAGGAAGAGTCGCCCGCTACGTCAGTGTTCACTACCGACACCGACCTGCGGAAGGCGATCATCGGCCAGTTACGCACCAGCGGCGAGGCCTGCACACCCGCGATCGTCGAAGCTCGACTTTCGGATATCAAGAGTAACCGCGAAGTACGCCGCAACCTGGCCGCCATCGCCGCCGCCGGCGGAACCGTCGAATATGTTCCGTGCGACATTCGCGACGCGAGCAGCCTGAAGCAGATGCTCGACGACGTGCAAACCCGGCACGGCGCGATCCAAGGCATCATTCACGGCGCGGGCGTCATCGACGATCGAGCCATCAAGGACAAAACTGCCGAATCGTTCGACCGCGTTGTGCAAACCAAGATCGACCCGCTTCTGCTCTTGCTCGAGAATGTTGATCGCGACACCCTCAAACTTGTGGCCCTGTTCTCTTCGACGTCCGGCTTCTTCGGCAACTCAGGGCAGTGCGATTACGCCGCGGCCAACGAGGTGCTCAATCGCGTCGCTCGCCGACTGCGCGCCACCTGGAGTGGCAAAGTCGTATCGTTCAACTGGGGACCTTGGGCCGGTGCGGGCATGGTCACCGCCGAAGTCGCCGCCAAGATGCGTGCCGGCGGCGTGGAACTGATTCCGCTCTCGGCCGGCTGTGCCGCGGCTTGTCGCGAGTTGCTCAACTCCGAACCGACTCCGCCCCGCATCATCATGGGACGCGGACCGTGGCTGCAAGACGAACAGCTTCGCGCCGGGATGGATTTTTCCGCCTACGGTACGCTGTTGGGTGGACCGCTGGAAAAGTTATCCAATGGCGGTTTCGTGGCCCGCGTCGTGCTTGACCGAAATAGCCGCTACCTGCAAGACCATCGCATCGAAGGCAAAGCCGTCCTGCCGGTTGCCATGGCCGTGGGGCTGATGGCCGAGGCCGCGCATCTCAATCGTCCCGATTGGCACGTGGCCGCCGTCGAGAACGTGCGGATGCTCAGCGGAATCACGATCGAGCATGACACAAGGGAGATCCTGGTCCGCGTTGAGCCACTCGCTGGCGACGGTCAAACCTGTCGTTGGCAGGTCAGCATTCGGCCGATCGAAACGCCACAGCGTATCCTCTACGACGCGCACGTCGAACTGTCCTGCCGGCAACCGGTAGCCCCCGAGGCCAGCTTCCCCGATCCCATTGAAACCGGCCTTGAGGCCACGGCCAGCGAAGCCTACGACCGCTGGCTCTTCCACGGCCCCAGCTACAAAGTGATTCAGGAATTCGCCGGCGCCGACGAGCGTGGGATCGACGCCATCGTTCGTCCCGGTGACGACGGATCCTCGATGGACGGCGTGCTCGACCACGTCGTGATCGACGCGGCACCGCAACTGGCCATGATCTGGTCGCGGGCCCTGTTCGACGTCGCCGTGCTTCCGAACCGAATTTCGAGTTATCGAGTGTATGGGCCGATGGGCGTTGGCGAAGTCGAAATGAAGCTTCGCATTCGTCCCGGCAACGATCGCCAGGTTTACAACGCGGATGTTTGGATCGTTCGTGACGGGCGCCTCATCGCGCACATGGAAGGCCTGGAAGGCGCAGGTAGTCCACAATTGAATCGCATCGCCGTCCAGCTTTAACCGAGTCATTATGAAATTTAGCCCGCGACCTGAACATCAGGAGCGCGCCGAAGACATCGCGATCGTCGGAATGTCGTGCCTGGTTCCCGGCGCTGCCGGGCCTGCGCGCTTCTGGCAGAACGTGATCGGCAAGGTCGACGCCATCACCGATGCGCCGCCGGACTGGCAGCCGGAGTGGTTCTACGACCCAGCGGGCCCCGCGGTCGATCGCAGTTATACACGCCGCGGCGGGTTTCTGGGCGACTTGTGCCGCTTCCATCCGCCCAAGTACGGGGTGCCTCCCACCGCGGTCGAAGGCGCCGAGCCGGATCACTTCATCGCGCTTAAGTGCGCTTTCGAGGCGATGGCCGACGCCGGCGCCCCGGAGATCCCGATTAACCGCGCGAAGACGGGCGTCATCCTCGGCCGTGGCCTGTTCGTCAACCGCGGCTGGGTTGCCGTCTTCCAGCGCACCGTGGCCGTCGATCAACTCGTCCACGTGCTCGGTCAGCTTGAGCCGGACCGCTCGCCGGAGGATCTCGACAAGATCCGCCGAGAACTCAAGAAACGCCTCCCGCCGGCGAATGCCGATACCTTCCCGGGCCTGGTTCACAGCGCGCTCGTCGGGCGGATTGCCAACCGGCTGGATCTGCATGGGCCAGCCTACACGGTCGACGCTGCCTGTTCGTCCACGCTGCTCGCCGTCGAGCACGGCATCCGCGAGCTGCAGGCCGGCACATGTGATGCGGTCCTCGTGGGCGGATCGCAGGTCTCGACGCCCGCGCCGATCCACATCATGTTCTGTCATTTGAACGCCCTTAGTCGCGAAGGCAAGATCGCGCCCTTCTCGCCCGAGGCCGAAGGCACCGTGCTCGGCCAGGGCTGCGGCATCCTCCTGCTCAAGCGCAAGAGCGACGCGGTTCGCGACGGCAATCGAATCTATGCTCTGATCAAAGGCGCTGGCACATCGTCCGACGGCAAGGGCGCGGGCCTGCTGGCTCCGCGAACCGAAGGCCAGCAGCTTTCGATCGAACGTGCCTACGAGATGGCCGGCGTGTCGCCTGACACCGTGGGCCTGGTCGAAGCTCACGGCACCGGCATCCCGCTGGGCGACGCCGTCGAAATCAATTCGCTCAAAACCTGCTTCGGACCACGCCGCGGCGAACATCCGCACGTGGCCGTCGGCAGCGTGAAGTCGATGGTCGGACATCTAGTACCGGCCTCGGGCGCCGTCTCGCTGATCAAAACTGCGCTGGCGCTGCACCATCGCGTGCTGCCGCCGATGCTGCACGCCGAGACGGCAAATCCGGCCCTGAAGCTCGACGAATCGCGTTTCTTCCTGTGCACGGAGCCGCGCCCCTGGATTCACGGCGGCAGCGAAGCGCCTCGCCGAGCTGGCGTCAACGCCTTCGGTTTCGGCGGCATCAATGCTCACGTGCTCTTGGAAGAGTACCAGGGCGAAGCGACCGATGACGCCGACTTCGAACGCGAGTGGTCCCACGAACTGGTCGTCATCTCGGCCGACTCCCGCGAAGCACTTTCTCAGCGTGTATCCAAGCTCGCCGAGTGGGTCGAGCGCAGCACTGGCATTACGTTGCTCGACGTCGCTGCCAGCGCGAGTCGCTGGAGCGGCAAGCATCGCCTGGCTGTCGTCGCAGGCAGCCTTGAAGAACTGATCAAAAAGCTTACCCGCGTCGCGCCGCTACTGGTCGATCCCAAACGCGAGAAGATCCAGGATCGCGGCGGCGTGTACTGGTACGACCAGCCGCTCGCTCGCGATGGTCGCGTGGCCCTCGTCTTCCCCGGCGAAGGTTCGCAGTACGTCAACATGCTCGGCGATCTCTGCCGGCACTTCCCGGTCGTACGCCGCGAATTCGATCTGACCAGCCGAGCGTTCGAATCCAAAGGCACTTCGCTCGCCCGGGTGCTGTTCCCGCAGCCGGCTACGGCTGCCGCGGCAGAAGCCGAACTCTTCGAGATGGACACGGCCGTGGCCTCGGTCACCGCCGCCGCGCGGGGGCTGTGGCGATTGCTGGGATCTCTTGGCGTACAGGCCGACGCCGTCGTCGGACATAGCAGCGGTGAGTACGCCGCGCTGTTGGCGGCCGGCGCTTACGAACACGACGACGACGGCGCGATGCAGCACGCCATCGAAGCGGGCATCGATTCGGCCGTCGAGCTTAAGACTTCCGGTCTCCTTCCGCAAAGCGTTTTGGTCTCCGTCGGTGGTGTGCCCGAAGCCACACTCGACGCGGTCCTGGCTGAAGAGTCGGCCGAAGTCACGGTGGCGATCGACAACTGCCCCCACCAGAAGATTCTCGTGGGCAGCGAAGCGGCTATGTCGCGACTGCTGCTCAAGCTGCAAGGCAAGGGCGGCCTCTGCCAGCGTCTGGCTTGGGATCGACCTTATCACACTGATGCGTTCGCGCCGGCGTGCGAGATCGTCAAACGCTATTTCGATTCGCTCAAGCTGCGTGCTCCGCAGGTTGAACTTTGGTCGTGTGCCACGGCAGCCCGGATGCCGGCCGACGCCGAGGCGGTTCGCGAGTTGGCCGTACGCCAATGGCGGAGCAAGGTCTGCTTTCGCGAGACAATGCTGGCCATGCACGAGGCTGGCGTTCGCGTGTTCATCGAATGTGGCCCACGTGGTAACCTTTCGACCTTCGTGGCCGATAGCCTGGGCGATAAGCCGCATGCTGCCGTGCCGCTCGACGTGCCGAATCGCGGCGGCCTGGAACAACTCTGTCGCTCCTTGGGAACGCTGGTCGCGCACGGCGTTGACGTCGATCTCGCGCCGTTGTTCGTCCGTCGCAGCCCGCTGACTCTCGATCTGGAAGGCCCCCCGCACGTCGCTCCGCCGGAAGAGCCCATTCTGCGGCTCGACCTGCCGATGCTGGAACTCGACTCCGACGCGGTTGCGAAGTGGCAAGCCGACGCTCCTCGCCTGGCAGCCTCGCCGACGCCCGCTCAGAACGGAACTTACAACGGTCACGCCGCGGAAGTTCTTCCTGCAAGTGTCCCCAATCAGCATCCCGTTAGCCCTGGCATCCAGCCGACACCGCACGCGACGGTCAGTTCGGGGACCAACGGTCTCCACCCGACCGCGGTGCAGCCGATGCCGGCGCCCTCGCAATCGATCGCCCAGGCGGCGCACGCCGATTTCCAGCGCACGATGCAGCAGTTCCTCGACCTGCAAGTCACGGTCGGGGCACTTCGCGGCGGTCAGCAGGCAATTGCCGAGCCGCCGCGTCGTATCGAAGTCGCGTCTGCGGTCACGCATGTTCGCTTGCAGCCAGTCTTCGCTTCGCGTTCCAGTGGCTCGGCCCCGACCACTCCGGACAGAATGTCGGCTGTAGCTCATCAGGTAGTTCCGACCGTCTCGCCGCCGCCGAGTAACACTTCGGCCGCGCCACCGAGAAACACTCCCCCCGCGTCCCCGCGGCAGTATCCCCCCGCGTCCCCGCGGCAGTATCCATTCGTCGAGTCGCTGCTCGAGCACACCGCCGAGCGTGTCGTGTTCGAATGCGAGTTGACTCCCGAGAAGCATCCGTTCCTTAAGCATCACACGTTCTTTGGCAGTCGCGTGTCCGACCGGCACCCGGAACTCACGCCGCTGCCGATCATGCCGCTGGCGATGAGCATGGAACTCTTGGCCGAAGCGGCCGCGATGCTTGTGCCGCAGTCTTCCGTCGTGGCGCTCAGCGACATCAGCGTCTCCCGCTGGCTGGCCTTCCCGGGCCAGTCTCGCCGGGTGCGCGCGGTTGCTCGGCTGGTGAATGATCAAACGGTCGATGCTCGACTACTGGAGGCTGATGGTGACGCGGAGCACGAGATTGCCGCGGCCACGGTCGAACTAGGCGAACTTCCCGAGACGCTCGGCGCCCCAAAGCTCGCGCGACCGTCCGCCGGTCCGCCCCCTTGGAAGCCCGAAGCCGTATACCAGCAAATCCTCTATCACGGTCCGGCATTTCACGGCATCGAAGAGATCGAGTCGTGGGGCGAGCGTGCCATTGCCGCTCGTGTGCAAGAGCCCAAGACGCCTCTGCTTGCTTCCACAGCCCGCGGGGCGTTGGTCCTGCCGGTGGCCCTCGTTGACACTGCCTCGCAGATTCCCGGTCTCACCAACGGCGATCTCGAATCCGCCGGCGCAACCTGCATCATGGCCTTCCCAAACACGATCGGCCGGCTCGAGTTCGCCCGCGGCGTGTTCTCAGGCGAAGCGCTGGCGGCCGTTTCGCAATTCGAGATGGTTCCCGGCAAGCTCAACTCCGACACCGAGTTCGTCGACGGTCGCGGCCAGGCCGTGCTGCGCTATCTGAAGCGAGTTGAAGAGACGGTTCCGTTTCCGCTGCCGCTCTATCGCTACGCGTTGAACCCGCACACGGCTTTCAAGGAACGTTCGCTCAACGACCTGTTCAGGGATGTGCCCGGTGCGGATCGGCTTTCCATCTGCGAAGCCACGGCCGGCGGCGAGCGACTGTGGATCAAGGGCATCTGGGCGCGCATGCTCGCCTATCAGATTCTCAGCCCCGACGAGCGGGCGGCGTTCAATCGCCAGAAGCTTCCGCCGGTGGCCCTGGCCGACTGGCTGCTCGGACGTCTCGCCGCGAAGGAAGCCGTGCGCGCACAACTCAAGCACGGCGGCTGCCACGCCGACACCGAGATTCGCAATGACGCCGAGGGACGCCCCGAGGCCTGGATCGACGAGAAACGTGCAGCCGACATCAGCCTGGCCCACAAGACTTTCGAGGCCGTCGCTGTCGCGGCGATGCCGGGCGAGTTCCGTGGTCTTGGCATCGACTGCGAACCGCTCGATCCGCTGCCCGCTGAAGTCCTGGCCGACGCCTTCACCGACGCCGAACGCAAACTCTTCGCCTCCGCCGGCCATGCCACCGCTTGGTCTCGCGCCGGTTGGGGAGCAAAAGAGGCCGCCGGCAAGGCCCTCGGGCGCGGCGTGTTCGGCGGGCCACGGAATATCGTCATCGAATCCGTCGACCAGAAGTCTCGCAGCCTGACACTGTCCCTGCGTGGTCAAATGGCCGAGGCCTTTCCCGAATTCAGTGAGGGGCGCACTCAAGTCACCGCGCATTGGCGGCAGCTCCGCAATCAAATCATCGTTTTGTGCATCTTGCCGATGGAGAAACTTTCATGAGTGATGTCAGCGTTGAACAGCGCTACGAGAAGGACGTGATCGAGATCCTGTCCGAACTGACGGCCGATTGGGACGACCTGGGCCTGAATGGTCCAATCAGTCCCGACACGGCAATCGTGGCCGAGCTCGGCTTCGAGTCGCTGGACGTCGTGTACCTGGTCACGTCGATCGAGGAGCGCTACGACCGCCGCGACCTGCCGTTCGAGCAACTGCTGATGGTCGAGGGCTCCTATGTCACCGACCTGACCGTAAAACAGATCGCGCAGTTTCTGCGTGAGCAATTGAACTAACCCGCGTGTACGAATCCCCCCTTCCTAAGTGACATCCGCCCCCGTTAGGTGAAAGTTATGAGAACCGTGCTGTTTGGATTAGACGGCGCAACGTATAGCGTGCTCGACCCGCTCATGGAACAAGGGCTCATGCCGAATTTGCAGAAGTGCCGTGCCGCCGGCGTGCGCTGTCTGCTCGAGTCGACACCGCTGCCGATCACACCGCAGGCCTGGACCACCCTGGCCACCGGCCGCAGCATGGGGCATCACGGCATTCACGACTTCGTCCGCGTCGAACAGACCGATAGCGGCGTCATCCTCCGCTTCAATACCGGTCGCGATCGCCACGTGTCGACGATCTGGAAGTACCTCTCCGATTGCGGCAAACGCATCACCGCGCTGAACTACTACGGCCTCGCTCCAGCAGAGCCCGTCAATGGCCACACGATGCCGGGCTTTGTGCCGGGTCGCTACTTGAAGCGCTCCAGCTTCCCGGCCGACCTGTTCAGCCGGCTCGAGCAGGTGCCGCATTTCGACGTCGGCGTGCTCGGACTCGATCTCGATATTGAGAAAGAGGGCCTGGCCGAGATGCCGCCCGATCGCTGGGAAGAGTGGATTCAGCTCCACATCGAGCGCGAACGGGCCTGGTTCGCCACGATGGAGTACCTGATGGAGCACGAGCCAAGTGACCTGACGGCGATCGTCTTCGACGGCGTCGACAAGCTTCAACACCTGGCTTACCGTTTCCTCGATCCCAAGTATGTGCCGGCCAATCCCACGCCCTGGGAAACCAAGATTATCGATCTCTGCCACAGCTACTTCAAGCAGATCGATGATTTCCTCGGTCGCACGCTGGAGCTGCTCGGCGAAGACGGCCGGTTGTTCATCGCCTCGGATCACGGCTTCACGGCCAGTGACGAGATCCTTTACATCAACAAGTACCTGCACGACCTCGGCCACCTGCGCTGGAACGGCGAAGTCGACGTCGACGAGAACGAATCGATCGTCGTCGAGCGGCTTACGAAGCAAATGGGCCTCTACGACTGGCGCAACACGCGTGCCGCGGCGCTCACACCGAGTTGCAACGGCGTGTACATCCTCAACGTGCCGCCGGACGAGTACGAAGCCTTCCGCGACAAGCTGATCGAGGAGCTCTATGCCCTGCGCGGTGAGGACGGCGGTCAGGTCATCACCGAAGTCAAGAAACGCGAAGACTGGTTTGCCGGACCCTGGATGCACCGCGCGCCGGATCTGACGCTCACGCTGCGCGATCACGGTTTCCTCTCGGTGCTGAACGGCACCGACGCGGTAGTCCCGCGCAAGTCCCCCGTCGGTACACACCATCCGCTCGGCGTCTTGTGGGGCGTGGGGCCAGGTCTGAAGGTGAACGCCACCGCCAAGCAGTGCAACATCCTCGACGTGGCCTCGCTGCTGGTGCACAGTGTGGGCATCGAGATTCCGGCCGAGTACGAAGGTAAGTTCCCGGCCGACCTGTACGAGGAAAGCTACCTGGCGGCGAATCCGCCGAACGTCTCCTGGGGCGAGAAGGCCGCGCCGGCCGCCGCCGATGTCCAGGTTGCCCAGCAGGACACGATGGACTCTGAAGAGGAACTCGTGCTCACTCAGCGTCTCCGCAGCCTGGGGTACATCGAATAATGCCCATCACAGGCGTATCTAACCAGGGTGTGAAGATCTCCTGCCGCTCGACCACGCCGTTCGAGTCCGGTCGGGCCGCGCTTTTCATCCACGGTTTGAATACGAACCTGGCCTTCTGGCATCCGCTGATCGTGCGGCAACTCGCCGCCGATCGGCTCGTCCTCTGCTACGACCAGCGCGGCCACGGCGGTAGCGATATGCCGGCCACAGGCTACACGCTCGACCATCAGGTCGGCGACGCGCTGGCCGTGCTCGATGCGCACGAAGTTGCCGCCGCCGACGTCATCGCCCACAGCTTTGGCGCGGGAATCGCGCTGCAACTTGCTCGCAAGCATCCGGATCGGGTGCGCACGATTACAGTGCTCGATGGTCGACTCCGCTCGATTCAAGGCGTCGTCCGCCTGGGTGACTGGGAGCACTTTCCGCGCTGGAGCCAGCAGCTTGCCGATGCCGGCATGACGGTCGATCCCAATTGGGAGATCGACTGCCGGCTCCCCGTCCGATTGGAAGCGGTCGACTTCTCGCGAGTCTCCGGAGTGCTCGAAGCCGACGGTTTCTTCGTCCCGCGTCTAACCAACAAGCGTGCGGGTCAGAAGTACCGTAAATTGATCGCAGAAACGACTGCCTTCGACGACTACGACCGCTGTGTTGGCCTGACACGCGAGGTGCTTTGCGAAATCCATCAGCCCACGCTGCTGGTCTACGGAACGCACTCACCGTTCGTCCCCAGTTGCAAGATCCTCGCCGTCGAGATGCCCAACGTCCATGTTGAGCTGATCGCCGGCGCCGGCCACAATTTTCCGCTGTCCCTGCCCGAGCCGACGCTGAGGGCGCTCACTGCCTGGCCGCCGCTCAGTGTCACGACTTCCGAAGTCTCTGAACTGACAAGTTAAGGTTGCAATCGCATGGCTCAGTCCGAATCGACCATTCAAGTGCCGAACACCTGGTACGACGACGTGATGTTCAAGCCGTTGTACCTGGAGTTCTACGAGCACAGCGATTTCGCCAATTTCGGCCTGTGGGACGAAGGTGCGACCGGCCCACGTCAGGCCTGCGAAAACCTGGTGAACCGTCTGCAATCGCTGCTCGGCGACAAGCGGGGCACGATTCTCGACGTCGCCTGCGGCAAAGGCGAGACCACCCGCTGCCTGCTTGCCAACTATGCGCCCGAGGCGATTACAGCGATCAACATCTCGGAGCGCCAGGTCGAGCACGGCCGCACTCTTGTGCCGGGCGCGGACTTCCGCTGCATGGACGCCGTGAACATGGACTTTGCCGACGAGTCGTTCGACAACATCATCTGCGTCGAGGCGGCGTTTCATTTCGACACCCGCGAAAAGTTTCTCCGCGAGGCGCTGCGCGTGCTCAAGCCCGGCGGTACGCTAGCGCTCAGCGACATCCTCATGACTCTTGAAGGCGAACGTGCGCGGCCGTATCGAACCGAGGCCAACTACCTGCCCGGCATCGAAGCGTATCGCGAACTTATCGAGGGTGCTGGATTCACCAACGTGCGGATTGAAGACGTCACCGAACAGTCCTGGTTTCCGTTCTTCCGCTACACCGTCAACTTTCTGCACGAAAAGTTCCTTCGCCGCCAGATCGATGAACCGACCCTCAAGCGGCACCTGGGCACCAATTACGGCCACGTGCCTGATCTGGAACACTACTTAATCGTTTCGGCTCAAAAGCCTTCAACACAGTCGACCAACTGATGGCACTCGCTTTCGAGGCACAACCCGCGACGGTCGGTGGCGCCGCACTCGGACGCCCAGCGCCGCCACGCGCGCTGGCCACGGCCGATTTTCGCCGCGTTGCGCAGAATGGCTTCGGCGACGGGAGCAACTCGTACGCCTATTCGGCCGCCTGGTACCAGAACCACCTGTACGTCGGTTCGAACCGCGACATCCTGCCGCTGTTGATCATGCGGTCGCCGTTTAAGATTCCCTTCGCCGTGCCGCCGGTGCCGCTGCCGAACGACTATACCGAACTGGACCTCCGGGGCCAGATCTGGCGGTACAACGTCGCTGCGGATGAGTGGAGCCGCGTTTACCACGCTCCGTTGATTGAAGGCTATCAAGGCCGAATGGCGCCCCAGGCATTTGGCTTCCGCGCGATGACGGTCTTCAAAGGCAAGAGTGACCCGCATCCCGCGATCTACACCATTCCAGCAGTCGGCCGCAACGTGCTCGAAAGCGTTACGCTGCGCTCCCTCGATGGTGAAACCTTCAACACGCTGCCCGCGCCCTGGGTTCCCGGCTCCGACGTGGTTTACGGTTCGTTCCGCGCGATGGTTGAATTCAAGGGGCGGCTCTTTGTTGCTCCTTCGTCCGCCAAGGGCAATCCCGAAGCTCTGCGTATGGAGCAGGGCAAGGAAGTGTTGATCACGCACGCCAACACATCTCAAGATAGCGCGGTGCTCTGCAGCGCGGATCCAGCCAGCGGCGAGTGGGAACTCAGCTCACCGCCTGTTTTCGGCGACTTCACGAACGCCAGCATCATCGACATGCTGGCATGCGGCGACTACCTGTACGTCGGCACGCTCAACGTCCGCCACGGCTTTCAGCTCTGGCGCACGACAGCCGAGGGCCCGGCCCCGCATCACTGGGAACTCGTGATCGACCGCGGCGCCGATCGTGGCGCATACAACCAGGCCATCCTCTCGATGGCCGAGTTTCAGGGCGATCTGTACATCGGCACCTGCATCCAGAATGGTGGCTTCGATCGCGTCTACCAGGTTGGTCCCGCCGCGGGCGAAGTCCTTCGCGTCCGGCACGACGGCACCTGGGATATCGTCGTCGGCGATCCGCGCATCACACGCCAAGGTCTCAAGACGCCCACCAGCGGGATGCGAGCCGGCTTCGGCAACCCGATGAACGGCTACATCTGGCGGATGCGCGTGCATGAGGGCGTGCTGTATGTCGGCACCTGCGACATCTCCTCTTTCGTGCCGTTCTCGAGTGTCGACACCTGGCCCGAGCATTTGAAACGACTGCTCGATCCTCGTTCACTGGAGAAGTTTCTCGACCGTCTCGGCGGCTGCGAGCTGTGGCGCACCACGGACGGTGACAACTGGCTCCCCGTCACCCGCAACGGCTTCGACAATCGCTACAACCTTGGCATCCGAGCGCTGGTTTCCACGCCGCACGGCCTGTTCGTTGGCACCGCCAATCCGTTCGGTCCCAAGGTCGCAGTCCGCGAGGGCGATGGCTGGCGCTACGAGGACAACCCTCGCGGCGGACTGGAAATGTGGCTCGGCGCCCATCGCACCGCGCCGCGCGCGCCGGCTCCGCCGATCAAGCTCGCCTCGCTTCTCGGCATTACCTCCGCGGCGGCGGACTCGCCGGAGCTACACAGCGGCGCGATCGCTGAAGAGCCCGTCGATCCGAAACTCACCGGCAGCTACCATCTGCTCGAACGTCGCCTGGTCGAAGACGAACTGATTCGCAACCCGTTCCTCCGATTGGCCACGACGCCAACCGATCTGGTTGGCTTGAGCGAAACAGTTGAGGATGAACTGCGCGAGTATTTTGGCGATCCTCCGCGCAATGTCGGTTTCTGGCCCAAACGGAGTCTGCGACCGGTTGATGCCTGCCGCGCTCTTGTGGCCGAGATGTGCGCCCTGCTGTATCCCTCGGACGAAGAGATCGAGCCACGCCGCTTGTTGCTCTTGGCCGAGGGTGCCGAGACGCTGGCCAGCGTCGTCAGCGAGCGGTTCCCCGGCTGCCAGATCTATTGCGGCACTGCCGCCGGCGGAGCTGTCGCCGCAGGGTGTGATGCCGCGCTGTGGATCGAACCGTCCGCCGCCCCTGGCTGGAGTCAGCAACTCACCGGACTCGCCGACATGCTCGCACCGGGCGCACGGGTGCAGATCAGCGCCTTCACGGCCGAGCCCGAGCTGGCCCGCGCGGTTCTGGCTCCGATCGCCACCGCATCTGGGCTCTCGCTTGAGAACGTTCGCGACGTCACCACGCATACCTGGGTGCCGTTCTTCGAACACTCCCGAAATTACTGGCTGGTTAAACTGTTATTCCAGCAAATCGACTCGGACACACACACCGCGCTGTTGGCCGCGCTTCCCGGCGGGAACTCCGGCGTCCAGTGCTACTCGATGATCCGCCTTCAGAAGCTTGAGGAGAATTGACCTCATGGTCGAAGTCGTCCCAGTTAACACGACCTACGAACCGTTCAGTCACGAGCCCGAGTATATCGAGGCCAATCGGGCGTTCATCTTGCAGCAGCCGCTCGCGCACGTCGATCGCTTTCTCGATCTGGCTTGCGGTACCGGCACCATTAGCGAACTGCTGATCGGCCAGTCGCCCGAAGCGCATCTCAATGGCGTCGACTATGATCCCGTGCAGGTGCAGCTCAGCGCGGATCGCTTCCGCAAGCTGGGCTACGAGGTCCGCATCGGTTTTGACCTCACCGATGACTACGCAGGCGGCAAGCCCGTGCTCGTGTTTGGCGAAGGCGACGCCGGCAAGTTGCCCTTTGCCGATGCTTCATTCGACTGCGTCACGATCTGCAACGCGATCCATTTGATTGAAGATAAACCGGCGCTGCTAGCCAGCATCGCCCGGCTGCTCAAGCCCGGCGGAGTTTTCGGCTTCAACACGGCGTTCTATTCCGGCTCGATGCCCGAGGGGACGGACCGGCTGTACATGGACTGGCTCCGCCGGGCGACGGTGCACATCAGCGAGAAGAGCGCCGCGCTGGTCGCCGCCGGAGAGCCGCCGATCAAACGCCAACGCGGCACCACGCGGAAAGCCTTCACGAATCCCTGGTTCACGGCCGACGAGTGGTCGCGAATGCTGGCCGACGTGGGGCTCGAAACGACGGAAAGAAACGTTCGTGTGGTCGAACTGAGCGAGCGGGCTTTCACTACCGTAGGCGCCTACGGCGGCATGGCCGAGGTGCTGCTCAGCGGCTTCCCGGTGGAAGTCGCCTCCGAGGCCTTGCAAGTCGCGGCCGTTCCAGCCATGCGTGCCGCGGGCGCTTCGACCGTGCCTCGAAACTACCTGGAGATCTGGACGCGCCGCGTATGAACGATCGTTTGAGTTCCAACTCGCATCCCTGGCAAGAGCCCTGGCCGCTGGCCGGCAAGGTAGCCGTCGTCGTCGGCGGTTCCGGCGGCATCGGCCTGGCCATTGCGCGCGAGTTCGACCGCCTGGGGTGTCACGTCGCCGTAGCGGCCCGGTCGCC
>JBGSKX010000271.1:0-11752 GCA_041741015.1 Pirellulales bacterium
CAGCCGGATCGAGCGCAATCAGGCGGGGCGAGCGCATGCCTTTGGCAAACAGCAGGCCACCCGCTGCCAGCGGCCCGGTCGCGCCGAGTTGAGCTGGCTGGTACATCGACGAAGGGTAGCCGGACTGCGGTGGGGGCGACTCGTACGTCACGGCCCAATCAATGGACAGCGTCTCGGGACGCAGTGCCACCAGTGCCCCGGCATGCGTGTCGACGTACAGCCGATCTCCCTCGAGCGCAAGCGTCGGTTCGGAGGTCCGGTCGAAGTACACCTGGTTCGGATCGACCGCGTGCGTTCCCAGCGTCACGTCCCGCTTAAGCTTGAAGCTCTGCGCGTCGATCTCCAGCAGCGAAAGTTCCGCCGACTTGTTCGTCCGGGAAGCGCCGACGTAAATCACGTCGGATGCCTGGCCGGCAGCGGCAGGTGTCGCGTCCCCGCCTGAGGCGACGGCTCCCTGACTATTGGCGAGCAGGGGCATTCCCACGATGCTCCAGGTGCTCATCGTTCGGCGGCTGTTGAACAACTCCTTGCCGGTCGCCGCCTCGCGCGCCACGAGCGTAAACATCGGCGGTTGCTGACTCAGTTGGCCGGGGTCGCGCGTCACGCTCCAAATGCGGTCGCCGGATGCCAGGAGCGCGTAACGTTCCGGCAGCGCTCCCTGGCGCGATTGTTGGAAGTTCAGGTCCTGGATCCTTCCAGTGCGCCACAACATTTTTCCGGTCGCCAGTTCAAAGGCCATCTCGACGCCGAAGGTGTTGAGAAACACGCGATGGCCATCAATCGCCACTGGAATCCGAAAGTCGTTCGCTCGCGGCTGACCATAAACGTTGATCAGCGGAAATGGCTGGGCCAGGTTGCCAGGATTGTTGTTGCCCGGATTATTCGTCGCCGCGCTGGTCTGGTAGCGGAACTGCCACAGCGGTTCATCGGAAGTTGGCAGCTCCAAGTCGTCGAGAGTTGCTACTTCCACCGGAGCCGCGGCGGTCGGCTGCTTGGCCAGCAGCCGTTCGATTGCGTCGCCGGCTTTGGCCGGGCGCCCCGCCACCGTGACGGTGTCGCCTGCGTAGCGCGATTCTATCGAGCGCTGGATCTCTCCCAATTCGTGTGCGTGGCCGGCCAGCGTCATGGCCGTGGCGACCTTGATGAGCAGCTGCGCCTTCGAGAGCTCACTCTCAGGGCATGAGTTGAGCACGGTTTGCCAGGCGGCCTGGGCGCGATGCAGATCACCGCGTTCAAAATACAAATCGCCCAGCCGGTCGGCCGCTCGATCGCCCCAGGAACTGATCAGGTGTTTTTCGACGATCTGCGTCAGCATGTCGACTTCCGCCGCGCCGCTCGCTTTCTCCCACAAGGCGGACGCTTGTGCGTCGTAGAACACGCGATAGGCGCTCTTGCCTGCCGTGGGCATGCTTGTCAACAGAGTCCGGACCAACAGCCGGCTGGGAACCAGCACCCCGTCCGGTCGTTCCACGAAGCCCTCGGTGGCCTTGCTGTTGATTGTCTCGAGCGACTCGAACGCCTTCTCCCAGGCCTCGTTCTCCACGAAGCGCTGGAACTCCTCGATCGATTCTTTGACGGCCGACGACTGGGTTGGCAAGTTGAAGGCCGACACGGGCTTGCTGTCGGCGTTGGTCGTCTGGATGGTGCCATTGACGGCAAACACCACTTGCTGGGCAAACGATGGGTGAGCGTCTAAGGCGAGAATGGTCACCAGCATGGTCAGCCAGGCACACAGCCATCGGCCATGGCGACACGGTCGTTGAATGGGACTCAGTTGAATGGGACTAGGAAGCAGTCCCGCAACTCCTGCCAGAAAGGGATGGAGCCTGGGCGCAGCCTGAGAACGCCTGCGATCGCCGCTGAGAGCCGCCACGCTGACACCTCCCTCTCCCCAAATCCGCGGTGAGTTCGCGGACCTCGATTGGATTCCGTACCACCGATTAGAAGCACCGCCCGGCCAATTTGCAAAGAAAAAAGTCCCCCAGTGTGCAGATACTGGCACACCTTTGGCGGGGTGCTACAATAGGCGGCAGCGCCCCGTCTCGACCGCTCGCATTCGCAAGGAACAAGAGGATGCACCGCATGCGGAATTCGCACTATAGCGCGCTGGCCTGTCGTGGAATGTCCATCATCGCCCTGGCCATTGCGATCGGTGCCCGACCCGCGCCAATCCTTGCCGCGGATTCACCGTGCGTCGCTCCGGACGAGACCAGCACTCCGGCAGCAGCGGAGTCCGGCCGAGTCATGGACGAAAAGGAGTTGGCTGCCTTCATTGATGCGCAGCTGGCCGCCGGCTGGCAGAAGGCCAATGTCCAGCCGGCCCCGCGCGCCGACGACGCAGAGTACTTGCGCCGCGCGCATCTCGATCTGGTCGGCAAGATTCCGTCGGTGGCTGAACTGCAGGCCTTTCTCGCCGACGATCGGCCCGACAAGCGCGCCCGCGTGGTGGACGAACTGTTGCACCGCGGCGCGCACGCCCAGCACTTCGCCAACACCTGGCGCAATTCGATGCTCTCGGGCACTCCGGAGAACGTGGCGTCCGAGCAGTTGCTGCGGCAGTTTCAAACCTGGCTGCGGTTGCGATTCACGGTCAACATGCCCTACGACCGCCTCGTCAGCGAACTGCTTACCGCGCCGCTGGACGAACAGACAATGCAACCCGGCATGATGGCCGCTCAGCGGTTTGTGCCAACACCGGCCGCGTTCTTTCAGGCCAACGAACTGAAACGCGAACAGATCGCGGCCAGTGCCAGTCGCTTTTTTCTCGGCGTGCAGGTTCAATGCGCGCAGTGCCACGACCATCCTTTCTCGCACTGGAAGCAGCGCGAGTTCTGGTCCCTGGCGGCATTCTTCGACACCTCGACCCCGGGCGTGGAAACACTCAAGGCCAGCACTGGCAGCTCCAACGCGATCCAGATTCCCGATACCGACATCACGGTTGAGCCCGCTTATCTCGACGGAACCCAGCCTGATTGGACCTCGGGCGCTGCCAAGCGAGCACTATTGGCTGGCTGGATGACGCAGACCGACAATCCCTATTTCGCCAAAGCCGGCGTCAATCGCTTGTGGGACCATTTCCTCGGGCGAGGATTCGTGGATCCGGTCGACGATCTGGATCCCGCCAATCCGCCTTCGCACCCGGAACTGCTCGACGAAATGGCGCGGCAGTTTACCCTGCACGGCTTCGACCTGAAATACTTGATTCGGGCCATCACGCAAAGTCGAGCTTATCAACTGACCAGTCGCGCCACGGGAACTGCGGAGGATGATCAGCCGCACTTCGCGCGTATGCCGGTGCGCCGGATGACCGCCGACCAATTGTTCCAGAGCATCGTCCAGGCTACGGGTTTTCGCGAGCCGCGGCGTCTGGCTCGACCAGGTGCACCTATTCCCGAAATGGCCACGGCGGCCGACGCATTCCGCAATCGGTTTGCCGATTCGGCCGTGCCCCGCACCGAAGCGGAGACTTCGATCCTGCAGGCCCTGGCACTTATGAACGGCAAGCTCATCAGCGATGCGACCGATCTGGCGTCGAGCGAGACGCTGCTGGCGGTTGCCGAGGCTCCGTTCCTCGCTGTTCCGCAGCAAGTTGAAATGCTGTTCATGGCGACCTTGAGCCGCAAGCCCACCGCCGAAGAGTCGCAAGAACTCGTTACCTATGTCGAGGCCGGCGACTCCAAGCCTGCCCTGGCTGACGTTTTCTGGGCGCTCCTGAACAGCGCCGAGTTCGCACTGAACCACTAATCGGTTAGTTCACCTCAGCAGGAGGCCTCGCATGAAGCCGTTTCGTCACAGCTCGCCGGGCATGCAACTCACTCGCCGCGACATGCTGCGGCTCTCCTGTGCCGGCCTGGTCGGAGGTTCCGCGTTTCCCTGGCTGCGCGCAATGGCGGATCAGGCCGCGCAGCCGCTTGCCCCGCGCGCTTGCATCCTGCTGTGGATGAACGGCGGCCCCAGCCAACTGGATACGTTCGATCTCAAGCCGGGTCACAAAAACGGCGGCGAGTTCAAGGAGATCGCCACCTCGGTACCTGGCATTCGCATCTCTGAGCATTTGCCAAAAATCGCTCAACTGGCCGAGCACCTGGCGATTGTGCGGTCGATGAGCACCAAGGAGGGAGATCACAGCCGAGCTTCCTACCTATTGCGAAACGGCTACCTGCCGCAGCCGCCGGTGAGCTATCCCACGCTGGGCGCCTTGGTGTCCAAAGAACTCGGCAATCCGGCCGCGGCCCTGCCGAACTTTGTCAGCGTCGCCCCCTATCGCAACCTCAACCCGGCCGCTTATGCCCCCGGCTTTCTCGGTTCGCAATTTGCGCCGCTCATCGTGGGCGAAGCGCGGCCGAGCGGCGACGATGAGAACCCGAGCGGCGACTACGGTCTGACCGTCGATGACCTGGGTGCGCCTGCGGGCGTCTCGCGCGAAGCGGTGACCGCACGCCTCGGCATTCTCAACTCGCTCAACAACCGGTTTATTGGCTCCCACCCGGATGCTCCCGCCCTGGGTTACCGTTCCGCATATGAAAGCGCTGTGCGCCTGATGCGCAGCGATGCGGCCAAGGCCTTCGATCTTGATGACGAAGCGGACGAAGTTCGCGACGCTTACGGTCGCAACCGGTTCGGGCAGGGATGCCTGCTGGCCAGGCGCCTCATCGAGCGCGGCGTTCCATTCGTCGAGGTCACCCACGGCGGCGATGGTGGCATCGGCTGGGACACGCACACCAATAACTTCGCCGGGGTCAAGGAACTGAGCACGACTCTCGATGCCGGCTGGGCCTCGCTGATGACTGAGCTGAAGTCGCGCGGCCTGCTGGACAGCACCGTGATTCTCTGGATGGGAGAGTTCGGTCGCACGCCGCAGATTAATGAAAACGGCGGTCGCGATCATTTCCCTGGCGCCTGGTCCACCGTGTTGGCGGGCGGCGGACTGCGAACCGGCCAGGTCATCGGTCGCACCGGCGAAGATGGCATGAAAGTCGAAGATCGACCCGTCAGCGTCCCCGATCTGCTGGCGACCGTGCTCACCGCACTGGGGATCGATCCGCTCAAGCAGAATATCTCGAATGTCGGCCGGCCTATCCGACTGGTCGATCCGGTCGCTCAGCCCATCCAGGAACTCGTCGGATGAACCGCGCCTTTGGTCGAGCGATTCTGTCGCTGGCCGTAATCCTGGCATTCGGACCGCTGCGTGATACGTGCGGGGAAGGCCTGCCCGCGCGCAGTACCGCCTCGCCCGACGTGCAGGATCTGATCGTGCTGGGCCCCACTCGTCCGCTCGTGCTGCGGCTGCATGTAACGATCGACGGCAAGCCGTTTCGCGAAGTCTGGCAGGAACGGTTCGGCGAATTGTTCGATGCCCAGGATCGCGATGGCGATGGGCGAGTCAACGCGGAGCAAGCCCGGTTGATCGCCCGCGATATGGATGGCGGCGTACGTGGCAGTGTGCGGGCGGCGAATCCAGCATCCAAGGCTGGCCAATCGCCGGCAGATCAGGAGTTCGACAGGGCCACGTTATCTTCATCGATTCAAGCATCACTGCCGCCCTTCGTCCTGTATGGACGTGCCTTGATTTCGCGAAGTGCGGGGCTGGCACTATTCCCGCTGCTGGATACCAATGGCGATCATCAACTGTCGTCCGAGGAATTGGCCGCCGCCGAGCTACAACTCAAGCAGCGCGACTTCAACGACGATGGCGTGGTCACGGCTTTTGAATTGATTCTCGATCCGGCCGCAATTGCCGACGCGTCGGATCCCGTCGGCAGTGAGTACGGCACGCCGCAGGAGCAACCAGCCATGTTGCTCGGCCCGGCCGTAGCCGGCGAAGAAGTGGCCCGGCGTCTGCTGGAGCGATACGACCGCAATGCGGATGGTAAACTTTCACTCGCTGGCGGCGACCAGGAGTTGACGCTGCCCGAGTCGATTGCCAGCGCACTCGACAAAAATGGCGACGAGCGACTCAGCGGAGCCGAGCTGGCCGCGTTTGCCCAGCGCGAACCCGACGTCGAACTGGCCATCTCCATGGGGCAGGTGTCCGCGCGAGAGCGCCGGGGAAATCGCCAGCGCGTCAAAGTCGAAGACGGCTGGAGAGTGCGGCAAAAGCTGCTCCGCGGCTACGACCTCCAGTTAGGAGACGTGGAGATCGATCTGACGGTCAACAATCGCAACCCAGAACAGGCCGATCTCTATAGCTTCACCGTCACCGATCGTGACGACAACGAGTATGTCGATCTCCAGGAAGCGCAGGCCAGCGAGATCGGAGCGGCGGCGTTCGCGGCGATGGACATCGACGGCGACCAGAAAGTCAACGAAGGCGAGTTCAACAGCTTCCTGGCGGAGCAGTCGGCCGCCGCCTCGGTCCGATTGCAGATCCACGTCTTCGACAGTGGCCAGGATCTCTTCTCGCTGCTCGACGTCGACGTCAACGGGGTGCTTTCGCCGCGTGAACTGCGAACCGCGGCAGGTGTGCTCGCGATCGAGGACAAGAACGGGGATGGCCTGCTTAACGGCAGCGAGATTCCCCAGCGGCTGTTGTTCGAAATCGTGCGCGGAGCCGATCCTCCGCCTGACGAAGCGAAACTGAAAGCCGGCCACGTGCCAATCTCGACCAGCGAGTCGCTTTCCAGCGGCCCGCTTTGGTTCCGCAAGATGGATCGCAACAATGATGCCGACTTGACGCCGCAGGAGTTCATCGGCACGCCGGCGATGTTTCAGAAGCTCGACGCGAACGGCGATGGACTCATCGACGTGGAAGAAGCGGCCGCGGCCAAGTGAACCAGCTTCGCAAGCCCTAGTTCATCTTGCGGTCGCTCGAAAACACGATCCACTCGCCATCGGGGGACCAGTCCGGGTGCTTGGCCTTTTCTTTTTGCCCAGGCATCAGTTGGAAACGCTTGGTTCCCTCCACCTCGATGATCCGTAACATCAATCCATCGCTGTAGACCAGCTGCTTGCCGTCGGGCGAGAACGAGACATAGCCTCCCATTTCCCCCTCGACGCGTTTCACCACACCCTGGCTTTCGCCCGCGGCGTTGACGATCAGGCAATGCCGCCGTTCCCCTTTACGGCGCCGCACCACGACAGCCAGTCGACTGCCGTCGCGCGACCAGCAAAACCCGTCAAAGACTTCGAGCACGGGCTGATCGAACAGATTCCGCGTTTCACCACTCAAGAGGTCGATCAGAAAGACGTTCGTATTGCGATCGGAAACCGCAATCAAGCTCCCGTCGGGCGACCAGCGCGGGCTCTTGCCGGCCGTGATCAACGTGCGCCCCTGGCCATCCAAGTCCTGCACGTAAACTTCCGGCGTGCTGCCGCGCGGGTAATAGTCGAAGACAATTTGCTTGTCATCCGGCGACCAGTCGGCACGGACGTGCTGGCCCAACTTGCGCAGGCCGCTGCCGTCAACGTTGACCGCGTAGATCTCATTCGCGCTCCAGCCGCCGGGGCTGGCGTTGAAGGCAATTTGGGTGCCGTCGTGCGACCAGCGGGGCGAAGCATGCTCGCCGCAATTCTCCACCTGCACGACCTTGCGAATGTCACTGCCGTCAGGCCGCACCACGAAAATTGCCCAGGGGCGTTCGTCGGCAGCCAGCGCGCTCGCCGGTAGCAAGGCGAACAGCAGCGCAATTCGCGCGAAGCAGAATGCCGGATTTCGCCGTGGCAGCTTGTTCATCGTCAGTTCGTTGCTCCCTTCACAACACGGCGGGCTTACGGTGCGTCACGATCGCTGGTAAACACGAACCACTTGCCGTCTGGCGACCAGTCAGGTTCGCGATTCTTTCCCTTCTGACCGGGCACGTCGCGAGCGCGACCGCTTCCTTCGACATCAATCGTCCGAATCTTCCAGGAATCTCCGTACACAAGTTGCTTTCCGTCCGGCGAGAAAGAAACATATCCGCCCATCTCTCCTTCGACGCGCGTGCGAATTCCCTGGCTCTCGCCCGCACTGTTGACAATCAGCAACTGGCGGCGATCTCCGTCCTTGCGGCGAACGACGATTGCCAGCGACTTTCCATCGGGAGACCAACTGAAGCCATTGAATACGTTAAGGACCGATTGATCGAGCAGACTCCGCGATTCGCCCGTGATCAGGTCAGCGACAAAAACATTGCTCCGTTCGGAAGCCGCCAACAGGCTGCTATCGGGCGACCAACGAGGACTGCTGCCCGCAGCGATTTTCGTTCGCCCCTGGCCACTTAGATCCTGCACGTAGATTTCGCTCGTTCCACCGGGCTGATAATACTCATAGACAATCTGCTTGTCGTCCGGAGACCAGTCGGGGCGCACATGCTCGCCCAATCGTCGCAAATTAGTTCCGTCGGCATTGACGACATACAGCGCACTCGCTTGCCAGTTGCCTGCGCTGGCGCTCGCGCTGAAGGCCACCTGGGTGCCGTCTCGCGACCAGCGGGGAGAGGAGTAGGCAGCGCAGCCTTCCACCTCCACCAGCTTGCGTACCTCGCTGCCATCCTTTCGCATCACATACACCGACCACGGCTTCTCCTGGGCGTGGGCAACCGCCGGTGTGCTTCCCCACATGCAGGCGACAAGCGTCGCGGCTAGCAGGCACAGTGCAAGCCGACCTCGCGAAGATCGTCGAAAGTAGGTCGTGTCTGTCAACATGAGTGTTCTTCCGGCATGCGCTCAAGGGTTCGCACGACACAATGCGAGTTAGTTCGGAGTCTCTTGCGAGTTCACCACGCGATACAGCCGCACGCGCTCGTCAGGATATTCGTACCACTTGCGCTCGTCGAAATTCTTCTCGGCGCCGCCGCTCACCAGGATTAACGCTCCATCGGAGGAAAATGCCGCTTCGGTGCACCAGCCCTGGCCGTCGATGCGGCCAAGTTCCTTGCCCGCCTCGACATCCCACAAGCGTACCGATCTATCGAAGCTTGCGGTCACGGCACGCCGCCCGTTGGGTGCGTACGCAATGCTCGAAATCGTGTGTGTATGGCCTCGCATCTCGCGCACGAGTTTGCCGGACTCAACGTCCCAGATTCGCAGCGTATTGTCCTCCTCAGGCTGGATCATCAAGTCCGACGGCTTGCCCGTCAGCACGCCCCCGGTGCCGGTCATCACCTGCGTCCCGTCCGGAGAAAACGCCACGCCCCAGGGACACGCCGGATGTTCCATCTCGCGCACCTTCTCGCCGGTCTCGGCGTTCCACAGATGCAGCTTCCGATCGGCGCAGGTCACGGCAATCCGTTTGCCATCCGGCGAGAACGCCACGCGTTTGAGGTCGTCCGCGTGCTCGATTCGGGCGAGTTGATCGCCGCTGGCGACATCGAATGTGCATACTGCCTTGTCCGCGCCGGAAGTCACGATGCGCGAGCCGTCTCCCGAAAAGTCCAGGCACGTGACCGTGGCTCCGTGACCGAAGTCGCGGATCGTCGATCCATCTTCGAGATCGACGTACTTTACGTTGCCGCCAATGAACGGCGAAGCCGCCGCGTGCCGCCCATCGGGCGAAACTGCCACGAAGACGCCGGGCATCTGAATCCGCCGCAGCTCGTCGCCGCTGGTTGTGTCCCACACCACCACGCCGCGATTGGACATGTCTCCGCCGATGAATGCTTTGCGGCCGTCGGGTGTCAGGCCGACGCTGTACACGGTTCCGCCTTTGTCGTGTGAGCGTACCAGTTCGAGCCTGGCCCCGCCGGTTGCCAAAGCCGTGCTGCGCCGTGGAATGTCGCTGCGAGAACTGGCAAACGCGAGTTGCTTGCCGTCGGGCGACCAGGCCGCCGCCAGGTTGTCTCCCGACTGGTGCGGAATGCCCGCCGGCGGTTCATCGCCTTCGATCGAAAGCAGGTGGATGCGACGCTCTCCGGGTGTTGTACGAATCGTGGCTGCCAGTGTCTTTCCATCGGGCGACCAGGCGACATCGTCAACGGGTCCGTTCCAGCGGGACCGTAGCCCAGTTCCGTCGGCGGACACGATTGCGAGCTCTCTGGCTTGACCCGCACCCTCCAGCACAACCGCCAGTCGAGTCGCATCGGGAGACCAGTCGAACCCGCTCGCAATACCTCGGATCTTCTCGTCGAGCGGCAGGACGGCTCGGGTCGTGGCGTCAATCAGGTCGAGGAGTTTCAGGCCCGCTGACTGAAACGCAATCGAGCTTCCATCAGGCGACCAGCGAGGCGCCGTTCCCGCGGTCAGAAATTGCCTTCCGCGACCGTCGGCATTCTGTACGTAGACTCCCAGCCTGGTTGAATCGCTGCCGCTGGCGGTGAAGGCATACTGCTTGTCGTCCGCAGACCAATCCGGCAGCATGCCAGGGCCGATTTCGCGCAGCCCGCTGCCATCCGCTGCCACGTCGAACAATTGCGCCTGTTCGGATTCCGCCGTGCGACCGTCGAACACCAATCGCTTGCCGTCGTGAGACCAGCGTGGCGAACCCAGCGTGGCGAATCCCTCGACGTGCACCAGATGCCGCACGTTCGTCCCATCACGATCCATGACGAACAGCGAGTGCGTTGGCTGCTGCTCGCTCTCTTCGCCTCGCACATCTGCCCATGAGATGCACGCCGCGAGTAACAACACGACGATCAACCGGCGGCGGATGGCCCGCGTCGCTGCGTCCTGCTTGCGCCCGCGATCAAACATACACGAGTGCGACATTGTCGGCTCTCCGGTGCAAGATGGGGGGACAGCATTGCTGTCGCGGCGCGGCCAGGGGGTGCTGTTGCGATTGTCGATGGTCTGTCGCAACGCGTCAAGCAATTGCCAGTCGCGAGGTAGACATCTTTCCTCGCGGCCTGAGCAGTTCTGAAATGTCCACCGCGCTATGCTATAACAGCCAGGACCAGCCAATCACCCCAGCAGCCAACCGATCCGGAGGCAGAATCCGTGACTAGATCCACGTTGGCAGTATTCACGTCGGCACCGTTATTCACGTCGGCACCGTTGCTGGCGTTGTTCTGTGTCGCTCCGTGGCACACTGCGGTCGCCTGCGCCGCGAACGAATCTGCCGCGATTTTCGTCATGAAGCTCGATGGCAGCGAAGTCCGCCGCGTTGCCGAGATCGACGACTATCCTGTCCTCGGTTCGCCCCGCTGGTCGCACGACGCGAAGCTTTTGGTCTTCGACGCCATGCATGCCGAATCCAAAGATCGCCGCATCTACATCGTCGCCGCGGATGGTACTGCCGTGCGCCCTTTGGGCCCTGGCTCGCTGGCCGATTGGTCGCCCGACGACAAGCAGCTGGCATTCGAGTTGGGTGAACAGCCAGCAAACGGGCAGGGGCTCTGGGTGCAGAACGCGGATGGGCGTGGACGATTGGCGCTGTCCGAGGTGGGCCGCGCGCCACGTTGGTCGCCCATCGGGGGCGCACTGGCCGCGCTCGATGGCGATGCCCTGGTGATCGTCGACCTGATCGATGGCACCCGTCGCAAGCTTGAAGTGCCGGCCGGCGTCTTGCCCGGATTCGACTGGTCGCCCGATGGAAGCCGCCTGGCGTTTGTCCTCGGCGGCGGCGATGAAAAGGAACTCTGGATCGTCGATGTGGCCGACAGCGCCAAGCAACACAAGCTCATCTCGGGCGACCTCGGTGGTTACCTGGCCTGGTCACCTGACGGCAGGCGGTTGGCGATTGCGCTGGCGGGGAAGATTCACCTGCTCAGCGTCGATGGCAGCGGCGAGCCGCAATTGATTCCCGAGCAGCAAGGTCGTAACAGCGCGCCGGCCTGGTCAAGCGACGGCGCGTGGCTGGCCTTCGCCAGCACGCGAAAAACACCCGTGCTCGCGCCGTCGG
>JBGSKX010000272.1:0-5256 GCA_041741015.1 Pirellulales bacterium
GGGCGCGGCGGCGGCGCTGAGCCCGTTGCCGGTGGTCGACGTGGCGGCCGGACTGGGGATCACGTCGCACATGGTGGTGCAGCTGGCCAGGGTCTATAAGCAGAAGATCGACCTCGAGACGGCGAGCCGGCTGATATCCGAGCTCGGCAAGCAACTGGTCTCGGTGGCGGGCGCCAATCTAGCCGCGCCGCTGGCGGCGAGCGGAATCGCGTCCATGCTGAAAACCGTGCCCGTGGCGGGCACGATCAGCGGCGGAGTGCTGCAGGGCCTGGTGCAGGTGCTGGTTACCCGCTGGATTGGAGGCGTGTTTATCGAATACTACCGCAATGAGATGCGCGAGGAAGCGACTGATTGGGCCAGTCTGGCCCGCTCGCAGTGGGCCAAGGTGACCCAGCGCGAGGAGCTTACGCGACTGGTCACGACCGGGATCGCCCGGCTGGGAGGCCGCAAGTCATGACGGAACACGAGCAGGCCATTCCCGGCGAGGACGAAGTCGATCGCCACCATCGGCAGTATACCGAAGCCATGGCCGGCGTCCGTAATGCCATTGCGCAGTTCGACGGCTGCAGCGAATCCGAAAAAGCCAACCTGACGCGCGTGATCGCCGAGCTGGAATCCATTTCGGAGAAGCTTGAGCTGGGGCATGTCGAGATCGTGGTCTTTGGCGAAATCGATACTGGCAAGAGCGCCCTGATCAATGCCCTGGTTGGTCGAGCCGTGGTCGAAGTGGATGTCCGCGGCGGCTGGACGAAGGAGGCCTGGCGCGCGGCCTGGAACGGCAGCGGTTACGTGGTGCCGGGGTTTGAAAAGTCCGAAGTGGTGCTGGTCGATACGCCGGGTATCAACGAAGTGGATGGGGCGGAGCGGGCCACGATCGCGCACGACGCTGCGGCGCGGGCCGATCTGATCCTGTTCGTAACCGATTCGGATCTGAATCACACCGAGTACCTGGCGCTGCGGCAGCTGGCCTCTGGCAGCAAGCCAATCCTGCTGGTGCTCAACAAGGCAGACATCTACACCGCCGAGCAACGCAAGCAACTGCGCGACGTGCTGGCCACGCGGCTACGGAACATCGTGGAACCGGACGACATCGTGGAGACGGCGGCTCATCCCCTGCCCCGCGAGTATGTGATCGAAGCTGCCGACGGATCAGTGCGCACCGAGGTGCGCGATCCTCCGCCGCAGGTTGAGGCGCTCAAAGCGCGGATTCTGGAAGTTCTTGCCCGCGACGGCAAGGCGCTCGTGGCCCTGAACGCCGCGATGTACGCCGCCGATCGGAGCGACCGGATTGGCGCGATGAAGGTTCGGATGCGCGACGAACAGGCGACGACCGTGATCTGGAGTTATGCCACGATCAAATCGATCGGCGTGGCACTGAATCCCGTGCCCGTAGCCGACGTATTGGGTGGCAGCGCCGTTGACGTGACGATGGTCGTGACGCTTGCCCACATCTACGGGATTTCACTCACCTGGAACAACGCGCGGCAACTTATCGAATCGATCCTCAAGGCCGCCGGCTGGGTCGTGCTGGGAGAAATGGCCACACACCTGGCGGCCACCCTCTTCAAGGGGCTCACGCTCGGCGCCGGCACGGTGCTTACCGCCGTGCCACAAGGAGCGGCGGCCGGGTACGGTTCGTATATCGTCGGGCAGGCGGCGAAGTACTACTTCGAGCACGGCGCGTCCTGGGGCGGTGAAGCGCCGAAAGCTGTCGTGGCACGCATCTTGGACGCCACCGACAAGCAGTCTGTGCTCGAACGGCTTAAGACCGAGATCAATGCCAAGCTGCGATTGAACAAGTACGCCAAGGACGGGCGGTCTTAGGCAGCGATTGTCGCGGCGAATTTCTTCGCCTAGTAGCGAGGCACGCTCGGATCGATCTCTTGCGACCACTGGTCGATACCGCCGGCCATACTCTGTGCATGCGGAAAGCCTTGCTCACGTAGCCAGTGAGCCACGCGAAGGCTGCGGCCACCGTGATGGCAATGGATAATCACGCGCCGCTGGCGGTGCTCGTCGAGTTCAGACAGCCGCTGGGGCAACTCACCCATCGGTATCAGTATTGCGCCGGCGATCTTGGCAGTGGCGTATTCTTCCGGCTGGCGGCAATCGAGCAGCAGCACGTCGCCGTGCTTCAATTCGGCCGCGGTGCTCTGGCAGTCGATTTCGATGGGATCTTCAGCGGTCATGGTCAGTGGCTCAAACGGGGACAATAAAAAAGGCTGCTCCGGAGAGATTCTCCGGAGCAGCCCAGTTTAGAACTAACCAAACGCGAGGCCCAGGGGGCGATTAGCCATCCTGGTTCGGATCGGTCGCCGGCTCACGTCCAGCCCGGGTGACCAGGTGAACGTAGAGCTGCGGATCGATGTCCTCGTTGAGACCCGAGACGTGGGAGTCGGCCCAGGCATGCAGGACGACGCCGCCCGAGTGATCGCTGCTCGGACCCCAGTCCGCCTGTGAAGACGTGCCCATGCCAACCAAGTAGTTACGAGCAAACGACTTTTGCGGATCGGTTCGCGGTCCATAGTTCAGACCCGAGACGGGAGCATTGGCCGCGTCCTGGACGAACGTCCAGAACGGCGGTTGACCCGTAGCGCTGACAGTCGTCGGCTTGACCGGCTGGGGTGGACGGTTATTGCTGCCCGTTGAGTCGGTCATCTGGGCAACGCTGCGTGTTCCGGGCGGAATCGCGACGACCCAGGCCGTGGAACCGTCGTACCATGACGAGGCCTTCTGCTCCTTCGACTCGGCCAGCAGGATCGTTTTCGAGGTGCCGTCCGTGATCGAACGGATGCCGTTCCCCTTCGACGAGCTGTTTCGCGGAGGAACAATAGCGCCGTTGGGCAACTCTTGGCGGAAGAAGCCGCCCGATTCGGCGCCAAAACCACCGACGTTCGGATTCAACATGCACGCCATGTGCGTGGCGGTCATCGCCTTGTAGTTGGTCACGACGACGCCCCAGGCTTCAGGCTGGGGATTCCACGAGCCTTTTTCGGGCATCTGATCGGACTTCCAAGCACCGTATCCTTGGGCGATGCCGTCCCACGAAGAGAATGGGTCACCCGCAAAGCTGGGGCAGCGAACCTCATCCAAATCGAGACAGGCATAGTGCCGCCACCAGGTGGCGTTCGCAGGACCGCCGCTGTTGTAGCGGAGACCAATACCACTGGCAGCGCCACCGTTCGGATCGGCATAGCCGCCCGTGATGAGCATTGCAGGGAAGGAAAACTTGTTGGAGATCTGGCTCATGTTGTTATAAGCCGGACTCTGTTCGATGAACGGGAGCAAGCGGACCATCCAGCTATAGCCGGCCTGGGTCTGGTTGCTGTTGCTCTGGATGGACGAAGTTTGACCGACCACTGCATTCCACAGAAATGGAGTTTGCGTTGGCCCCACGGCACCGCCCGGGAACGTGCCGTTCGCCGAGGGGTTAGTGAACGTAGCCAGCGGGAAGTTCTTCTGGGCGTCGTGGTGGTTCTGGAACGCGATGCCCAACTGCTTCAGCTTGTTCTGGCACGAGTTGCGGCGAGCCGCTTCGCGAGCCGCCTGAATCGCCGGCAATAGTAGCGCGACGAGTACGCCGATGATGGCAATTACCACCAACAGCTCGACGAGGGTGAAACCTCGCTTCTTCGACCTGGTGACCATGCGTCACCTCCTGAAATAGAAAAAGGAAAGAATGAGGAAATGAGGAGCCTCTTCGCCGCGGCCAGAAGAAATATGGCCGCATGCTTAGACAGGCTTAAATTTAGTGGTTGGCGAAAGGTGTGTCAAACAGGAAGTTACGTTTTTCTGCGGAAACCAGCGAATTGCGCGACCGCGCGAGCCGGTCAGGTGGGAGCTCTATCGCCGCGCACTTTGCATCGCGCGCGTTCAACCGATATAGTAGGCATTTGTCCACTGCATGCCGGTCTC
The DNA here is from genome assembly GCA_041741015.1 of Pirellulales bacterium. Lineage (GTDB taxonomy): Bacteria > Planctomycetota > Planctomycetia > Pirellulales > PALSA-1355 > JALHMI01. Next base: position 3,916 of record JBGSKX010000272.1, read on the forward strand.
GCTTGGCGCCCGCTGGGTGCCACTTTTCTCAGCCACTTTCGCAAGGAACGCGACCATGCCAGCCCCTGTGCTCGTCATCGGCGGACCTGCAAGGTCGGGCAAAACGACCCGACTGCTCGGCGAATACCGTCGGGCACTGGAAGCGGGACCGCTCGGTGCGGCGATGTGGATCAGCCCCCACCACCGAGCCGCAGCCGCGGTGGGCCAACGGCTGCTCGACGAGGGCTTTGCCGGCTGTTTCAGCCCCAATCTGCTGACCTTCGAGCGGCTGTCTGAACACCTGCTGGCCAGCGCCGGCCGGCCGCTGCGGCCTCTTTCACGTGGGATGATGCGGCTGGCGGTGCGGCAGGTCATCGACCGTTGTCTTGCCACGGAGCGCTTACCCTACTTTCAGCCGATTGCCCACACGCCCGGGTTCCTTGACCTGCTGATTGGGTTCATTCGCGAGTTCAAGCGGCTGGAGATCTGGCCGGAAGAACTTGCCAAGGTGCAAGGCTTGAAGGCCACTCCGCGAGATCGCGAGCTGTGCTTTGTCTACCTGGCGTATCAGGCCTTGCTAAACCAACACAATCTGTACGACGACCAGGGTCGTTTCTGGACCGCTCGCGAGGAGCTGCGGAGTGGCAACTGGGGACCGTTCAAAAATGTGCGCTCGGTGTTTGTCGACGGTTTTAGCGACTTTACGCGTACCGAGCTGGACGTGCTGGAGTTTCTCGCGACGCGTGCCGAGCGAGTGACGATCTCTCTGACGCTGGAGCGAGAGACATCCCGGCAGGAATTATTCTCACGGGCAGTTCAGACGCTCGAGTCCCTTCGCAAGCGAATGCCGGCTCTGGAGGTGGAGCACCTCGAGCGTCGAAAGATCGAACCGCCGGCGCTGGCTCATGTGGAGCAGAAGCTGTTTGGCGACTCGCGGAGCGTCACTCCGCCGAACGACGTTCGCGGCATTGAGATTCTGGCGGCCGCGGGCGTGACCCACGAAGTGGAGTTGGTGGCAGAGAGAATTAAGACCTTGCTGACTGTCGGAGATCAGTACGGCCGGGTGCGGGCGAGTGACGTACTGGTGGTGTTTCGCTCGCTCGGAGAGACGGGCAGCCTGGTTCGGGAGGTTTTTGCGCGCTACGGTGTGCCCGCGGCGGTTGCCTCTCCGCCGGCACTCGGTTCGGCGCCACTACTGGCAGCGCTGTTGAACTGGCTGCGGCTGGATGCTGAAGACTGGCCGTTTCGCGGGCTGGCAAGCGCCGTCGGCAGCACTTACTTTCAGCCCGCGTGGACCGAGTATCAGTCGGGTCGCGCCGCGTCGGCACTGATGCAGCTTGCGCGGGAGCTCGCGCTACCGGC
>JBGSKX010000273.1:0-37676 GCA_041741015.1 Pirellulales bacterium
GCTGCGCCGGCCAGCGGGTGATCGGCATGTTCCTTTGCGAACTTTTCGAGTGCGGCCGTCGCCTGGTCGAGTTGGGCGCTGCGCAGTTGCGGATCGCCGGGTTCACCCGCTGCCGCCAACAGCGTCACGCCGCGTTCGTAGTCCAGCCGCTCGCGAACGGCCTCGTTAGCCAGCGGACTGGTTGCGAGGTCATCGAGATACGTGAGCGTCTCGTCGTAGTACTTGCCCGAGCGGAGCGCGGCTAGGAACTCGTCGACCGGCTCGGCGGCGCCGGCAGACCCGGCCGCAATTGCGACCAGTCCCCACGCTACCAATAGCAAGCGGAGCAACGAGTTCATCAGGTCCTCGAAGTTGTCGTGCCGAAATGGATGCGCTTTGCGGCGAGCGTCGCTACTTGTGAATCTTAACCGCTCGGGCGCGGTTACAGGACTCCAAGTGCGCGCAGGCAGCGTGCGCGATCGTTGGCAAGAGGCCGAGCAGACGCACAACGGCGCTCGACGGGAAGATTTGGCCCTGGCAAGTTTGGCACGTTGCGCTGTGCGGGTTCCGGGCCGCGATCGCGCTCGCCAGTTGGCCTGCTTCGTCCTCTCTCTATAGCCAGAGTATAGTGCCGGGCCGGCAATCTCAACCCTTTTCCGGGGCACGGCTTGCAATTCGCCGGCTACGCTGTTTCTGCGGCCGTTTCCAGGGCCGCCTTGGTCCGCCGCAGCTCGCCCCTTGCCATGCGCTGACCCAGGGCCGGCGAGAGCCGATTCAGCCACCAAATCAGCCGCCACCACTGCGGAATCACGATCACCGAGCGGTTACGCGCCACGGCCTTGAGCGTTTGCCGGGCGAACTCGTCAGGCTCCATCGGGTTCAGCTTGGCCCAGAACTTTTGCTGCCGTTCGAGCGGGACCGGTTGTATCAGTTTTCCGAACTTGCCGTAATCTTCCAGTAGTGCCGTGCGCACGGTGCCGGGGCAGAGCGCGCTGACGCGAACGCCGTGCTCGGCGGCTTCGACGCGGAGCGAAAGCGAGAGCCCCAACACGCCGTATTTCGAGGCCGCGTAACTCACGCACCATGGCGACGGCAGAAAACCGCAGACCGAGGCCGTGTTCACGATGTGTCCAAAGCCTTGCCGCACCATCAGCGGGTAAGCAGCCTGCACGCCGTTCGCCACACCGCGCAGGTTGACGTCGAACACCGTGTTCCAGTCGTCGATCCCATAGAGCTTCGCTTCGCCACCAATGCTGATGCCCGCGTTGTTGAACAGATAGTCGAGCCGTCCGTGTTGGCGAGCGGTGTCTTCGACCACTCGGCGCACCGCTTCGAAGTCAACGACGTTCAGTTCCGTCGCGGTGGCTTTGAGGTTGTGCTGCCGCAGGGACGCGGCGATTTCTTCAGCGCGCTGGCCTTGCCGGTCGGCCAGCACGACAGTCGCCCCGCGCTCCACGAGGGCCTTCGCCAGGCCATAGCCGATGCCGGATGCCGCGCCGGTCACGATTGCCACGGCGCCGTCGTACGTGCGTATTTGGTTGTTCTTCATGTGGGGGGAATTGAACTAAGTCTGGCGTCGACGCGGGATTGCCAAGACTCCCAGTGTAACTTCCCGGGCAACGTGGCGCGATCACTGGGCCGCTGGCGACCGCTTGCATTTCGCACTAGACTGGTTCACTGTCGTCCCAAACCACGTTTTTTCGAGGATTTCCATGCTCGGCGCCACGCTCGGCATTCCCCAGTACATCGCCCGCCTGCACGCAGAAATCGACCGTGTGGACCATCAGCAGATTCAGGCCTGGGCTGACCTGGTCTACGAAGCCTGGGAAAACGAACGCTTCATTTTCGTCTTCGGCAACGGCGGCTCCGGCACCACGGCCACGCACATCTGCGAAGACCTCGGCAAGAGCTCGCTCCGCCAGGAAGAACTGCACGACGAGTCCAAGAAGCGGCTTAAGATCCTCAGCCTTACCGATAACCTCGGCTGGATTCTCGCCCTGGGTAACGACATCGGCTACGAGCATATCTTCGTTCAGCAACTGATGAACTATGGCTCGGCCGGCGACCTCTGCATCGCCATCAGCGGTTCGGGCAACAGCCCCAATGTTCTGAGCGCCGTCGACTGGGCGAATCGCCACGGGCTCAAGACCTTCGGCCTCACCGGCTTCGATGGCGGCAAGCTGAAAAAGATGGCCCACTCGGGCATGCACGTCCCGCTGCACGACATGGGCATGGTTGAAAGCATTCACCTCGCGTTGTTTCACTGGGTGCTCAACGACGTCTTCGCCCGGATCAATAGCGAAGGCAGGCACGCGTAGGTTCCCATGCTTCTCGGCATCGAAATCGGTGGAACCAAGCTGCAACTCGGCGTTGGCCCGGGCGACGGTGTGCTCGTTGACCTGGTCCGCTTGGACGTTGATCCAGTGCAAGGGTCCCAGGGGATTCTGCGGCAGATCGCCACTGCCGGGCGTGAGCTGGTGGCGAAGCACGGCGTTACGGCCGCGGGCTTTGGCTTCGGCGGCCCGGTTGATACATCGCGCGGCATCGCAGTGAAGAGTCATCACGTGCGCGGCTGGGACGACTTTCCGCTGGCGGTTTGGTGCCAACGCGAGTTGGGCGTTCCTGCGAAAGTCGAGAACGATTGCGACGCCGCCGCGCTGGCCGAAGCCCATTACGGGGCAGGGCGGGGGGCCAATCCGGTTTTCTATGTCACCGTCGGCACCGGCATCGGCGGCGGACTCGTCGTCGATGGCCGCATCTATCGCGGCTCCGGTCACGGCGCTGCCGAGATCGGGCACTTGCGGCCCGGTCTCGATTGCGATGATCCCGACGCCATTGTCGAAGCGAGCTCAGCGGGCTGGGGCATCGCGGCCACTGCCGTTCGCTGGCTTGCGGATCAGCAACGGTTTTCGGTTGCCGATCGCGAATCACTGCTAGCCGCTTGCGAGCAAGATTCGGCGCAGCTCAATGCGCGGATGGTTGCCGAAGCCGCGGCGGCCGGCAGTCCTTTGGCCGGCGCGGTCATGGATCGCGCATTGCAAACGCTCGGCTGGGCGATCGCTCAGGCGTTGACGCTCACGTCACCGCAAGTGGTCGTCATCGGTGGCGGAGTTTCACTCAGCGGCGAGCAGCGATTCTTCACGCCACTCCGCGCACATGTAGCGCGCTACGTGTTTCCACCCTTGCGTGAGAAATACCGCATCGTGCCGGCCGCGCTCGGCGAGGAAGTCGTCGTGCACGGCGCGCTGGCTGCCGTCGCGGAGTAGGGGAATATCCTCTCCGGCTGTAGACGAATCCAATTGTGTGCCGGAATCTTCGGCACAAAGCTTGCAATCCACCGCTCGTTATCCTGTCTTGGTGGCGCGCCGAACTCCCCTCATCTCACGGACGTACTTCTACAGAGTGAGTACCGCCGATTCGATAGTGCGCTCGCCCTCACCGGCGAACGACATCCGCCAGCCCGAGGCGCACGCTAGAAGAACTCCCGCCACAAGGAGTTCCCACGGCTGCAATTCGGGCTGGTGCTGTTTCCGGATGGTGGACTTGCTACGACTTGCGCCAGCCACCACCTGCCTGTTGTTCTAGCTTCGCTCGAACCTCGGGCAGCGGATAGTCGATGATCGGCAGGTCCAGATGCGATAGCTCGTGCAGGCGCTCATAGCCGCGCGTCACCAGCACCTGTTGGTCGCGGACGAAGGCCGCGTCGAGCGTGCGCTTGTCGAACGGCCCTTCGACCACGACCGGTGGAAAGTCCGTGTGTACGATGTACTGCGCGAGCACGGGATTGCAGCGAATGTGCCGCTCGCGGGTCGTGTGCAGCGTCTCGGGATCGAGCATCCCGATCACGTAGCGCAGATAGAGATCGCTGTCGGTGAGCCCTGCGACGTCACCGCCGCAAACTTCGCAGAGATATCCCTCATCGCACTTGGCCATTTCTCAAGCCCGGCGAATGCTTTCGCCTGGAACTGCTGCACGAATGTTAGTTCCCCAGAACATCCTTCATCGAATACAACCCCGCCGGTTTGCCGGCCAGGAACTTCGCTGCCGCCAGCGCGCCATGCGCGTAGCAGTCGCGATTTGTCGCCTTCACCGTGATTTCCAGCGTTTCGCCCAGCAGGCCAAACACGATCGTGTGCTCGCCCGGGTTGTCGCCGGTGCGCAGCGCGTGATAGCCGATCTCGCCGTGCGGGCGCTGGCCAGGTCTGCCGGAGCGACCGTGCGCAACATCCTTCTGCCCCATCACGCCGGCGATGATTTCGCCGAACTTCAGAGCCGTGCCGCTGGGGGCGTCTTCCTTGAAGCGATGATGTCGCTCGATGATCTCGACGTCCGCCCCGCTGGGATGATCCTTGAGTGCCTTGGCCGCCGACTCGCTGAGCTGCATCGCCAGGTTCACGGCCAGGCTCATGCTCGGCGCCCACAGGATCGGCATCTGCTTTGCCGCGGCGCGGATCTTGTCCTGCTGCTCGGGCTCAAGGCCGGTCGTCGCGACGACGAGCGGAATCTTCCGCTCCAGGCACCGGGCGACGATCGAATCCGTCGCCTGCGGCACAGAGAAGTCGATTACAACATCCAGCTCTTTAGGCAGTTCGGCAGCGAGTGGCACGCCAATCGCGCCCACGCCGGCCATCGTGCCTGCATCGGTGCCCAGTTTCGGATGTGATGCGTATTCAATTGCCGCCACGACCTTCAGTTCCGAGTCGGCACTGGCCAGTGCAATCAGCCGCTGACCCATACGTCCGGCGGCGCCGTTGATTCCAAGCTTAAGTGGCATGCGGTCCCTCGGTGCCCGGTCAATATGCTGATAGGACCCCGCCGGCAAAGCCGGGGGCTATAGAATGAATTCTAACTATAAAGCTGGATCGCTTTGACGATCTCATCCAGCTCGTTCGGCACGGCGACGGCGCGATTCGCATACGACGCGCGCTTGACGCCGCGGCTCCCCAGCACCTTGTTGAACTGGTCCTGGTCCGTCGTGTGATAGGCGACCGTCGCGGTCGGATCCTTGAGCTGATGTCCGGTGAGAATGCACACCACGCGCTCATCCGGCTGGATCACGCCTTGCTCGACCAGCAGCTTCGCACCGGCCACGCTTGCGGCGCTGGCCGGTTCGCAGCCCATGCCGCCCGCGCCCACCTGGGCCTTGGCGTCCAGAATCTCCTGATCGCTCACTTCTCGCACTACGCCGTCGCAGAATTCCAGCGCTCGCAGGCACTTGTCGAGGTTCACCGGCCGATTGATTTCGATGGCGCTGGCGATCGTCGAAGCCCGCCGCTCGTGTTCGTCGAGCTCCTGGTAGTACCCGTCGGCAATCGCCTGATCGGGCTCACCGCCGTTCCAGCGCAGGCCGCGCTTCTCGTACAGCTCGTGCAGGGTGTTGGATCCCGTGGCATTGATCACGGCCAGTCGCGGCACGCGATCAATCAGGCCGATCTCTTTCATCTCGGCGAACGCCTTGCCAAACGAGCTCGAGTTTCCCAGGTTGCCGCCAGGCACGACGATCCAGTCGGGCACTTCCCACCGCAGTCCTTCGAGCACGCGGCACATGATCGTTTTCTGCCCCTCCAGCCGGAACGGATTCACGCTGTTGACCAGGTAAATCCCCAGCTGGCTGGACACTTCTTTCACCCGGGCCATCGCGTCGTCGAAGTCGCCGGCAATCTGCATGGTGAGCGCGCCATAGTCGAGCGCCTGCGACAGCTTGCCGTACGAGATCTTGCCCGAGCCGATGAAGATCACGGCTTTCATCAGGTGGGTAACCGAGCAGTAGAGCGCGAGCGAGGCGCTGGTGTTACCGGTCGACGCGCACGCGGCACGCTTGGCGCCAATCGTGTGCGCGTGCGTGAAGGCGGCGGTCATGCCGTTGTCTTTGAAGCTGCCCGAAGGGTTCATGCCCTCGTATTCGAGCAGCAGCTTGCCGGCGCCTTTGAGTCCGACATACTTCGCCACGGCGGGCGCAGACTGCAAGAGCGTCTGGCCCTCGCCGATCGTGACCACCTGTTCGCGATTGGCGAACGGGAGTAGTTCGTAGAACCGCCAGACGCCGCTGAGTGCCAGCGGATCGTAGCGCTGCGACCACTTACTTTCGAAGTAAGAAAGCTCGCGCGGCGGGTTCAGGCGGTCCCAGTCGTAGACCACGTCGAGCAAACTGCCGCAGGTCTGGCAGGCGACGCGCACCTCGTCAATGGCGTAGGTGGCAGCGCACGAGGGGCGAATGCAACGTTGATATGCGAGATCGGTCAATGTGGCGGCGCGAATGGCTTGGGCTCCCCGGCAAATGGCCCACGCCGCAACTCAGTCGGCGGGGTACAGAAGCACGAGTTTCGACGCCAGAGCGAGACCCACCCCGTCGCCAGGATTCTCACTCAAAGACGGCTTTTCGCCCGCCGCGTACGCAAAGATTCAGCCACGCTTGCACCAACTGCCATGCCCTCAGGAGGCATAACAGCGGGCAGGCCGAACTGGGCGGCGGGCACCGAAACCGCCTCTAGTCTAAGTCAGCGTTCGGCCGGATGTCTAGCTGTGCCCGCTGCGATTGCCACGACTCCGTAGTCGTTTGTAGTGGGCGGCTTGCGGCAGATTACGCAATCGCGCAAATCCATTCCACAGCCCAGTTTAGCAGAGCGCAATTGGCGGGGTGTTTGTTTGACAGCCGGGAGTCGCGATTTTAGAATGACGATTTTGTAGTACCCCAAAATGGGGTCAATCTGATCGGATACCCTCTGCTCTACCGTCGTTGCTCTCGGAGATGTCAGCTATGAAGAAGGCTGAGATGAAGGTGTACAAGGAACGACTCCTGGCCCTGCGTGCCCGACTGCGTGGCGACGTTAACGCCATGGCAGACGCAGCGTTGCGAAAAACCCGCTCGGAAGCGAATGGCGACCTCTCCAGCATGCCCATTCACATGGCGGATATTGGTAGCGACAACTACGAACAAGAGTTCACCCTGACGCTGATGCAGTCGGACGAGGTGACGCTCGAGTCGATCGAAGCCGCCATCGAAAGGATCGAAGACGGCATTTTCGGCGCCTGCGAAGAATGCTCGGGCCCGATTAGCAAGGCCCGCCTGAACGCGATTCCCTACACTCCGCTGTGCATCAAGTGTGCGCAGAAGATGGAGAACCGCTAAGAGTTAGATGTCGGCTGACCGGCCACATTGTGCCCCTCATCGATGACGAATAACGCCGCGGGCGACCCTCTTGGGGTTGCTCGCGGCGTTTCTTGTTTCCGGACGTGCGAAACTTTCGTAGTCTCTTTGGGGATTGAAAGCGAACATCCACAAGATGGCGGCTGCGCACATCCCGTGTATATCCTTATCCTCACAAGATTTGCGCACCTATGCAAATACCCCCCCACGGGTGCGGATTTGCTTTGACGCACGCCGAATTTTCTGCAAGATTTACGAGCGTCAGCATTTCCTTTGGGTGAATTGCTTGGCCAACTGGTAGGGGTTTAGCTCGTTGACTGCCGAGCTGCCTGTGTTGAGCAAGCCACCCTTCGTGCTTCTTCGTCGTGTCGCGGTGTCATATGGCGGCCGTCGCCGGGACGGCAGCCCCCGTTTCATATGTGGTCCAACGCTTGGCTGTCTTGCGCCATGCGCTGTTGCCACGGCGGCCTCTCCTCAGGCAGCGACGGATGAAACTCTCCCGCACAGTGATTTACGCAGTCCAAGCCACGCTACAACTCGCCGAGTTGCAGTCCGCCGGGCCTGTCCCTTGCAGTCGACTGGCCAGTGAAGGCCACATGCCCGAGCGGTTCCTGCTGCAAATTCTCCGCGGTCTGGTTACGCATGGCATCCTCAACTCCACACGTGGTGTTGATGGCGGCTACTCGCTCGATCGAAGTCCCCAGGACATTTCGCTTCTGGAAGTGATTGAAGCGATCGAAGGTCCCTTTGGACCCAAGCTGCCCGTGCCTGAGAACGCCAGTTCCGCCGCTCGCCAGCATCAGCTCCGCGAGGCGATGGAGGGTGTGGCCGTAAACCTTCGGCGGCAACTCCACGGCATCAAGCTCTCGGATCTTGCCGGCTCCGCGCCGCGGGCCCGTTTGGCGTAAAGCCGCCGGCCAAACGGGCACCAAGAATCGTGCGGCGCCCAAGCGACGCCAGTAGTCGCCGGATACGTTCGCACGCGCCACCCTTGGCAGCCGGCCGCCGCTCAGGGTACGCTCAGTGACCATGAGCACCTCCGAATTGCACGCACGTTACGAGTGGGCCGTCAAAATCGCCCAGGAAGCCGGCCGCCACACGCTGAACTACTTCCAGCGGGCCGACCTGGCCGTCGAACTCAAGAGCGACGCCTCGCCGGTCACGATTGCCGATCGCGAAGCAGAACAACACCTCCGCCAGCGGATCGCCGAGCGCTTTGCCGACGATGCGATCCTCGGCGAAGAGTTCGGCGAGCAGAATGGCGCGACCGGCTTCCGCTGGATTCTCGACCCGATCGATGGCACCAAGAGCTTCGTCCACGGCGTCCCGCTCTACGGAACGCTGGTGGCCATCGAGTATGGCGGACGAAGCGTCGTGGGTGTGATCTACATTCCGGCCCTGGACGAAGGCGTGCACGCGATGTCCGGCGGCGGTTGCTGGCATCATCGCGGCGGCAGTGAGCCGGCGCGAGCGCATGTGAACACAACCGCGCGGCTGGCCGATTCGCTCGTGCTGTCCAGCGAGGTTCGCTATCCCACCCCCGGGCGGCAGCAGGCGCTGCTGAAGCTCGCCCAGTCGGCCCGGATCAACCGCACCTGGGGCGACTGCTACGGCTATTTGCTCGTCGCCACCGGCCGGGCCGAAGTGATGCTCGACCCGATCATGGGCCTCTGGGATATCGCACCCATGCAGCCGATTCTGGAAGAAGCCGGCGGCACACTCACCGACTGGCACGGCAAGCCGACGATCTACTCGGCCGAAGGCATTGCCACCAATGGCCGCGTGCTCGACGAAGTGCTGGCGATTTGCAAAGGCGCGTAGCGTAGAGATCTTATTCGCTTTTGCCCAGAGCCTTGGTCACCACCGCGTCGAGCTCGGTCAACCCCTGGTCGCGCTCAACTTCATATGTGCCTACGTGGTAGTGCAATATCTTTCCCTCGGGACCGATCACCACGAACAGCGGCAGGCTTGCGCCGACCACCCGCGGATCGCCAAATTGACGGAGTAGTTCACCACTATCCAGTAGCACGGGATAGCTGAGGTTCATGAACGACTTAAGCTTTCGCACGCTCCGCTGGGCCGCGCCGCGAGTCGACTCATCTCCCAGCCGCGAATTCACCGCCACGCCGTAAAGCTGCAGCCCCGACGGGCGATGCCGCTGGTAGAGAAAGTCGAGATAGCCGACCTGGCCGTAGGGCTCACGGAGCGGTTCGTCGCGGTAGTCCCAAAAGTGCAGGACCGTGACTTGCCCCTTGAGGTCTTCCGCTTTTAAGGACTCGCCGCTGGAGCCTCGTAGAGCAAATTCCTCGACGACCTTACCCATAAACTTCTCCTGGATGCCTGCCACGGCGTCGTTGCGTCCCGACTGTAACTCCAAATCGCGGGCCGCGACCTTCGCCAGGCCGCCCAGTGGCGTACCCTCGGCCGCCGCCAACAGTTGCGGCAGATCGCGCTTCAGCGTCGCCACCTGGTCGTCGTTCCAGACGATTTCCTGCACGCGCTCGGGCAGCTTGAGCTGGGCCGTCAGCGAGCTGACCGCGGCGAGCGCTGCTTCGACCTTGGCGAGTTTTTCCTGATCGAGCGATTCACTGCCGACCAGTTCCAGCTTCAACTTGTATTCGTCGCCGCGTCCCATGAACACACGCTCTTCCAGGTCGAGCACCAGCGGGCTCTTCTGATCGACCCACAGCGTGCGCTTGGGGCCAAAGCCATCGCGCACGCCAATCCGCCAGGCAGGCTTTTCGCCGCGCTTGGCGGGGCGTTCAACCTGATATTGGAACTTGTCGACCTCAAAGGCACTCGTCGCGGTGAGCGGTTCGCTGTGCGTGAAGAACGGCCACAGGACGCTGACGACACTCTCGCCCTCACCGCGATCGAACAGCAGCGCCGGTCCGGCCTGCGTGGTGCGATACGATTTGTCGAGACCCGCGCGGCCGAATCGAGCCGGCCAGGGAAACGCACCGCTGCCGTTTTCTTCGACGAGCCAGGCCACGTCCGAGCCTCCCTCGCCGCTCGCCAGCACCCACAGCGTCAGGTCGAACGCTTTCTGAGTGTTCGTGGCTTCATCGCCGGCCGCGACGACCGAGCCGCGATACATGAGCTGTGTGCCCGCAGGAACCGAGACATCGGCCAGGACCATGGGCGCAAGGGTGGCCGAAAGCAGCAGTGAGAGCATTGGATGAATTCCAAGCGTTTTGTGGGGGAGGGTAGGGCGGTCTTCCAGGTTGACCCGCGGGGTGTCCTCCAGACGTCCCGGCTATTGTAGCCACGAGACCCAAGCCGGGCGACTACCGGGCTGCCTGCTGCTTGCCGAATTGCCTGCGGAAGCCGTTGTCCGCTACAATTCCAGGTATGAGCCAGCTCAAAACCGTTGCAACATATCCGCAGGCGTTTCTCGCTCATGCCGCGAGAAACTACCTTGCCGAGCAAGGGATTCGCTCCTTCGTGGCCGATGAGTTCACCACCGATCAAAGCTGGTCGAACTACATTGAAGCCAAGCTTCAGGTCGCCGCCCAGGATGCAGAGCGGGCTGCCTCGCTGCTCGCGGCGGTGCAACTTACACCGTAGCGGACGTTGTATCGCTACTTGCCGCCGGCAACCTCGGGCGCAAGTTCCGCGACGACCATCGTGTGGACGTCCAGCCGGGGGACGGTCACCGACGAGCCCTGCTCCGCTCGCGTAACGACAAGGTCCTTACTGCCCGGCTCCAGGTGCACGCGGGTTATCCGGTAGTGCGGCCCGAACGTCACCCGAATGTCGTGGATCGGCAGGGTCTCCTCGCGCAGCGGCACATCATCCACCGGTAGCGCATGCTGCGAGGTCGTGTTCACGTCGTTGAACAAGTGCACGACCAGTCGCTCGCCGTCGCGCACTCGCCGCATGACGGTCGCGTGCACGCACATCGGCGCTTCGATGCTTATCGGCACAGGGCCGCCGGCCGCCCACTGGATGGCATGCTTGAGCGCCAGTCGCTGATAAGGATATGCGTACAGATAGTACGCGGCGTCGAGCCCGCCGGCGAAGTAGACCACCCGTCCTTTGCCGTACTCATGCGTGATGACACCTGGTAGCGTCTCGGCGCCAGCCGTCTTTGTCCGCAGCGTCGCGATCGTCTTGGTCTCGGCCGCAGGCGCGACACGCACCGCTGGCCCCTTGAACGTCACGCTCTGCTCGCCGACATAGGTCGTCATTCTCCCCTGGTTCAGCAGCGAGGCAGGATCCTGCTGGAAGTCGAACACGTTCTTCCGCTTCTCCCAGTAGTCGGGCCCGATGCTCTTGGCGAAGTTCACGTCGAGCTGTTCCGGTTGGGACGCGCCGTCTCCGCTCGGCGGCAGTCCGCGATAGGTCACGCCGAGCACCTTGGCCAGCCCGAAGTCCTCGCGCGGATCGCCAAACTCGTTGAACAGCGACACGTCGAGGCTCGCCACCAATCCGCCGCCAGCTTTGACATAAGCCTCGATCGCCGCCACCTGGGTATCGTCCAGGCAAGCCGTGTTCGGCAGGACGATCACCTTGTATCTGGCGAGATCTTCCGGCGTCAGATTCCAATCGTTGATCACCGTCGTCGGCAGATGCTCCTCCACCGCGGTGCGAAACGTCCCAAACACGGCCGCCAGATAACGCTCTTCGACCAAGCCACTCGAGCGCCCATAAAAATTCCGCGTGTTGTCGCTCATCACCAGGCCGCACCACGGCTCGGGCTGCTTGTGCGTAAGCCACGGCTTGCGGGCCTGCACGGCGTCCATCATCGCATACAGCTCGTCCTGCAGGTTCGCCGGCTGCACAACCGCGATGCTCGGCGCCGCGCCATAGGTTAGCGCGAGCATCATGCGCCGCTCGATCTCCGCCGGCGGAAAACTGTCTTTGCCGTACGGGTTGCCGTGCGAGAGGATGTACGGCTCGCTGAACGCCACGCGGTGATTCGTCACCGCCCAGATGTATGCGTTCGCGAACGCCGGCACGATCGTCGTCCCGCGGTTCGTTTCGTCCAGCCAGAACTCCTGGTCCGGCGCGTCCAGTAGTAAGTTCATCCGGGCCGGCATGTTTCGCGGAATGTCGCGAAAGTGACCGAAGCGGCCGGCATTCGTGGTCCAGGTGACGAGCGCGATCTGGGGATTGATCCCCTTGAGTCGCGTTTGCATTCGCCGCACGAGGTCTTCCATCCTTCGATCGGCCCAGTGCTGATAACGTCGAAATGCCGGATCGTTCATGTCGAGATTGGGAATCTCCGCGCCGGTGTCGCGGCGGAAGTTTTCGCGGCAGTGCTGACAGTAACAGACGCCGCCATAGTGCAGACCATCGAAGCTGAAGGCGTCGACTTGCGGAAACTGGGTGACGATCTCCGCGAGCACATCGATGAAGAAGTCGCCATAGGGGCCCAGCAGGCAGAGCATCCCGCCGTGCGGAAACTGCTTGAGATCGATCGTCGGGATCTCGGTGGTGTTGGTCGAAATGCGCCGCCAATCGGGATGCTTTTCGTACACCTCGCCTTGCAAACACGGCGGATAGACGCCCAGAATGCGCACGCCGAGCCGTTTGTACTCAGCGATGTCTTTCGGCAGCCGATCCAGCGGCACGTGCGGACTGCGACGTTCCAAGAGCTTGCTGTCGTAATAGGCGTAGAACGGATCGACGAAGCCCATCTCGCTGATCGTCACGCCATGCTTCGCCGCACGCTCGCGGGCCGCGCTATCCATCACCGACAGCGTGTACCCGCAACCGATGGTGTCTTGCACCCAGCTCGGGATGCGAATCTCGCGAAACGGCTGTTTGTCGAACGGCTGGGCGAGGATGGTGCGATCGAAGATGTCGGGAGCGCTTGTTTGGGCCAGGGCCGTGGCGGAAAGCACACGCCAAACGACGAGACAGACAAACGCGATTCGCATGGTCGTACTACTCCAAGGGTGAATCACTCTGGGTGCGTTGTTCGTCGATGGGAAACACGATGTTGTGTGGCCGCGGATCGAGATAGTAAATCTGAAAGCTCTCGAGAGCCGACATCAAACGCTGCACGGCTTTCCAATTGTCCTCTCCGAATTGCTCGCGCCCGCGACGATCGTGATACTCGAGCACGTCGTCCGAGAACTCCGGCGGCCGGTCGATCCGCACCTTGCCGAAGTCGATGATGAAAGGAGGGGTCTGCATGAGTTCCATTTCAACGACCATCAATTCGTCGTCGTAGCCGCGCAGTTCTGGGATCCAGAATTCGTTGAGCTTATTTGTGACACCGTATTCGGCTAGCCGGAGGTAGGTGTCTCGTTCGTTTGCGAAGCCCGCGAGGTACTCGAACACCTTTACCGCTGTGCCTCGGGTCGTCGACCAAACCGCGCCGTCAGTTCCTTGTCCCAGAAAATCCTTGAGCTTTACTGGTTCTTCAATCCGACTAAGATACTCATGTACTCGGGCAAGAAGCTGAGGATTCAACATGGGCGTCCACCACGAAAACGGTTACTCAGCTACGGTTGAGGGGTTCTTTGTCACCGCTGGCGAACGAATCCGTCTGGCGAAATCGAATGAAAGTTGGTTTGTAGTCGTACAGCCGCGCGAACTGCCATGTGGTATCGAGGGGGAATTGCTGGTCATTGTCGACGGCAATTCACATTCGAGGCGTGTCCGTCTGCCGCAGGGCATGCGGACCGACCGATTTAACACTCCCTACGAAGTAACAGCCCCCTTCTAGGCACCGGAATCTACCGTCGTGTCGCGGCCGACTCAAACCAGCCGTCTCTGGGCAGTGGACCCACAGTCGATGCACGGCGTCTGCGGCTTCTCGGATGAGCCCCGGCAACCGATCGGTTCGATTCTCGCAGGATCGGGCCTATCTGTTGGGCCAGTCGCTGGTACTGATCGCGGCTGAGATCGTCGCTGTTCATGCCGGGTGTTTACACCGGCACAAAAGACCCAAATAAAGCTGCTAGAATACCCCCATGAGCGAAGCAACTACTAATCCCCGCTGGCCGTTCGAGCCGCAATATGGCGAACTCGCAGACATCCGCCAAGCAGTGAAGCTCCAGGAGGAAGTCGAGCAACTTCAATCCCGCTACAGAAAATCGCTACAAGACTCGGCTGAGTTTCCAACTGAACTGGCGGCAGAGCTGGAGAGAAAGACTAAGGAGTTCCGCGCCGCCGTCTCACGGGCCTATCCCAACCGGCAGTTCAGGGAACAGTAGCCCTCTCCCGGCCAGCAACACACTGACAACTGTTAAGACACTACCGGCACATGGCAGATTGCCGTCGCTGGATGGCGTAATCTCTTCCACCACAGCCTCTTACCCACGCCACTCCCGCTCCCAAACGAGCCTTGCGTGCCCACCTAAACTCGGTATACTGGCGGTTTTGCGATTTTTCACGGGTAGTCCGTATAACGAAGGCGTTCGTCCGATGTCGAAGCAATGTGAAATCTGTGGCAAGGCGCCCTCGCTGGGCAACCAGGTGACCATCCGCGGTAAGGCCAAGTACCTGGGTGGCGTCGGTACCAAGGTGACCGGCATCTCGCGCCGCCAGTTCAAGCCCAACCTGCAGCGGGTGCACGTCACCACTGCCAACGGCACCAACAAGTCCATGCGCGTCTGCACCCAGTGCATCCGCAGCGGAGCTGTGACCAAGCGCATTCGCAACGCGCCGTTCAAGCTCCCCACCGGCAAGCCGGCCAAGGCTAGTTAGGGTTTAGGGGCTGCGGGTCAGGCATTAGAACCTTCCGACTCCCGGCGAGACTCGAACCTGCCCCCAGGTTCTTGCTTCAGTTTTCTAACCCCTAATCCTCATCACCTAACCCCTTGTCTCTCCCGCCATGCTCTCTCGCGCCGACGTCGAAAAGGTCTCCCTCCTCGCTCGGCTCGAGCTCACGCCCGAAGAGCTCGATCGGATGACCACGCAGATGGTCCAGATCGTGGGCTACGTCGAGCAGCTGGCCGAGCTAAGGACCGACGAAGTGCAGCCAATGGCACACGCGCTGGAAGTGCACAACGTATTCGCCGCCGATGAAGTCCGGCCAAGCCTGCCTCGCGAAGCAGCCCTGGCGAACGCTCCGCACCACGACAAAGAGTTCTACCTGGTCCCCGCCGTGCTGGGCGAATAAACCATGTCCGTTCTTCGCCAAAGCGCCACGGAGTTGCTGGCCAAACTCAATGCCGGCGAAGTCACTTCGGTCGAGCTCACCCAGGCGCATCTCGACCAGATCAAGCAGCATGACGGCCAGGTGAAGGCCTTCCTCCGCGTCGATCCGGCGGCCGCGCTGGCCCGGGCGAAAGAGATCGACGAGCGCCGCAAGGCGAAGAAGCCGCTCGGCCTGCTCGGCGGTTTGCCGGTCGCGATCAAGGACCTGCTCTGCACCGAGGGCGAGACGACCACCTGCGGCTCGAAGATGCTCGAGCACTTCAGGCCGCCGTACGACGCCACGGTGATCAAGAAGCTCAAAGCGGCCGATGCGGTCCTGATCGGTAAGACCAACCTCGACGAGTTCGCCATGGGCGGCTCGACCGAGAACTCCGCCTATCAGAAAACGGCCAACCCCTGGGATCTCGCGCGCACGCCGGGCGGTTCCAGCGGTGGCGCCGCGGCTTGCGTGGCGGCCGGCATGGCGCCGCTCTCGGTCGGCACGGACACCGGCGGTTCAATCCGCCAGCCCGCAGCTTTGTGTGGAGTGACGGGTCTCAAGCCGACGTATGGCCGCGTGAGCCGGTTTGGACTCGTTGCGTTCGCCAGCAGCTTGGACCAGATCGGTCCGCTCGCTCGCACGGCCGAAGACGCGGCCTTGCTGCTCGAAGTCCTCGCTGGTCACGATCCGCTCGACAGCACATCGGTCGATCTGCCAGTGCCCAAGTACAGCGAAACCGTCAAGCAGCCGCTCAAGAATCTGCGCATCGGCCTGGTGCGCGAGCACTTTGGCGAAGGGCTTGAGCCCGAGGTTGAAAAGGCGGTCCGCGACGCGGTCGAGGTTTACAAGTCGCTCGGCGCCACGGTGAAGGACGTTTCGCTGCCGCACGGCAAGTACGGCGTGGCGACGTACTACATCATCGCCCCCAGCGAAGCCTCGAGTAACCTGGCCCGGTACGATGGCGTGCACTACGGCCACCGGACCGATGAAAAGAAAATGGTCGCCGAGCTCGCCGAAGAGCGGAACAAGCTCATCGCCGCAGGTAAGACCGCTGCGGCCGAGGCGCTCGACAACCCGCTGGTCCGCATGTATCGCCGTAGCCGCGCCGAAGGCTTCGGCCCCGAAGTGAAACGCCGGATCATGCTCGGCACGTACGCCCTGAGCGCCGGCTACTACGACGCTTACTACCTCAAGGCGCTCAAAGTTCGCCGGCTGATCCGCCAGGACTACGATGCGGCCTTCGGCGAAGTCGACGTGATCGTCGGCCCAGTCACGACCAGCCCCGCGTTCAAGCTGGGCGAGAAAGTCGATGACCCGCTCTCGATGTACCTGGTCGACTTGTACACGGTGAGCGCGAACCTGGCCGGCATCGGCGGCATTTCCATTCCTTGCGGAACCAGCCGTGGCCTGCCGCTGGGCCTGCAGCTTCAGGCGCCGCCGTTCGAAGAAGAGCGGCTGCTCCGCGCGGCACACATGTTCCAGCAAGCCACGGATTGGCATCAGCAGTTTCCGGCGATGGTTCCCAAAGCCTGAGTGCAAACGACGTGAGCGAACCCTACACGATCATCATCGGCCTTGAAGTGCACGTGCAGCTCGCCACGCGCACCAAGCTGTTCTGCCGCTGTAGCACGAAGTTCGGCGCCCCGCCGAACACGCAGACCTGTCCGATCTGCATCGGCATGCCGGGCACGCTCCCGGTGATGAATCGCGAGGCGTTTCAGCTCGGCCTCAAGACGGCCATCGCGCTCAATTGCCAGATCGCCAGGTTCACAAAGTGGGATCGCAAGCAGTACTACTATCCGGATCTGCCCAAGGGCTACCAGATCAGTCAGTACGATCTGCCGTTCTCGCACGACGGCCACCTCGAAATCAGTGATCCGAAAGGCCGCTTCGAGCCGAAGCGCATCGGCATCATCCGCGCGCATCTGGAAGAAGATGCCGGCAAGAGCATGCACGACGAGGTCGCCGGTCAGGCCGACAGCAAAATCGACCTGAACCGCACCGGCACGCCGCTCCTGGAGATCGTCAGCCAGCCGGACATGCGTTCGCCCGCCGAAGCCAAGGCTTACTTGCAAGAGCTCAAGCTGCTGCTCACGTACCTCGGCGTTTCGGACTGCAACATGCAGGAAGGCAGCCTGCGGGTGGATGCCAACATAAACCTGCACGTCGACACCCCCGAGGGCAAAGTCGCCACGCCGATCGTCGAAGTCAAAAACATGAACAGCTTCCGGGCTGTCGAGCGGGCGATGGAGTACGAAGCCGTTCGCCACTGGGAAGTCTGGCAGGAAACCGGCCAGCGCCTGGGCGAAGTCCCCAAGCAGACGCGCGGCTGGGACGACACGGCGATGATCACCCGCGGCCAGCGCCACAAGGAAGAGTCGAGCGACTATCGCTACTTTCCCGATCCGGACCTGGTGCCGGTGGTGACGACAGAAGAAGAACTGGCGGCGGTCAAGTCCTCGCTCGGCGAACTGCCGGCTCAGATGCGAACGAGACTCGAAGCAAAATACGGCATCAAGCCCTACGATAGCGACGTGCTGGTCAGTGCGGGGCGGGGGCTCGTTGACTATTACGTTGAGCTAGCGGACCTGGTGGGCGACGGCAAGCTGGCCAGCAATTGGGTGCAACAGGACGTGATGCGCACGCTCAACGAGCAGAAGGTCGAGCCCGCCGCGTTCGCGATGCGACCCAAGCAACTCGGCGAGCTACTCACCGCGATACAAAAGGGCGAGATCGACACCAGCCGTGCTCGCGAGGTGTTTCTCGAGATGGTCGCCTCCGGCAAGAGCGCGGCCGACGTGATGAAGGCCCAGGGGATCGAGAAGGTTGACGAAAGCGAACTGATCGCGCTGTGCCAGGAGCTGATCGCGGCCAATCCAAAGATCGTGGCCGACATTCAAGGCGGCAAGCCGCAAGCCGCCGGCAACCTGATCGGTCAGGCCAAGAAGAAGAACCCCAACATCAATCCGGGCCGTTTCCGCGAGCTGGTGGTCGAGCTCGTGGGCAAAATGTAGCCAGGCCGCGAGTCGCGCGGGTTGCTGCGCGACCTGTCCTCGCGGGGCTATACTTCATCATTGTGAGGAGCCACGATCTCTCCTCGCCCTCGGCTGGCCAGGTTGTGCATTCGAGATTTCGATGCGGCGCATCATCACGCTCACCACCGATTTTGGCGTCGGTAGCCCCTATGTGGCCGCCATGCGAGGCGTGATTCTGTCGATCAATCCTGACACGGAGCTCGTCGATATCTCACACGCGATTCCGCCGCAGGACATCCGCGCCGGAGCGCTCACGCTGGCTCAGGCTGCGCCCTGGTTCCCAGCAGGCACGATTCACGTCGCAGTGGTCGATCCGGGAGTGGGTTCTGATCGAAAGATCGTGTATGTGCGCTTCGGCGAGCAGCATTTCGTAGCGCCGGACAACGGATTATTAAGTTGTTTGGCGCTGCGGGAGCATCCCTCTACAATCATTGCGGTCGAGGAGCCCGGGTTCTGGTTGCCGCGGGTCTCGTCGACTTTCCACGGGCGCGACATCATGGCGCCCGTGGCGGCAAGGCTGAGCCTGGGGCTGGATCCCGCACAGCTGGGGCCGGTGCTGGCGGACATCGAACGCTTGGATTGGACGGAGGCTCGCGTGGCCGGAAACAAAATCGAGGGCGCGGTCGAGTCGATCGACTCGTTCGGCAATCTGATCACGAATATCCCGGAAGACGCCCTGGCGAATGTTCCTCGTGGTGAGGAGGAAGTCGCGATCTTTTGCGACGAGCACGAGACACGCGGCATCTTCCGCACCTACAGCGATCAGCCCGAGATGACGCTGATCGCGCTGGTCGGTTCGACGGGCCGGCTGGAGCTGGCCATTGTAGGCGAGAACGCCTCGCTGATGTTGGGCGTCAAAGCTGGCACGCCGGTTAAAGTCACCTGGTAGCCGCCCAGCCTTGAGCGGCACAACAGGCGGAGGCGACATGTTGACCCCGGCAACGTCCACGAATCGCGAGCCTTCGCTCGATGAGCTGCGCAAGTGGGATCGCGAGATCGTCTGGCACGCCTTTACCCAGATGGCCGAATACGAGCCGCTGATCTTTGAGAGCGCCGAAGGCTGCACGCTCGTCGACGTTGATGGCCGCGAGTATCTCGATGCCTGTGCCAGCGTCTGGTGCAACGTGCACGGCCACCGGCATCCGCGACTCGACGCGGCCCTGCGCGAGCAGCTCGACAAGGTGGCTCACGTCACATCACTCGGCTCGTCGAATCCTACGACGATCAAGCTGGCCAAGCGACTGACCGAAATCGCGCCTGCGGGGCTCGAGCATGTGTTCTTCTCAGACAGTGGCGCGACGGCCGTCGAAGTCGCGCTCAAAATGTCGCTGCAGTACTGGCGGCAGCGCACCGATCCGCGGCCGAACAAGACGACTTATATCGCCCTGGCGGATGCCTACCACGGCGATACGCTGGGCAGCGTCAGCGTCGGCGGCGTGGCTCGCTTCCATGCGATGTTCGATCCGCTGCTGTTTCCCGTGCTTCGCGCCCCAGCCCCGGACACGTATCGCCTGCCGGTCGGGGTGACACGGGAGAATGCCTTGGCTCACTACGTGCGCCAGATGGAAGAGCTGCTCGCCCGCGAGCACGAGCGAGTTGCCGCCGTCGTGATGGAACCTTTGATCCAGGCCGCCGCCGGCATGATTATGCATCCGCCGGGCTACCTGGCCGCGGTCCGCGAGCTCACGCGGAAGTACGACGTGCACTTGATCGCCGACGAAGTTGCCGTCGGCTTCGGCCGCACCGGCTCGATGTTCGCCTGCCAGCAGGAAAACGTCACGCCTGATTTCCTCTGCTTGGCCAAAGGCCTCACCGGTGGCTACATGCCCGTCGCCGCCACGCTCACCACGACCGAAGTCTGGAACGCGTTCCTCGGCACCTACGCGGATTCAAAAACCTTCTTTCACGGCCATACCTACGGCGGCAACCCATTGGGCTGCGCCGTGGGACTGGCGACGCTCGACGTGTTCGAAGAAGAACAAACGCTGGCCAGGCTGCCGGAGAAGATCGAACGGCTGGCCGAGCATCTGGCACGCATCAGCCAGCATCCGCACGTCGGCGACGTTCGGCAGCGCGGCTTGATCGGCGCCATCGAGCTGGTCCGCGATCGGCAAACGCGCGAGCCGTTCCCTTGGGAGCAAAAGCGGGGCATGGCCGTGTGCGACTACGCGCGAGGGCAGGGGGTTCTGGCCCGACCGCTCGGCAGTGTGCTGGTGATTTTCCCGCCGCTGTCAGTCACACTCGCGGAGCTCGACCGGATCTGCACGACGCTTGAGGCCGGCATCGTGGCCGCGACGGAGCAAGGTGACTCGACGAACTGTTGAGCACATCTATTGCTTCGTGGCGGCTCGACCGTTTGGCGATCCACTGATCGGCTGGCCATCCTCCAGCGGCCAACCGGCCACGGAGAAGCCCAACTCGGTCAATTCTTGCTTTACCTTCGAGTACTCCGAAAAACTGTCGGCTGACGTCCACAGAGTCATGGTGTACAGGTCGGAAGACATTTGCGAGAGTGCAATTCGAAACTCTGAACCTTCGCGGAGCGCGGCGTCCACGGGCTCTCCGACTTGCTCGTTGACCGGAACGAAGTCAGCGTGCATAAGATCCAACGATGGCCCTTGCGGTCCGATACTTCGCCCGAGTTCGTAGTGCAGGTAGTATCCTTCGAAGGGGCCGATGGTTCCCTTCATTTCCGGCGAGCCGAGGCCGCTCATTTTGTTTCGCATCATGTTCTTGAACCGCGCCATCAGCAGGTCGATTGGCACGACCGACACCCGTCCGTGTCGCAGTTGGAGGAACACCTGTCTGCCTTCGACTTTGACGCCCAATGGCGTGGGGTAGCTCTTAATCTCGACGGTTTGGGCAGCGGGCGTCTGGTCCGTCAGGTCGAGCTCAGCCTTCATTCTCGCCAGGGCGTCCTTGGCGACCGCCAGGTCGCGGTTGATCAAGTACTGGGCGTTCGCCTTTTCGCCAAGCGTTTGTTGCTTCTCGCTCAACTCACGTTCGACCGCGGAGACCAGCGTCTGAATCTGACTCCGTTCATGTGCGCGGAGTTGTACCTCCTGGTTCACGCGGAGAATCGTCGTCTGCAATTCGTGAACGTCCTGCTCGATGAGCAACGCCTCGTCGCGGGCAGCCCCGAGCTCAACGCCCGATTGCTCGGGTTTCGTCGGCACGGGTGAAAACTTGGCGCGTTCGCCCACGACCATCACCAGGATGATCAAAATCCCGACGATATTCGTGATCACGTCGAGAAACGAGTCGGCGCCGGCGGCTTCCGGTTCGGTTCCGTGTCGTCGTGCCATGATGGCTTCTCGATGGATGTCTATTGCTGCTGCGTGGGCCGAATCGCTTGTCCCGCGGGCGGCGAGTTGCCGCGCTTCTTCACGTCAAAACCGCTGTCGGTCAAAAGCTGCTGGATATCGTTGAATCGCTGTTCGCCGCCCGGCAGAACTTCGATGACCAGGGTCGGTTTCCAGTACATGCCTCGGCCCGCGGTGCCCCAACTGCGAGTCTGTTTGCGGACGCCCGAGACGAGCGAGTCGATGGCGTCCTCGGTTGCCGACTGCAAGGGAATCTCTTGTGACGGCATCCTGGGCATGTCCGACACAATCACGAGCTTGTCGGCGGAGCAGCGCACGAGCACGGGCCGTGTCGCGCCGACGCTTCCCACTTCGCTATGTACGCCCCAGCCGTGGCCGCGCGTGGCGGCAATACTCTTTTTAGACTGTTCACCCTTGCTGAGATGCATGTTGACGCTGTCGCTGGGCGTCGTCGAGGTGCCGCCCTTGGTTCCCTTGGGTGCATCGGGATTATGCGCCCCGCCGGCCTGCTCGCCGTCGGCAGCTTCGCGGGAGAAGGCGTCAGCATCCTTGACACCGTTTTCGACGGTACTCGACATCAGGTCGTAGTTCGTGCCCGTTTGATCGTCAGGTGCCTGGGATTTGCCATAAGGAGACGTGCCCTGAGCCAGGGGATCCGCGCACGGCTCTCCAGGCTTGTCCGCAGCGGAGGCAGCACGGCCCGCGCCAGAGGCAGGATTCTCCGTGCTGGGCGTGCCTTCGGGCCCAGTTGCTGTCGAACTGTAGGGGGTCTCGCCCTGAGCTAGTGATTCGCCAGGGCCTGTCGACCGAAGCTGCTTGTCGCTGGCGCCGAGCGGCAATCCGCCTTTGGTGCCTTCACCCTTGCCGCCTTGAAAGGCTCCGTTTTGCATATGAGCCCAGGTGCTCGTACCTGCTTCACTCCCTGACTCGCGGCTGATGCTGCCGGGACCGTCCGCATGGTAACTCGGTCGAGACCTCGCGCGGAGCAGTTGCTTCTGCGCGGCGACAAAGCCCGCCATCCGCTGGCGCGTTTCCACCAGCACTTCAATCGTCAGCGCCTTCAATTGGGCATCGACCGGCGGGAACACAAAGTCCCAGTCGGCGGACACCAACTCATAGCCAAACTCCGAACCGCTCGCATCCAGGGCCTGGCGTGCATACCAGTAGGTCGCGATTCCGTCCGGCCGAACCAGCAGTAGTGGATAAGGCTCGTCCTCCAGTTTGCCGGCGGACGTTTGTTTGGCCAGGTACTCTCGCTGGGCACGAAGCAGAACGGACAGCGGGTTGCCCGGACCGAAGTCTCCCAGAAAATCGTCCGGCAAGAGGCTGACTCCCTCGGGCTGCAGGATCATCCGATCGCCGCGGCACTCGATGTAGATCGGGCGGCGATGTGTGCCATACTTTCCGTCATACGGCACGACACAATAGTTCACCGCTTGAAACTTACCCTTGTCACGCGCGCCGATGATCGCGGTTCGCACGCGTTGAATCTCTGCCTGAACTTCGGCCAGTTCCGCTTCTTTCTGCGACTGCTCACTGGCCGTGGCCTCGCCGGTCTTTTCCAGTTCAATGGCCGCGATCTTCAGCTCCGCCAGCCGCCCTTCCAGCCGTCGCTGATGCTCTTCAATATGGCTCAGCTTCAAACGTTCGGCTTCCAGATCGGACTTGGTCTTGTCGCGCGTCTCGCGCAAATGTGCCGAACGCCAGCGGAAGTAGTCGGCATCGAGCTCGTCCTGCTCCTGTTGCGCGCGATTCTTGGCTTCGGCCGCTTTCTCAGCCTCTTGCCTGCCATGGCTGGCAAAGGCGTGCAACAGCACCACCAGCGCTCCCATCGTGCAGATCAGCACGGCGAGGAACGGGAAGAGTTGAATGCCCGCAGGTTTGGCACCTCCGCGCCTGCTCATGCCGCCTGGCCTTTTCGGGTGCCGCTGTTAAGATCAATCCGCGCGGCATCTGCCGGCGACAGCCGTGTGCTTAAGAGGCCGATGGCCGCCGAGAGCGAAATGACCGTCTCTTCAAAGTGCTGCGCGCCGGCCAGCGCCGACAGGTTGCGATTCAATTCCGACTCGAGCCGGGCCACCTGATCCGACGCTCCGACCACTTGCGACAGCAGCTCCGTCTGGCGAGTCATTTCGCGTTGCTGGCTGGCCACGGCCGCGGCATTTTGCAGCAGGGCTTGCTGAACGCCTTGCCAATGCTCGCGGCTTTCGGCCGCGATCGCGCGTTCGGCGCTCGCCAGCGTCAGGGCGTGCTGTTCAACGCTCTGGTTCATGGCCCCGGCGAGCGAGGCTTCAATCACCTTGGCCGAGGCTTGTGTCTGCTGCGCCCACTGCTCGTACATCGCCCGCAGACTCTGCTGCCAAATTTCAGCCTGCCGGACCACCACCTTGTCGAGCGCGCCCAGCACGTTCTCCGCGATCCGCCGCACGATGTTCACGTCTGGATCGGCCGAGGCGTCGGCGTCGGTAAATCGTCCCACAAGTTCCGCGTTGGCTCGCTCGTCGACCTGCGAGAGCAGTTGGCTCTCATAGCGTTCAACAAAGTACTTCACGAACATCAGCACGATCGACAGCGACAGCGACAGGGCCGTCGTGTCGAATGCGACGCCCAGGCCGCTGGTCACGCCCGAAAGCGAGGCTTCCAGAGCCTTGGGGCTGAGATTGCCCACGGCGCCCGTGATACCAATGATCGTGCCCAGGAAGCCCATGATCGGTACGGCCCAGACGACGAACCATACCAGGGCGTACGACGATTGCATGCGCCCCGCGTCGAGGTCCGAGAGGTAGCGAATCTCCTCGTCGAGCCCCGCGGCCGAGTTCTTGCGGTACACGAACTCGAGCGCTTCGCGCAGACGCCGCACCAGGTAACTGTCTTGCCAGGAATCGGGGAGTTTCGCGAGCCGCGCCAGCAGGTTCTCGCAATGGGCCACGTCCTGTCCGCCGGGCGGAATCGCATCCAGCATCGGCTCGGAGAGGATCATCGTCTGTCCGACCACGTTGATGACCTTCAGAAGGAGCGACGCCACGCCAATGCAGAACATCGCGACCGTGACGTACTCCGCCCAGTGGCCGGCAAAGTAACGGAGCACGAAGGCATGGGCACTGTAACCCGCGAGCAGCTCCGAGTTGCGACTGATTTCCAACGGGACATAGACGGCCAGCGTGGCAAGTCCGCCCCAGACGACTGGCGACCACACGATGGCCCGGGCGATTCGATTGACCTGGTTCACCCGACGCTCTCCTTATTCTGTAGCAGCCCGCCCCGCGCAGGGCGGCCGATTGGCGACGTACCTGTTGCGCTGTCCTAAGAATCGGCGCAATCGCTACAGTTTATGAATGCAATCCGCGAGAAGTGCGGCCGCTATCGGCTGGGAGCCAGTGCTGCAGTCAGCCCGCGCAAAGCTAAAGATTTCGAGCCGCAGAGATTCTCTAACTGCCCGGCCTCACGCAACCGATAACACTTAGGTCGCAACGCACGACACAAAAACGGTGCCAGGAACCTTTTCCAGAAAACGGTGCCAGGAACCTTTTTCGCGATATTCCCAGGGGGGATTAACGGTCCGGTGATGGCCCAACTCGGGCCTCCCGGACTGTTTTTATTGCTACCCCGTGTACGTCGCGAAGCATCGCGGCGTCTCCCACAGGATCGTCTCGACCACCGGAAAGCCCTGGCTCCGGGCATAGTCGAAGATCAGCTTGGCGATGTTCTCCGCCGTGGGATTCGTGTCGACCAGATAGAGCGGCTCGCCCAGCTTCTCGAGCGCCGTTCGCGCCGGATCGTCACGATGCAGGATCATCCGATGATCCAGATTTTCATCGATCCAGTTGCTCACGACCCGCTTGATCTCGGAAAAATCCATCACCATGCCGAGATCGTCGAGCGAAGCGGACTCGATGGCAATCACGGCCCGGCCGTTGTGCCCGTGGAGATTGCGGCACTTGCCGGCGTAATTCAGCAGGCGGTGGCCGTAACAGAAGTCGATCTCGCGAGTGACTCGAAACATTCGGGGCGTGCCTTCTTGTAGCGAATGGGCTTTTCTGGTCGGTAAGCTTGGCTTAGTGACTAGTTAATAGGCGCCGCTAGCGGCTGTTCGGCGACATAGTGTGTGCGATCGGTCATCTCGGCCACGCGAAATGCCTGCCGCCTCTCGGCGCACTTGTTACAGCGGCCGCAATGCTCGCCCCCGACTGGAGAAAGGCATGAAAAAGTCCACTCCAGCGGCAGCTCGCGGCCAAGCTGCATCACCTGCCGTTTGCTCAAGTGGCTCAGCGGACGGACGAGCTCCACGTGGCCCGAAACCGCCCGGTCCATGGCTGCCTGAAAAGTGCGGAAGAACTCGTCGGTCGAATCGGCAAACGGATTGCTCGCCAGCGCCCCCAGCGCTAACTGGCTGACTCCGTGCAGCCGGCACCAGACCTGGGCCTTCACGAGCAGCAGCGGGTTATGTCCGGGCAGGTAAACGTTTTCGTCCGGCTCCGCGGCGCCCGGCACGGAGCGACCCGTGATGCTCCAGTGATCGGCGTACAGGTCCGCTAGCGGCATTTGCAGGACCACCAACGGCTCGAGCCGGGGATTCTCAATCGCCGCCAGAAAGCGTCCCGCCGCTTGCAATTCAGCGGGCTGCCAATGCCACTGGCAGTCGATCGCCAGCGGCCATACTCGCCGGCCGGTCGCTAGCAGTTGGCCCACCAGTACGGCGCTGTCCAGCCCACCGCTGAACAGGACGGCAATGTCTTTGTCTTTTCGCACTCCGTCTGCGATCACGTGGTCCTCGTTCCGGTTGGAGAGCCCAGCGCCCTTGTGGAGGCCGAGCAGCTTCGTGCAAGCCGAGTTATGTCCGCCAGCGGCCACCCTCGCAGCCGGCCCGCGAGGAAATTGTAGAACCTTGGCCAGTCGTTCGGGAGTGGCCGGTGGCACAGCAATTGGCTTTGTCGAGGGATTCTTTTGCTGCGCGAGATCGCCGATGGCTGGCCCCCGTAACGGCCAGAACGCAGTTGATCTTGCTTTCCAGCGGGCATGGGCCTAGAGTGCCGCCCTAATTTTCCCGTCGTACGAAGGTCCGTTCGGACACCTGGGATTCCGCAAGATACTCGTCTCCAAACTGCGGCGTTTTTCGCCCGCGGTAGGGGCTACAAGGATTCTGCGGGTCTTGACTCCTTCGGAGGCCGCCCGGCGGATGTCGAGGCGTCGACGCATCTGCTTATGAGATAACGAGCTAATGCGCGAGGCGGCACCCGTTTGTGAGCGGATTTTTGTTGAATTGGCAGCTCCGGCTTTTACAATGAATACAGTTCGCCCGGACTGCCGCAAACCTCCTAAAGTGAAAGGTCACTTATGAGAATGGCGGTCGTCGGTCTGGGCGCAATTGCAACTCTTGGTGTCGCGGCTTTAGTCATGGCCGCGGGTCCTGGCGAAGCCTTGCCCGCGGGAATTCCGGGTACTACTGCTGTCGGCGGCGAGGGGCTGATCGCCTTGTCGGCAACGTCAGGCGGCCAGCACCAGCAAGTGACTGTGATCGATCCTGCGACCCGCGCGATGAGTGTGTATCACGTCTCGCTGGCGACCGGAGAGGTTACGCTCAAAAGCGTCCGCCGCATCCACTGGGACTTGCAGATGAACGAGTTTAACGCGACACATCCGCTGCCGGGTGAGATTCGCTCGATGATCGAGCAGTAAACCCGCCGGCTGGCGATTCACGGATTCGGTACCGCAAGGAGGCCGGGAACGAGAAACGCAACCATAATTTGCGATGATCGAGAGGCGACGCGCCTCGCGATTATTCGCACCGGCAGCGCGCTGCGGATCATGCGGGCTGCACGGTAACGGGAACACGATTTCTAATGGCCACGCGCAAGTTCATCACGCTTGAAGAAGCGGCGAGCATGTTGGGCGTTTCCACCGACACCGTGAGCGAAATGCGCGACCGTGGCAAGATCCACGGCTATCGCGACGGTGGCAGTTGGAAATTCAAGCCCGAGGAAATCGAACGCGCGATTGCCGATCGCGATTCCGCCGAGGAAGAAGGCGACTATGCCGAGGTGAACGAAGACCCCGATTCGATCCTGCTCAGCGAAGTCGAGTTGGGCCAATCGGACGAAAGCACCTCGAGCACAATCATTGGCGGCAAGCCCAGCCGCAACCCGGCCGAAAGCGACATTACACTCGCTCCGGATAGCGCCATCGACATACAGCTCAAACAACCCAAAGGCGATAGCAGCCTCGATCTCGACTCCGCCTTGACGCTGGAGCCCAGCAGCGGTTCGGACGTGCTCGATATTGGCTCCGGACTGCAGGAGGGCTCGGGCGCAAAGAGTGGCTCGGGCCTTGGCTCCGGTCTTAGCCCAATGTTCGATGATCTCGATACGCTCGATCTCGACCTGCCAAGCGCCGCCGATAGCGGCATTAGTTCCAAGATCTTGATGGATGTACCCCCGGCCGATGGCCCCGGCGCAAGCAAGACCGTCATCGGCGCGGGCCGTTCCGCGGAAGGTTCCGGTCTGGGGCTCGCCAACGAAGATGAACTCGCCCTGGGCGAAGCCGCGGCCGATGATGAAATCCTGCTCGACGTCGACGCCGGCGGTTCGGCCATCGATCTGGCCGAGGACGTGGACGACGATCTCGTGCTGGGCGGCAGTTCGCACGGTGACATCTCGCGCACCGGTGATAGCGGTATCTCGCTGTTGAATCCGTCCGACAGCGGGCTCTCGCTCGAGTCGGCTCCCATGGAACTTGGCGGCTCGGGGATCGTCGATTCGCTCAACCTGGGTGATGACGACCTGCTGCTCGATGAAGAGTCGCCCGCCGCGGCTGGCGCGGACGGGGGCATTTCCGGCATCGGCGACCTGGGCGTCGAAGGCGCGGACGATCAATCGGACGACGACTTCCTGCTCACCCCGCTCGAAGAAGGTGCGGCCGAAGAGTCGGACAGCGGTTCGCAAGTCATCGCCCTTGATGACGACGTGGAGTTTGAAGAAGCCGGCGTCGGCGCGCTCGATGACGGCGGCGGCGGTGGTCTGCTTGAAGATGATCTGGGCGAAGGCTTTGGCGGAGGCGCGGCGCTCGGCGCCGAGGCACTTTCGGCCGCGCCCGCCCGGGGCATGGCTCCGGCTGCTGCTGGAGGCCCGATGATGGCCGCTGCGCCCGAAGCCCCGTTCAGTTTGTGGAACGTACTCAGCCTGGCCTTGTGCTCGGTGCTTCTCTTGATGTGCGGGATGTTCACGTTCGACTTACTCCGCAACATGTGGAGCTGGAACGAAGCCTATAGCGTCAACAGCAGCATGATGGACATGGTGCTGAGTTGGTTTGAAGGTTAAGCGAATAAACTGCCGGCCGAGGCTCGAGTAGCCGCCGGACTCAAAATACGTTGATTCGAAAGGAGTCGAATCGATGCACCTAACACATTGCCACATTCGTGCCCTGCCTGTGTTGCTGGCAACATGCGCTGCTGTGGCACTCTCTGGCGCCGGCTGCTCCAGTTCCAATACGCAGACCGCGACGTTGCAATCGCAAAACCGAATCCTCACCGAGCAGAACCGCGCGCAGCTTGCCGAGATTCAGAATCTTAAGATTCACAACCGGCAAACCGAGGACAAGCTCATCCAGGCTGAGCGAGAACTCGCGCAACTCGACGCGAGCCGCCGGCTGGCCGGCAATCAACTCCCCGCCGGCATGAGCACCCGGCTGGCCGCCCTCGCCGAGCGCTACCCGTTTCTGCAATACGATCCGCAGACGGGCATCAGCAAGCTCGACACCGACGTGCTGTTCGATTCCGGCCAGGCGGATCTGAAGCCTAGCGCTGACCAGGCCCTGGCCGAGATTGCCGAGATCTTTACCGCGCCCGACGGACGTGAGTTCAAGCTGATGGTCGTCGGCCATGCCGACGCCCAGGCGATACGCGGCGAAGAGCTCCGTGCGCGCTATCCCAGCAACTGGCACTTGAGCGCCGGTCGCGCGCTGGCCGTCGCCGACTGGCTGCGCCAGAGCGGAATTCCCGAATCGCGGATGGGCGTGGCGGGCTTCGGGCAGCATCAGCCCATCGCCAGCAATGACTCGGACGACACCCGCAGCCGCAATCGCCGCGTCGAGATCTACGTCCTCGGCCCGGAAACGCCGCTCGTGGGCTGGGCCGATACTTCGGGAAGGTTCTATCGCTAGCGCGGTGGCTATTCCACCGGCGTCACGATCTCAATGAGCTCCACCGCCGGCTCACCGTCGAAGTGAATGATCGCCGTCCGGCCGTAGGTGAACTGGCCCGGCTGCATGCCAAACAGCTTCACAAGGTCGGGGCCAGGAGTGATGCGATAGAGCCGCGTCAGATGCACTTCGCGCAGCACGTTGTGCTCGATCAGGATGCGGCCCAGCGGCGTGCCGCGGCTTTCGATCTCGCGCCGCACCGCGGGATTCACGCAGCGGAAATCCAGCCGCATGATCCCGAACTGAACCACTTGCCCGTCTCCGTGCCGCGTGAGCAGGATCTTGCGTGAATAGTGATCGCCGTCGAGTCGGCTTTCCAGCACGCGAACGTCCACCTTGTCGTTGTGGAACCGCTCGACAGTGACCGTCATGTGGCTGTCGTGGGCGAGTAGCATCCGATAGTCGCGCGCAAGGTCCTGCGAAGCAACTTCCTCGAATTGTCCCAGGTCTTCCGGCCGCGGGTAGAAAAGTGCGATCAATGTATCGAGATCGGGCGTCACGGCGCGGGAATCACTCACGACGGGCGGGCCTCCAGGCGGGACACTGCGGGGCGGGCGTGCCACCATTCTACGCGCCACGCCGCAGAACTCCAAAACCGCCAGGGCACGATCTCGCGCAGGTGCGCAATTCTCTGGTCGAGCTGTCGAGTCGGCGGCCAAGGGCAACCGCTGAACCCGTGCTCGGCGTCGGCGTTCACCGCTGTGGCAGACTGCTTTACGGCTGCGAGGCGTGCATCACCGGCTGCGCCGTCTTGGCCGCCAGCGCCTTGCGGGCCGCGGGCCCCAATGCCCCCACGGTCCACACGAGCGGGTACAACCGTTCGTAGTACCACACTTTGCCGAAGTACCGCCCCAGCGGCGCGCACTCCGAATGCCGGTTCGCTTCGACTGCATTGGCGAGCCAGTGCATGGCACGCATCGCCGCGTCGATTTGCGGCTGAGCATCGCCGCAAGCGTACAAAGCTTGCGCCGCGAGCGCGGTCTCTTCAACACTGGCCGGGCCGCTTTTCACGTCCGCGCCAAAGCTGCCGTCCGCGCGTTGATTGACGGTCATCCAGTCGAGCGCCCGCCGCGCGGCGAATAAATCCATTCGCCCCAGGTCGCGGAGCGCGAGCAGCACCTGCGCGGTGCCGTAGACGGGGTTTTCTCCAGCTGCACGATGAGGATTGCCGAACCGCAACGGAATCCACGATCCATCGCGCGCCTGCGTCGCCACAAGGTGCCGCAATCCCGCATCGAGGGCCACGCTGATTCGGCGATCGAGGTCTGCTCGCCGTGTTTCGGCAAGCGAGGCGTCGGATAGCACGCTCTGCTGCCAGGCTTTGAGTGCTCGCAGCGCCCGCGCGGTCATGTCGGCCCCGCTCGTGTCGAACGGCAATCCGCCGGAGCCGCGGCCGAACAAGGGCCAGCCACCATCGGAGTTCTGCAGTGTCAGTAGAAAGTTCACGCCGGCCTGGGCCGCACTGACGATCTCCTCCGTGCGAATGCCAGCGTCGAATGCGGCGCGCAGGGCAATCAGCGCGCTCGCCGTGTCGTCGCTGTTGGGAACTCCGCCTGGCAGATCGGTCCAGGCCCAGCCGCCAATCTCTGCGCCACTGGCATCGCGCGTGCGAAGCTGGCAGCTCAGCAGCCAATTCCAACATTGCGATTCGCGGGGATCTTCACCGGCCGCGGCCAGCGCGCCGGCGGCCAGCGTCGTGTTCCAGATCGCCAGGTTCGCTCCCAGCGGCCAACTGCCATCGGGCCGCACCCCTGCGAGCAAAAACTCCACGCCGCGGCGAACGACCACATTGTCCGCGCGATTGATTGCCGCCAGGCACATGACCACGAAACTCGTCAGCGGCGTCGATTCCAGAAATCCACCGCTCGACGGCTGCTGCTCTTCCAGCTTCACCAGGCTCGATTCGCACGTCGCGTCGCGCAAGATGCGCGCGATCGGATTGGCCGGCTTGCGGTAAAAATGTCGGGCTTGCCCTACCGCCACCAGCATCGGAATCGAATAGCCCGCCAGGGGCAAGCGCAGGAGCTTGGCCAACTGCCACGGCAGCCGTGTGGCCTCAAACGGCAGCGCCGGCACTTGTTTCCAATCCACGAGTCCCGCCAGCGCGTAGTTCGCGAGCACCGGCGCGGCGAGCGTTTTGCCGTAGCGTTGCTTGAGTCCTTTCACGCCGCCTTGCGCGGCGATGTAAGCGTCGGCTCGCTCCAAGAGACCCGGATGTCCGGCGGGCGTACAGGTCAGCGCGAAGGCGGCGCGGACCACCATCGTGGCGGCAATGTTCGACGGGCTCAGGTCGGTATCGCCCCAGCCGCCGTCAGTGTTTTGATGTTTGGCGAGCCAACGCAAGCTGCCGATAATAAGTTCACTCAGCGCGCATTCGCGCTGCTCGTCGACAATCCGTCCGCCCGCCAGTGGCGCATGGCGATCCACAATCGCCAAGGCGCTGATTGCGGTGGCAGTCGAGAGAGGTGAACTGGAGACACGGCCGATCCAATGTCCGTCGGCAGTGCTTTCTGCAAGTAAGTCGCATCGGGCCGTTTCGTAGGCGGCCAGAAGGCGGTCGGGATCGACCATCGGGTGTCATGCCCTCGGTGGACAAAAGCGGTTCGAAGTGGTTCCGGCCATCGGCAGCGGGACAGGCGGCGCGATTTCCTTCGCGCTCGCGATTGCCCGCTGGGCCAGAGCGAACCGTGAAAGCTCAATTGTATTCAGCTGCAGCCCGCAATGTCGAGAGTTCGCTGCGGGCCACCCCCAGCAGGACGGACATCCCTCAGCCTCCCGGGGATTTTCTCAGAGACGGTATTGCTAAGCGCAAGTGTTTACGCTGCTTCACCAAACGAAAAAGGCCCTGCATGGGTTGGCACGCCATGCAGGGCCAAACGCGCAAGATGGGCTAATGCGCGTTGACGGTCTAAATTGTGCCGTTTGTTACTTCTGGGCGACCGATGTCCCCTCCGTCATCAGCCGGACGACCTGCTCCAGCAACTTCACGGCCTCGGGCGGAAACGCTTCGGCCTCGGCACTCCAGAAGTTTACGGTCGCGCGTCGGCCATCCAGCATCACGGGGATGTGCATGCTGGACCGAATGTCCTTCCGCGACATGCCCGACATGATCGAGCCCTTGGTCTCGGCCAGGCTGGGGTTTACCACGGTCTTGTCTCCCGCAGCATACTCGGCCAGCGACTGTCCTTTGATACGCACAACCGTCGATTGGCTTTCCAGCGACGAACGCACGCCGAGTCGCTGCTCCATGTGAGCCAGTCGCAGCCGATCACCATCGATGACCGTGACGCACATCCGGTCCAGTTGCGGGACCAGTTCAAACAGTTGCAGCACGAACGGCTCGAAGTTCTTCTCCGAATCGAGAGCCCCGGCCGCCTGAACTTTCAGGTCATCGGTCAGGATCGCCGTGTCGGCGGTGGCGAGGAACTCCTTGACGCGCGTCGACTCGGCTCCCGGCGGCTGCGTGAGATCCTGATCGGCCAGCGCCATCTCGAACCAGCCGAACATCATCTCTTCCCAGGTCTGTTCACCCCAGCCCACCTCGACCGTGGGATCGGGATTCGCCAGATTGTCTTCCGAGTTGTCGAAATGCGCCACGCAGTGCATCCGCGTGCCGCGCGGCAGATACTTTGGCTCTGTGAGCTCATAGGTTGTCTGCCAGCCGAAGTCGTAACCGGGAATCCAGAGGATCGTCTCGGTCTTGCCGTCCGGATAGATCAGGTCATAGCGGAAGTCCTTGCCGCGCACGTGCATGTGCGGCGAGACCGTGAGCAGCAGCGAATTGTGGCGGAAGTGGTAGTCCGCTTCCACCTTGTGATTGTCCGCGTGCGGCGGAATCTTGAACGTGAAGCTCGCCGCGTTCTGCACGGCCACTTCTTTCTTGACCGTCTTGGGATCGGCGAACACAAATCCCGCGTAGCTGCGATCTGGCTGCTTGGTGCCGTTGGCCGTGTAGTGCATCTCGAACAGCAGCTTCGTCCCCTTCTGCACAAATCGGGCATAACCCTCGGG
This sequence comes from Pirellulales bacterium, assembly GCA_041741015.1. Lineage (GTDB taxonomy): Bacteria > Planctomycetota > Planctomycetia > Pirellulales > PALSA-1355 > JALHMI01. The sequence continues at coordinate 33,784 of JBGSKX010000273.1, forward strand.
CAGCGGTTCTTGCCGTAGCCCCGGGGCGAATGCTCCCAGCCAGTTCGACCGCAACCGGCCGGCCTGTCCCGTCGGAGCGACGCCCGGCGGAACCAGGTACACGATGATGTGATGCACCACCGCAGGATTCCCCGGCACGCACTCCAAGGCCTGAATCCACTTGTCTTCGGTCCAGCCTGGGTCGACCACAAACCGCTGGTACTCGATCGTACCGCTGGCCGGAACTTCATAGGGCTCGTCGGCCATGTAGATCACCTGGTCGGGCTGGGGAATCTGCCAGCCTTCCGGGAACACTGGCGCTGGCGGCAGATCTTTCGGATCCCCCTCGGGAGCGCCGTTGTCGACCCAGGTAAAGATCAACTCTTTCTCTTTGTCCGTAAGCCGGGCGTCGTTCTTGAAGTGTCCCACCGACGGATCGGCATGCCAGGGGGGCATCCGCCGCTCGGCGACCACTTCGCGAATCATCTCCGCCCAACCCACGCACTGTTCGTAGGTGTTCATCGGGAAGGGGCCAATCTGCCCCTCGCGATGGCAGGCCACGCAGTTGGCGTTGAAGATCGGCGCGATGTCCTTGGTGAACGTCACCGCGCTATCGGCAACCGGCTCCTTCACGCGGCCGATGTGGCAACCCTGTGCGAGTGTTACGGGCTCGCTCACGGGCTTGCCGGCCAGCAGCTCGTCAATCGCAACCGCCAGATCGCGGCGGTTCGGCTCGTTCCTTTGATAGGCGATGCCGTTTCCCTGGAAGCCAAACTGATCGTCCACCCGGCCCCAATAGCGGATCACGCGATCGCTATCGAGCACGAACATTTCCGGCGTGCGAATCGCTCCGAACTGATCGGCGATCACGTTGTTCACGTCCTTCAGCACCGGAAACTTGATGCCGTGCCGGCGAGCGTAGTGCTCGAGTTCCGCGATCGAATCCTGCTGGTTGGCGTCCACTACCAGGAACGCCACGGCCTTGTCGGCAAACTCATCGGCCATCGCGGCGAGCCGCGGACCATACAGTTTCGCCAGCGGGCACTCGGTGCCCATGAATGCCACGACAACCAGCTTCTTGTCCGCGAAGTCCGCGAGCTTGTGCTCACGACCGTCAAAGTCGTTGGCCGTGAAGCCCTCGATCTTGCGGCCTATCGGGGAATCCTTCGGACTCTCCGCGCGCAACCCCGCACACGGAAGCGTTATTAAGGCGAACGCCAATCCTGCCAACCAGAGAAACCGCATGCCCATCAGTCGATCCTCCGTTTGCCCTCGCTCTCGGAGGGCGGGTGTTTTGCGCCCGAATCGTTTGCAGTCCTGGCAAGTGTCCGGTCGGGCAGCCGGCGCGCGTGAATGGGTTGCGGCATGATGCAATTTGTATACCCGTGTTGTAAGTCCGCAACTTGCAAGGCGTAGACGCAAGCAAGCGCTGTGCGGCGTGCCAAAGCGGCGCGCGGTGCACGCACCAGATGGGCGGAAAGGGCACGGAAATCTGCAGGGACTACCGCATAAACGTCAGCCCCGGGTACGACTGGCGAGCCAGATCAGCGGTCCGATTAGGCCGACCAAAGCCGCCAGAAAGATGACGAGTTTAGTCGCCGGGAATACGGTGAGAGCCAGCACCACCGCCAGCGGCGTCGTTATCAGGGGCACCGTAGTGAGCAGGACCGGAGGTAGAGGGATGCGCTGCCGCACCTTGCCGGTAGACGACTTTGAGTCTGACATTGCCCGCCTCGACTTCGTTTCTGAACGGAACCCTAGTGGCATGCAGACGCCTACAAGAATCGTACCATTTTCGCGAGATGCCTGTGAATCAGGCATGGCTGGTGGCCCGGTTGCGACAAAACACCCGCCCGCCGATAATGAGCCGCTTTGCACACCCCCAGCTTCAGCTTTTACTGCTTCGGGAGATCTTGCCGTTATGTCGCTTTTGGTCGTTGGCAGCGTGGCTTTGGATAGCGTTGAAACTCCCACCGACAAGCGCGACAACGTGCTCGGCGGCTCCGCCGTGTTCTTCTCTTACGCCGCCAGCTACTTCACCGACGTCAGGCTCGTCGGCGTCGTGGGCGAAGATTGGCCCAGCGAGCACACCGAGCTCCTCAAAAAGCAGAAGATCGACGTCTCGGGCCTGCAGGTCGTCCCCGGCGCGAAGACCTTCCGCTGGCGCGGCAAGTATCAGCCGAACATGAACGACCGCGAAACGCTCGAAATTCACCTGAACGTGTTCGAGAAATTCGACCCGCAGATTCCCGCGAGCTATCAGGATTGCCAGTTCTTGTTCCTGGCGAACGGCACTCCGACGCTGCAGATGAAGGTGCTCGAGCAGCTTCCCAAGGCGAAGCTGGTCGTGGCCGACACGATGGACCTCTGGATCAACATCCAGAACGACGAGCTCAAGGCCCTCATGAAGCGGCTCGACGGCCTCGTGCTCAACGACTCCGAGGCCAAGCTCCTCACCGGCGATGAGAACCTCGTCCGCGCGGGTCACAAAGTCCGCGAGATGGGCCCCAAGTTCGTCGTCATCAAAAAGGGCGAGCACGGAGCCATGTTCTTTAGCAAGGACGAAACCTACGTGATGCCTGCCTATCCCACGCCCGACGTCATCGACCCGACCGGCGCCGGCGACAGCTTCGCGGGCGGCATGATGGGCTACCTCGCCTCGAAGCAGGAAGCCACACCGCAAACGCTCAAAGAAGCCCTGGCCTACGGCACGATCGTGGCGAGCTACAACGTCGAAGACTTCAGCCTCGAGCGCATGAAGCAGATCGGCCGCCCCGAACTCGAATCGCGAATGAAAGAATACCGGCGGATGTTGTCGTTCTAGTGTATTCCAGCCCGAATCGTGAGCGATTCGTTCACTGGGTGGCCCTGACAGTTGTCAGGGTGCCTCCGGCACAAGAGGGATCGCGCAGAACGTGATTCGCGAGAAAGGCCTGCTGTCGTTTAACGGTTAACCTGATCCCTCTGGTTGCTGCGCAACACCGACAGTTGTCGGTGCTACCCGAAATTCACCTATCACCGCGTTGTCCGCGTACAATTCAATTGCACCATGTCCGAAACCCTTCGCACCTTTGTCGCCGTTGAAATCCCGCTTGAGGTGCGCGACCGCGCGCGGCGTGTGATCGCGGCTCTCGACACCACGCCGGCCAAGGTGAAATGGGTCGAGCCGCAAAACCTCCACTGGACGCTCAAGTTTCTGGGGGAAGTAGACATCGTCGACACTCCGGCCGTCTGCGAAGCGGTCCGCCGCGCGGCCGAACCCCTGGCCGCCTTTGACCTCGGTGTGTGGGGCGTCGGAGCTTTCCCCGACATCACTCGCCCGCGCACCGTGTGGCTGGGCGTGGACGAAGGGGGCGAGGCAATGATCGAGTTGCACGACGCCATCGAGTTCGAACTCTCGAAGCTCGGCTACCGGCCCGAGAACCGACGTTTCCGCCCGCACCTGACCATCGGCCGCGTGCGGCAGAGTCCCGAGGGGATCGCAGAATTGGGGGCCCTGATCGAGCAGCATGCCGAATTTGACGGCGGCGTGACCATGATCGACGAAGTGGTCGTCTTTTCCAGCGAGCTCAATCGCGATGGTCCCACCTACGAGCCGCTGTCCCATGTCGAACTCAAGGGGCACTAGGGTCGCTCCTGGATAGTTTTGTGGTAGCCCGACCCGTGAGCGAGGGTGGCCTGCCGCAGGACCCTGCTTACTTCTTACTTCGCTAGCCCGCATTTCGATCACGTTTGCAGGCCCTTAATTCGAGGAATTTCGCACGCTTGAAGTCCCTCGCTCACCAGGATTTTGCGCGATCGGTCATAAGGGGTTGCGCGAAAAGGAGTTGGCCTTCAACATAGTCGTCGTCCCAAGCATCACCAAAGGAGACGACATATGGAAGGCCAACTCTGGAAGGCGATTGTGATGGTTC
>JBGSKX010000274.1:0-57154 GCA_041741015.1 Pirellulales bacterium
GGCTTCGGCGTTGCGGCCGTCTTCGTTGCGGCGGCACGCATCTTTTCGCGGCGGCGGGCCGTTGCGTCGAAGTGGAAAATCTCTCCTTGCTTGCTGGGGGCCGCCACAGTTGCAACCGGTGCGACGGGCTGCTTCCCGCGCGGACGATCAAGTGCCCCCGTGCATTCAAGCATTGCCTGGACGCGAACGACTTGTTCGATGCCGGGCCGCGAAGGATTGTCGCAGGCGATGCCGGCCAGTTCCTGCGGAGGCAGGATCCGCCGATTGAGCCGCGTGAGTGCCTGCTGCGGACCGACTTCAACAAATACGGTCGGGGCCTGTGCGGCGAGCTTGCGCACCAGGTCGGCATAGCGGACGGGCGTCGTCAGGTGAGCCACGAGGTTGCGGCCGATCTCGCTTGGCTCGCGCACGACGTCGTTGTTCGCCACGCTGTAGGTCGTTACCCGCGGCTGGGCGAACTTCTCTCCGGCGATCGCTCGCTGGAACATCTCGCCGGCCGGCCGCATGAGCGGCGTGTGGAATGCGCTCGGCACCTGCAGCTTGCGCGTTTCGAACAGCGACTGCTGAAGCATCGCCTCGAGTTCGGCCAGCGCCGGTAGCGTTCCCCCGACCACGGTCTGATCCGGCGCGTTGTGATTCGCCACATACGCCGGACCGCTGAGCCGCGGCGTCAGGCTCTCGATCATCTCGGGCGTTGCGGTCGTGGCCAGCATGCCGGTCTGTCCGCCGGGCTGGGCGTCGATCGATTCACAGCGGCGACGCGTCACGCGAATCGCCTGCTCAAGATTCCAGGCCCCGGCGGCAAAAAGTGCCGGGTACTCGCCATAGCTGTGACCGGCAACCAGATCGGGCTCGATGCCACGCTCTCGCAGGGCGGCCAGCATCAACACGTCGGCCAGCAGCATCGAGATCTGCGTGGTCCAGACATCTTTGCCCAGCGGCGAGGTTTCATCCCAGGCGAGCGTCGGCCAACTGGGAAAACCAAGCCCGCGCATCGTGGTGTCAATTTCGGTCTGCTGACGAGCTGCGGCCGGAACTTCAGCCACAAGCTGCTTGAGCATGCCCGAGTATTGGGAACCCTGTCCCGGGAACAGGAACGCGATGCGGGTATTCGGATTGGCTTCGCGATAGAAAATGCCCTGTTGTTCAAGCACGGTCTGCGAAGCCGGGTTGTCAAGTTGCTTGAGTGCGGTGGCGAGTCGGCTGGTCAACGTCGAGACGTTGTCCGCCACGATCGCCAGTCGGAAGCGGTCGCCGGCGTTGAACTTGCGCTGGCTTGCGGAAGTGAATGCGTTGGGATCGCTTTGAGCGGCAGTTGCCAATGCGCGGAGTGCGGTCGGATCGGCGGCGCCGAAGCGGCAGATTTGCCACTGCGCGGAAGCAGCGACTGCTGGAGCAGAGCTGGCGGCGACTGCGGGGGCAGGTTGCGGCTGCGGAGGCGCGAAGACTGGCGCGGGAGCAATGGCAACGGCCGGTGCCGTGCCGGTCGCCGCTTGAGGTGCACTGGCTACGGTCGTAACGGGCGCTCCGGCTTTCGTCGGTGCTTTGGCCAGGAAGTTCACGATGTGCCGCAGCGTCGGGAAGTCGTCGAGCGTCAGACCCTCGGTTGGTGTGACGTCGAAGTACTCCTGGAGTTCGCCGAACATCTGAGCCTTCTTGATACTGTCGATGCCCAGATCGGCCTCCAGGTCGGCATCGAGCTCGACGACTTCCGGCGGATAGCCGGTCTGCTCGACGACGAAGTTCACGAGGAACTTTTCGAGCTCGGCCATGTCGACGGATGGCTCCGATTGATTGGCCGGTTGAGCAGCGACAGGAGCGGGAGCGGCTCCATTGTGATAGGCCGCTGCACCATTGAACGCTGCTGCCGGTGCAGGAGCCGGCGCCGGCTCCGGTTGCGGTGCACTGGCCGCGGTCGTCACTGGAGCACCGGCTTTCGTCGGTGCTTTGGCCAGGAAGTTCACGATGTGCCGCAGCGTCGGGAAGTCGTCGAGCGTCAGACCCTCGGTTGGTGTGACGTCGAAGTACTCCTGGAGCTCGCCGAACATCTGAGCTTTCTTGATGCTGTCGATGCCCAGGTCGGCCTCCAGGTCGGCATCGAGCTCGACAACCTCCGGCGGATAGCCGGTCTGCTCGACGACGAAGTTCACCAAAAAGCTTTCGAGCTCGGCCATATCCACCGACGAACTGGCCGGGGCAGCGGCTGCGACGGGTTGAGCTTGCGGAACCGCGGCAGCTCCGGGCCGTTTCACTTCCACGCGGCTGCCATATTCGAGCACGGCGTGATAGGCCAGCCCGCGCGAGCAGGTGCCCACCGCAGCGAGGCGACGACCATCGGCCGTGGTGTAGTCGATCGCGGTGCGAGCGGTCGGCGCTGCGAGCAGACCGTCCTGCTGCTTGATCGCGGTGGCCGGTGTTTGCATGCCGACGGGCGGCGGCAGCTCGCCATGGCTGACTTCCAGAATCGCCTTGAGCATCGACACCAGTGAGCTCGCACCCTGCGTATTGCCGAGTTGGCCCAGCACCGAGCTGATCATGAGCGGTTGCTCGCGTCCATCGCGACCGTGAATGCTGGCGACGGCGCGAATCTCTTCAGCAGTCGTGGCCGGATCGCTCAGGGCATCGAGTTCCATCACGGCGACGTCGGCGGGCTTCACCGTTGGACCGAAGGAACGCTCCATCGCCAGCTCCAGGGCCTTACCCCACGAGTTGTGATCATGAGCAGCGCCGACTCCTCGGAGGATCGCGTGAATGCGGTCGCCGTCACGCTGGGCATCCGCAAGCCGCTTGAGCAGGAGCACCACGACACCTTCGCCCGGCACGCAGCCGGCGGCCCCGGCATCCAGCGGCGAGCGAGGTGAACCCTGCGCCAAATCGCCACTCAGGGCGAGGCTTTCATACATCGGCCAGCCCATCCGACGCTGTCCGGCGGCGCAAATCATCATGTCGCAATCGCGCGCCAGCAGCATGTCGACGCTGATCGAAAGCGCGGCGAGGCCTGACGACTGACCGGCGTCGATCGCGGCGGCGCCGCCCATCAGGTTCCAAGTCTTGCCGATGCGCGAGGCCAGCGAGCTGGTGCTGAAGCTGCCGGTCTCGTCGATGAGCGCCGGCCAGGCCTTGAGCATGGCTTCGCCATAGTCCTTGCCCGCTTGCTTGGCGCTGTCGACCGTGAAGCCGCGCTGCGTGAGCAGGGCTTCGATGTGCCGCTCCAGTTCCGGAATTCGCAGCCCGAGCTGCAACTGGAACGAAAAGTCGCCACCAAACTCGGTGCCAACCACGACGCCGACGTTTTCGCGATTGAAGGGCTTTGCGTCATAGCCGGCGTCCTTCATCGCCTGATCGCTGGCTTCCAGCAGCATGAACTGCAAGGGATCGGCCTGCTGGACCTGCTTCGGCGGTACTTTGTGACGCTTCCAGTCGTATTCGAAGCCGTGGATGAAGCCGCCCACCAGGCTGTTCGGGTCGGGTGCCGCGCCCTGAGCCGAGCGAATCGCCACGGCCGGGTTCCAGCGATCGGCCGGAATCGGTCCCTTGGGATCGATGCCCCCCGAAAGCAGATTCCAGAAGGCAGTCGGGTTTTCGGCGCCGGGGAGCACGCAGCCCAGACCGATGACGGCAATGGCTTGCTCATCGGCGGAAAGCATGTCCTGCGGCGGGCCGGGCATCGCGGCCGCCAGTGCGCGGCTCGATTCGAGATACTCATCGACCGCCACGTGCATGTTCAATCCGCCGATGCCGAACGCGTTGCAGCCCGCGCGGCGCGGCTTACCATCGGCCCGCTTGGGCCAGGGCTGGGCGGCAGTCGGCACGTAGACCGGCGAGTTGGCCCAGTCGATGTTCGGATTGATTTCCTTGATGTTGATCGCCGGCGGCACGGTCTCGTTGTTGATCGCGAGCACGGCCTTGATCACGCCCGCGATGCCGGCTGTTTCGAGCGTGTGACCGATGTTGGCCTTCACGCTGGTAATCGGAATCTTCTTGTCCGGCGGAAACGCCGCGCCGAGGATGCCTTTGAGCGTGTTGAGTTCGGTCGCGTCGCCCAGCTTGGTGGCCGTGGCGTGAGCTTCGACATAGTCGAGGTCGGCCACGTCGAGTCCATCGCGATAGGCCCGCTCCATCGCCTTGGTCTGACCTTCCTTGCGCGGAGCCCACAGGCTCTTGCCCTTGCCGTCGGACGAGACGCCGAGCCCGCGCACCACGGCCAAGACCTTGTCGCCATCGTCCAGGGCGCGCTTGAGCGTTTTCATCACTACGGCGACGTAGCCTTCGCCGACGATCAGGCCATCCGCATCGGCATCGAAAGGACGCGTGCCGGTCGCACTCATGGCTCGCGCGTTCGAGAACAGCACCAGCGAGTCGCTCTTGCAATCCGAGGCGCCGCCGACGATCGCCATGTCCACACGGCCCAGTTGCAACTGCCGGGCGCCGAGCAACATCGCTTGCAGCGACGATGCGCACGCCGAGTTGATCGCCACGTACGGTCCGTTCAGCCCAAACGCCTTGTTGATCGCCCCGGCGACAAGGCTGGCCGAGACGTCGGGCGTTTCAACTGTCGGATGCGGCAGCGGTGCCCGGACACGCTGGATGAGTTCGTCGATGACCGCCTGCTGTTCGTGCGGCGGAAGCTGCTGGAAGGCCGGTACCTGCCGCAGAAACTCGGCGGCCTCGGCCATACAGGTGGAGTAGGTGTGGTCGCCGGCCAGGGTGGTTCCCTGGGCGTGCCCGACGTAAACGCCCGTATTGCGCAACGGTACGTTGAAGGGATCCATGCCGGCGTGCTTGAGGGCAGCGGCGGCGACGTCGCACATGATCAGATGCGCGGCATCCACGCTGGCGGCCAGCTTGGGGTCGATCGGCAGTTGGCTCAGATCGACTGCCCGGCTGCTGAGGGTCGCGGCCAGTTTCGAGTAGGTCTTTCCGCGAACCCCGACCTCCGGATCGAAGTACATATCCTCGTCGAAACGGTCGGCCGGCATCTCGGCGACGGCATGCCCACCACCGACCAGCATTTGCCAGTACTGCTCGAGGTTATCCGCGCCAGGCAGGCGACATGCCATGCCCACAATGGCCAGCGGAATTTGATGCGGAGAATAGCGGTCGGCCATGATCGGTGATTCGCCAAATAAAGGTCAGTTGGTTGCGGATTCACCTCCCTGCCAAGCGGCGCTTCATCACCGCGACTCGTTCCCTCCCTGGGATAGATTTTCAGTTGGCACGAGCGCTGTTCGCTCGCGGCGCTGGAGTGAGCCCGCGCCTGCGCCGCGCGAACGCACTTATGAGGCTGGTTGCGCCGCAATCGCTGTCGCGGCACAGTTGATTGTTGCGTTAGGCCTTCAACGGTTGGGGTGTTCGGTCTTCCGCCGCGCGGGTTGTGATTACCTGCTGGAGCGCGGACTTCAATTCGCTAAGTCGCTGCGATGCACCTTGGACCACCAGGCGTCCGGAATTGATCGATTCCTCGATCGAAAGTTCACCACTGGCCAGCGAGCCGAAAGTCGCGGCGCTCAAATGGAAACCGGCCGCAACGGGCGTCGGTAGCCCGGGCTCGGCGCTCGCGACGCGTCCGCCCGCGATGTGCAGTTGCCACTGTCCGCCGCCGGCGCCGGTGACTTGCAGGGCCACGGGAGCGGTGCTTCCGTTTGCCGTTCGATTAGCCAGCAGCGGCTGCAGGTGCTCGCCGACATTGCAGGCAGCCGCGGGGCGTTCGTGCCGCGGGGCAATGAAGTTTCGCTCCACGGGATAGCGCGAAATGCTCATCAGCACGTCAGCCGTCATCTTCGGCGATGGCAGGTGCGGAAGCGCCGCCCGGGTGTTCGTCAGATCGAACTTCGGATCGTCGCGCCAGTGCGACTGATAGATCGACATGTACTCGTAGAACAAGGCTTCGAGGGTCTGCAACTCGGACTCCGAGATCGAAGTCGCCAGTTGCTTGGGATAGTGCTTTTGGATCGCTTCGGCCACAACCCGCTGAATCTCGACTACGGGCACCGGATCGGCCGAGGCCAGGTGGTAGGTCTTGCCGTGATGTTCGGGTCGCGTGACCAACGTGACGATCGCCTCGCTGAGCCAGTCTACAGGCACGAGGTTCTTGCCTTCGTCCCCCTTCAGCCCAAGCTTCGAGTAGAACCGGTCGTTCATCTGCTCGACAGGTACTCGACCGGCCATGGTGTGAGCCAGTTGCAGCGGCAGGTAAAAGCCGTGGAAACTGGTGACGTACCCGCTTTTCGAATCGCCGACGACGCTGGCCGGGCGATAGAAGGTCCGCTGCTCGAGGAAGTCAGCCGAGCGAATCAACTTCTCGGCGGCGAGCTTGCTTTGTTCGTAGACGTTGCCGAGCGTCTGGCCGACGTCGATGTCGCTTTCCAGGATCTGACCCTGCCGCAGACCGCAGATGTAAGCGGTCGAAACCTGATGGAAGTGCCGAATGCCGGTCGTGCGGCAGAGTTCCAGCAGGTGCTTGGTCCCCTCGACGTTCGTGCGGAAGGGTTCGCCGCGCTTGTCCTCTCGGAAGGTCATGCTGGCGGCACAGCTCAAGATGCGATCGCAGTGCGAAGCGATCCAGGCTCGCTGGTCAGCGTCGGGCACGACCTCGTCCAGGCAGAGGTCGCCTTCAATGACGACCGGACGCGGCAAGCAGCGGCCCGCCTGCTGCTCCCAGTAGCCCATGATCCCTTCAAGCGTGGCAGGACCTTTACCTGGACGGACCATCGCGGCCACGGGGACATCCGCGGCCAGCAGGTCGCGCAACAGATGGCGACCCACAAGTCCGGTCGATCCTGTCAGCAAGATGTACGACATAAGACGGCTGAACCTCGTTCGGCGAACGCTAGCAATCAGTACACAAACGCCGCATGTCGACAGCCACCGATTATAGGGCTTCGACAAGCGGCGCAAGCCACGATTCTACTTGGGGTCGAAAATATCGTCAACATGGCGGAAATAAACAGGATACGTCGATTGCGGTGGTCTTTTTGAATGCGCTAAGTGTGGCGTTTCCGTAAACCTTGCCGGGGGCCTTAATTTCGCGCCGTCGGATCGACTGCCACGAACTCTTTTTTGGCGTCTTTAGCCACCCGGCTGATGGCTACCCGGGGATCGTGATTCCACAGAACCCACCACCCCTCGTCGGCTGCGCGAGTTAGCAGTTCAGGCTTCCGGCGGCGAGTGTCCAGCGGGTAGGTGTCGTAAGCCAGATGCCACATCCGCCGCAGATGGAAAGTCGAGGGGCAGATGTCGCCGAGGTATGCGGCCGTCTGCCCACCGGACTCAAAGTATAAGGCCATGTGGCCCCGGGTATGACCACCGGTAATCTGACACCGAAGGCCGGGGACGATCTCCTGGCCATTCTCGACCACGTGCATCAGCCCCGCTTCGTACAGCGGGAGGATGTCCTCCATCGGGTAAGCCGTCTCAAGTTCGGGCGCGCGGCCCGTCGCGTCTTCCCATTCCAGCCGGCCGACGAAGTGTCTAGCGCGGCTGAAGATGGGTACGCGGCGCTGCTGGTCATCGAAGCGCGTCGCGCCGCACACGTGATCGAAGTGCAGGTGACTGAAGACCACGGTGTCGATGTCCTCCGGTGCCACGCCCAACGCTGCGAGGCTGGCAATCAACGGCTCGCCTTCTTCCATCTGATAGAACCGTCGATCGAGCTTGGCGAATTTGCCGCCGTAGCCGGTATCGATCAGGACGGTGTGCCGGCCGTCGCGAGCAAGCACGCAATTGTTCGCGCATTGGATTCGGTTGAGCTCATCCGGCGGAGCGACGTTCTTCCAGATCGTGCGCGGGACAACGCCGAACATCACGCCGCCATCGAGCCAGAACAGGCCGCCGTTGAGCGAATCGATTTGCCAGTTCGCAAGGTGCATGGTGAGGCTCTTAAGTGACTATCGCTTGGCGCACGGCGAGGCGCGCCTACACCAGCTAAGGGAGTTGATCGCGAAGGATCTTGCCGGCCGGGGACCGGGGGAGTGTTTCGAGGGGCAGTATGCGCTCAGGTCGCTTGTAATACACGAGGTGCTTCTCGCAGTGCGCGCGGATGATTTGCACGTCGAGCTTGCCGTCGACGACGACTGCCGCCTTGATGAACTGGCCCCCGCTCTTGCGAGAACCGGCGTAGACTTTCACTTCGACCACGCCGGGAATGGCCGCGATGACTTCCTCGACTTCGGAGGGGATGACCTTGAGGCCCTCGACGTTGATCACTTCCGCCTCGCGGCCAAGCAGGTGAATCTGGCCCAGTTCGTCGATTCGTGCCAGGTCTCCCGTTTCGAACCAGCCCCCCTCAAGCATCGAAGTGTCCGGACCGTTGGCACCGAGGTAGCCAGCCATCATCGAACTGGAGCGAATGAACAGCCTGCCGACGTCGGGCGTGGCGCCGACTTTATCAGGATGCGGCCGCACCTGGGCTTCGACGCCGTTCATCGGCGGGCCGACGCAGCTTCCGGCCACCTGCTGTTCGCCAGCGGGGGCAACGGTGATCCCGCCGGTTTCGGTAGTTCCGTACAGTGGCCGCACGCGAATGCCGGTCTTAGCGGCGAAGCGCTCGGCGGTTCGTTCGCCAAGCGGTGAGCCGGCGGAGAGAACCGTCTTGACAGCGCCGCGCAATTGCTCTGCCCCGCCGAACAGGAGCACGTCGAGCATGGCCGGCACGGCAGGCAGAATCGTGACGCGCTCTTCGGCAACGCCCTGCAGGACCTTGCTGGCGGCGAACGAGCGCATCGACACGATCGAGGCCCCGCTGAGCAGCGAAACCATCACGCACATGCCGTAGGCGTAAGCGTGGCACATCGGGGCGATCGCCATGATCGTGTCGTCGGCCGTGACGCCAATGGTTTCCATGTAATGGCGAGCTTCTTCGGTGGCGGCGAAGCCGGGGCGGACCGCGACCTTTGGCACGCCGGTCGTACCAGACGTCGGATGCAACGGAACCGCGGCGAGTTTGCCATAAGCCTGACTGAAGCCGGGAAGCGAGAGGCGAACCTTGGCCGCGCCCAGCTGCAGCCAATCGCCCGCCGAAAGCGCCGCGATCGGCAATTCTTCAGCCGCGAGATCGGCGAGTGGACACTCGTCACTGAGAATCAGGCTCGCTCCGAACTTGAGTGCCGTTCGTTTGAGTTCGGCGGCCGGCGTACGCGGATGCACCAAAAGCGGCGAGCCGCCGACGCTCAGCACCGACACCAGCGCCGTGACGAATTGAGGGCCGTTGCTGACCGAGATCACGACCCGCTCGGCCGGTTCCAGGCCCAGCGAAGTCAGACGCTCCGCAAGTTGACCGCGGGCGATGTGAAAGTCGTCGGCTTCGACGGTGCGCGCGGCATCCAGATCGACGAACCGTCCCCGATACCGGGCAGCGGCATCCAGAATCGGTTGCGGCGAAAGGTCCATGCTCTAGGCCAACAGCACGGCACGGGCCGCGTCTTCGATCCGCTCCAGCACGGTTGCAATGTCTTCGTGCGAGTGCGCGGTCGAGAGGAACATCGGCTCGAACTGGTTCGGGTGGAAGTACACGCCCGAGCGTTGAAGTTGATGCTGAAAGCGGATGAACTTCTCAAAGTCGCAGTTCTGACGCACTTCGCGATAGTTCAGCAAGGGACCGACATCGTCGTGCGTCAGGAACATCGAAAGCATCGGGCCGACGTATTGTACCTGATGCGGAACACCCAACCGAGTAAGAATCTCGTCGATTCCATCGCCCAACTGAGCAGCGATAGCGTCCAGGTGGGTGTAAATTGCTTCACCGTGGCGATGCATTTCGTCGAGTGCCGCGTCGGCAGCCGCCATCACCATCGTGTTACCCGAGTATACGCCGCCGTGGAACAGCTTGCCCTCGACGATTGACTGCATGATCTCCTTGGTACTGCCCAATGCCGAGATCGGGAAGCCGCCGCCGAGCGCCTTGCTGAGGATCGTGATGTCGGCTTCCACGCCGAACCGCTGCTGGGCACCGCCAGCCGCGACTCGCATGCCGGTGATGACTTCGTCGAAGATCAGCAAGGCCTCGTGATCTTTGGTCATCGCTCGCACGTTGTCCAGGAAGTCGGGCTCCGGAGCGATGACGCCGCCGTTGCCCATGACCGGTTCCATGATCACGGCGGCTACCTGACCCTGGTGATCCTTCAAGCACTGCTCGAGCGCCTCGGGTGAGTTCCAGCGGCAAACCAGCACGTCGCGCGGGGCGCCGTTCATCCCCATCGTGCCCGGGAGTGCGGGGCCATAGGGGCCTGCGGGCAATTGTTCGATCGGGGCGTGGTAGCGATGGAAGATGTTATCGCTGGAACCGTGGTAGTGACCTTCGAACGCGATGATGTATTTCTTGCCGGTGAATGCCCTCGCTAGCCGCAGCGCCGCAACGATGGCTTCGGTGCCAGTGCTGGAAAAACGCAAGAGTTCGATGTGCGGGAACAGTCCCTTCACCTTCTCGGCGACGCGCACGGACACTTCCGCGGGAAAGCCGAGCTGCGTCCCGCTCTCGGTAATCTGGCGGACCACGGCATCAATGATTGCCGGCGGACGATGTCCGAAGATCAGCGGCCCATAGGCCATGTTCAGATCGATGTACGACTGTCCGTCGATGTCCCAGACGCGTGAGCCTTCGCCGCGCGTGGCGACCAGCGGCAGATGATAGGGGAGCACACGCATGGTGCTGTTATCACCGCCGGCGATGCTGTGGCGAGCGCGTGCTAGCAACCGCTCCGAGCCGGTAGAAACGTTCTGGTGCACTTTTCCGTTCGTGAGCTGCGTCATGTAGGTAGGTCAACTCTGGGGGTAAGAAGGCGGAACGCGCCGAATCGTCAAAAGGCGGGATAGTCGTTGCAGTTAAGCCAAATATCGCAATGCCCTTATCTTGACATTCGGCGGCTGTATTATCGTCTCGTGGTATCGACTGTCAAGCCACGCAGCTTACAGCACGGAGGTAGTCAGGCGTGAGTTTGCGGGCAAGTTTTGGGCCGAATCGGACTGTTTTTGCTGTCACCCTGTATGCAAGCACGACTACGGTTTCGCGGATGCGAAACGCGTTCGTCGCGGTCGAACTATCATCCGCTTCGAGAACCTCATTCGATCCTATCCGAGTGGGCAAGCTGTATAAGAGATCATGATCCTACTCGTAGGCAATGGCTGATAGTACGTTGAGCCGCGAGGCCCATAAGCCCGGTCTCCAGGCAGCGAAGAGCGCGATGAGTAGGCAGCCGCCGGCATTTGCCGCCAGCAACCAGGGATGCAATTCGAAAGGGACCGAACGCCCTAGAACCGGACCGTTGCACAAGTGGATCACGATCGCCGTGGTGATGCCGCCCAACGTGCCAAGGATGGCGCCCATGAGCCCCAAGAGCAACGACTCGCACAACACCAACCACCGGGTTTGGCCTGGCGTTAAGCCGATGATTCGTAGCAATCCCAGCTCGCGCGTTTGCTCCAGGACGTTCAGTGTCAGCGTGTTAGCCACCGCGACGCCGCCCACGATGAAGCCGACGGCGAGCAAGCCCCATAGCGCGAACACGATGCCGTTGATCAGCCCGTCGAGCTGCGAGCGCATTTCAACGAACGACTGGACGACGATGCCTTCCTCGGTCACCAATTCCTGTAGTTGTTTGGTGAGCTCTGCGACCGAGGTGTCGCTCGTCGCGTAAACGATCATGAAATACGGCGGTCCGAGCATGATGAGTCCGGCGGCCGCCTGTTGGTTCATGTAGACGCAGCGTCCGCCTTGCATATAGTCGTTCACAAGGGCCGCGATTCGCCGCTCAAAGACGCGGCCCTGGATCTCCAGCCGCAGCGTATCGCCGGGAGCTAAACCGAGCTGGCTGGCCAGGACATTACCCAAAGCCACTTCGCCCGCGGCAAGTCGGTTCCGAAGGTCCGCCTGCTCGACATCGGAGAGTGCCCAGGGAAGCTCGATTTCGGGTTTGAAATCGCGCACCACGCACAGCGAGGATGCCCCGTTTACTTTGGCCGACAGCAATCGAATCTGAACCACCGACGCTACGCCGGCCTGTTGCTCGACTTTGTTTTCAATTTCGCTGCCTGGCGCCCGGGCAGTGGTTTCGTCGAGCGCAGCCGGATCGGTCAGGAACACGTCGCCGGCTAAGGATCTCCGGTACCAGCTACGCACGTCTTCGACATTATTGATGATGGCCGTGCCCAGGCCGAGCCCCGATGACAGCGCGACGACAAGGACACCGATCGTCAGGCCCGTCCGCGTGGAGCGGGCCAGGAGCTGGTCCGCTCCAAGCTGTCCTTCTACACCCCAGCCACGTGCGAGCAGCCGAGCGACAACCAGCATCGGACGGACCACGGCAGGGATGATCGCCACGAAGGCCACGAGCATCAGGATGCCGGCGGGAATCGCCGCGGCTGGCGGCAACCGCTTGTCCACGACCAGCCAGACCAGGGCCACGGACACGGTCCAGCACGCGAGTCCGGCCACGACTGCCCAAACGGGAAGCCGCTCCGCGCGGCGGACTTCCGCGTCTCCCATCGCTTCGGCAGCGTTCATACGCCGCGCCTGCAGGGCTGGCACAATCGCGGCAACTCCGGCCATCAACGGTCCCAGCACCAGCACGCCGGCGACGGTTGTCAGCGAGACCTCTGGTGCCCGAGCGGTCACGCCGAGTAGAGCCGCCATAACTTGCTCGAGCCCCCAGCCCATCAGGATCCCCAGCGGGATGCCGACAACCGCGCCCAGCACGCCGAGCAGCAATCCCTCGACGAGATGCACGGAAAACAACTGCTCGCTGGTTGCACCCAAAACTCGTACAACCGCGAAATCTCGCCGTCGTTCGCTGAAGTTCAGCCGCAGCGTGTTGAGGATGATGAACGCCGCCATAGCGATCGAGAACGCTCCCGCGAGCCGCAAGGCAAGCTGGGTCGAGCGAAAGGTCGTATCGATCATTTCGGTGGCGGCTGCCGGCGTTTGCACGAACAGCTCCCCCGGCAGTTGCTCCGCCAGGGCCACTTGCGCCGCGTCGCGATCGTCCGCGGAGCTAAGCAGGACGCGAACCCGGTCGATTTGATTATTGAGACCAAAGACCTGCTGGACATCTTCGATCGGCAGGGCCAGGCTGGTCGCCGGAGCCATCGCGGCCAGGGCGCCGGCGTCTCCCAGGCCGACGATCATCGCCGTTTTCGGCGGGCGGGCGATTATCGTCACTTTATCGCCGATCTTGGCACCCATGGCTTGAGCGACGTCGGCCGAAAGCACGGCCTCACCGGATTTCGTTGGCCTGTGACCCTCGGTCAGCAACAGTGCTTCCCAAGCGGATTTGTTCTCCAGCGGCAGCCCGGCAACCACGGTACTGAATCGTTTGCCCTTCACCCGAGCGCGCGTGGCACGGCTGGTGACGGGAATCGCTGCTTTTGCCCCGGGAACGCCATCGATGTTGGGGGCCAGATCGGGCGAAAACCGGCCGCCCGCCGTGGCCACAACTTCAATCGCCGGGAACTTGTCGACGGCTGAATTGAGTTCGCTCATCCCCCGCCGCACGCCCGACTGCGCGAGGATGGTCCCCAAAACCGTGGCGATCGCGATCGCCACACTGGCAACGGAGAGTGCCGTGCGCGCCGGCCGTTGACGCCACGAACGCACGATCAGGTGCAAAAGATTCATGGCCGCTCGTCCCACGCCTGCGCGGCACTCAAAGGAGACTCCGCTGGCGTTGCGTGCTCTTCGACAATCAAGCCGTCCTGCATCACGAGCACGCGCGACGCACTGCGGGCCATGTGCGGATCATGGGTCACCATCACGATCGTTTGTCCCTGGGACGCGCACCCGGTGAGCAACTCCAGAATCCTTCCGGCGTTATGGCTGTCTAGCGCGCCGGTCGGTTCGTCTGCCAAAATCACCGCCGGTTCGATGACCAGCGCCCTGGCGATCGCCACGCGCTGCTGTTCGCCGCCGGACATTTCATGGGGATAGTGAGAATGGCGATGAGCGATCGCGGTCCGCTCGAGTGCCGCTTTGGCCCTGGCAATTGCCTCGGCTTTGGAGACGCCATCGATCCGCAGCGGCAGGGCCACGTTCTCGACGGCGCTGAGCGTCGGCAACAGATTGATGCGTTGGAAGACAAAGCCCATCCGCCTTCGGCGCAGAATGCTGCGAGCCGTATCATCGAGCGAGCCGAGTTGCTGACCATCGAGCAGCACCTCGCCGGTCGTGGGAGGTTCGATTCCGCCGAGCACGTGCAGAAGTGTGCTCTTGCCACAGCCCGAGGGGCCCATCACGGCAAGGAACTCGCCGCGTTCGACCACCGCACTCACGCCGGCCAGCGCCCGAACTTGCGCATGCCCCGCGCCATAACTCTTCGTGACGTTGGTGGCGACCAGCAGTGACATGCGGTGAGCTTTCGGAGGCGGGACGCGTGCGAGCGTATTTCGGCGGAAACGGCAGGGTAGAAAGGGGCCTTGCGTGTAAATTTCCCAAACTGCCCATCATACACTAAACTGAAGGCTCCGCGCGCGGCAAGTGATGACCCTCCAGGGCCGCGGCTTAACCCTCCGAGCGGAGCTTTTCTGCGTGAGATTCCAGGTTCACTTCGTTCTTTTGCTCCTCTCGTTAGTTTGCTCTCGCGCACGTGCCGAAGCGCAATCTCCGACAGACGTCGCCGAACATCTGCCGGCAGCTGCAAGCCTGGTTTTGTACAGCGCCGACATTGGCGCCACTTGCGCCGAGTTCCAGGAGACGCGGCTGGGTGGCGTGCTCACCGGCAACGCCTTTCGCCCGTTGGTCGATCGCTTGCGGAAGGATCATCAGGGCGGACCGCTGAACCTGCAGCCGATCTTCGGCTTTGATTGGCGTGAGCTGCAATCCGTCCATCAAGGCGCGGCGCTGATTGTGTTTCCGCTTCAGGACGGAACTGCCGCCAGAGCCTGCGTATTCGCGGGCGAAGCATCAGAAGACCCGGCCGCGCCCCTTCCGGTCGCCACGGCCTATTTCAGCTCGCGGGGATTTGTGCGCTCTGAATCGGGCCGCGGTGATATGGCCGTTGCGACCTTCAGTCCGCCGGCATCACGCAAAGACGAGAGGTCGCGCGTACTCTTCAGAGGCCCGGGCTTTTATGGCGTTGCTGACTCACCCGCAGCCGCTGATCTGCTGCTGGCCGTGAAGCCTCCCGATTCGCTATCCGCGAGCGACCTCTGGCAACAGGTGACGAGGCAAACAGCGCCGCCCGCGCGACCCGGCGACCTGAAGGTATTGCTGCGTCCGTTTGAGTTTTGGGAACAGTCGCGCCGCTCGAATCCGCCTGTCGAGAAATCCGAAGAAACCTATCCCGACGTACCGGACTCGCTCGCCTCGTCGAAGCAGGTGGGCTTCGATGGCATCCAGGCGGTGGTCGGTCACGTGACATTCCCCGCGTCTGCTGGCCGCGATTGGGAAATTTCGGCTCGCCTGGTCGTTAGCCAGCCTTATGAGAAAGCGATGCGGCTCTTCGAGCTTCGGTCGGGAGCCGTGCCCGAGATTCCCGAACTCATCGGGTCTGAGGTAACCAGCGCCAGCTTCTGGCGGTGGGATTTCCCACTCGCCATGCAAGGGTTCGGCTCGATGTTCGACGAAGCGAACGAGCCAGGTCCGGACGGTGTGGGACTTTTCGAGGACATGCTGGACGGCCTACGCGATGATCCCGAAGGCGTACGCGTCGACTTGCGGCGAGAAGTATTCGCCAACCTTGGTCCCGAGATCTGGAGCGTCACGGATCGGGCCGGTCCCAAGACCAAGGAGCAGCCCCACGGCGATCGTGCTCTTTACCGGACTACGGTTCGCGAGCAGGCGAAAGTCGGCGATGCACTCAAGCGTTTCTATGCCGGTGACGATCGCGTCGCATACCAGCGATCGGGCGAGTTTGACTTGTGGACCGTGCCCGAGGGGGCGTCGCTGTTTGTTGAGGGTGAGAGCGAATCGGTGATCAGCGTGCGGGCGCTGGCGCTGGGTGAGGGAATGTTGCTCTTCAGCACCGATCCTGATCAATTGCGCGAAGC
Source organism: Pirellulales bacterium (assembly GCA_041741015.1). Taxonomy (GTDB): domain Bacteria; phylum Planctomycetota; class Planctomycetia; order Pirellulales; family PALSA-1355; genus JALHMI01. The sequence goes on from JBGSKX010000274.1 coordinate 15,973, forward strand.
TCTGAATGGCGCGGCAGGCAAGCCACTGAAGGACGATCCGGCTTGGCGGGGTCTGTGGGAGAGTGTTGGCGAAGGAGACGCCGGGCTGTGGGGTCTGGCGAGGCTGGACGAAACAATGGCCCCCGAGTATGCCGCGGCGACACAAGCTGAGCTGGCAGAAGATGCGAGTGCCATGGCTGCGATGTGGCGAGTATTGCTGTTCGGAGCGCTTAACAAGCAGACCAAACCACCGGTCGATGTAGCGCCGGCATTCGACAAAGTGCAGCCAGGTCTTTCGCGCACCGGCACACGAATCGTCCCGGTTGACGGCGGACTGGAAGTAACCATCACAGGACAGCGACCGGAGAATTCGCCTTGAGAACTAGTCGTTCGTTGCCCAGTATCGTGCCAATTGTGGCGGTCGCGATCATTTGCCTGCTTGCGAGCGCGGCCCGCGCGCAACTCGACACGCGGGCTGCCAGCGAAGCACGCTCAGCGCTCCGCGCCATGCAGCAGGCGTACCAGCATTACGACACTTGGAACGTGTGGGTCGCGGAGCTCAACCTGCCGGACGTGCAGTACGAACTGTGGGCCGGAGAGCGGGGACGGGCCGAAACGCTGGAAGCGGCCGTGGCCCAGCTTCGCGCGGGCCGCATTCCGCAGTTTGCGGATGCACCGTTCGTTCGCCTGGCGAAGGCACTCGAAGCTCGGGCGGTCGAACTGCAGCCACTGCCGTCCACCGAGTGGCTGAGCAGTTGTGAGTCGGCAGGTGCCGCCTTCGTGCCGGTTACGGCGGACCTGGTCGAATCCGCCCGGGCCACGAGCCGCGACCGGCTCGCTGCATTCGCAAAGCATTATCCGCCCATCCGTGACCCCAAAAACGCCTGGCATCAGTTTCTGTATTGGGACGAAGTCGAGTATCTGACTGCGCGGATGCCAGGGCCGACCCCCGCGCCGGCCGAGTTGGATCGCATCGAGATGCGCTGGTCGAACGTACCGACAGTCTGGCACGACGACTTACTCTTCGAGGCGTCGCTTGCGGTGCGACATTTTATTCGTCTCCTCCGGGCGGAGATGATCGGCGAAACCGCGCCGCAACGAACAGCCGCCTGGAGCGAACTGGCCCAGTTATTGACGGCCAGGGCGATGGACCCAAACCTGGGAGCGCCGATTGCCGCGGCGGTCCGGCGGCGCGAAAGCTTGGGGCAGGCCTCGCCGCTCACCGCCACGATCCGTCGCGAGCTCTCGCGGCCGAACCTGCTGGTGGAAATTGACGCCAAGTGGTTGTCGAATGAAACGCGGCAGCCGGTGGACGACAGCTATGACGTGAACGGCGTTTTCGCCGGCACGCGCAGTGTCGGACGCGGTCGGATGACGGGTGAAATGACGACCAAGGTTTTACCCTCATTGGCAGTAGGGCGTTTGGAACTGCTGTTCCGAGGAACCTCGACCGCGCGTGCCAGCGGGTCGCAAGACCGCGTAAACGTAGTCAGCCGCGCCACGACCCAGGTGGCGGCCACAAAGCCTTTCCGGCTGGACGAACTCGGTTTGACGCCCGAGCGGGCGCTTGCCGGAGCGACGACTTCGATCGTCTACGAAAGCATCGACTCGCCGGGCCTGCCCCGACGGCGCAGCCAGGCCGTGAGCGAGACGCATGCGCGGCGGCCCCAAGCCGAGCGGGAAAGCGCGGCATACGCGCGCCGATCGATTCTCGAACAGATTAACGAGCAAGCTGCAACGATGGCTGCCGATTTTAATCGCGCTTATCACCGCGATGTGCGCGACCCACGCATCACGGCTGGACGCCCCGCGCCACGGATTCGCATCCTGGCCGACGAGCGGCTCGTGGCCTGGGAGGCGACTCTGGAAGGGCCGCAATCGTTCGCCGCTTCCAGCGAGCCGGAAGCCTACGACTGCGGCAACCCAGTCGTCATGTCCGTCGCGCCGTCGGTGCTCGAGGAGCAAGCGACCATCAGCCTTGGCGGGCGTGAGTTAACAGGTGCCGAACTCGAGCAACAGCTGTGGCAGAAGCCCGCGGAAGCACAGCCCGAGTCGCAGCGCAAGCGCGGCGACGACGAGTTTCGGGTGACGTTTGCCCTGCGTCCTTGCGAAGTGCAGTTTGTCGAAGGGGCCGTGCGTGTGCGGTTGTTCGTCGAGAAGTTCGATTCGGAGGACGTAAAGTATCCGGCGATGACGGTGGACGTGGCCTATCAGCCGCAGCCGCGTGACGGCCGGCTGGTCCTCACTCGCGAGGGCAAGGTAAAAGTCATGCCGCTGGCGACGGCCGATGGTGCGCCGAAGCTGAGCGGCCGGCAGCAGACGCTGCGCCTGGCGGTCGAGCGAAAGCTGTCGAAGGTGCTGTCCAGCGAGATCGCCGCAGAGCCCGTGACGCTGCCCATCTCGAAAGATGACGAGCGTCCGCTGCGGGTGGAAAACGTGCGTCTGGCGGGGGAATGGCTGCAGATGGGGCTGGCGCCGGAACCTGCACCGGCCTCCTGAGCCATTCAGGCGATTGCGGTTCGCGCGGCCGCTGCAAAGTTGACCGAACAGGCGGTAGCTAGCTATGATGGGAGGTGACTGACTGGTCAGTCCGCTGCTCCTCCCCCGCCAGTTGACGCCCTCCCGGTTCGAACTTTCAGGTGCCGCTTTGGCCCAGCCTTCGCCCAGCCGTGATGCCGCTCTCGACGAACGTTTCGCCCTGCGACGCGAGGAAATTCTCGTCCAGGCAGCCCAACTCTTCGCCGAACACGGCTACTCCAACTGCGACACGCAACTCCTCGCCGAAACCATCGGCGTCGGCAAGGGAACCGTCTATCGCTACTTTCCCAGCAAGCGAGCACTGTTTCTGGCCGCGGCCGATCGCGTCATGCGGATGCTGCGCGCCCACGTCGATGGCCAGATCGAGGGACTCGACGATCCTTTCGTGCGAATTCGGACGGGCATCCGCTGCTTCCTCGAGTTCTTCGCCCAGCATCCCGAGTTCGTGGAACTCTTGATGCAAGAACGGGCGCAGTTCAAAGACCGGACGCGGCCCACCTTCATGGAGCATCGGCAGTCGAACGTCGCCCGTTGGCGCGAGATCTACCGCGGTTTGATTGGCGAATCGCGCGTTCGCGACATTCCAGTTGAGCGGATCACGGACGTGGTGGGCAACCTGCTGTATGGCACGATCTTTACCAACTATTTCAGCGGCGAGCCAAAGTCGCCCGCGGCACAGGCTCAAGACATTATCGACATCGTGTTTAATGGCATCCTCACTGACAGCGAGCGAAACCAGCAACAGGGCACATGAAGAGGCCCAAGTGGGCGAACGCGAAACGCGTGAACCCACCGCCGGAAAAGGGACTCTAGGAATCCCAGGGAGCAACGTAAAAGTGGATCGCTGGACGAATTTCATTCTGATCGGTCTCGTCCTGTGGTTGGCACTGTCCGCCATCGGCTGCAATCAAAGCGCTGAGAAGGGCGGGGCCGTCACGGCCACTCCAGCCAGTCAGGGCAAGGCCGCAGTACCAGGCGGACCTGGCGCAGCACCGGCTCCGGCGGAAGTTGTCGTGGCCCTGCCGCGGACCGGGCAGATCACGGATCACGAGGACTTCACCGGCCGCACGGTGGCCAACAAAACCATCGAGATTCGTGCGCGGGTCACCGGGTACATCGACAAGATCAACTTCCTCGAAAGCGAAGGGCGCGACGTCGAAAGTGGTTCGGTCCTGTTTGAGATCGATCCGCGGCTATACGAGGCCGAGGTCGCCCGCGCGCAGGCCAATCTGCTGCAAACTCAGACCCGACTGAAACGCATCGAACTCGACTACGAGCGTGCGCTCAAGACAGTCGCCAGCCGGACGATTACTCAAGAACAATTCGACCAGGTGGCTGGCGATCGGGCGGAAGCCAAGGCCGAGGTCGAAATCATGAAGGCCAATCTCGATCTGGCCAGGCTGAACCTTTCCTACACCAAGGTAACCGCACCGATCAGCGGCCGGGTGAGTCGCCGTCAGCTTGATCAGGGGAACCTTGTCCGCGCCGATGAAACGGTGCTCGCCACGATCGTTTCGATGGACCCGATGTATGCCTACTTCGAACTCGACGAGCGGACGCTGCTCAAGCTGCGGCGCGCCGTGGAAGACGAAGGTGTGATCAGCACTCGCAACGAAAACTCGGTGCCGATTCAGATGGCCCTCGCTGATGAAGACGGGTATCCGCACGAGGGCGTTGTCAACTACTTCGACAACCAACTCGACGCCGGCACCGGCACGTTGCAGGCGCGAGCCGTGTTCGACAATCGAGACCGGATGCTTGCCCCCGGCATGTTCGTACGCGTGCGATTGCCGATCGGCCGTCCCTATCAGGCGCTGCTCATTCCCGAGCAGGCTCTGGGAACCGATCAAGGGCAAAAGTTTGTCTACGTCGTGGATGATCAGAATCGGGCCCAGTATCGCCGTCTGGAAGTCGGCAAACTCGAACGGGGCGAGCGCGTGGTCCTGGGAGGCATCACAGCTTCGGATCGCGTGATCGTCAGCGGCCTGCAGCGGGTACGGCCGGGCGAGATTGTCGCCCCGCGCGCCGATGAGGAACCTACCGCCACGGCCGGAGCCGAGTCTGGCCCAACTCCAGAGTCTGCGGCGGGCGCGCCCACAGCCAAGACCGCCAGTCACCAGTAACATCATGCCAGCCGCTGCGGAGACCCCGCGGTGATGAGGGATTGCCGCCGTGTTTTCGCGCTTCTTCATCGATCGACCGATCTTCGCTTCGGTGCTGTCGATTGCGATCACACTGGCCGGGGCCATCGCCGTGCTGGGATTGCCGCTGGCCCAGTTCCCGTCGATCTCGCCGCCCAACGTAAGCGTGAGCTGCAACTATCCCGGTGCCAGCGCAGAGGACGTCGCCGGAAGTGTGGCTGCGCCGATTGAGCAACAGGTCAATGGCGTCGAAGGCATGCTCTATATGTCTTCCAGTTGCACGAACGACGGCGGCTACAGCCTCTCCGTTACCTTCCAGCATGGCGTTGACCTGGACATGGCCCAGGTCCTGGTCCAGAACCGTGTGAGCCTGGCGCTCCCCTCGCTGCCGGACGTCATCAAGCAGACCGGCGTGAGAGTGAGCAAACGCACGCCTGACGTGTTGATGGGGCTTTCGATCATCTCGCCGAATAAGCAGTACGATCAGCTCTATCTGAGCAACTTCGCGCTGATGCAAATCCGCGATGAATTGTTGCGCGTGCCGGGCGTGAGCGAGATCAGCATCATGGGGCAGCGCGACTACAGCATGCGGATCTGGATCGATCCCGAGCAGCTTGCCGCGCGCCAAATGACCGCCGGAGACGTCGTGCGCGCCGTGCGCGAACAGAACTCTCAAGTCGCTACTGGGATGATTGGAGCGCCCCCCGTTCACGACGATCAACCAACCGAGATTACCCTCAGCACGCTGGGCCGGCTGGAGAACATTGACCAGTTCAACGAGATTGTCGTCAAACGCACGCCCGATGGCCGGCTCGTGCGTCTGAAAGACGTTGGTCGAGTGGAATTGGGCGCCCGAAACGAAGACTTCGACGTCATGTTCGATGGTCAGCCGACGGTGCTCTTGATCGTATTTCAGTCGCCCGATGCGAACGCTTTGGAAACGCACGACCTGGTGCTGGCGAAAATGCAAGAGCTCCAGGCCAGTTTTCCGGCCGGCGTGGGTTGGGCGATTGGGTTCGACACCACGCCTTACACCCGCGAAAGCATCAACGAGGTGTTCAAGGCCCTGCGCGATGCGGTCGTGCTCGTAGCGATCGTGGTGCTCGTGTTCTTGCAGAACTGGCGGAGCGCGATCATTCCGCTGTTGGCTGTGCCCGTGGCCATTGTGGGCACCTTCGCGGCGATGGCGATGTTTGGTTTCAGCTTGAACAATCTAACGTTGTTTGGATTGGTGCTGGCGATTGGCATCGTGGTGGATGACGCGATCGTGGTCGTCGAAGCGGTCGAACATCACATCGAGGAAGGGATGGCGCCCCGCGCCGCCACCTTCCTGGCAATGGATCAAGTGTCGGGCCCGGTGATCGCGGTCGCGGCCGTCCTCAGTGCGGTGTTCGTGCCGTGCGCGTTCATCAGCGGCATCACAGGCCAGTTCTTCCGGCAGTTCGCGCTGACGATCTCGGTTTCGACGATCATCTCGGCGTTCAATTCATTAACCCTCAGTCCGGCATTGACAGCGCTATTGCTGAAGCCCAAGGCCGAGCAGGCGCAGTCGGGCGTGCTGCCGTGGTTCGCATTTGCGCTTGCCGGTGGTTGGCTGGGCTGGGCAAGAGTGGCTGACTATCTGGCCGGGTCGCAGTTGGCGGGCTGGTTCTCGCCGGAGTCGCTGCCGTGGGTGGCGGCAGCATTGGGCGCGCTCGCCGGGCTGCTCGTCGCCTGGCCAGTTAACAAGATTCTCGGCGCCGCATTCTGGCTGTTCAATCGCGCATTCGATGGCGCATCGGTCGTTTATACCTGGCTGGTGGGCAAGCTGCTGCACGTGAGCTTGCTCGTGCTTGTTGTCTATGCCGGGCTCGTGTTCATAACCTATGAACAATTCGTCGATACGCCCAAGGGTTTCATCCCCGGCCAGGACATGGGCTACCTTCTGGTCAGCGTGCAGCTACCGGACTCGGCTTCCGAAGAACGCACTTCGGCCGTGCTGCGAAAACTGGAAGATCTGATTCTCAGCACGCCCGGCGTCCGGCACGTTACCGGGATCAGTGGTCAGTCGTTCTTCCTGAATGCCGCCGGCTCGAACTTTGGCACGATGTTCGTCGGTCTGGACGAATACCACAAGCGGCGCGATCCCAGCCTGTCGAGCATGGCGATCGTCGGCAAGTTGATGCAAGCATTCCAGAAAGTGCCCGAGGCGTTTGTGATGGCCGTGCCGCCGCCCCCGATGCGCGGCGTAGGCCGGGCAGGCGGCTTCATGATGATGGTCCAGGATCGAGGCGACCTGGGTTCGCCGGCGCTGCAGGCCGAGACCGAAAACCTGATGCGCCGCGTGACGGAGCATCCGGCAATGGCGAGCGCGATGTCTCCGTTTCGGGCGAATGTGCCGATGCTGGAAGTTGAGCCTGATGTGCGTGAGTGCATGGAAAAGGGCGTCTCACTGGCGGACTTCGCCGAGACGCTCCGGATCTATCAGGGCTCTCTGTACGTGAACGACATCAATATGTTCGGCCGTACCTGGCAGGTGTTGGTACAGGCTGACTTTCCGTTTCGCGATCAGCTTGAAGACATTTCCAAGCTCAAAGTGCGCAACAACGAAGGCCAGATGGTTCCGCTGGGTTCGATCGCACGCATCAAGCAGGTCAACGGGCCGCTCGTCCTGACGCGGTACAACATGTATCCCTCGGCCTCGATCACGGGGGCCAGCAAGCCCGGCATCAGTTCGCGCGACGCGTTGGCAATCATGGAAGAACTTGCCGACGAAGAACTCGCGGGGGCGATGGCTTCGCAGTGGACCGAGATGGCCTATCTGGAGCTGATGGCCGGCAACACCGCGATGATCATCTTTGGTTTGGCCGTGGTGATGGTGTTTCTCGTGCTGGCGGCGCAGTACGAAAGCTGGTCGCTGCCGCTGGCCGTGATCCTGGTCGTGCCAATGTGCCTGTTGAGCGCGATCATCGGCGTCAACCTGGCCGGGATGGATATCAACATCTTCACGCAGATCGGCTTCGTGGTGCTGGTCGGGCTGGCCAGCAAGAACGCGATTCTGATCGTCGAATTCGCCAAGCGCAAGCGTGAGGCCGGCGAATCGCGCCGGCAGGCGACCCTCGAGGCCTGCCGCTTGCGGTTGCGGCCGATCATCATGACATCGGTAGCGTTCATTCTCGGTGCAGCGCCGCTGATGCTGGCGACTGGCGCCGGCGCGGAGATGCGCCAAACGCTGGGAACCGCCGTGTTCAGTGGCATGCTGGGCGTCACGCTGTTCGGCGTGTTCCTGACACCAATCTTTTTCTTCACGATCGACTGGCTCGGCGGCACGCGGCTGTTCGCCTCGCGAACCATGCAGTGGTTCGGCGAGCTGCCGCGGCGAGTGTTCCATCCCGTCTCGTGGCAGAAGCTGCATGGCCGCTTCACGCGCCGCAAGCCGCCCTTGCGCGGACCCCACAAGACGACCGAGTCCGAACCAGTCTTGCACGAATAGCCACTTTGTCCGAGGTCTGAGTGTTCTCCAAGTTCTTTATCGACCGACCAATCTTCGCCGCAGTGTTGTCGATCATCGTCACGCTGGCCGGCGGCATTGCGCTGTTCACGCTGCCGATCGCGCAGTATCCGCAGATCGCGCCGCCGACGGTCGAAGTCTCGGCGATTTACCCCGGAGCGAATGCCAAGGTTGTGGCCGACACGGTGGCGGCTCCGATCGAGCAGCAGGTCAACGGCGTCGAAGAGATGCTGTACATGTCGTCGCAGTGCGGCAACGACGGCAGCTACACGCTCACAGTCACGTTCGCCAACGGCGTCGATCTGAACATGGCCCAGGTGCTGGTACAGAACCGCGTGGCGCTCGCGCAGCCAGTGCTGCCAGAGCTGGTGCAGCGGCGCGGCGTAACGGTGAAGAAGAAGTCGCCCAGCGTGCTGATGATCGTGAACCTGTATTCGCCCTCTGGCGAGCGCGACAATCTTTACTTGAGCAACTACGCCACGATCCAGCTCAAGGACGAGCTCTCGCGACTCGACGGCGTCGGCGACATCACCTATCTCGGCCAGCGCGACTACAGCATGCGGCTGTGGCTCGATCCGGAACGAATGGCCTCCCGAAATCTGTCAACCCAGGACGTTGTCACCGCGATCCAGCAGCAGAACACGCAAGTCGCGGCCGGCCAGATCGGGCAACCGCCCGTGGACAATGGCCAGGTATTCCAGTTCACGATCAGCACGATGGGACGGCTGGCCGATCCCGAGCAGTTCGCCGAGATGATCCTGAAGCGCGATCCGGCCGGCGGGCTGGTGCGGCTGAAGGACGTGGCGCGAATCGAACTTGGCGCGCAGGGGTATGACCAGACTTGCCGGCTCGATGGGCAGCCCTCCGTGGCGCTGTCGATCTATCAGCTTCCCGGCTCGAACGCCCTCGATGTGGCCGAGGCGGTGAAGGCCAAGATGGAAGACCTCAAGTCGCGATTTCCCGATGGTGTCGACTATTCGATCGTTTACGACACGACGCCGTTCATCAACGAGTCGATCGCCGAAGTGTTCAAGGCCCTGCGCGACGCCGTGATCCTGGTGGCGATTGTCGTGCTCGTATTCTTGCAGAATTGGCGCAGCGCTATCATTCCGCTGATCGCCGTGCCCGTAGCCATCGTGGGCACGTTCGCTGTGATGGCCTCGATGGGGTTCAGCCTTAATAACCTCACGCTCTTCGGCCTGGTGCTCGCGATCGGCATTGTGGTTGACGACGCGATCGTGGTGGTCGAAGCCGTCGAACATCACATCGAACTTGGGCTGTCGCCGCGCGACGCCACGATCAAGGCCATGGAACAAGTGTCGGGGCCGGTGATCGCGGTCGGCCTGGTGCTGAGCGCCGTGTTCGTGCCGTGCGCATTTATCAGCGGCATCATGGGGCAGTTCTTTCGGCAGTTCGCCTTGACGATCGCGGTCTCGATGGTCATTTCGACGTTCAACTCGCTGACGCTCAGCCCGGCGTTGACGGCGCTGCTGTTGCGCCCGCGGGACAAGAAGCGTGCTGCACCGCTGCCATGGCTGGCGTTCGTGGTCGCAGGCGGCTGGTTGGGCTGGGAATATCTGACACCCATGCTGCGCGACGGCGGCTGGTTCACGACCCTGTCGCCCTCGGACCTTGCTTGGACGGCGGCCGCCATGGGCGCACTCGCGGGTGCAGCGGTCACCTGGCCGATCAACCGCGTACTGTGGCTGGCATTCCGGGCATTCAATATTGCCTTCGACTTCACGGCCGGCATCTACACCTGGTCGGTCGGCCGTTTGCTTCGTGTGAGCCTGCTGGTGCTGATTGGCTACGGCGGGCTGTTGTATCTCACGTATGTTCGCTTCGAGGAGACGCCCAAGGGATTCATTCCCGCTCAGGACAAGGGATACCTCCTCGTCAACTTGCAACTCCCCGACTCCGCGTCCGTCGGCCGCACCGAGGTGGTAATGGCCCGGATCGAAGAGGTCGCCCTGGCCACCCCCGGCATACGTCACACCGTGGCGATCTCGGGCCAATCGATCTCGCTGGCGGCGAACGCTCCTAACTTCGGGGCGATGTACGTGATGCTGGACGACTTTCACGAGCGGCACGGCGCCGAGATGTCGAGCGCAGCGATTGCCGAACGATTGCAGGCTTCGCTGCAGACCGAAATCCGCGACGGCATTGTGAATGTTCTCGGAGCTCCGCCGCTCGATGGCCTGGGAACGACGGGCGGTTTCAAAATCATGATCGAAGATCGCGGCGCTGCGGGGCTAAATGCGCTGCAAGGCGTCGCCGATCAGCTCGTGGCCGAAGCACGTCTGCAACCCGGCATTCGCGATCCGTTCACCAGCTTCCGAGCCGAGACGCCATGGCTGTACCTCGACATCGACCGTACCGCCGCCAAGCGGATGGGCGTCTCGATGGACGAACTGTTCAGCACGCTGCAGGTGTATCTTGGCTCGCTGTATGTGAACGACTTCAATCTGTTCGGACGTACCTGGCAGGTGAACGTGCAGGCCGACCAGAGTTTTCGCCGCCAGGTGGAAGACCTCAAACAGCTCAAAGTTCGTAACGAGACCGGCGACATGGTGCCTTTCGCGTCGCTGGTGACGATTCGCGACGTCACGGGTCCGGTGCTGATCGCGCGGTACAACATGTACCCTTCGGCACCGATCATCTACAACCCCGCGCCGGGCGTGAGTTCCGGCACTGCGATTCAGGACATGCAGGATCTGGTCGACGGCACGCTGGGCTGGTCGATGCGGTACGAGTGGACTGAGCTGGCGCTGTTGCAGCTTCAGACTGGCAACACGGCGATGCTTGTCCTGCTCCTGGCGGTCGTGCTGGTGTTCCTGGTGCTGGCGGCCCAGTATGAAAGCTGGTCGCTGCCGCTGGCCGTGATCCTGGTCGTGCCGATGTGTTTGTTGTGTTCGATCGTGGCTGTGCAATGGGCTGCGATGGACGTGAACATCTTCACGCAGGTCGGCTTCGTCGTGCTCATTGGCCTGGCATGCAAGAACGCGATTCTGGTGGTAGAGTTCGCCCGGGCGCAGCGGCTGGAAGGCAAAGGGCGATATGAGGCCACGCTCGAGGCGGTAAATCTGCGCTTGCGGCCGATCGTGATGACGTCGTTCGCGTTCATCCTGGGCGTGGTGCCTCTGGTGATCTCCGAGGGGGCCGGCGCCGAGATGCGCCGTACGCTGGGCACCGCGGTGTTCGGCGGGATGTTGGGCGTAACTCTGTTCGGAATCTTTCTCACGCCGGTGTTCTATTACGTGATTGAGTGGATCAACGATCAATGGCGCGGACGCAAGGCGCGCACCGACACGATTCGCGGTTGGTTTGGCCGCGTGCCGCATCCTCTGGGACGCAAAACCGCGCAGCAAACGCATACGAACGGCAAGCCGCGACGCGCGCGACCGCACGCTCCCGTTGAGCTGCCTGCGATGACGCGCATCGATCCAGAGGAGAAGCCGCTCGCGCCGTAGCGCATACGAATACAGTCGCATCATCTTTCGATCGCGGTCGACAGGCTTGCCGCGATGCGTTAGGCTGTGGCTCTGATGAGCGATGCGATCCCCCAATCGCCTGACGATTCTGTCGCAAGCCGCAGTTGGTGGCCAGAATTTCTGGTCCTCGGCCAGCGCCGCGTCCGCGGCCAGATGCGGATCCTGGGGCTCTCGATTATCGTCGGCATCGTGGCCGGTCTGGCGGCGACGGTGTTCTATGTCGCCACCGAGGCAGCTTCTCATTTCGCCCTCGACGGCCTGGCCGGCTATCGGCCTGAGCCCGCGCCCGCGGGCGAAATCAAATTCAGCTGGATGCAGCCAACGGATACCACGTTTCGCCCCTGGCTGCTGGTCTTGATTCCGACCGTCGGCGGCCTGCTGGCGGGGCTGATCATCTACACGTTTGCACCGGAAGCCGAAGGGCACGGCACCGACTCGGCGATCGCAGCCTACCATCGAAAACAGGGGTACATGCGGCCGATCGTGCCGATCGTTAAGATCATCGCCAGTGCGCTGACGATCGGCTCCGGTGGCTCGGGAGGGCGAGAGGGCCCGATTGCACAGATCGGCGCGGGCTTCGGCTCCTCGCTGGCCGACATGCTCAAGCTGCGTCCGGCAGAGCGGCGGATCCTGCTCGCCGCCGGCATGGGCGCAGGCATTGGCGCGATCTTTCGCGCGCCAGTCGCTGGCGCGCTGTTCGCCGCCGAGGTGCTCTATTCTTCGCCCGAGTTCGAGCCCGAGGTGATCCTGCCGGCGGCCCTCTCGAGTGTCATTGCTTACAGCACGTTCGGCGCGATCTTTGGCTGGACGCCCCTGTTTGACACGCCAGAACTGGCCTTCGGCAGCCCGGTTCAACTGGTGGGCTATACGCTGCTCGCACTCGCGATGGTTCCCCTGGCGATGCTCTATACGCGCACGTTTTACGGCATCACGGGACTTTTCAAACGCATGCCAGGGCCGCCGCACATTCGGCCGGCAATTGGCGCTTGCTTGACAGGACTTCTCGGCGTCGGGTTGTATTTCTGGTTCGGCGAGCAAGCCGTGCTCGGCGTGCTTTCGTTTGGCTATGCCGCGGTGCAACAAGTGCTTACCGAGCCTGAATCGATGAGCATCAGCCTGCTCGCCGCGCTCGCACTGGGGAAGCTTCTGACTACCAGTCTCACGATCGGCAGTGGCGGCTCGGGAGGCGTTTTCGGCCCATCAATGGTGATTGGCGCATGCGCGGGCGGCGCGATAGGACTCGCGCTGCGCGAGTATTGGCCCGCACTCGGAGCTGATCCGGCGAGTTACGCCGTCGTTGGCATGGCAGGTTTCTTCGCGGCCGCGGCGAAGACTCCGTTTTCCACCATGATCATGGTCAGCGAGATGACGGGCGGCTATCTGCTGTTACTTCCGGCGCTGTGGGTATGCACCGTCTCGTTCATGCTTTCGGATCGCCGCTCGATCTATAGCCAGCAGGTGGAATCTCGAACACGTTCGCCCGCACATCAGGCCAGCTTCGTGCGACAAATCCTCGCGGGGCAGACGATCTCGAAACTCATTTCCACCGGCGAAATGCGCGTGCTCAAGCCCGGCGATTCGCTCGCCGAAGTGTTCCATCGCTTCGACGACGCCACGATCGCCGTGATGCCTGTCGTGGACGACAACCGCCGACTGGTGGGAATCATTGACCTCGAGGAGGTCTACCTGGCGTCACAGGCCCCGTCGCTGTTGCCGTTGGTGCTCGCCGCGGACCTGATGCACGCGAACGTTTCGCCGGTGCTGGCCAACGAGTCGCTGGAGAATGTCTACGCGACATTCGTCGAGTCGGGCTACCAGGCGCTGCCCGTGGTCGACAATCTCGAAGATCGACGCGTGCAAGGCATGATTCGCCGCGGCGAAGTGGCGAGCGCCTATCTGCGGCTGCTCTATGGTCGACCACTTTCGGGCAGTTCCGGTTCAGGTACCGACTCCTGATCGCGGTCGCCGTTCGGTGCGCGGTGGGCCTGTGCCGGATGTACCGGTCGTATCCTGCGAATTGCCGGGTGTTTATTTCGCCCTCGAAGGATTTTCGCTCCTAGTCGAGCTACTCTTCCTGTCGGGCTCCCCTCGCTCCGGGGGACGAATGGAATTCGACTTTTTGGAGAACCAGGCAATGTTCCTAACTCACGACATTCACGTCACCGCTGGGCTCAGCGGGATTGGCTGCCACCGCGATCTGGACGGGGCGCTGGCAGAACTTGCAAAGCGGAAAAAGGCGGATCGTCGATCGGCGGTCATCCTCGTCGACATCGACTTCTTTGGAACCTACCAATTCGCCTGCGGCATCGCGGCCTGCGATCAGTGTCTGGATGCCGTGGCCGACTGCTTGCTCGAGACCACCCGCCGCTTTGGGGCCAGTAACTACGCCTACGACACGGGCCGTTTTGCCGTCCTGCTGCCGGAGGCGGACGAGCTGTTCGCCGAACGCGTCGCCCGCGAGATTCACTTTCAAGTGGGTGGGCTCGTGATCGAGCATCCGCGATCGCCGGTTTCCCGCAGCGTTTCGGTTAGTGTGGGCCTTGCCGTGGGCAAGCTCGACGCGCAGAACGCCCCGCTGGCGGTACTGGCCGAGGCGGAGATCGCGCTGCGTGCCGCGCATGCCGCGGGACGCGACCGCGTGATTAGGCGTCAGCGGCCGGCTTGCGTCTAGAAAACGGTTCCTGACACCGTTTTTGTCGGCACAGCGTTTGCCTGTTCGAATTCGACGGTTCAAACCGTTGTCGATTCGGAGGCTCCACGCGTGGCGCGACCGCAAGGCGATCTGTACGGCAATGCCCCCGAAAAGGCCGAGACGGTGCTGCTCGTCATTGATGTGATCAACGACCTCGAGTTTCCCGAGGGCGACCAATTGCTCGAGCACATGCTGCCGATTGCTCGAGAGCTGGCCTCGCTCAAGCACGCCGCTCGCGAGGCAGGCATTCCGGTCATTTACGTCAACGACAATTTCGGCCGCTGGCGATCGGACTTCCATGCCCAGATCGAGCACTGCCTGCACGACGGCGTCCGGGGTGAACCGGTCGTCAAGCTGCTCCGGCCCGAGCGCGAGGACTACTTTATCCTGAAGCCGCAGCAGTCGGGGTTTGCCGCGACGCCGCTGGAACTAATGCTCGATCACTTTGGCGCCAAGACCGTGATTCTCTCCGGCGTGGCCACGCACATGTGTGTGTTGTTCACGGCCGCAGACGCGTATCAGCGAGGCTATCGGATCATCGTGCCGCGAGATTGTGTGGCCGCGAATACCGTCGAGGATACGCAGGACGCTCTGTACGTGATGCAGTCTGGCATGCGTGCCGTGACGCGTCCATGGCGTGAATTCGACTGGCATAAGCTCACGAAGCCGGCGACGTCTTGACCCACAGGCGCAGCAGTTCCGCCACGCTCCAGGCTTGGGCGATGCAACCTCGCGCCCGGAACGGCGCTTCGGCGTCAAAAATCTCGCTCACCGAACCGATGCACCCCGCATCCAAGTGCGGACTGAAACCCTCGAGAAATCGTCTCGCTTCCTCGTATCTGCACGGATGCACTTTCAGCCAGGCATCCACGAAGGGGCCGATCAACCAGCCCCAGACGGTCCCCTGGTGATAGGCCGCGTCGCGGGCTCGCAGGTCTCCGCTGTACTTGGGTTTGTAGTCGGCTTCATGTGGCCCCAGCGAGCGCAAGCCGAATGGCGTCAACAGTTGCTCTTGACACACGCCGACAACCGCGGGCCAATGATTCTCCGCTAGCACGGGGTTCGGCAGAGCGATCGCGAACAGTTGGTTCGGCCTGAGCGACGCATCGTCCGGCCCTTCGCCATCGATGACGTCGTAGAGCCAACCGCGCTTTGCGCACCAGAAGCGAGCATTGAATGACTGACGCGTCCGGTCGGCGTGCTTGGCGATCGAGGCCGCGTCGCCCGTTTGCCCAGTCTCAATCAACCAGCGCTCGGCGAGTCGCAGAGCGTTGTACCACAGGGCGTTGAGCTCAACCGCCTTGCCGCGGCGAGGAGTTACGACCCAGTCGCCCACCTTGGCGTCCATCCAGGTGAGTTGATAGCCCGGCTCGCCTTGTCGCAACAGGCCGTCCGCGGGATCGACGCCGATACCAAAGTGCGTGCCGCGCACGTGATGCTCGATCACGTCCAGGAGTTTCGGCAATAGCAATCGCAATGTGCCGTCATCGCTGGTGACTCGCAGATAGCGGTCGAGCGCATGGAAGTACCACAGCGTGGCGTCGGCCGTGTGATAAAGACCCTGTTGCTCGCCTTCGGGAAAGAGGTTCGGAATTAGTCCATGGCGAATGTATTGTCCGAACGTGCGCAGAATATAGCCCGCTTCAGCCGTGCGTCCCGTCGCCAGCGTCAGCCCTTCCAGGCTGATCATCGTGTCGCGGCCCCAGTCGGTGAACCAGTGGTAGCCGGCGATTACGCTGCGCGCCTCGTCGCCGGTGGCCCTGGCACGGGCTTCGTCCGCGACACGTGTCGACGGTTCGATGATGAACTGATCTGCGGCCAACACCAGTTCTGCCGGCACACCACTTCTGGCCGCCGTCGGGGCTTGTTCGAGCAGGCGCTGCCGCCGCTGCACTTCCATCGCGAGCGCGTCCTGGGGTTCGGCGGCTTCCAGTGCATCCCACGACTCAGTCGATGCCGACAGTACGACTTGTTCGCCGGGTTGTAGAGAAATGACAAACTCGCCCGGCGACCAGAGTCGATCGCGATGCGGATAGCCGCGACGCTCCTCGACTTCGTAGTTGACGTCGTACAGTCGGCCGCCATCAAGCATCAGTTGTCCTGCCTGGCCACGCAGCTCGAGCTTAAGGCCAAAATCGCCCAACGAGATCTCGACCCGATGATCGCGGGCGTTCAAGGAGTAGGAATTGACGTCTGGCTCGCCAACAGGGGCTTCGTGGCCACGGAAGTGAAATCCCGGCCGCAACTGCAGCGTGAGCGGAACGGAAGTCTCCTGCAGTTGATAGAACAGGTGCACGGTGTTGGCTCCGTGCGTCATAATCAACCGCTTCTCGATCGCCGCTTCACCAACGCGATAGCGCCATATCGGGAGGCCGAGCTCCAGCGTGAAGTCGTCAAGCTGAGCATGAACGCCCGTGTCCGCCGGCATCTCCTGGGGCATCTCGCCAGCCAGCAGCGACATGTCCCCGCTGCCAAGCTTCACCCGCTCGACCAGGTGATTGAACAGCATAATGCGACCTAGCGGGGCGGGTAGGGCCGCGATCAATAGGCCGTGGTAGCGGCGGCTGCTGATGCCGGAGATCGTACCCGAGGCATAGCCGCCGAGTCCGTTCGTGACGAGCCACTCGCGCTCACTGAGCGATTGAATGTCGCCAATGGAGTTCGACCACCGCAAGCTGCGGCGAACCGGCGCGGATACCGAAGTGGTCATGACTGCGGATCGTCTCTGGGGTGTAAGAGGACGGCGGCTTCACCCGGAATATGCCAGCCGTCGACCGTGTCGAGTTCGGGAGTTCCGCTGCCGCCGTAGGCGGGGGCTTCGCTGGACCACAAGATGTCCCATTTTGCGCCCGCCGGCGGAGCGACCAGCGGTTGGGCCAGAAAAGATCGATCGATGGCCCGACCGAAGTTTACCACGAGTAGTCGCGTCTGGCCGTCGGGCGGAAGGTAGCGCAGCACGTAGGCGTCTTCGCTGATCGTGGCGCCTTCAATCTCGTTTGACGATTGACGCGAAACTACGGAGTCATGGCGGCGCAACCGGATTAGGTCGCGATGCAGAGTCCACATTGTCGAGTGCGTCAATCGTTCTTCGTGATCAAGCACGCTCGCGCGAAAGTTCGACGCATCGCATGGATTGGGGAGCCTGGCCTGCATCTGGGGAGTGGCCAGCGAACGAAACTGCGAGAGAAAAGCGGCTCGTCCCGCTCGGACCTCCGCACCGTGATCCTGCTCGCAGTCGTTGAAGTAGAAGAAGGGCGTGCTGGCCGCGAACTCCTGGCCTTGAAACAAGAGCGGCGTCTGAGGAGACAGCAGTAGCACGGCAGTCATGGCACGCAAGCGGCCGGGACTCGTCAGCCGAGCAATGCGCTCGCCGGTAGCCGAATTGGCCACTTGATCGTGATTCTGAAGGTAGTTTACGAATCGCCAGGGCTCCAAATCGAGTGCTGGTGTGCCGCGAGGGTTCTGCTGCCAACTGTATCGCTGGCCTTGGTAGAGATACCCCCACTTGGCGCAAGCCACGAACTCCTCCGCCGTGCCGCGATAGTCCGAGTAGTAGGCCTCGCTACGTCCCGTGAGTCTGACCATCGAGCTGTGATGGAAGTCGTCATTCCATGCGCAGTCGAATTCATAACCGTTCTGCTCGGCCGCGTGCATCAGTCGCGCGTGTTGTGGTTCGTTTTCGCCGACGAGCAGGATGCCGCGATCGCCAGCCGCTTCGCGGGCGGTGCGATTGATGTCGAGCAGAATATGCCGATCCGAATCATCATCGATGGATTGCGTGGCATCAATGCGATAGCCATCGACGTGGAACTCTCGAATCCAGTAGCGCACGTTCTCTAAAACGAATGCTCGCACCTCACGGGCGTGCGGGCCGTCGTAGTTGATGGCGGCGCCCCATTCTGTCTCGTGCCGCTTGGAAAAATAGTGGTCCGAAAGCGACCGCAGGAGTCGTTCGCCGACCGCGCCTAAATGGTTGTAAACGACATCCATCAGGATGCCGATTCCCCAATGGTGCGCGGCATCGACAAATTCGCGGAAATCGTCGGGCGATCCATACAGACGACTCGGAGCAAAGAGTTGTGAGCCGTCGTAACTCCAACCAAATTCTCCGGGAAACTCCGTGATCGGCATCAGTTCGATCGCCGTAATGCCTAGTTCCGCCAGGGCTGGCAATTGTTGCGCTGCGGACTGCCACGTTCCTTCGGGCGTGAAGGTGCCCACGTGCATCTCGTACAGAACCTGTCCACGTGACGAGAGCCCTGGCCAGGAAGCGTCTGTCCAACGAAAGCGGGGATCGATGACCACCGAAGGCCCCAGCGGTCCGGCGAGTTGAAAGCGCGAAGCTGGGTCGGGGCCTTCCCAGCGACCGCGATCGAGCCGAATCGAGTACTGAGTGCCCGCGGCAGCGTCCGTCAGGCAGCCACTGAAGTACCCGTCCGCATCCGCTCGTAGAGTCTCGATTTGACCGGCGCTGGTGACGACCTCGACGATCAGGCTCTCAGGAGCCCACACGCGGAAATGCGCGCCGGCTTCAGGCTGGATCTCCGCTCCCACGGACATCCGCCGAACTGGTTCCTCGTGTCGGGGCATGGCGTCGTCAGGCGCGGAAATCGACACAGAAGGGGTCTCACGAGGACAATTGATGTTTGGCTCTACCACGATGCAAGTTGTGCGCCATGCCAAGAAACCCCTTGGCTGCGTGGCACAATTTCTGCATGAGTCGCGGCCCAGAAAGTGCTATCATGGCCAGACCCCTGGACGACAAGGTGATGCGGGGGAAGCCGGAAATCCCGGCTGAATGGTCCCGGACAGTCGAACGGAGTACACGTGAGCGCAAATTCGCCGGCCATTCCAAACGCAACGTACCGTCTGCAACTCAGCGGGTTGTCGTTCGAGCGTGCTCGCGAGCTAGTGCCCTACCTGGCAGATCTGGGGATCGGGGCAGCCTATCTTTCCCCATTCTTCAGGGCTCGCAAGGGCAGCACACACGGCTACGACGTCGTCGACCACGCCATGTTCGATCCCGCTCTGGGAGATGAGCAGCAATTTTCGGCCCTGGCGGAGACGCTGAGCGGGGCCGGCATGGGGTTGCTGGTGGACATCGTTCCCAATCACATGGGAATTGACGATCCGTTCAACCGCTGGTGGCAGGACGTCCTGGAGAATGGTCCGGCTTCACCCTACGCGGCCTTCTTCGACATCGATTGGAGTCCGCCCAAGGAAGGTCTCCGAGGCAAAGTTCTCCTGCCGGTGCTGGGGGAGCAGTTCGGCCGCGTGCTGGAAGACCAGCAGTTGAAGCTGGCCTACGAAAACGGCCGCTTCGTCATTGGCTACTACGAGCGCCGGTTGCCGACGGATCCGGCCACCTGGGTCCAAGTGCTCAAGCATGCGCTCGATTACGTTGCCAAACAATTCGAGGCCGAGGTCACCGAGCGGATGGAGCTCGAGAGTATCATCACGGCTCTGGAGCATCTGCCGCCCCGTAATGCCACCGATCCGGATGCGATTCAAGAACGCCGGCGCGAAAAGGAGGTCGCCGCGGGGCGACTCGAACGGCTTCTGGAGTCGTGCCCGGAAGTGAGTGCAGCCATCGACCGCACGATCGTCGATTACAACGGAAAGAAGGGAGAGCTCGCCAGCTTCGACCAGCTCCTGGCCGATCAGCCTTATCGGCTCTGCCACTGGCGGGTGGCCACCGACGAGATCAATTACCGCCGTTTCTTTGACGTCGACGAACTCGCCGCGATTCGGGTGGAAGACACCGAGGTGTTCGAGGCCGTGCACGCCAAGATTCTGGAGCTCGTGGGAAAGGGAGAAGTGACCGGACTTCGAATCGATCACGCCGATGGCCTGGCCGATCCGCAGCAGTATCTGGCCAATTTGGCCGAGGCAACCGGGCGGGCGCTCGGTGAGAATGGCGCTTCGGCCCGGCTGCATCTCTATACGGTCGTCGAGAAGATTCTCGCGCACGATGAAGTCCTGCCGCGCGATTGGCTCACCCACGGCACCACGGGTTACGACTTTTTGAATCTGCTGAACGGATTGTTCGTCGATCGCCTGGGAGGATACGCGCTGCGCGATGCTTATGCCCGATTCCTCGGCAGTTGGCGCTCCTGGAGCGATGTGCTGCACGAGAGTAAGCGAACGATCCTGTCCGCTTCGCTTTCGGCGGAGCTCTACACGCTGTCTCACCAGCTCGATCGCATTTCCGAACAACATCGCTGGTCACGCGACTTCACCCGCTTGTCGTTGTTTCGCGCCTTACGCGAGGTGGTGGCCGGTTTCCCGGTGTATCGCACTTACATTCGCCCGGACTGCGATGAGGTGCATCCCGAGGATCGCCGGCGGATCATGTCCGCCATTCGCGCCGCCAAGCGCCGCAACCCGGCCATGAGTGCTTCCTTTTTCGACTTCATCGCTTCGGTGCTGCTGCTCGAGGATCCCGAGGGGCTCACCGATGAAGATCGGCAGTTACGGCGCCGCTTCGTGCTCAAGTTCCAGCAGGTGACCGGGCCGGTGACCGCCAAGGGGCTCGAAGATACCGGGTTCTATCGCTTCTATCCGCTGGCCTCGCTCAACGAAGTGGGCGGTGATCCGGCCACACCCGGCGTCACCGTCGAGCACTTTCACAATCGCATGCGCGAGCAAGTCGCGAACTGGCCACACACGATGCTCGCCACCGGGACGCACGACACCAAGCGCGGCGAGGATATGCGGGCCAGGCTCAACGTGCTTTCCGAGGTTCCCGAGCAATGGGAGGCCAAGCTGGCGGTGTGGCAACGGATGAATGCCGAGGCACGCCAGGAACTGGATGGCGAAGCGGTGCCGGACGCAAACGAGGAAGTGCTCATCTATCAGACGCTCGTCGGCACGTGGCCGCTGGACAACTTTCAGTGTGAACCGCGCGAAGCCTATGTGCAGCGGATTGTGCAGTATCTCGACAAGGCGCTGCGCGAGGCCAAGCTGCACACGAGTTGGACAAGCCCCTACGAAGAGTACGATCAGGCTGTGCGGCAGTTCATCGAGCGGATTCTGGCTGACACCGGGCTGCCGTTCGTGCGCGACGTGGATGAATTCGTCCGATCGATTGCGGATGCTGGTTTCACGAACTCGCTGGCCCAGACCGTGGTCAAGGTGTGCGCGCCAGGCGTGCCGGATTTCTACCGCGGCGTGGAGTTCTGGGACTTCAATCTGGTCGACCCGGATAATCGCCGACCAGTCGACTTCGAAGCCCGTCGCGCCGCGCTCGCTACAATTCGCGAGCATGGCAAAAAGGGGACATCGGACGCCGCAGCACAGTTGGTCGCCGCCTGGCCTGACGAACGCATTAAGTTGTTTACGATCTGGCGAGCCCTGCAACTGCGAAGTGAGCGGCCGGAGCTGACGCGGGGAACTTACCGGCCGCTGGACTGTGAAGGGCCGCGGAAGGCAAATCTGATCGCCTTCGCGCGAGTCGACCAGAACTCTTGGACTTTGTGCGTTGTCCCGAGACTTTCGGCCGAGGCCTGGCGCGGCGAATCAGCAGGCTCAGGCAAGGGAGAATGGCCGATTGCCGATTGGTGGCGAGAGACCTGCGTACTGCTTCCCACGGAAGGTCCTGGCAAGTGGACTCACGTTTTTGACGATCGGCAACTCGTGGCCGTACCGGACTCCGAGTCCGGTAACGTTCGGTTGGATGCTGCCGAACTGTTTCGGCGGTTTCCGGTAGCGGTTTTAACGGCTGGAGAGGGCGAGTGAGACGAAAATCAGCATGCGCCGCGAGGTAAGCTTTTCTAATTCGTGCCGCCCAGACTTTTGATGGATCACCTTCACGAGTAAAGGAAGAACGCAGTTTATGGCAACTCGCGTCAAAGCTCCCACGAAGCTTCGTGTCTGGCCAGGACGACCGTATCCGCTGGGAGCCACCTGGGACGGAAGCGGCACTAACTTTGCCATCTATTCAGAACACGCGACGGGCGTCGAACTGTGCCTTTTTTCGTCCGTTGACGCCAAGCGCGAGTCGCACCGCATCCAGCTTGTCGAACAAACCGACATGGTCTGGCACGCCTTCCTGCCGGACATCCTGCCGGGCCAGATTTACGGTTATCGGGTCGACGGCCCTTATAACCCAGCGGAAGGCCATCGTTTCAACCGCAACAAGGTGCTTCTCGATCCCTATGCCAAGGCGATCGCCAGGCAGACGATCTGGGGCGATGAGATGTGGGGATATAAAGTCGGCGACCCCAAGGCTGACCTCTCGTTCGACAAACGCAATAACGCCCGCTTTGCTCCGCTGGCAGCCGTCGTCGACGAGGCCTTCACCTGGGGCGACGATCGCTCGCCGCGCATCCCCTGGAGCAAGACCGTCATCTACGAGATGCACGTCAAAGGCTTCACGAAGCTGCATCCCGAAGTGCCTGAAAATCTGCGCGGCACATACGCGGGTCTCAGCTCCGACGCCGCGATTCGTTATCTGAAAAATCTCGGTGTCACCGCGGTTGAATTACTGCCGGTGCAAGAGCCGCTCGACGATCGCCACCTCGTGGAGCGCAACCTTAAGAACTATTGGGGCTACAACACACTCAGCTTCTTTTCACCCGCGGCGCGTTATGCATCCGTCGATGGGGCTGGCGACGTTGTCCGCGAATTCAAGACCATGGTTCGCAACCTGCACGCCGCCGGCATCGAAGTCATTCTGGATGTGGTCTACAACCACACGGCCGAAGGCAACCAACTCGGGCCGACGCTCTCATTTCGCGGAATCGACAATGCGGCGTACTATCGCCTCTCGCCGGAGGATCCCCGGTACTACATGGACTTCACCGGGTGCGGCAACACGTTCAATATGCGGAACCCGCGCGTGCTCCAGCTCATCATGGACAGCCTGCGCTACTGGATCACGCACATGCACGTGGACGGGTTCCGCTTTGATCTCGCCAGCACGCTCGCCCGCGAACTGCACGAGGTCGACAAGCTAGGTGCATTCTTCGACATCATTCACCAGGACCCGATCATCTCCCAAGTGAAGCTGATCGCCGAGCCGTGGGATCTGGGCGCCGGTGGTTACCAGGTGGGCAACTTCCCGGCGTTATGGTCGGAGTGGAACGGCAAGTACCGCGATTGCATTCGCCGCTTCTGGAAGGGTGATGGCGGAGTCGTATCGGAATTCGCCACGCGGTTCTGCGGCTCGAGCGATCTATACGAATGGAGCAGTCGCCGGCCGCACGCGAGCATCAACTTTATCACCGCCCACGACGGCTTCCCGCTGCACGACCTGGTCTCGTACGACCACAAGCACAACGAGGCCAACGGCGAGGACAATCGCGACGGCGCTGACGACAATTGCAGTTGGAACTGCGGCGTCGAGGGTCCGACCGACGACCCGGCGATCAAGGCCCTCCGCGAGAAGAAGAAACGGAGCTTTTTGGCCACGCTGTTGCTCTCGCAGGGCGTGCCGATGCTGCTGGCCGGCGATGAGATCGGCAACTCGCAGCATGGAAACAACAACGCCTACTGCCAGGATAACGAGATCTCGTGGCTCAACTGGGACCTGGGGCCCGAAAACGAGTCGCTGTTGAAGTTCACTCGCAAGGTTATCGCGTTCTTCCATGAGCAGCCGGTGTTTCATCGCCGGCGATTCTTCCACGGTCAGGCCATTCAGGGCGCAGAAGCTCCCGAAATCGCCTGGCTCGATCCCAGCGGATCGGAAATGGCGGCCGATGCCTGGAGCACCGGGTACGTTCGCTGCCTGGGAGTGTTGCTGTACGGGGGCACGATCGACGCCGACGAACGCGGTGAATGGATTCGCGGTGACAACGTCTTGCTGCTGTTCAACGCCGATCACGCCAACACGATTCCCTTTGTGCTTCCCAAACCGGACGAACCCGGCGAGCCGTGGGAGCTGATCTTCGACACGGCACAGGATGACATCGATGCCGCGGTCAACCTGGTCGAGTCCTATCCGCTGCAGCCATGTTCGGTGGTCGTGATGCGGTCGAAGATTCCGAATCACGAGGAATCGGTGCTGTAGCTCCGTCAGGCGTCTGGCAGCATCGCAATCCGCGCCAGCGCGATTGCCACGGTCTCGGGCGATCCTTCGTCGAGCGCCTTCTGCAGGTGCTCGATCGCCTCTTGGAACAGATGGAACGACAATAGCCGATCGAGTGGCTCGCCTGGTTCCGGCAGAAGCTTTCGCGCGGCGTCGTTCGCCAGATAGGCCCTCAGAAACGCCGAACTGGTCCACTTCGACCAGAACTCGGCAGCCTGTTGCCAGGCGTCCGCGGCCTCGGCCTTGGCCACGCCGGACTTCAAGTGCTGTCGGACGGCCATGGTACCGGCCGTCTCAAGCGAATGGATCATGGCAGCCACATCGGCCAGCGGCGAGCGCTTCACGCGTCGCGAGGATAGCGCCACGCCCGGATCGCCATCGAAGTCCACGATCAGGAAATCTTTACCAGTGTACAGCACGTGCCCGAGGTGAAAGTCGCCATGGCAGCGAATCCGCTGGGCGTCGATCTTCTGCCCCATGACCTGGCCAAACTGATCGAGGATGGACTTCTCGCGCGCTAGCGCCGCGGTGGCGACGGACTGCACGTCCTCGGGCAGCGATCTGGCGAGCTTGCGAACTTGCTGAAATGTCCGCAGCGTGGCCTTGCGCGATGCCTGATAGAGCGAGCGCTGATAGAGTTGCGAGAATGGTTCCGGCGTAAAGTCCGTATTTGTCCGGCTGGTTAGCGCGACGTGCAATTCAGCGGTCCGGCGGCCTAGCAGCGAGGCCCATTCGAGATCGCCTCCCAGTAGTTCCTGCGCCCGCGGTGAAGCGCTTCCCGCGGCCAATTCGCCATATCCCAATTCCCCAGGCGCGGCCGGCCGCTCGGCTTCGGGGAGGGCCATCACGTTCTCCAGGAAACGGCCGAGCAAGTCGATCGCCACCTGTTGAGCAGGCGTCGTGTTGGGAACGTATTCCTGCAAGATCGCGACCGTGGCAAAGTCTCCGCCGGAAGTGTACTCGACCGCGCCCAGAACCCTGAGCGTGGGCGGACATTCGGCCTTGCAGTTCGACAGGTAGCGACCGATTTCCAAATCGGGGTAAGTGCCAGACTCTGCCCGGCGAGCCAGCTTGAGGAGCAGTTTGTCGCCCACGATCACGGCCCCGTCGCGAACTTCAAGCCGCAGCGGCACGCTGGACAGTTCGATCGACGCCTCGACCAGGTCGTCGAGTCCCGGATTCGACCAGCCGGCAAGTTCGCCTTTGCCCGTGCGCAGCCGCTTGCGATGAATCATCAGTTCCAGCAGCGCCTTCACGGCCGCCCGATCCAAGGTAGCGTCATATAATAGACCTGGCGCTTTCGAGCCTGGTTTGTGCAGCGGAAGTGCAATTGCCGGCGGCGTGCCGTTCAGCGTGTGATCGATCTGCTCCTGCTCCCACGCGGTCGACAGGGTGAAAATGTATGCCTCGGGTTCCCCTTCAGTGAAGTCGGCCCGCACGAGAAACAGTCCCGGGGCCAGTCGATCGGTGCTCCGGCCGAGTGGCACGGCGTCGAGGATCTGGATCCACTGGAGCTGCCGACCCAGGATGTGAAACCAGCGTTGGCGGGGAAGTTCATCTCGCAGGGCAATCTCGAATTGTCGCTTCGCGCGGCCCGACAACAGATCCTGCCAGCCGGCCTCGACGCTCAGCGAGGGAGCCTTGCGCATCGGCTCCGCGGGCGGAATCGCGTCGACCTTCTCGTGCTCCAGTGAGAACCAGTAGAACGCGTGCGGACCCAGCGTGAGCGTGTAGGGCGTCTTGCCGATCACCGGGAATGGTGACTGCCCGAACATCTCAACCGGCCTGCGGCCGGCGAAACGCGACAAGTCGAGCTCGCAGTGCTGCACGAATCGCGAAAGGTTCGCGACCATCAGCACGCTCTGGTCTTCATAGTCGCGCGTGAATGCCAGCACCTTGGCATTTTCGGGCGAGAGGATGTCCATCGTCCCGCGCCGCAGCGCAATATAGTTCTGCCGCAGCGCGATCAATCGCTTCATCCACCACAGCAGCGAGTGCGGGTTCTTCTGCTGGTTCTCGACGTTCACCGTCGCGAACAAGTACTCCGAATCGATGATTACCGGCGAGTAGAGCCGTTGTGGGTTCGCCTCGGAGAACCCCGCGTTGCGGTCGGGGCTCCACTGCATGGGCGTGCGGACGCCATGCCGATCGCCCAGATAAATGTTGTCCCCCATCCCGATCTCGTCGCCATAGTAAATCACCGGCGTGCCGGGCAAGGCACACAGCAGCCCGTTCATGAGCTCAATCTTGCGGCGGTTGTTCGAGAGCAGGGGGGCCAGCCGGCGGCGAATGCCCAGGTTGATGCGAGCCTGGCGATCGCGAGCATACACGCGATACATGTAATCGCGCTCGTCGTCGGTCACCATCTCGAGCGTGAGCTCATCGTGGTTGCGCAGGAAGATCAGCCACTGGCATTGTTCCGGAATGGCCGGTGTCTGATGCATGATGTCGACGATCGGGAAGCGGTCTTCCTGGTGGATCGCCATGAACAAGCGAGGCATTACCGGGAAGTGGAATGCCGTGTGACATTCGTCGCCCTCACCGAAATAGGCGATCGCATCCTCGGGCCACTGGTTGGCCTCGGCCAGTAGCATCCGATCGTTGAAGTTCTTGTCGACCTGCGCGCGCAATGCCTTCAGAAAGTCGTGCGTCTTGGGCAGATTCTCGCAGTTGGTGCCTTCTTGTTCATACAGGTACGGTACGGCGTCCAGTCGCAGACCGTCGACGCCCATCTCGAGCCACTGATCGAGCACTTCGAATACCGCCTTTTGCACGCGCGGATTTTCGAAATTCAGGTCGGGCTGATGTGAATAGAAGCGATGCCAATAGTAAGCCTTGGCGACCGGATCCCAGGTCCAGTTCGACGTTTCGAAGTCTTTGAAGATGATCCGCGCGTCCTGGTATTTCTCCGGCGTGTCGCTCCAAACGTAGAAATCCCGATCTGGACTGCCGGGCTTGGCATGCCGGGCACGCTGAAACCACGGATGCTGGTCCGAGGTGTGATTGATCACAAGTTCGGTAATTACCCGCAGGCCGCGCGCATGAGCTTCTCGAATGAAATTCTTGAAGTCCCGCATCGTGCCATAGGAACGGTTGATTTCCGTGTAGCTGGCGATGTCGTAGCCATCGTCTTTGAGCGGTGAAGGATAGAACGGCAGTAGCCAGACGGCCGTCACGCCCAGGTCCTGCAAGTAGTCGAGCTTCTGCGTGAGTCCGCGAAAATCGCCGATCCCGTCGCCGTCGCTATCGAAGAATGAGCGCACATGAAGCTGGTAGATGACGGCGTCTTTGTACCACAGCGGATCGCTGGGAAAGGGAGAGTCAACGTCATCAGCGGTCGCGACGCGTTTCGTTTTGGCCATGGGCAGTGTCAAATAGAGCGCGGGGTCGTATCGGCTATCCAGCTTTGGCCGTGAGCACCAGCGTGGCATGTCCAGGAATGAACCAGCGCTCGGGATCGAGTGGCGGAGTTCCCAGGCCGCCGTATTGCGGGTCTTCGCTCGACCACAGCAGTTGCCACGAATGGCCAGGCGGTGGAACCAGCAGCGGTTCGGTGATTGGTCGCCAGGTGAGATCTCGCCCCAGGTTCACCAGTAGCAGGCGGTCGTCGCCGTCCTCGCCAAAGAATCGCAGCAGAAACGCTTCGCCGGCAATCACGGCTCCGTGAATCCGATCGGCACGCTGGGCGGCGAACACAGCATCCTCTCGCCGCAGTCGCAACAGGTCCCGATGTAATTGAACGACCGAAGCGTTCCGCGCACGATCTTGCCAATCGAGTCGCGAGGCTTCGAAAGTGGAACGCGCGCCCGGATCGGCGAAGCGCTCCGACACGTCGTGTCCCGCCTGGCGGCGGAAATTCTTCATCTCGTTTTGCCGCCCTTCACGCACCAGGCGGTTGAGCTCGGGGTCGTGATCGGCGAAGAAATAAAACGGCGTCGAGGCCGAGAACTCCTGACCCTGGAAGAACATCGGGGTGCCGGGCGATAACAACCACAGCGCGGTCAGTGCCCGATGACGCCCCGGCGAGGTCAGTGCGTGCCCCCGCAAACTGCCCGGCGAGTTACCGACCTGGTCGTGGTTCTGCAGAAACGTTACGAACTGCGAGGCGTGCAGATCGAGTCCTGGCGAGCCGCGGAACTTCTCTTGCCGCGAGTTCCACTGGCCCTGATAGAGGTAGCCCCACTTCACCAGTGAGATGAACTCCTGAGGCGTGCCTTGATAGTCGCCGAAGTAGTACTCCGCATGCCCCGTGGCGGCAACGCGGGCCACATGATGAAAGTCGTCATTCCAGCCGGCGTCGCAGCCGTAGCCTTGCCGATCGCACGGTCGCAGGGCATGCGCGTCCTGATGTTCGTTTTCCAGGACGATCAGCGTGCCGCGATCTCCGGATACGTGCCGCACGTGTCGCGCGATCGATTTGAGAATATGCTCCGGCGAATCGTCCAGGATCGCGTGCACGGCGTCGAGCCGCAGCCCGTCGATATGAAATTCATCGATCCAGTAGCCAGCATTCGCAATGAAGTACTCGCGGACGGGCGCCGAGCTTGGCCCGTCAAAGTTGATCGCTTCGCCCCAGCCAGTGTGATGTTCGGCCGACAGGTAATCGGTCGAGAACTGTCCGAGGTAGTTGCCGACCGGACCGAAATGGTTGTATACCACGTCGAGCATTACGCCCATGCCGTGTCCATGCGCCGCATCGACGAACCGGCGGAAGTCGTCGGGTGAGCCGTACAGCCGCGTCGGGGCAAACAGGTTGACGCCGTCATATCCCCAGCCAAATTCGCCGACAAACTCGGCGACTGGCATCACCTCGACCATCGTGATGCCGAGATTCTTCAATTCCGCCAATTTGCCAATCGCCGCTTCGTACGTCCCTTGGGGAGTAAATGTCGCGATGTGCAGTTCGTAGATCACTTGCCCCTTGAGTTGCGAGCCGCGCCAGCCGCGATCTTGCCACTTGTACGACGCAGGATCGACGATCTCGGACAGCTCATGCGGGCCGTCTGGCTGATAACGAGAGGCTGGGTCGGGGTACAGCTTCTGGTCGCTGTCCAGCCGAAAGCCGTAACGCATCCCTGCGGTGGCGTCATTCACAAAACCGGAGAAGTAGCCACGTCCCTCGGTCACGAGAGGCTCGTCCGCAAGCGGCTTGCCGTCCTCTCCGAAGACGACAACTGCGACCTGTTTTCGACGCGGGGCCCAAACTCGAAAATGGACGCCACCCCTGGGCTGAAGCTCGGCTCCTACGGGGAGTCGGCGGGTAGGCTTGGCAAGCGTGGCAGTCTCGGGCATTCGTTCCTCGATCGGGTCAGAGACGCGGCTTCCAGTACGTGGCGCATTCTACCGGCTGCTGTCACGAGTGGCCAATCCCAGTGACTCACCATTGGGCAATGCAAATCGAGCGCCGCTCGCCCCGCCGCGGCAATGTTGGTCGCGAGGCGTCCGCAGCCGTGACCTCACCGAATTCACACCGGACTCTGTCCGAACAATTGCATTTTCGCGCGAACGACCGGCAACCGGCTCGCGTACAATTCAGTGGGCGTTCGACTGGCCGTTCGCATTCGCGTTACTCCTCTGAGCTTCATTTGTAAGAACGCGGGCGGCCCATCCCCTGCCGCGAAGGCGTGTTCGTAGCGCGGTCCGAGATGCTGCGCAGCAATCTGGAACCGCGAGGGGGCAGGCCCATGCCTTCTTGTACGTCTCGCGGCAGGGCTATTTCTTCGCCCGTCACTCGAGCTCGTCGAGATGGCCGGGCCAATCATCTTTAAGCAATCGCGAGAGCGAGCGGTCGGCAAAGATCCTGCCCCCGGTCTGACAGCCGGGACAGTAGTTCGTCTCGTTGTCCGCGTAACGAATTCGCTGCACCGGTGCACCGCATACCGGGCATGGCTGCCGGTACTTGCCGTGCACGGCCATTTCAGGCCGAAATGCGGTCACGCCCTCGGGAAATCCTCCGGCAGCCTCGTCGCGGAGTCGTTGCGTCCACTCGACCAGGCTCTGTTTGGTCGCAGCCTGTAATCGAGCGACCTCCTCGCTCGACAGTTTCTGAGTATGCGCGAGCGGCGAGAGCCTGGCTCGATGCAGGATTTCGTCCGAGTAGGCGTTTCCAATCCCACTGAACAAGTGCGGATCGGCAAGCGCGCGTTTGATGGTATGGTTCTCGCGCTGCAGAGCCGCGGCGAACTCCGCAGTCGTGGCACTGAACACGTCGATCCCACCGCGATCGTGATCGGCGAGAGCCGCTTCTCCGGCAATGATGTAGAGAGCCGCGCGCCGTCTCGCCCCGGCCTCGGTAAGCAGCAGCGTCCCGTTGGGGAAATCGAAACCTGCGAGCTGGTACTTTCCGCTCAGCTTCGCCCCCGCCGGCTTCCAGTGCAGACGGCCGGCGATCATCAGGTGCAGCACCAGCCACAGGTCGCCGTCGAGTCCGATGGCGATTCGCTTGCCCAACCGCCGGAGCTCACGAACCGTCTTTCCACGCACCTCATCCACCGAGGGTTCGAATGAGCGGAGCAGAAACGGGCTCGCGATCCGCACTCGCTCCAGCGTCTGTGCGAGAAGGCGCGCTTCAAGCGCCTCGAGATACACCAAGATGTCCGGAAGTTCGGGCATAAAATGCGCGGGGGGAGCTTTACGCCGGTTGTGGGTTGTGACCGCAATCCCTCGATCTTACGATAGACGCTCCGCTCGCACCAAAGCCATCCGGAGTCGCACGCCATGCACACCCCATCTCGCCGACTGTTCCTGCAATCATCGTCGCTGCTGCTGGCGGGAGGATATGCTCGCACGCTGCTGGGAGCCGATGCGGCCGAGAAGCCGGCGTTCGCCAGCGAACCGTCGTTTGATCCCACGGCCCTGTTTTGCACCTGGCAGCAGGACCCCACGACCACAATGACGGTCCAGTGGATCGGCGAGCAGGGAGATGCCGACAGCCGGCCGCTCTGGTTTGCTGAGTCCGGGACCGACGCCTGGCGGCAGCAGCCGTTTGCCTCCAAAGAGTTTCCGATGACGGCCAAGCGGGTTTTCCGCTCGGAGCTCACGGGGCTTGAGCCGGATACCGACTATCGGTTTCGCGTGGGGCTCGATTCGGCCGAGTTCAAGTTCCGCACGATGCCGGCCAAGGCGACACGCACGCTCCAATTCGTTTCAGGCGGCGATGCTGGCATTGGTACCCACACGATCGCCACAAACAAGTTGGCCGCGGTACAGCAGCCCGACTTCGTCGTAATCGGCGGCGACATCGCCTACGAAAACGGCCGCAATCCGGGCATCTTCTACACCTTCATGAAGTACTATTCGCGCGATCTGCGCGATCCCGAGGGACGGTTGATCCCGCTGTTGGGATGCCTGGGCAACCACGAAGTCGATGGCAGCTATGGCAAGTCGCGCAAGGAGGCGCCGTTCTTCTATGCCATGTTCGACGGGTTGTATCCCGAGACGGGCTACGCTTCGCTCGACTTTGGCGATTACATGTCGCTCGTGTTCCTCGACACGGACCACACCAGCCCGATCGCAGGTGAACAGACCGACTGGCTCGAGAAGACGCTGAAGGAGCGGGAAGAACGCGATAACTTGTTCGTATTTAATCACGTGCCCGCGTACCCTTCGTTCCGGGCTTATGACTCGGATACGGGCGAAGGCACCGGCGGCGGCAACCGCAAGCATTGGGTGCCGCTGTTCGAACGTTACAACGTTGACGCGGTGTTCGAGCACCACGATCACACCTACAAGCGAACCCATCCGCTTATGGGCGGTCACAAGAGCGACAACGGAATCGTGTATCTCGGTGACGGATCCTGGGGACGGCTCCGCTCACCCAAATCGCCCGAAGAGCGACCGTATCTGGCCATGGTGGACGAGGCGTATCACTTGTCGGTCCATCGCATCGAAGGGGCCGAGCGATTCCACGTGGCGCTCTCCGACACGGGCAAAGTGGTCGATGTCTGCTCGACGACCAAGCGCGCCCACAAGCGCGGCTAGAACCGATAGGCCAGGCCGAAGTTCAGGCCTTGCGCCCAGTAATCCGTGATGAACTCCGTGAAGCTCGGGCGCGCGATTCCCAGCAGGTCGCCACCTTCGGCCTGCGAGAGGTTGACGTCCGAGTCGATCTGGTCGCCCGGCCGTGCGACGTTGCTCCAGTACATGAAGTTGTAGCCTACGGTCGCCCACAGACCGCAGCAGATTTCGTAGCCCAGATTTACGCCGATTTGCGGCACGATTGCGAAGTCGTCATCCCAGTACGAGCCAATGTTCGACGGCATGGCGAGTAGCCCGCCCTCGTAAGTATTGGTCACGGTCCCCGCGCCGGGCACGGCGGTCATTGTGGTCGTCTGGCCGTCAATCGTCACGTACGAACGATTGTTGCCCAAGGCCAGCGTGGCGCGAGTTTCCAACCACCAGCGGTTCTTCTTGGTCTCGGTAATGATGCCGAGCTGCACGCCGTTGAAGTAGTTGTCGGCCGAGAACTGATCGTACTCGCTGAGCGTGGCGCCGGTATTTGGAGCGGTGGGGCTCCCCAGCGTCAAACGATTCGCGTTAATCAGCAGGTTGTCGTCCAGCCGGTTGTAGCGCCAGCCGAGCGTCCAGTCGATACGCCAATCGCAGCCGCGAGCCATCAAGTGCCGGACGATCACTTCGGCCCCTTGCAGCGAAGACGTACCGGTCACCGAGACGCTGCCGGTATACAGCCCGGGATAGGAGATCACCTGGGCGTCGGGCTCGATCGAGTCCGGAGTCACGTTGATAAACGGGCGGGCCAGAATCGGATACTCCGACGAATCGCCGCTGAACCCGCTGCTGGCCTGGCCGATGGCGAAATAGGTTCCCTCGACCGCCATGATGTCGCAATGGTCGAACCAGTAGCCGATCCGCGCGCGGCCGCCCGACTGCGAGGCGTCGGCCAGCGTCTCGGTCGGAAACAACACCGAAGTGGTGGGAAGCCCCAGCACGCCGGCGTTATCGAGCGAGGTGCCGGGCGCCGAGGTCGTTACCAGCGGCGGCGCCCACATCCCTTTGCCCCACCAGAGCAGATAATCCGCGCGCAAGTAGACCTGCTGCCAACAGAAGCCATGCGGCATGATTGGGCTACAACCGTAGCGGCCGACGCCGCCGTAGCGCGAGTAGCCGGCCGCCTGGTCGGCCATCATGGCATCGTCAAAATACTGATCTGCGAAAATCGCCTCGCTCGGCGCGCCGCCGACCGGCCCTTGTCCGGCCGGGGCATAGTACGTTTCGCCCTGGGCTGATCCGCCTTCAAACTCGTACACCGGCTCGCTGGTCGTGGCTTGCGGCTGCCCAACTGGTGCAGCTCTTGTCGCTGGCGGGGTGGCAACCGCCTCGGGCTGCTGCTGGAGCCGGCTGGAGGGCGCGCGCGCCATCCGGCGAGACGACTGCGCGTGGGCCGATTGCGGCGCCATCACGGCGCTCAGGGCCAGCACCAGTAGTGAAAGCGATAGGCTCATCCACTGCGCGGAATTGACCGCGCGCAGTCGCAATGGCAGCGATGTTTGCGCTGACATGATCATTGAGCTTCCAGACGTGTTCTGCCCCCCTGGGCAGAAGTGAACTTGTTGAATTCGGCGCGGAACCGCGCATCTCATCATTGATGGGAGCCAAGCCGCGGCGCAAGCGCGAACGCTGTGCACGATTTGGCGGGCGGATGGTAGTCCGAACCGCGACAAGAATCAAGCCGACTTCCCGCAGGGTGCTAGCAGGGCCGGTTTACGCAGATTGATTGGGCCGCTTCCAGCGAATCCTTGCCACGTACACGCTGCCGTCGCTGCCGTGCTCTTCGCACCCGCGCGGCTGCATCCATTCGGCCACGGTTACCCAGGTTTCCATCGGAGAGACCTGCGTCACGCCGAAATTGCCCAACCGTGCCCCGCGCTCGGGAACAAGCGGCTGCTCTGTCGCGCGAATGACGCACAACCGAGCGGGATCGACTTGGGCCATCACCAGCGGCGCGCGATGGCGGAAGACGTGGTCGTTGTTCAGACCTCGCCGGGTATAGACGAGATACAGGGCCTCCGAATGTGCTGCCCAATGCGCTTGCGTATTGTAGCTCCCCAGATCGCTGCCATCGTCGAACTTCCAGCTCCGCAGCGGTTCGAAGTGCAATCCGTCATCGCTACGCGTGACGTAGGCTCGCTCGTTATGGCGAATCGTCAGGTAGTATCGACCTTCATGTGTAACGAGTGACGGCTCGCCGATCCCGCGCGTGGCGTCTTTCACTTGCAACTCATCGCCATGCTCCAGGTATTTGAGTTCCCGGCCGTCGAACGAACACCGCATGACGGAAACTTGCGAATTGCTGTTTGGCGAATGGAAATAGAACGGCAGCAGGATCGTGCCGTCCGGCTCGTCGACGCGCTGCGTACACCCGGCGCCGGCCTTGGCGAACTTCGGCCCCTCGGGCATTTGTAGTTTGCGCCACGGCGACCAGGTATCGCTGGCTGCGTCGTACGTGGCATAAACCGTGTGCCGCGGGCGATTCGGCACGACCTTCCAGTCAGGCGTGTACACGATCGAGTGCCCGGTGCCGAGCAACGTTTTGCTCTTCGCGTGCCAGGCTGGCCAGAAGTCGCTCGCGGACGCGGGACGCTCGATTCCCTCGATCACTTCCATCCGCGGAGCAAGCGTCTGCCGCTGACGCGGTTCGCTCCAGGTCCTTCCCAGGTCGTCGGTATGCAAGTCATACATCGCCTTGAACACGTCGCTGCCGTCCAGGTCAAGCGTGTTCATCGTCATTACGACCCGCGGAGCGTCGTCACCGCCGGCGCCGGGCACGATGCCGGCACGCGGATGGACCCAGCATTGCTTGCCATCGAACAAGCGAGCCGCGACGCCAAGCTCCTTGGAATAACCGGCGTCCTGCGGCTCATCGCCAGATAAAGTGCGCGGCGAAAGCGAGAAGGTCGAGACTCCCGCGATCGCCGAGGAAGCCAGAAATGAGCGCCTGGAGAATTGCATCACCGCCTCCAATCTACTGGGCGACGTACCCCTTCGTGGCCTCTCCCAGTCGCGCACCCATGTCGGCCAATCGGTTCTCGAAGGAAAAGCCCAACTCGCCGTACCGCTTCTGCACATTCTCCCAGGCCTGTTTGACAAATACGATGTCGGCGCCGTGACAGATAAATAGCGCGCCCAGGTCCATCAGCATTTTGGAATGCTCGGGCGATGCGCTCACGGTTCCCCACCACTTGCCAGCTCGCTTGGCGGCTTCCGCCACGCGACGATATGCCGCGTGCACCAGCGGATGGTCGAATTGACACGGGATGCCCGACAGCGTGCTGTAGTCGCCGGGCCCGAGCATCAGGACGTCCACGCCCGGCACGGCGGCGATTGCGTCGGCGTTTTCCAGCGCCAGCGGAGATTCGAGCTGCGCGATGAGCAGCGTGTGCTCGTTGGCCAGTTCGAAATACTGCGGCATCGGCGTCGAGCAGTACGGATTGTCTGGGTTGGCGCCGTCGATCCCGCGTTGTCCAAGTGGTGCGAACTTCGACCACTTCACAACCTCGGCAGCCTCTTCGGCCGTTTCGCAGCGCGGATACATGATCGCCTGGGCGCCGGCCTCCAGGATACGCCCCATTCGCATGCTTTCCCAGCGGGCGCAGCGGCACACGATGTCGGAGCTTCCCACGCGCGCGGCGCGCATCAGGTTCGAGGCCGTCTCGAGACTCGTCGAATGGTGCTCCAGATCGAGCCAGATCCCGTCAAACCCCATCAGGCTTGTCATTTCGTAAACACTGGGATCGATGAAGTGGCAGCACACAATCAGCGCGGGTTCGCCACGGCGAAGCTTCGCCTTTACACGACTGAAACGCATAAGAGTTCTCGCGAGGATCCGGAAGGGAGCAGTCAGAACGCGCTTCGCCGCAAAGGTTCTCAACCCGAGCGAAGATGCCGCTAATGTCGTCCGGCGAGCGAAGAGCGTCAACCGCCGATCTGCGAAAGAGCCTCGCTTGCCAGACGCGCCAGGCGAGCGTTGCCGCCCTTGGCTGCCGCTTCCAGCGAGCTTCGGGCGCCTGCGGCTGCCGGGCCGATCTTGCCCAGCGCCCAGGCCGCGCGTTCCCGCACGGTCGATTCGGCATGCTTGTCGAGCGTTTCAGTGAGCTGCGGTACGGCGGGAGCCGCTTGCGATTCCAGGCGGCCCAGCAGAGTCGCCGCCCAATAGGCCGGATCGAGCGCCGGCTTCGTGACCAAGGCCGCTAGTGCGGGCGTGTCCGCAGTCGCCGGCGCACCAAGATCTTCAAGTGCGGCCACCAGCCAGTCGCGCAAGCCGTCGTCTTCAATTTCGAGGGCCTGCACGATCGCGATCGCCGCTGGGCTCGCTTCCACGCCAAGTCGTGCCAGCGCTTCGGCCGACGCGAGCCGGTCCTCGGGTGTGCCATGAGCAAGCGTGTTGGCAAGCGAAGTCACGTCAGCCATCATGGCAATCCGCGATGCGAGACGAAGGGGGTTAGCTAATGTCACGACGCGCGATATTGTACCACGCCGCGCAATTCATCCAACCCTGGCCTGCATCGCCAGTGGCAGCCTCCGGAATCCCCGTCGCAGGCTACAGCATCGTGTCACGCGATTCCTCGGGCGCGGGGCCGTGCCACACGGCGGTCGCTTCGCGTTCAATGACCTGATGCACGGCGTCGGCGCCGACCGCGTCGGGCAAGCGCTTGAGCAGTTCGAGAAACTGCTGTGGCGGCAGATGCCAGTAGGCCTCGTCCAACGAGACGCGCAGGAGAAGCCCCGCTTTCGGCTCGAAGTCGGGGTCTTCCATCACTTCGATGCGAGCCGCGTCCAGCCGCCCGAGGTGCATTCGGATCTGGTCGAGCATGATCGACTCCCGGTCTTTAGAGCTCGTTTCTGGCAGTCTCGCGTCGTTCATAGTCGGAGAGCGCTTCGATCAGGCGGTTGCACTCCTCGCGAAGCGTATCCAGTTGTGAGGTTGCCTTTTGAAAGTCTCCTTCGATCGCCAATTTCTCGACGGCGCCGGCGGCGCTGATGGTTTGCGCGTCGTCAAAATTGGCGGCCAGTCCGCGCAGATTGTGGGCAGCCCGCGACGCCAGTTCCGAGTCCGCATTGCTCAAGCCGGAAGCGATCTTTTCCAAGAGCGAGGTCGCGTCCTGGCGAAACAAGCGGATCAGCTCCAGCAGCAGGGCCTCATCGCCGGCGAGCCGAGCGCGTGCCCCCGCCAGAAAGTCTTGCGCGGGCAGTGGACGCTCGTTGTACGTGCTCACCGATTCGGCGACAGTGGCAGGCTTCGGGCCGCTATGGCCATAGTATTCCACGTGGGCGACCAGCGTCGCGACGTCGATCGGTTTGGCCAGGTAATCATCCATGCCTGCCGCCAGGCATTTCAGCCGGTCTTCCTGTAATGCATGGGCGGTCATCGCGATGATTGGGACGTGCGAGCGACTTGTCTCGGGCAGCATTCGGATGGCGGCGGTTGCCTCGAAGCCGTTCATTAGCGGCATCTGCGCATCCATCAGCACGACGTCGAACTTTCGTCGGTTAAGTTGGTCGAGCGCCTGCTGCCCATTGTCGGCGAGCTCGACGCGATGTCCTCGCTTGGCAAGCACGGCCTTGACGACTTTCTGATTCGCCTCGGTGTCGTCGACAACCAGTACATCCAAGGGTCCTTCGAAATCATCCCCGGACGAAGCGTCTGGTTCCGCTTGCGGTTGCTGTTGCTGCTGAAGAGTATCTGGCAGCTGGCCGGATCCCACCGTCGGAGCAGTTCGCGACAGAGGGAGCTTAACGAGAAAGCGTCCGCCAGCAGTGACCGAATCTGTGAACAGCATCCCCCCAACCCGGTCCAGCCACCGTCGCACGACGGCCAACTCCAGTCCCGGAGACGCATACTTGGACGTTTCAACTGGATCGTAGGGTCTCAGCTGAGACTGTTTCTCCCGGGAGCCGAGACCATATTCGGAGATTCCCATCTCGAGCAGGAACGCGTCGTGAGAGCGAGGCTCACCACCGACTTCGACCACAATGTGCGGATGTTCCAGCCAGCGGGCGGCGTGCTCCACCAGCGTTGAAACGAGCCGCTCCAATTGCGAATCGTCGCCGTGCAAGTTGTTCTCAACGTCCGGCGCGATGCGAACTTCAACTCGATCTTGAGTCGCCCAAGCCAGGCTATCGAGTGCCGTGCCGACGATCTTCTCAAAGTTCAATGGCGTTTCGCAAACCCGCGGCGGCCGAGCGTCGACCTGTGCCAGTTCCAGCATCAGATTCAGGTTCGCCGCCAAGGTGCGGGCCGAGTCGCACGCGGTTGACAAATACTCGCGAACCGTCGGCGAGAGCGGTTCGTCGAGTGAGAGTTCGAGCATGCCTAAGACAGCATTCAGCGGAGTGCGCAGCTCATGGCTGACACTCGCCAGAAATGCAGTGGCAAGCTCGCGTTCAGTATGTTCTGGGCGTGACCCCATAAAGAAGAGATGTGACGGCTGAAGGCTAGAAGCAGGCGCGGCGTGACTCGGCGGGAGCGGCGGAGTTGTTCCGTCTGGAAGTGCCCATACACCGAGAGCTTCTTTCACGAAGCAAATTGGGTGCCGTCTGAGAATCGTGATGCCCGGGAGCAAACTTTCGAAAAATGAGCTGCGGAT
The DNA here is from genome assembly GCA_041741015.1 of Pirellulales bacterium. Taxonomy (GTDB): domain Bacteria; phylum Planctomycetota; class Planctomycetia; order Pirellulales; family PALSA-1355; genus JALHMI01. Next base: position 54,934 of record JBGSKX010000274.1, read on the forward strand.
GGTCGGTTTGCGACCAGCGTGATTGGGTCCGAGTCAAACAACTGTCCCACCTGGACGCAGAGGGTCAAAGAGTCCGCGAGGCGGACGAACAAAGCCCGACCTGTAGGCGCCTTAGCCATTCCCGAGCGCGGAACGCCGACAAACACGCGTTCGCTGACACTCGGCATGGAAAGTGCAAACGTCTTGCAAACGTCCCTTGCTACCCCGTTGGGATCAGTTAGTGCGAGCGCCCCTGTGTGACTCGTTTACTAGGTTGAACCGATGGCCGCGAAACGGAAATTAACCCCTCGGAGGTTTTGTCATGTTGTACTGGACGTTGGTATTCCTTGTCGTAGCGCTGATTGCCGGGGCACTCGGTTTCGGCGCGGTGAGCGGGCTGGCTGCCACGATTGCGAAGATCCTGTTCTTCGTATTCTTGATCTTGTTCGTGATTAGCTTGATCTCCGGCTCGGTTCGACGCCCGGTCGCTTAGACGTGTCGTAAAGCCCTGGGGGTCGCCGCGCGTTTTTGGCGCACCGTTATGCGGCGGCCCCTGGTCTGTACGGTGAAAACTTGGTTCGTCGTGCCGGCGAACGAGTTTGACGACCGAGTCTCGCATTGGTTGTCGATTAGTTGTGGCTCTGCGATAATAACTCCGCAATCGATTCGTCGACTCGTGTGAGACGAAGAGTGCGGAGCCCCCTCAAGTTTCAGGGTCGAAAATCCCATGACGAAAGTACTCGCGGTTGATGATGATCGCACGGTCTTGCACCTCGTGCAGCGCTGGTTCGAGGAGGCGGGGATCGAGGTAATCACGGCCGCCACCGCGGCCGAAGGACTACAACGCGTTCGGGACGATCGCCCCGATGTGCTGCTGCTCGATATCATGCTGCCGCAGCTCTCCGGGCTCGAGGCCTGTAAGGCAGTGCGCGAAATCGATTCGAAGCTTCCGGTGATCTTTATCACCGGACACGGCTCCAGCGAAATGGCGATCGAGTCGATGAAGCTCGGCGCCTACGATTACCTGTTGAAGCCGCTCGAAAAACAACAAGTCCTCGACCAGGTGACCCGGGCGGCGGAGATGCGCCGCCTGATGCGGATTCCCGTGGCCGTCACGCCGGAAGTCAGTGAAAGCGAAGACTCCGACATGATGCTTGGCCAGAGCGAGGCCATGCAGCGGGTGTTCAAGGCCATCGGTCGCGTCGCTCCGCAGGACGTCACTGTTTTGATTCAAGGCGAGAGCGGCACCGGCAAGGAACTCGTCGCCCGCGCGATCTACCAGCATAGCAAACGCGGGAGCGGGCCTTTCCTGGCGGTTAACTGCGCCGCCATTCCCGAGACCTTGCTGGAGAGTGAGTTCTTCGGACACGAGAAAGGCTCGTTCACGGGCGCCGACTCGCGTCGGATCGGCAAGTTCGAGCAATGCCACGGCGGCACCATCTTCCTGGACGAAATCGGTGATATGCCCGCGCTGTTACAGAGCAAAATCTTGCGACTCTTGCAGGAGCAGAAGTTCGAACGCGTGGGCGGCAATCAGACGATCTCCACCGACGTGCGGATTATCGCCGCGACAAATCGCGACCTCGACGAGCTGGTTCGCGAGCAGAAGTTCCGCGAAGATCTGCTGTACCGGCTCAAGGGATTCTTGATCTGCCTGCCGCCGCTGCGCGAACGCGACGGCGACTTGCGACTGCTGGTCGATCACTTTCTGACGCGATACAGCCGCAAGATGGACAAAAAGGTCATTCGCATCGATCCCGCCGCGATGCGTTCTCTGGAGAACTACGATTGGCCCGGCAACGTCCGCGAGCTTGAGAGTATTATCAAGCAGGCGTTGATCAATGCCACGGGAACCGTAATTACCGGCGATTGCCTGCCGGAGGTTCGCTGTTTCAAGGAAGGCGGCGGCGGTTGCAGTGATTTTGTGGATGAGGATGTGGCGCCGGTCAGCGAAGTGGGTGTCGGCCAGCTACCGCGGCAGGACCTGGCGAACTTTATTGAAAGTCGCTTGAAGGCGGGCAGTGAAGATCTGCACGCCGAAACACTGGAAATGATGGAACGCTACCTGTTGACGCGTGTGCTCAGGGAGACCGGCGGCAACCAGTCGCTCGCCGCCAAGATGCTCGGCATCACACGCGGCAGCCTCCGCAACAAGATCCGCTCGCTGAGGCTCTCAATCGATCACGTCGTGACCGTCAGCGGAGTCGGGGCGGCCGGCGGGTAGACAGGGCGGTGCGGCGTT
>JBGSKX010000275.1:0-11595 GCA_041741015.1 Pirellulales bacterium
GCACGCGGCGAATGTGCGCCGCCGCTTCGTCGGCCAGCCGCTTGAGCACGTCCCACCGCGCCTCCGCATCGCGCCCCGAAAACTCCTCAACCAGTTTCCAGTCGAGCATGCGCACCATCGACCGCCGGTAGTCGCCCAACCGGCCGTCAGCCCAGCCGTCGTGTCCGACGATGCCCACGCGCGGAGTTAGCTCTTGGGTGCTCTCGATGGAGAGGTAATGCAACCGCGGGTGTTGTTTGCAGAACTCGGCCACCCGCTCGCGTGTCCCGCGGATCGAGCCGTAGTAGAAGTCGTGATTCCCCAGCACGAAGTAGATCGGCACGCCGAGCGAACCGAGCATCAGCCCGAGGTACTCGCTCACGTTATGCGATTCGCCGATGTCGCCGCTGATCAGCACCGCGTCAGGACTCGCGGCAGCAACTTCATCTAGAAAGGCCGGCAGGCGCGTCTCCGAGAGAAAATTCAAGTGCGGATCGGTCAGCCAAACGGCGCGCTTCATCGTGGGCACCGTTTACTTCGAACCAATGCAGTACAGCGTCTCGCGACCGCGAATGAGCAGCCGTCCATCGGCCGCGGCCGGCGATGCCAGCGTCTCGTCGTTGAGCTGATTCTCGGCCAGCTTCTCGAACTTATCTTTCGCCGCCACGACGGTGCACAGGCCCGACGTATTCAGGAAATAGATCTTTCCGTCCGCCGCGATTGGCGAAGCTTTGAAGTCGCCCCCCAGCCGTTCCGTCCAGGCGAGCTTGCCGGATTTGGCGTCGTACGCTCGGGCGATGCCGTCGTCGGTCACGGTGAACAGTAGCTTGTTGCTGACGACGGGGCAGGGGGTGTCTGGCGTGGTCTTCTCCTGCTGCCAGACGATCGCGCTTTCAGGCAATTCACCGCTACCGCTTGGGCGAATGGCCAGCAGCGCCCCGCGCATCCCGCGCGTGACGTAGACGACGTCGCCGGCCACGGTCGGCCCGGTGACCGTGCGGCCACCCTTGAGCCCCGCAAGGAACCACAATTGCCGCCCGTTCTTCGGATCATAACCGTCGAGTTCGTTTGCTCCCATCACGACGAGTTGCTGCCGTCCGTCAATCTGCATCAAAACAGGCGTGGTGTAAGCGTCCGCCTCTTCGCTCGGCGCGCCGGTCATCCGCATCGACTTCCAGCGCTCCTCGCCTGTCTCCAGGTCGTGAGCCACCAGATAGCTCGGCGCCGCTGGCTTCCCCAGATCGGTGAGCGAATCCTGCATGCACGCCGAGATCACCAGCCCGTCGACAATCACCGGGCTGTTGGCATGCCCCCACCAGATCGTGTACGTGCCGTACTCTTCCTGCAGGTTCCGCTTCCAAAGCTGCTTGCCGCCGAAGTCAAAGGCCGCCATATCTCCGTTACCAAAATGCACGACGACGGTGCGCCCATCGGTCACCGGCGAAGGGCTCGCCAGATTGTGCAGCCGATGAAAGTTCTGCCGCTCGCGCTTGGGCGCGGTCCGCGGGGTTTCCGCCGCGCCAAGCTCGCGCGTCCACTCGTGCTTGCCACTGGCTCGCTCGAGCTTCATGAGCAGCATCCGGTTCTGCTCATCGTGCGTGGTGATAAAGATCGCCTCGGCCGTGACGATCGGCGTGCTGGTGCCCCAGGCCGGAATCTTGGCCGTCCAGGCGATACCGCTCTCGGCGCTCCACTCGGTTGGCAGCTTGCCGGCGTACGTGCTGTTCTCTTGCGGGCCGCGCCACTGCGGCCACTCGTCGCCGAACGCGGCTCCCGCGGCGGCAACCAGCAGCAGCGTTCCCAACAAGCTATTCGCTAGACGACGCATTACCTTCGTCTCCCCTGTTTCGTTTACTACAACAGCACGCGCTTACTCGTCTCGCCCGCCACTTCGCACACGTATCGCGGCACCGCATAGCCCGGCAATCGCGATCTCAATTCGGCAACCAATTGTCGCCCTCGCTCCACCGGCACTTCAAAATGTGCCGCCCCCGCCACGCGATCGAGCTGATGCAAGTAGTACGGCATCACGCGCAGGTCGACCAGCCGCTCGCACAGCTCCACGAGCGAATTCGCATCATCGTTGATCCCGCGCAACAGCACCGCCTGGTTCAACAGCGGAATGCCCGCATCGGCCAGCGTTGCCAGCGCCTCAGCCACCGATGAACTTAGTTCCTGCGCATGGTTGGCATGAATCACCATGATCGGCGTCAGCCGCGTACCACGCAGCCAGCCGATGAGCTCGTCCGTTACCCGCTCGGGAATCATGATCGGCAGCCGCGTATGGACCCGCACCCGGCGGAGGTGCCCGATGGTCGCCAGACGCTCGGCCAGCTCAGCTAGCTGCCGGTCGACCAGCATCAGCGGATCGCCCCCGCTGAGGATCACTTCTCGCAGGCTCGGATCCCCCTCGATTTCCGCAATCGCGGGCTCCCAATCGGCCAGCGATTTGGGGCTTTCCTGGTAGGGGAAGTGCCGCCGAAAGCAGTAACGGCAATGGACGGCGCAGGCCCCAGTTGTTACCATCAACACTCTGGAATCGTACTTGTGCAGTAGCCCTGGCGTCTGGGTTGCCGCACGGTCGCCGACCGGATCGAGGCCATAGCCCGCCGCCGGCAAAAGTTCGTCCTCCAGCGGAAGCACCTGCCTGAGCAGCGGGTCGTGCTCGTCCCCCGGGCGCATGCGTGCGATATAACCGCGCGGCGCGAAGACGGGAAAGTCACGAGCCGCTTGCGTCGCCTCCCTGGCCGCTTGATTGGGCAGCCCGAGAAGTCGACACAGCTCCACCGGATCGCGCACGGCGTCTTTGACGGCCTCGTGCCACGAACGGTAGCGAGGCTCGATGCGTGGCGCGCAGGCCGGCCCGGAACTCACCGGACCAGCGGGCGGCACTCGTTCGGCCGTGCTCATGGACAGCGAACTCACAGGCAGCGAACTCACAGACAGCGGGCTCATAAGATTCACGTCGTCAGCTAAAAGTCTTTCCAAGACGATTCAGCATAACCCCCGACCAGCTCAAAACGAAGTAGGAAATAGACCGTGGCCAACTACAACACGAATGATTTCAAGCGGGGTCTCAAGGTCCAGATCGACGGCGATCCCTACCTGATGGTCGAGTGCAACTTCGTCAAGCCGGGCAAGGGCAATGCACTCTACAAGTGCAAGCTGAAGAATCTGATTCGCAACACGACGCTCGACCGCACTTACAAAGGCGGCGACTCGCTCGAGGCTGCCGACGTCACGGAAATCGATGCGCAGTTTCTGTACCGCCAACAGGACATGTTCGTGTTCATGGACAATGTCAGCTTCGAGCAGTACGAGCTGACCAAGGACCAGGTCGACGACACCTGGAAGTATCTCAAAGAGGGCATGGTCTGCTCGATGGTGTTGTTCAACAACAATCCCATCACGGTCAGCGCCCCCAACCACGTCGTGCTGAAGGTCGAATACGCCGAGCCTTCGGTGAAGGGAAACACGGCCACGAACCTCACCAAGCCGGTCAAAACCGAAACCGGCGGCGAAGTGATCGTCCCCTCGTTCGTCGAAACCGGCGACATGATCCGTGTCGACACCCGCACGAACGAATACCTGGAACGCGTCCGCGAGTAGTCGGGGACTGTCCCGATTTTGCGGTCAGTTCAGGTTCGCGTTGCGCTGAGTGTGCGCGTGGCATTGAGTCTGCCACGACAGGCCGATTCACGAGCAAAATGGGACTGTCCCCCTTCGCGCAACGTTGGACCACACCGCCGTGAAACCAGCGAATCTAACTGACGCGTGTCCTGACTTCCTCCCCTCGGCCAACTGGGAACGCTTGCGTCTGCGCGCGGATCTGCTGGCTCGCACGCGTGCCTTCTTCGCCGAGCGAGGCTTCCTCGAAGTCGAGACGCCCGTCCTCTCGGCCGATACGGTCATCGATCGCCATCTCGATCCGATTGCCGTCACGCTGCCCCACGATCCACGGCAGCCAAGCGTCGGCCGCACGCTGTACCTGCAAACCTCGCCTGAGTTCGCCATGAAACGCCTGCTCGTGGCCGCGGTCTTGGATGGAAGTGACGCTGCTCCTGGCGCGATCTACCAGCTCACGCGCGCCTTTCGCGCGGACGAAACTGGCCCGCTGCACAATCCCGAGTTCACGATGCTCGAGTGGTATCGCCGCGGCGACGAAATGCAGGCCGGCATGAAGTTCCTATCGGACCTGGCCGCTTCACTCCTGGGACGCGGACAGGCAGAACTTGTCAGCTACGGCGAAGCCTTTTGGGTACACGCCGGCGTCGACCCGCACACGGCGACGGCCAAGGAGCTGGCCGCGATGACGAGCTACTGGGGCATCTCGGTTCCGGAGGACTGGGACGTCAATGATCGTGACGCCTGGCTGAACGTCCTGCTCACCCACCTGGTCGAACCGCAACTGGGTCAGGGCGTTCCCACGATTCTCTACGACTACCCCGGCAGTCAGGCAGCGCTGGCTCGACTGCATGGCGACCCGCCGGTTGCCGCTCGGTTCGAGCTCTACGTCGACGGTATCGAGTTGGCGAACGGCTATCACGAACTGCTCGATCCGGCCGTGCTTCGCGAGCGTAATGTCGCCGCGAACAAACAGCGCCTCGCTGACGGCAAGCCCGCGCTTCCCGAGGACAGCCGGCTGCTCGCGGCCATGGACGCCGGCTTGCCCGACTGCACGGGCGTGGCTCTCGGCTTCGATCGCCTCGTGATGCTGGCCGCCGGCGCCAGCAGCCTCGACGAGATTCTTGCGTTTCCGATCGATCGCGCGTAACGAATTTACCGCGCGCTGCTCTCGATCTCTTAAAAGCCTCAATCGTCTCTCATCATTTGCTCACATTCCCTGGATAGGATGCTAGCAAGTTCCAAGGCTAAGAAAACGAGGCTTGCCAACGGCGTTTGGCCGTCGGCATCAAAGAGGAGAGAACCCGTGCTAATGCTCTCGCGTAAGACCGGTCAGTCGATCGTCATCAACGACGACATTGTGATCACGATCATTGCCGTTGATCGCAACCGCGTGCAGGTCGGCGTCAAGGCGCCCGGCTACGTGCCGATCTATCGCCAGGAAATCGTGGAGCGGATGGTCGCCACCGGCGAGATCGAACCGCTGGCGTGCCTTGCCGCGAGCGAACCCGCCGCGGTGTAGTCAATCCCAGTGTCGTCTGGGTGGCCCTGACAGGTGTCAGGGTGCCTCCGGCACGAGAGGGATCAGGCCACGCGTCACCTGACACTCGGCCGGGCGATTCGATGACGGCCTGCACGAACCCTCTTGTGCTGCGCACACCGACAAGCAAGTTGTCGCTGCCACCCAAATAGAATTACCTACACGGCGAGCGGTGGAAATGCACGTGCTTCCACGCGCCGTCCTGCTTCTGCCAGACGCGCGTTTCTTCGAAGGATGATGTCGTCGGCGCGTCGGCCTCGTTGATCCGCTGCGTCAGCCGCACATAAGTCACGACGGCCACGTCTCCCATCAGCCGCACCTTCGGCGCAACCAGCGTCGTGTTCCGCGGACTGTCACCGGCGCCCAGGTTGAAGTAGTAGCGATGAAACTCCATCCCTTCGACCAGGTGCCCCACGGCCTCGGGCTCAAAGCACGAAATGTCATCAGCGCACAACTCGGCGTAGTTCTTCCAGTCGGCCGTTGTGATGCTGTCGATCAGTTGGCGCGAGAGTTCAATCAGTTCTTGTTCGGCGGTGGCGGCCATGAGGGGATTTCCGGTCCTTAGCTTGCAATTAAATTGAGTAGTTTCAGTTTGTCGCGGCATTCGTCTCGCTCGCGGCAGCGTTCGAGGCCCGCCCAGGTCGCGTCCTGCACGGCCATGAAGTCCTCTTCCGTGGCCTGGCTTCGCCCGGCGGCTTGTACCCGCTGCATCAGCTTCCTGATCACTTCGCGATCCAGCCGAGTGAGGAACAAACCATCCATCCTGTAGTCGACGAATGCTTCCCACACCAGCGGAAACAGCGGCTGCACGATCCGCTCGCCAATCGTCCGGGCATACTCGCGAATCTCCCACTGGGCGTGGCTGTCCATCCGCAGCGCCAGAAAGTGCAGCAGGTTGTGCAGATCGACTTTCCAGTAGGCTTCCGTATACGTTGAGAGCGGCAGGTCCTTGCGCGCTTGTTCGCGGGCGACTCCCTGAGCAATCCGCTGTTCATACAGCGCTCGCGCGGCACGCTGGAATTCGGTTTCCGCGGCGGTCAACTCCGCGCCCAGCTGCGTGTCCAGCGCGCCGGCGCTGCCTTGTCGGTTGTTGGCAGCTTGTGTGCGCCAGGCGTCGGGCGTCGTGGTCTGCATCGCGTCGATCGCCAGCGAGTAACGCGTGCTGTACTCGTTGACGTTGGCCGTGCGGTGGCGAATCCACTGCCGCCAGCAGTCCATCGGCACGCGGACCAGCAGTTTGATCTCGGCCATTTCGAACGGCGTCGTATGCCGATGGCGCAGCAGATATCGAATCAGCCCCCGGTCGTCGGACACTTTGCGGGTGCCTTCGCCGTAGCTGACGCGGGCCGCTTGCACCACGGACTGGTCGTCACCCATCACGTCGACGAGCGTGACGAAGCCATCGTCGAGCACGGGAAACTTCTGCCAGCGAAGCTGGGAAACTTGTTCGGCGTTGGTGGCCATCCGGTCCTCGTTTACTTCTTGGCCATCAACTCTTCAACGAGCTTGGCGAGCAGGGCAGGGTTGTCTTGTTTCCGCAGGTGGTCGATCCGCGACTGGGGGATCTTCAGCTTCTCGAGCGCTCCCACGACGTTTTTCCATTGTCGTTCGCGGGCCTTCCCTTCGGCCAAATAGAGTTCCGTGACCAGCTCGCTCAGCCTTTGCAGGCCGATAGCGTCGCGGTTCTCGTAATAGTTCTTGATGATCTTTTCCTGGTACTTCGAACGCTCAGCCACGGCAGTTGCTCCTGGTTGTTGGCCTGCTTTGGGCGACGGACCTCCGCCAGCGCGTACGCAGAATCTTCTCCAAATCGCCCCGGCTTGGCAACCGCTGGCGAAATGGGTAATCGGGGAGTTGTAGATGCTGGTGTACTGTTCCGCGGGTGCCACTGCCTGGCTTGCCCAGCAGTGCCTTTCTTTCAGGTCTTGCCTTGCTGTATCCGTCCCTGATTGGTGCGATTTCAAGCAAGTCCGACCCCGGACGAGCATGCCATCCGAACCCGCCTTTCTCGGCGTTGCCCGGCCGCCTACTATTCCGCCCTATGGACGGCAGCAGCGAACGTCGATTCTTACGCGGGGTAGGTCTTACCAGCCTGGGGACGCTGGTGAGTCGGATGCTGGGGCTCGTCCGCGACATCGTGACCGCCAGCCTTCTAGGCCTGGGACAGGGGGGCGTCATGGACGCTCTGGTCGTGGCCTTGCGGATTCCCAACTTCTCGCGCCGCGTGCTTGGCGAAGGAGCGCTCGCCACGAGCTTCCTGCCCGTCTTCACTCGCGAGCATGAACGCCAGCCGGAAGACGCCTGGCGGGTGCTCAGTTCGCTACTCGCGGGTCTGGCCGCCGTCACGGTCAGCCTCGTGCTTGTTGGCGAGTTGGCGTGCCTTGCCTGGTGGCGGCTGGCCGGTGCAGGCGACTCGCAACTGATTGGACTGACGGCCACGATGCTGCCGTATCTCGTCTTCATCTGTCTCGCGGCGCAGCTTAGCGCCGCGCTGCAAGGACTCGAAAGGTTTCGCGTGCCCGCGCTCGCGCCGGCGCTACTGAACATCTGCTGGCTCGCGGCGGCCTGGCTGGTCGCTCCCTGGTTTGCCGGCGACAAGGCGGCGCAGGCCTACGTCATTGCCGGTGCAGTGCTCGTCGCCGGCGTGCTCCAGTGCGCGGTGCTCTTGCCGCCGCTCTATCGCGCCGGCTTTCGTTTCCGCCTCGATCTGCGCGGCGCGTTGCCCGCCTTGCGACAAACGCTCGTCGCGATGCTGCCAATCGCGCTGGGCCTGGCCGTGACGCAGATCAACACGCTGGTTGATAGCCTCCTGGCCGTGGCCTTGGCCGGTGCACCCGGAGATCGCTTTTCACTCGGCTGGTTCGGCGAGTATCACTATCCGCTTGAAACGGGCGCAGCCGCAGCGATCTACTACGGAGAGCGGTTCTACCAGCTGCCGGTCGGCATGCTTGGCCTGGCGATCGCCACCGTGATCTATCCGGCGCTTGCCCGACATGCGGCGCGCGGTGATCGGCAGCGAATCGGTGCCGATCTAACCACGGGCTTGCGATGGGTGCTGTTCGCGTCGATTCCCGCCGGCGTCGCCCTGATGCTCGTGGCCGAGCCGCTCGTGCAAGTACTGTTCGTTCGTGGAGCGTTCACGGAGCGCGACGGCCAGCGGGCCGCCGCCATGATCGCCTGCTATTCGAGCGCCGCCTGGGCTTATTGCGCTCTGCCGATTCTCGCGCGCGGGTTCTACTCCGTGGGCGATCGCATCACGCCGCTGCGCGTCGGCATCGTGGCCGTCGTGACCGACATTGCGTCCTCGCTGGTGCTCATTGGCCCCTTCGCCGAGCGCGGCCTCGCGCTTTCGACTGCGCTCGCCGCCTCGGTTCAGGTCGTGCTGCTCGTCGGCCTCATGGCAAGGACAATGCCGCTGGCCTGGAGTGAACTTCGCGGCAGCCTGATCAGAACTCTCACGGCGACCACGGTCATGGCGCTGGCCGTGTATACCGGTTCGCGGCTGTTGCTCACGGACGAACTGTCCCGCCCGGGCATGCTGCTGGCAATCGGCGTGCTGCTAGTGGCCGGTGTAGCGGCCTATCTGCTCGTCGCCCGATTGCTCGGATCGAGCGAGCTCAAGCTGCTTAGCGGTCGCCGCGTGGCGGAACTTCCTGAGATCGCGCTGCCTCAGCCCGTCAGGCGATGATCTCGCGAATCGGCTGGCCATAGTCCATGTCCAGTCGCTTGCGACCGGGAATCTCGAGTCGCCGCGGATCGATGCCCAGCAGATCGAGCACCGTGGCATGAATGTCCGTCACGTAGTGCCGGTTCTCGATAGCATGGAACCCTAGCGCGTCGGTCGCGCCGTGAGCGACGCCCCCTTTGAGTCCGCCGCCGGCCATCACGACCGAGAAGCCGAACGGATGATGATCGCGGCCGTCGGAACCCTGCGTGCCCGGCGTGCGGCCGAACTCGGTACCGATCACGACGACCGTGTCCTCCAGCAGCCCGCGCTGCTTGAGATCCTTCAGCAGCGCGCCGATCGGCTGATCGATCTCGCCGCACAGTTTTGTGTGCCCTGACTTGAGTCCGCCGTGAGCGTCCCACGCGCCGGCGCCGCCGTTCGAGCCGTGGAAGATCTGCACGAAGCGGACACCTTCTTCGACCATCCGCCGCGCGACCAGACATTGCCGGCCGAAGGTCTCTGTTTCTTTTCGATCAAGTCCGTACGTCTTCTGCGTGGCTTCGGTCTCGGCAGCGCAGTCGACCACGTTCGGCACGGCCGACTGCATGTGGAACGCCAGCTCGTACGACTTGATCCTCGCCTTGATCGCGGCGTCTTCCGGATACTCGACCGCGGCCAGCTTGTTCAGTTTGTTAAGCAATCCGAACTCGGCCTGCTGCTCTTCGCGATAGACGTCCTTGCCAGGCGACGCAAACGGTAGCGGATCGGCCGGATCGACGCCCAACTGCACACCGCTGTGCTCGGGGCCCAGGTAATTCGCGCCGTGCGCTCCGATGCCGCCGCAACAATCGGCGATGGGCGTCCCCAGCACGACGAAACTCGGCAGGTTGTCGTTCAGCGATCCGAGTCCGTAATGCACCCAGGAGCCGATCGTGGGGAACTGCCCTTCCAGCACATGTCGTCCGGTGTGGAACTGCAGCTGCGCGCCGTGATTGTTATCGGTCGTCCACACCGAGCGTACGACGGCCAGGTCGTCGGCACACTCGGCGACGTGCGGAAACCAGTCGCTGATCTCCAGCCCGCTCTGGCCATGCTTCTTGAAGCCGACCTGCAGTGGAAACAGTTTGTGGCGAATGTGTCCGTTGGCGTCATCCGGCACCACGATCCGCAAGTTTTCTGACAGGAAGCTCGCCTTGAGCACGTCCTTGTGCGGCGTCTCACCAATCTCCTTGCCGGCGAATTCGTTGAGCGCGGGCTTAGGATCGAAGCTCTCCATGTGGCTCATGCCGCCGACCAGGAAGATCCAGATGACGTTCTTCGCCTTCGGCGTGAAATGCGGCTGACCGGTGGGCGATGACGCCAGAGTCTCATTCGCGCGGACCACGCCGTCGCGCATCAGCAAGCTGCCAAGCGCGAGGCCTGTGAAACCCATTCCCACGTCGGCCAGGAAGGCACGGCGGGGCAGGTGCAGTTGGCGGTGAGCATCTCGTGGATTGGTCATTGGTTTCTTCCCGGTTTAACGCCCGGTTTCCGTTTAGCGAACCGTGAGAAAGTCGTTGTGATTCAGCAGCACGTGCACCAGGCTTTCGCGGGCCCGCTGCCGTGGATCAGCCGAGGCCGCCACGCTGCTCGGTTCGCCCGAGGTGAACGCCACGAGGGCTTCCGGGTTCGCCAGCCGATCGGCTTGTTCCGCGATAAACGCCAGGCATTCGGTGCGTTCGCTATCGGTTGCCGGTCGGCACAGAATCCGCTCAAACACGGCGGCCACGAAGGCCGCTTCGCGATCGGCATCAGGTACTGCGGCCACTTCGGCAGCCAGTTTGCCCGCCAGCGTTCGTGCCTGCGCGAGCGACAATGAGCTATTGACCATCGCCAAAGCCTGCTGCGGTACCACGGTCTCGCTGCGGCGGTAGCAGTCTGTCACGTTCGCTCGATCGAACATCTCGAGGAACGTCATCTTCTTTTCTTTGCTGCTGCGGAAGTACAAGCTCCGCCGCAAGGTCTTCATGCCGTTGTTCTGATCGATCTCGGCTCCGCCCATCGTCACGTCGAGCGTCCCGGCTACGTGTAGCGTAGCATCGCGCACAATCTCGGCTTCCATCCGCCGCGGGTTGGCATGCCACAAGTAGCGGTTCTCCGGATCGAGTTTCGCGTTCTCTTCGTTCGCCGCCGACGAGCTCAGTTGATACGCCCGGCTGGTGACGATCAGCTTGTTAATGTTCTTCATCCGCCAGCCGCCGTCCATCAGTTCGACGGCCAGCCAGTCGAGCAGTTCCGGATGCGTCGGCTCTTCGCCATGCAGGCCGAAGTCGAACACCGTGGGCACCAGCGGCGTGCCGAAGTGCCGCATCCACATCTGGTTGATCGCCACGCGTGCCGTCAGCGGGTTGTTCTTCGAAGCGATCCAGCGAGCTAGCGCCGTGCGGCGGCCAGTACTCGTCGCCGGATAGACCGTGCTCAGGTGCGTGTAGCTCTCGTCGATCTTGCCGAGAGCATCTTGATGCTTTTCATGATCCTTCTGGGCTGCGTCGAGCCGGCCTTGCGCGGCCTCGGCCCGTTTCTTCGCTCCTTCATCGGTTGCCGCGGTCGCCTCGGCAATCTCCTGTTCGGCCTTCAGGATTGCCAGCCTTACTTGCTCGACGTTCGCGATTCGCTCGGCCCGGCTGGCTTCACGGGCGAGTTGCCCGGCGTCGCTGGCAGGTGGTGTGCTGAACTTCGCCCGATCGGCCGCCACTGCCGCCCGCACCGCCGCTAGCTTCGCGGATGCCGCCAGCAGTTCCGCTTC
>JBGSKX010000276.1:0-3912 GCA_041741015.1 Pirellulales bacterium
CAGCGGCGGGCGTGAATGATGCGAACGCGGCGGTTCACTCTGCCGGGCGAGCGCTGGCCGAGTGGTCCGCGCTGGGAGCGCCGGCCCGGGCCGATTATCTGCGCACCGTAGCCGAGATCATGCGTCGCCGCCGTTTCGAACTGGCCGCTTGGCAGGTTTTCGAATGTGCCAAGCCCTGGCGCGAGGCTGACGCCGACGTCTGCGAGGCGATCGACTTCTGCGAGTACTACGCTGCCGGTGCAGTTCAGCTCGAGTCGCCACACGGAGCCGACCTGCCCGGCGAAGAGAACCGCTTCGAGTATCTGCCGCGCGGGGTGACCGCCGTCATCGCGCCGTGGAACTTCCCGCTCGCGATTCTCACCGGCATGACCACCGCAGCGCTCGCCACAGGCAATACCGTGGTCATGAAGCCCGCCGAGCAGTCGAGCGTGATGGCCGCCAAGTTGATGGAGATCTTCCTGGAAGCTGAACTGCCGCCGGGCGTCGTCAACCTGCTCGCCGGCCAGGGCGAAACCATCGGCCCCGTGCTCGTCGATCATCCGCTCGTGGCCACGATCGCCTTCACCGGCTCGCGCGGCGTGGGCCTGGCAATCAACGCCCGGGCCGCCGCGGTCTCTGCCTCGGGCAAGCTGAAGTTCGTTAAGCACGTGATTGCCGAGATGGGTGGCAAGAACGCAATCATTGTCGATGCGGACGCCGATCTGGACGAAGCCGTCGTGGGCGTCATGAAAAGCGCGTTCGGTTACCAGGGCCAAAAGTGCTCGGCTTGCTCGCGCGTGATCGTGCTCGACGCGGTCTACGACACGTTCGTCGAGCGGTTGGTCGAGGCCACCCGGAGCCTGAAAGTCGGTCCGGCCGAAGATCCGGCAATCAGCCTTTCGGCCGTGATCGATGAGGATGCCTTGAAGCGGATTCGCAGCTACATCGAGGGCGGCCGAAAAACCGCCCGCGAGGCTCTGGCAGTCGATGTCGGCGCGCTTGCCGACGAAGGGTACTACATCGGCCCGCACATTTTTACGCAAGTCGCGCCCAATGATCCGCTCGCCCAGGAAGAGATCTTCGGCCCCGTGCTGGCCGTGATTCGCGCGGCCGATCTCGACGAGGCGATTCGGATCTTCAACGATACGGACTACGCGCTGACCGGTGGCATGTTCTCGCGCAGTCCGGAACACTTCGACCGCGCTCGCAGGGAACTGCTGGCCGGCAACCTGTATCTGAACCGCGGGATCACCGGAGCCCTCGTCGGACGGCAGCCGTTCGGCGGTTTCCGCCTCTCGGGCATCGGCACGAAGGCCGGCGGGCCCGACTATCTGCTGCAGTTCGTGGTTCCCCGGACGATCACCGAGAACACGATGCGACGGGGCTTTGCACCGCAGGCGGGGGAGTAACCGACCGCAGCGAAGTTGTTTGACAAGTGATTGCTCGGAGTTACAATCGACCGTTATTGAGATTTCGTCTCAATAACGGTCGGCCTTCGCCCGCCACAACTGGCTCGCTTCGGGATTGGATGTTTCGTCTCTCCCGCGCTGATCGGCAAGCTTCACATCCCTGCCGAACCTTGTGCGAGTCCACGATCATGGGTGATCCGATCTTCTTCAGCGTGGCGAGCGAAACTCGGTCGCTGGCCAGTCCTCCATCGCTGCCGCATGCTCGCCAGCGGCAACCGGCGCGCGCCCCGCGCCGTCGGCCCAGGCCGGCGGGCAGTTTCTATCGCGTCGTCTGGCGGTGGCATTTTTACGCGGGCATGATCATCGCGCCCGTGCTGCTAGTCGTCGCCGCGACGGGCGCTCTGTACATCTTTCGCGACGAGATCGAATCGATCATCCATGCCGAATTGCTGTACACGACACCCGCCGACACGCGCGTGAGCTACGACAAGCAGCTGGAAATCGCCAAGGCGGCCGCCGGCGACGGCTTCAAGGTGACGAACCTTTACGTGCCGTATGAGCCCGAGCGGACGCCGAGCGTGTTTGTGACCAACGGCGAGAAGTATCACTCGACGTATCTCGACCCATATCGTGGCCAGGTGCTGGGCAATATCTCGAACGACGGCTTCTTCGCCATCGTGCTCAAGATTCATCGCCAACTGTTCATCGGCACGACGGGGCGCATCGTCGTCGAACTGACCACCTGCTGGACGATCGTGCTCGTGATCACCGGCGCGTTTCTGTGGTGGCCGCGCAAGGGCAAGGGGGTGTGGGGCGTGTGGCTGCCGCGCCTCCGCGGCGGGTTGTACCGGTCGCTGCGCGACGTGCACGCCGTGAGCGGCATATATGTCGCCGCCATCGCGATGACGATCGCCTGCACGGGCTTGATCTACACGTACTTTTGGGGACATGCCTACGGATACGCCGCCGTGAAGACCGGCGCCTACAGCATCTATACCGATCCGCCGAAGAGCAAGTCGCCCGCCGAGGCGCCGCCGCTGGCGCTCGATGAGATTGTGCGCATCGCACAAGCGCGAATGCCCGAGGCCGAACTGTCATTCATACTTCCCAAGTTCGAGGGCGCTGCACACGTGATCTTCGCCACGCGGCCGATCGGCCCTTCGACCGACGAGGTCCTCGTGCTCGATCACGCGACCGGCGAGGAACTGATGCATCGCGACAACGCCGAGTTCCCGGCGCTCGGCTGGTGGTCGACCTGGAACTATCCCCTGCATGTGGGATCGATTCTGGGCCTGCCGACCAAGATCCTTTGGCTCGCGGCCTGCGTAGCACTAATGGCCATGCCCGTGACTGGCGTCTGGATGTGGTGGCAGCGGCGGCCGAAAGGCACCGCGGGCTTGCCGCGCAAGAGCGATGCCCGCGTGCCGCGGTGGCTCGTCATCGTGATCTGTTCGCTGGGACTAGTGCTGCCGGCCCTGGGAATGTCGCTGGTGGCGATCTTGAGTGGAGAGTGGCTCGTTCGGAGGCTGCGCCGGCCGGCCGTGGCCGCGACGTAGAATTCAGGCAGGAATCCCGCTTAATGTCCGCCAATCGCGACAGTTCACAACCGATCATGCGAAGTCCCGTCGCCTGGGTCACCTTGGCCTGTGCCGCGGTCTTGGCCCTCGTGGCCGTGGTGCGCTGGCACGACAACACGTGGGGCGCCGCGGTCTGGCTTGCGGCGTTCGTGGCAATCCTCGCCATTCGCATGCCACATTCGATCCGCAATCGGCAGAATGTGATCGTCGCCGCCCACCGCGATCTGAATGAGAGAGTGCTGCTGAGTGCCATGTTCCTGACGATGATGGTTTTGCCACTACTGGAAATCGGCACTGGCCTCTTGGCCTGGGCCGACTACC
This sequence comes from Pirellulales bacterium, assembly GCA_041741015.1. Classification (GTDB taxonomy): domain Bacteria; phylum Planctomycetota; class Planctomycetia; order Pirellulales; family PALSA-1355; genus JALHMI01. The sequence continues at coordinate 3,287 of JBGSKX010000276.1, forward strand.
AGCTGCCCGACTATCTCACTGCGATTGGCGCCGCCTTGCAGCTCCCGGCCTTGTACATGTTCTGGCGCGCTCACGCCGATCTGGGACGCAATTGGAGCCCCGGGCTCGAAGTTCGCGAGGACCACGGCCTGGTGAATCGCGGCGTTTACGCCCGCGTGCGACATCCGATGTACGCGGCCATCTGGCTGTTCGTACTGACGCAGCCGCTGCTGATCCACAACTGGGTCGCCGGCGTGCTGGTGATTCCCGCTTTCGCGGCGATGTGGCTCTTGCGGGTGCCGCGCGAAGAAGCGCTGATGCGGCAAACATTTGGCGACGCCTACGACGAGTACTGCCGCCGCACGGGCCGGTTATGGCCGAAGTTCGGTCAGCAGGCCGTGGGTTGAGAACAACCAACCCCGGATTCTGCTGCTACCCCTCGAATCATAACCCGACGACGTGAGCGAGGTGAAGTACCATGTTGCTCGACACTCCATCCTCGCTTACCAGGATTTTGCGCGATCGGTCATAAGGGGTTGCGCGAAAAGGAGTTGGCCTTCAACATAGTCGTCGTCCCAAGCATCACCAAAGGAGACGACATATGGAAGGCCAACTCTGGAAGGCGATTGTGATGGTTCTGACGCAGG
>JBGSKX010000277.1:0-12795 GCA_041741015.1 Pirellulales bacterium
CTGCGTGCCCAGCGGATCGGATTCCATCTGAGCCCGCGCAATGCGCAGCGCCTGCTCGACTTCCGTGCGCACCAGGTCGGTCATCAACCGATTGTGCTGTTCGATGTTCTCGAGCAGCCGGCCTTGCCCCTCGTTGAGCTCATCGAAGCCGGCATCCGGAGCAAACACGTCCCCCGGGGCCGGGGCGGCCGGAACAATCGCGGGCGCCGGCGGTGCGGCGGGGGGCGTGGCCTGTTCGTTCGAGAACTCTTTGTATTCAATCCGCTCGCTGGTCTTCGCCGCGACAGGCCCGTCGCCGGCCAGCTTGGCAAGCTGCTTCGTTACGGCCAGCGCCGCTTCGTCCTGCGGATCACGCCGCAGCGCTTCCGCGGCCAATCGCCGGGCAGTCGGCAGATTGCCCGAAATCAAGGCCTGTCGGCTCAGTTCGCCCAGCAGGTGCGTGCCCGCGTCGACAATCCGCCGAGCTTCGGCCAGTCCCTGCGTTCCCACTGTGATCAGCCGCACGCCGCCATCGGCCCGAGCCGATTCCACCACGACCGGCAAGAACGCATAGTCGGGGTTCGTCGCGCCGGCCGTCAGGTCCCAAGTGAGTTTCTGCGGTTCACCGGCCACGTCGGCCGTGACTTCAATCTTCAGCGAACCTTCCAGCGTTCCGTCGGCTTGCCCCAGCACGATCGTGTCGCGATCGCTTCGCAGCGGCGGCATCCGCTCCGGATAGACCGCGGCAAAGTTCTTCGGAAAGTTCGCGGCGCTTGGCCACAGCACGACACCCCGCACGGCATTGGCCAAGTAGCTGCCGGCCTGCTTCGGGTCGATGCTCTCATCGTCAAGGGCCAAGAGTCCGCCGGTCATGTTCGCCAGCGATGCCAGCGCCGGACCATCCACCCGCGGGCCCACGCCATAGCTCGAAACAGAAACCTTCGCGTCAGCCAGCTCGTTGCATAGCTCGCGATAGGCCTCGGTCGACAGGAAGTTCGCCGAGCTGCGGCCATCGCCGATGTAGACAATCGTCCGCGGGGCTTTGCTGCTCTGTTCAAATGCGGCCACCCCGGCTCGCAAACCACCTGCCAGGTCGGTCGCGCCGAGTGGAGTTCGCAGCTTGAGCAGGCCGACCGCAGCCTTCAGCGGCTCGCTGCCCGCGGCGCGAAATTGTTTGGTCAGCGGAATCGCATCCAGATCGATTGCAAACAGTTGCACGCGGTCGTCCGGCTTCAAGGCGGCCAGAAGCGTATCGAGTGCTTCGAGCGCCCGCTCGCGAATGCGGCCGGCCTGGCTGGCCGACGTGTCAACCAGCACCACGATGTCGCGCGGACCGGCGGCCGAAACTTTCTCATTCGGCGAGAGGCTCAATGCGAAATAGCTGGTGCCATCCGACGCGGTATAGGTTTGCAGCGACGGCTCGGGCACGGCATCGGCTGCCACGGCCAACGAACCAATTGCCACGCCCAGCAAGACTGCGAGCGCGATTGAACGAACGGGGTGCCTCGACATCGACGTATCTCCACTCGAAATGTGCCGAAAGCTTTTTGCCGACGTGTTCCGCTGCGACGGCAAAGCGCACGGATTGAGTTGCCTTCTGACGAGCCTGCAATGAGTCTGCGGCCCGAGCGCCTATTCTATTCAGAGCTCTCAGGTTACGCCAGAAAAATCGGCAAAAATGCGGCCTGGCGCGGAGCTATCGATCGTGCCGGCGCAGCGTCGCCTAGCGGGCCCCATTTTCCGTCAGCGAATTCTCGCGAAAAACCGCTATCACTCCGCGGGCAGACGATCCCGGCACCGGCAACTCTGCTGGTCCGATTTCGGCAAATTCCGTATTTTGCACGTCCCAAGCAAGTTCCAGTTCGCGCACCGCTTTGCGGGGTCGCGCCAAATCAGCTTCCCGCCCTCCAGGTCGAATCACCATGTCCAAGACCATCGCCATCACCCTTGTCGCCGCCCTGGCCGGAGCCCTGGCGGCCGAAGTCGCCCGGGTCGCCAGTTCGCAAAACCAGATCATCGCCCAGGAGCCGCCCGGACAGTCTTTCGCCCCTCCGTCCGGCGCCACGCGCCCCGGCAGCGTGTCGCGACTCCCCGTCCCGGCCAGCGATCTCGAACTTTCGCCCGAAGAGCGGATCAACATCGCGGTCTACGAAAAGGTCAACCGCAGCGTCGTAAACATCAAGACCGAAACGGTGCGGACGGATGCCTTCTTTTTCCTGGCCACCGAGACGCCCGGCGAAGGGGCCGGCAGCGGCTCGGTGCTCGATACCGCCGGCCACATCCTTACCAACTACCACGTGATCGACGACGCCAGGGCGATCGAAGTCACGCTCTTCGATGGCAAAAGCTACGAGGCCCGTGTCGTTGGTCACGACGAGTCGAACGACGTGGCCGTGCTCAAAATCAACGCGCCCGCCACTTCGCTGGTCCCGGTCGAGATCGGCGATTCGACAAACCTGCGCGTCGGCCAGCGCGTATTTGCGATCGGCAATCCGTTCGGCTTCGAACGCACGATGTCGATCGGCATCATCTCGAGCCTCAACCGGACGCTGCCGGCTCGCAATCAGCGGCTCATCAAGTCGGTCATTCAGATCGACGCGGCAATCAATCCCGGCAGTTCCGGCGGACCACTGCTGGATGGACGCGGCCGGCTGATCGGCATGAACACGGCCATCGCCAGCCCCACCGGTCAAAGCGCCGGCGTGGGTTTCGCCATCCCCTCGGCCAACATCACCCGCATCGTGCCGCAGCTCTTGGAACGTGGAAAAGTGATTCGCCCCGATGCGGGCATCACCCACGTTTATCCGACCGAACGCGGCCTTCTGGTCGCGGCGATGGCGCCGGGCGGCCCGGCCGAGAAAGCCGGCCTCCGCGGCTTTCGAATCACCAATCAGCGCCGCCGCCAGGGACCAATCGTTTACGAATCGCGCTCTCTCGATCGTTCCACGGCCGACCTCATCCTGGCGGTCGATGGCGAACCGGTCTCGACGCCGGGCGAATTTCTCTCGGCGATCGAGTCGCGTCAGCCTGGCGAAGATGTCGTGATCACCATCGAGCGCGAAGGACAACAACTGCGCGTGCCCCTCAGGCTCGCCGCCGAAAAGTCTTGAATCGGCCCGAAAAGCCCCAAAAAACCAATGCTCTGCTATTGCCCCAAAGTCGCGCGTCCCACGGCCCACACGACAAACAGTACCGCAAAGGTGATCAGCAATACGCCGGCAATCGCAGAGAACATGACGGGCTCACACGCGAAGTAGTTGATGGCGAGAGGTAATGACGTTCTGACTCTCTGCAGAAATCTACCACGAAGCCGAAGCGACGCCTTGGCGTCTCGGGGGGAGACCGATACCCGGCTTTGTCTCCCAAAGCACCCCCGAGTTTTGTTTGGTGGATGCCTCCCGAGCTTTGCAGATTAGCGCAAACTCTTTCAAGAGAAAACTTTCCGGCGAGATCGCCCCGCTGGGCTCGCAGCGAATTCCCACTTCGGTCACAGAACCATTACGTGCAAAAACGTCCTAGGGCGATCCGGCGACCGGAAGAAAATTTAGAAAATTTTTCATTTTCGCGAGACGAATCCGGCTTTCTTTGGTTATAGTCTAAGCCGATCCACCGCACGAAAGAGCGGCAGGTCGAGCTAAACCTCGTATCTCGTTGTTGCCCCGGGGTGGCGTAACCCTCAGGGACTTTGTCAGTAAAAGGAGCCGCTAATGTCGTTGTCCAAAATCTGCGCTGCCGCCCTCATGGCAGTCGGGCTATCTCTCTCCGCAGTCGCCCCCGCCCGGGCTGCTCTTGTAAGCTGGGACGTTGACTCATCTGTCAGCTACATGCGTCTCACGCTCCCCGATCAGTCGATTCCCGTCGAAGGTATCGGTAACGTCACCATTCGCCTCCGGGATGCCAGTTCCACCAGTCAATGGACCGATGCCGGCGGACGCCGTGCCTTCTTGGACGGCACCATTTCGACGAATCTGAACGATGGCACCTCGGTGCAATTCAACGGTGGCGCGCACAACCTGTTCGCTCTCGAAAACGCGAATCTCCGCCCGAACCCGGCGGCGTTCAATCCGGGCGCCACGAACGGAGACAATCCGGACGGTACGTACACGAACACAACCACCGCACCCGCGGCCTTCGGCGCTAAGGTTCGTGGCACGTTCCTTCTCTCGTTCGACGCGGCGTTCCTTGCCTTCCGCGATGCGTTCTTCGACATCGCCAGCGGCGTCGTTCCCCTCGACGGCGGCGGTGCCTACGCGGGCAGCACGACGAATGTCGGAATCGCGAGCGCTCTCATCGACGCCGATGGTTTGTCTCTCCCCCTCGGTTTGGGTCAGCCCATTCCGGACATTCTTGGCGCCGCAATCTCGCTGCCGAACTTGGTCAACACGAGTGGTGGTGTGATCACAAACTTGGGCGGAAACGATCGTCAGCTGGACATGACCATCACGGTGCCCATCTCGATCGATGTCGAAGGCATTTTGATCACCGGTAGCGCTACCGGTGTGATCCGTGCCTACACGACGCTCATCCCCGAGCCGTCGACCATTGCCATGGCCGGCATTGCCGCTCTGGGTCTGTGCGTTGCCGGTCGTCGCCGGTTCCGTCGCAGCTAAGCGTCAAGCTCTGCTAGTCTGTTTTGAAACGACGCGTGGCAGGCACTCCGCCTGCCACGCGTTTTTTATTGCTTCTCACCTGCTCCCTGGCCTGCTACGCGTTTGTGGTTCCTCCGTGTGTATTTTCTGCCCTTCGGAGGTAGGCTCATGCCGCAGCTTTTCAGTAACCAACCCTGTGTGGCCGCTCTCGCTGTCGTCTGGCTTTTTGCCGCAGCCGCCCCCGCCCGCGCTGCGATCGTCAACTGGGATGTCGACTCCAGCCTGAGCTACGTCCGTCTCACGATTCCCGATCAGTCCGTCAATGTCGATGGCATCACGGCCACGGTCCGCCTTCGCGATGCCGGCAACACCGCTCAATGGACGGACAACGGTGGTCGCCGGCAGTCCCTCGAAGGCACCCTCTCCACCAACCTCATCGACGGCAACTCAATCTCATTCACCGGTGGCGCGCACAACCTGTTCGCATTGGAAACCGGTAGCTTTCGTCCCAATCCGGCTGACTTCGATCCGAATGCCACGAGTGAAGATAGTCCGGACGGCACGTATTCCGACACGACCGGCGCTCCGGCAGCCTTCGCTGCTCGCGCCCGGGGTACCACGTTGATAACCTTCGATCTGGCGTTCATCGCGTTCCGCGATGTGTTCTTCGACGCGGCCAGCGCGGCGCTTGCTCTTGATGGTGGCGGCAACTTTGCTGGTGGAACCAACAACTTCGGCATCGCTTCGTTCGTCATTGATGTCGACGGCCTGAGCGCTCCACTCCTGGGCCAGGCGATTCCCGACATCGCCAACGAACCGCTCGGCAGCCTGATGAGCTCCAACAACGGTGGCGGCCAGGTGATCAGCCTGGGTGGGCTCAGCCGTCAGTTGATCCTGAATGTCAACGTTCCGCTCCAGATTGACCTCGAGGGCACGCTCCTGAATGCCACCGCAACCGGTCGAATCGTCGCCTTCGCCACGATTCCCGAGCCGTCCACGATCGCCCTGACCGGCCTGGCCGCTCTGGGGCTGTGCTGGGCCGGCCGTCGCCGGTTCCGTCGCAGCTAGGCGCGTCGCTCCTCGAACGCATTAACGAAACAACGCGTGGCAGGCACTCCACCTGCCACGCGTTCTTTTTTTGTATGCGGCCAACGACGCGGCGCTCAAGCCGTGCGTTCGATCTCGAGCGCGTGCTCGTCGATCATCAGCTCGCGAATCTTGAACTTCTGGATCTTGCCCGTCACAGTCTGCGGAAACACATCCACAAACTTCACGTACCTGGGCACCTTGTAGCGAGCCAGGCTCTTGCGGCAGTATTCGCGAATTTCGTCCTCGCTGGCCGTGCAGCCTGCCTTGAGCTTGATCCACGCGCACAGCTCTTCGCCATACTTCTTGTCGGGTACACCCACGACGGCCGATTGCTCGATCGCGGGATGCCCAAACAGAAACTCCTCGATCTCGCGCGGATAGATGTTCTCGCCGCCGCGGATGACCATGTCCTTGATCCGCCCCGTGATCTTGTAGTAGCCACTGGGCAGCCGCACGGCCAGGTCGCCCGAGTGCAGCCAGCCGTCCTTGTCGATCGCCGCGGCCGTGGCCTCGGGATTCTTGTAGTAGCCGATCATGATGTTGTGCCCGCGCCCGCAGAGCTCGCCTTGCTCGTTATCGCCCAGCGTCGCGCCCGTGCCGGGATCGACAATCTTGCACTCCACGCCCGGAAACAGGCTCCCCACCGTTTCCACGCGCAGCTCCACGGGATCCGTGGTCCGGCTCTGCGTGATCAGGGGCGAAGCTTCCGTCAGTCCGTAACCGATCGTGATCTCGCGGGCCCCCATGACCTCGATCACCTGCTTCATGACCTCGATCGGGCAGGGGCTGCCGGCCATGATCCCTGTGCGCAGCGACTTCAAGTCGCGGCCGGGCAGCGACGGGTCCTGAAGCTGGGCGATGAACATGGTTGGTACGCCATACAGCGCCGTCGCCCGCTCCTTTTCGATCGCGGCCAGCGTCGCCTCGGGATTGAAGCTCTCGGCCGGCACGACCATCGCCGCGCCATGGCACACCGCCGTGATCGTGCCCAGCACGCAGCCAAAGCAGTGATAGAACGGCACCGGAATGCAGATCCGATCGTCCGCCGAGAGTGCCTGGTACACTCCCGCGTAGTAACCGTTCAGCAGCAGGTTCCGATGGCTGAGCATGGCGGCCTTCGGAAAGCCCGTCGTGCCGGAAGTGTACTGGATGTTGATTGGCTGCGAGGGTTCTAACTTCGCTTCAACCTCGGCCAACTGCCCGTCGTCGATCGCATCTCCCAGCCGCAGCATTTCCGCCCACGTGATGCCGCCGGCCGGCGCGGTTTCGTCAATCGCCACGACCCATCGTAGACAGGGAAAATCCTTGGCAGACAGCTCGCCCGGCTTGTCGCGCGCCAGCTCGGGACACACCTCGGCCAGCATCGCGAAGTAGTCCGACGTCTTGAACTCGTGCACCAGAAACAGTGCGACCGAATCGCTCTGGTTCAGCACGTACTTCAGCTCGTGCGGCCGATAGGCCGGATTGATGTTTACCAGCACGGCACCGATCCGCGCGGTCGCGAATTGCAACGTCACCCACTCGGGCACGTTCGTGGCCCAGATCGCCACGTGCTGTCCGGTCTTGATCCCCAGCGCCAGCAGCCCCTTCGCCGCCCGATCGACGTCCGCGTCGAACTGCTGGTAGGTTCGCTTGAGCGGCAAGTGCGGAAAGGCCAGGGCGTCGTGATCGCCAAATCGGTGGGCGGTTTTCCGCAGGGTGCTCCCCAGCGTTTCGCCCTCCACCCAGGGCTTAGCCGTTTGGTCAATTGTCTGCGCAGATTTCGTCGTCGACATGGTGTGCGCCCGCCCTCCCAGTGGTCGATTCGTGGGGATGATTTTTTCTTACGACCGCAGCGGCAGCGAGAGTGCAATCGCCAGCGGTACAAAAATCATAAGCGGCAACCACGCCGCGAGCGAGGGCTCCAGCAAATAGCTGTCCCCCAAAATACCGCACCCCATCACCACCAGCATGAATGCCACGACCAGGGCCAGGCACACCCCAATCGCCATGAACACATTCCGGTTTGAGCCGGTCAGCACCAGCGGCAACCCCAGAAATAGCAACGTCAGATCGAGCACGGGCTGCACCACGCGCGAGTGAATCGCGGTCCGCTCCTTGGCGCCATAGTTCAGGCTGGAGTTCTGCAAACCCTGGATCAGGTCCCAGGTGCTCGAAAGCTGCTGCCAGTTGCTGTTCGCCACCAGGTATTCGTAGCTCACGTCGCTGACGACGAAGCAGTCCGTCGGCGCCAGCCAGGGCGTGTCCTTCGGCGTCAGTACGATCGGCGGCCCCCCGTTCAAAGCCAGCGACGGATACTCGGCAAAATCCGCCGGCTGAGACACCTCGCGCATCAAATAGCCGCTCGGCCGGCCCTCCTCGGCCGGCTTGTAATAGGCATGTTCCGAAACGATTCGCGATCCAATCCGATCCAACCCCCGCGGCAATTGAAAGTCCGGCTTCTCGATCCGCTTCTCATTGGCATAGGCCTGTCCCGAGGCCCTCAGCAAGATCCCGGTGCGATGGTCGTATCGCGGAACCACTTGCTTCCCGCGGCTGCCTCCCAGATCCTGGGCGTTGGAACTCAGGCTTTCACGCACCGACGGAATGAAGATCTCCCGGTTTGCAACCTTCAGCCCGATGATGATCATGGCCACGGCGATCAGCGGCTTCACCACCCGCCACCGCGAAATACCGGCCGCCTCGAGCGCCGTCAGCTCGTTGTGCCGCTGAATCCAGGTGACCGTGAACATCGCCGCGATCAGCGTGATCACATGGCTCGTGCTGTCAAAGAAAGACAGCGTGCGATAGGCGTAGTACTCGCCCATGATCACCATCAGGCTGCCGCGATCGCGCGAGTAGGTGATGAACTCCTCCAGGTTCGTGAACGCATCGATCACGATGTACAAACCCGTCAGGCTGCAGAAGCAGATCAGAAACGTCTGCACGAACTGCCGCAGCATGTAGCGGTCGACAATCAGAAAGCCCCAGATGCCGGGCGTTTTCGGAGCGTTGGTGGTAGCCACTTTCCGCGTCGTCCTCCTTGATCCTCTTCGACCCGCTCCAAGCAGGTCACTCCGCCACAATCTTCCCGCTACAACAACTGTCGCACGGCCCGGGCCAGGGCCTCGATTCCCCGGCGAATGTTCTCCGCCGATTGCACGCCAAAGCTCAGCCGGATGCGATCCTTACGCGCCCGCTCGCCTTCGCCCGGATAGCAGTACTCGCCCGGCACATACAGCACGCCCTCGGCCAGCGCATGCTCGATCAGCCGCCCGCCGGGCCCCGCGTCCAGCCCCTCGGGCAGTTCCAGCCAGACATACAGCCCACCGGTCGGACGCTGCCAGCGCACGCCCGGCACGTCGGCCATGAAGTCGTCCAGTGCCGCGAGCATCGCGTTCATCTTGGTCTGGTAGCTCTCGCGCAGCACTTGCACGTGCGGCTCGAACAGGCCCTTTTCGAACACGGCCGACATCAACTGCTGATTCAAATGCGGCGAGCCAAAGTCGATGGACGTCTTCAAGCCCGAAAGCGGTCCCACCAGCTCCGGCGGCAGCACGCCCCAGCCCACGCGAATGCCGGGCGAGAACGACTTCGAAAACGTCTCGGCCACGATCACCGTGTCGCCCGTCTCGTCGAACGCTCGCATGCTCGGCAGATCGGGTCCTGAATAGCGCAGCTCCCGATAGGCCGAATCGTCGATCACATACAGATGCCCGTCCGCCGAATGCCGCTTGGCGATCTCGACCACCTGCTGCCGTCGCTCGCGAGAAAGAGTCACCGTGCTAGGGTTCTCGAAATAGCTGGTCGTATAGATCGCCTTCACCCGCTCGCGCTCACCGCACTTCTTAAGTCGCTCGAGTGTCTCTTCCAGCGCCTCGGGAATCATCCCGTCCCCGTCGATCGCCACGCCGACCGCCCGCGCGCTGAGTCCATCCAGCAGCCCGATGAACACGAAGTATGTCGGCGCCGCACACAGCACGATGTCGCCCGGATCGAGCAGCGCTTCGCCCACCAGGTGCAACATCTGATTGCTGCCCGCGGTGAGAATCACCTGGTCAACATGCGGCCGCGTCCCGGCGTACTCGCCATCTGCCGCGATCAGTCGCGCCAGCACCGCCTCGCGCAGCGGCAGGTAGCCCGCGTTGGTTCCATATTGCAATGCCGCCCGGCCGCGCGTCGCGTCGGCAAACACCGCGGCCAGGGCTTGCTGCGTCTCCTCGACCGGCAGCGTCGCCTGATCGACAAACCCCGCGGCCAGCGAAATCAATTCGGGCTGCGCAAGCGCCATCCGCATCAGCTCGCTGATTGGCTGCTGACCGAAACCGTGGGCACGCCGGCTGAACGGGCGAAGGGTGGTCACGCTGGAAAGCTCGGGGGCGGCGGGAAAAACGCGTCGGACGATACTTTAACGTATTGCCGCGGGTCAAGATCGGTCAATCTGGGCAAGGTTCAGCCCGCCTTTGGAAGGCCTTGCAGCCCAACATGCCCTTGCCAGAAACCCCACCTTTGGCTATAAGCATGCACTCCAATGGGCAAGCCTCGGGGTATAATGGTGCGTCCTGACGTATGGCGTCGATCAAACGCAAACAGCGAACCAAAGCCCAACAGTTGCTGGTGGTAGAGAAGCGGCGAGTGAAAAGGCGGAACAAGAAGCAGCGCCAACAGCGCGAGGCCTACGCTGCCGCGACCATTCTCCCCACCGACAACGACCGCTCCGACGTGCGGAACTCAGACGATCCGGTACATGCCATGAACGCGGTCAAAACTCTCCTTCGATTTGCCTGGGCCATGGTGAAGATTGCCTTTGATTGCTTTCGTCACCCGCTGAGTAACACTCACGTCAACTACTAGGTTCGGCAGCACTCGGCTTGGCAGCTCAAGGCCCTTCCGTGACGCAACCGTCGATTCCGAACACGCTGCCGTTCAAGTGGGTCTTCATCGCCATCGTGATGTTGATGTGCGTTTTCATCGCCGGCAATCTGTATCTGGCCGGTCTCGAAACCCCGACGGAAGCGCAGGTCGACCTCGCCAAGAGTTTCAGTGATTTCACCAAGATGTGCCTGGGGGCGGTTCCCGGACTGCTGGGGGGACGCGCGACGGACGTTCGTGCCTAGCCTCCCATGAATCCGCTTGATTCCATGCTCACGCAGTTTCGCTCAGTGCGTCTTTCCCATCATGCTCGGCGGCTCGGCGGGTTGCTGCTGAACCTGGTCTATCCTGGCGCCTGTGTCTGTTGCCAGACGGCGCTCGAAGAGTACCAGGGCGTTTCGCTTTGCGAGCCGTGTCGCGGAGAACTGCTCCGCCCGCGCGTCGCCTGCTCGCGTTGCGGCTCGCTGCTCGCTCCCGGCATTTCCGGCGATCCCTGCCCGCGCTGCCGCGAGTTGCGGCTCAAGTTTTCCAGAGCCGTTTGCCTCGGCAGCTACGACGGTCTGTTGCGAACCGCGGTGCTGCGAATGAAACGCCCGGCCGATCGACCGCTGGCCGTTGCCCTGGGCAATCACCTTGCCACTTGCGTCGCCGCCGAATTCCCGCCGTCTGAAATCGACGTCGTGATCCCAGTGCCGATGCACTGGTCGCGCCGCATTTGGCGCGGAGCCAATAGTCCCGAAGTGCTGGCCGCCGCGATCGCCGAGCGTCTGCGCGTGCCCGCGACGTCGCAACTCCTCGTCCGTCGCCGCCGCACGATCCCCCAGGCCACGCTCTCGCCCGGCCGTCGCCGCGCGAATGTCCGCGGCGCGTTCTTCGTCCATCCTCATCGCGATCTCGCCGGCGCACGGGTGCTACTCGTCGACGACATTCTCACCACGGGCGCCACGCTCAACGAAGCCGCCAAGACGCTCCGCAAAGCCGGCTCGAGCGAGGTCTCCGTCGCTGTGCTGGCAAGAGCCGAAGGGTTGCAGTAGCGCGAGTGTGTTAGCCGCATTCTGCGGTTACAATTCCAGCATGAAGTTCAGCCTGCAAGCGTTGTTCATTCTCACGACGATCGTCGCTGCGATCGCCGGCGCAGTGCTCTCGCTGCCGGTGCCGCTCCGGGAGGCCGCACTTCTGATTCTCGCAATCTTCGTGTTCGCTGGACTGATGGGAACTGGAGTCATCGTCTTCACGATGCTCGTTTGCGCTGTGATTGACTACTTTTTGGAACACACCACTCGCTCGCAAACGATTGACAAGGACGACTCGCAAGCGGTCAAGCCAGCGCCCTAACTCACCACGATAAGAGTGACGGGACACTCGGGGCAATTTTTTGTAAGATAGTCCGTGAGTATGAAAAACATTCCCCTCCGTCTTGGAACCCGCGCCAGCGCCCTGGCCCGTTGGCAGGCCGATTGGGTGGCCGCGCGCCTGGCAGAGCAGGGCGTCGAAGTCGAGCTCGTGCTCATCACCACTCAGGGAGACGCCGAACAGCGCGACCCGATCGGCAATCTCGGCAGCCCCGGCGTCTTTACCAAGGAAATCCAACGGGCGCTGCTCGAAGATCGCGTCGACCTGGCCGTCCACAGCCTCAAGGATCTCCCCACCGAACCGATCAAAGGTCTCTGCCTCGCCGCCGTGCCGCCGCGCGAAACCACGGCCGATGTCCTCATCAGCCACGACGGCCGCCGCTTCGCCGATCTTCCACCAGGCGCAACCATCGGCACCGGCAGTCTCCGTCGCCGAGCGCAGCTCCTGCACCTGCGGCCCGACCTCAAAATGGCAGGCATCCGTGGCAACGTCGACACCCGGCTCGAAAAGCTCGCCCGCGGCGACTTCGACGCCATTGTCCTGGCCGAAGCCGGCCTCAAGCGTTTGGGGCTCAGCGGCCGGATCACCGAGATTCTCCCCGGCGACAAGGTCCTGCCGGCCGTGGGGCAGGGGGCCCTCGGAATCGAAACTCGTGTTGATGACGAGCGCACGAGAACGGCACTCGCCGCGCTCAACGATCCGGTCACGCACGCCGCGGTTCTCGCCGAGCGCACGCTGCTTGCCGACCTGGCTGGCGGCTGCCTTGCTCCAATCGCGGCCTGGGGGCGACCAACCGATGCCCAAACGCTCGCCCTCGATGCCGCGGTCCTTTCGCAAGATGGGCGCCAGCGGCTCTTCTTTTCTCAGCAAGGACCGCTGACGAGTGCCCAAACGCTCGGCAGCGCCGTGGCCGCCGCGCTGCTCGCGCAAGGCG
>JBGSKX010000278.1:0-5857 GCA_041741015.1 Pirellulales bacterium
GTGCAACCGGAGCGTCGTCAGCCCAATCAGGTACGCATACTGCAACACGCGGCGAGGTGACTTCGTAGTTCGCATCACCTTCTGCTACGCAACTCGTCACGCTAGCAGATGACAGCACTTTTGAAGATTTCTACAGAGCAGTGATGTCCCCGTTTTGAGTTTTGGCGTCTACTTGCGGCGACGGAGGCCGATGCAAGCGAAGGCCGCCGCGGCCAGGCCGACCAGGGCCAGCGAGCTCGGCTCCGGCACGATGCAAACCTGGAAGTACTGCAGGCCGCTGGCGTAGTCGTTGTCGTTCAGGTTGATCTGGCCCACGGTGCCGGTGAAGGTGCCCTCGCCGTCGCCGCCGAGGTTGATCTGGCCATAGGGAAACTCGCCATCGATGGAGCCAAGAAACTGATTCGACAGGTAGTCGTGATTCGTGCCGTTGATCATGGCGCTGATCTTGATGCAGTCGCCGATGCCAGGGCTGCCGATCGCGGCCAGCGGAATGGCCAGTTCGAGTCCGGTTTGGACGGCAATCGCCGCGGCCTGGTTGGCGGGACCGTCGCCAGCCGCCACGCCGGCCACGTTGCTATTATCGAACGCAATGCCCAGCCCCGAGGCGCCGACGTTCGGATTCGCCCCTGCGAGCGAGCCGCCGAAGATGTCGCTGCTGGTTTCGATGACGGTCGCGTTACCGACGCTGTTGAAGGTGACGTCGAACTGTGGCCCCGCGATGAAGCCGTTGCGGAGGCTGAGCAGGTAGTCGGCCTCGAAGCCGCGGTCGAAGGTGAACCCCGCGTGCTTGCCGGCCCAGCCGTCGGTGCTGGGGTTGTTGCCGCCGAAGTCGGTCGAGTTGGTGAGCGTGTTTTCACCACCGGCGACCGAGTCGATGAAGATGTTCAGCTTGTTGAAGTTGCTGGCGAGGTTGCCGGTCAGCGTGAGGTACAGGACATTGCCCTCGATTTTGGCCCAGGCCGCGTTGAGCTCATTATCGGTCGTGTTGTTGAAACCGGACTCGACGGTTTGTACGGACTCGAGCGAGTAGTCATCGCCGGCGATGCTGCCATCCAAGGTGACGACCGCCAAGACGGGAGCGGCAGCAATCGAAACGGCAAAGCAAACGAGAATCGCCAGGTTGAGGGGCAAACGCATGGTGTGGTCTCCAGAGTCCGTGGTCGAGGGGATGATCGTGGCTGCAAACTTCCGTGTGTCAATCGACTGCGACGCAGGGCGAGGAGCGCGGGGTCGGCGCGAGTTGCGGCCGAATAATCGCGGTTGCCGGTGAGCTGGAGCGAGGAAGATCGAGCGTTTCGTCGGCGGCTAAGTGCCACGACAGTACCGTCTGCGGGGCAATTGTCCGCTGGGGGAATGAGCCCTGCGGGGAGTACGGCAGCTCGACAGCTACTTCAATCGCTACATGGACCAGACCACCTGAGGCCGGCGATTCCTCGCCACGCACACCTGGTCGCAGATCAGTAGCAAACTCCCGCAAATGAAGGTTCGCCAAAAAGCGAACGAGCGTGGCCAACAGTTGGCCACTCACTTGCGCGAGAGTGTAGTTCCCCCCGAAGCGGGAGTCAATTGGGGAAGAATTCAGTGCTGGAGGCAGTCATGGTTCGCGTGTACGTACACGTGCGCCGTTTCGCGCACGATAGTTATTTCGTGCGACGTTGTTTGCGGAGCTTCGGAGCGCGGCCGTCCATGAACGGCGAGACGCTCAAGATCGGCAGGCCCTGATCGAAGTAATGCGTTTCGTAGGCATCGAGGGAGGAGCGGGCTGGTTCGTCGAACCAGGCGGCGAAGTCGCTCAAGCTGGTGAAGACAAGAAACTGACCGCGGAACTCAGGTGAGGCGCAAAGTGCTTCGGCGGCGTCGCTTGGTGAACTGCCACTGAGGTTGCGCGACATTTCGCCAAGCCACCGCCGGAACCGACCCGTGAAGTCGCTCGACTTCCAGTGGGCCATCGTGCGAAAGTGGGGGTCGCCGTCCATTGGTTCGCCATAAAAGTCGACGACCGTCAGGAGCTGTTGGGACGCGACCGGCGCTCCGCTCAGGCGGGCTTCATGGGCGAGAACTTCCTCGAGTCCCGCCAGAATCTCGGCGTAATGTGACATGGTGACGCCGACTGGTGACGCCGGCCCGATAATTCTCCGACGTTAAGCATGTCCCGGCTAGACACCGGCCGCGCTGGAGAGGTTATAGCGGGGCAGCACGGTTTTTTCACCCGTTTGCAGCCCCCTTTTTTCGGCTATAATCGGCGGTTCGATTGACGCCTGTCTATTTTTGCGGCCGTACGCTGACGATTCCCCGGCGCCAGCTAGCTTGCCGCCCGCTCATTAACTAAGGAGATCGGCCGTGCGCTGTTCGCGACTCGATTTGCTCGCTGTTGTTTGCCTGACGATTCCTCTCGTCGGCTGTGTCAAACCTTCGACGCCCGGCGAAAAGGTCAAAGTGACCAAGATCTCGGCCGGACCCGACGTTCAGAAGCAGGTGCAAACCGCTCTGATCGAAGCCAAAGAGGGCGAAGTGATTGAGTTCGGCGAGGGGACGTTCGAGTTCGACTCGACGCTCTCCTGCGACGTCAGCGATCTGACGATTCGCGGCCAAGGCCAGGACAAGACGATCCTCAGCTTCGCCAAGCAAGGTCAGGGGACCGGCGGCGAAGGCCTGGCGATCACCAGCAAGAAGAACGTCACGATCGAGAACCTGGCCGTTGAAGACGCCAAGGGTGACGCGATCAAGGTGAACAAGACCGACGGGATCACCTTCCGCGGCGTGCGCACCAGTTGGACCGGCGGGCCGAAGACCGAGAACGGCGCATACGGCCTTTACCCCGTGCTGTGCCAGAACGTGCTGATCGAAGATTGCATCGCGACCGACGCCTCGGACGCGGGCATCTATGTCGGCCAGTCGCAGAACATCATCGTCCGCCGCTGCCGGGCCGAGCACAACGTGGCCGGTATCGAGATCGAGAATTCGATCAATGCCGACGTGTACGAGAACGTGGCCACGGGGAACACCGGAGGCATCCTGGTCTTTTCGCTGCCCGATCTGGAGCTGAAGGTCGGCCGCAACTGCCGCGTCTACAATAACGAAATCGTGGAGAACAACCACGAGAACTTTGCCCCCAAGGGGAACGCCGTGGCCAACGTGCCGCCGGGAACGGGCGTGATGATTCTGGCCAGCCGCCAGGTCGAAGTGTTCGACAACAAGATCAAGAACAACGACAGCGTGGGCATGTCGATCTGCAGCTACCTCGTGACCCAGAAGCCGTTCGACAAGGACCCGGGCTACGATCCGTTCTGCGATTCGATCTACGTGCACAACAACACGTTCGAAGGGAACGGCTCGAAGCCAGCCGGCCCGCTGAGCCAGCTGATTACGATGGCGATCGGCGAAAAGACGCTGCCGGACATCATCTATGACGGCGTGGTCGACCCGAAGAAGGGCGTCGACGGCGAGCTGCCCAAGGAGCTGGCGATCATCATCCGCGACAACGGCGACGCCGATTTCGTGGATTTCGACCTGCCGGGCCTGGACATCAGCAACCCGCTCGAGCCGAAGCCAGGCAAGATCAGCCGCGATCTGAAGCCGTTTGAAGGCAATGGCGAGATCCCGAAGATCGAACCGGTGACGATTGCGGGCGTAAAGTAGTTGCCCGATGGGGCACGGGTGAGCTGAGTACAGCCACCCGTGGCACCCCGTGCTTCGCCGGGGGCTGAAACTACGGAGTGATCCGAGTGTAAAATAGCCGGTGGTGGCTGGCCCGCTGTTTGCGGTTAAACCACCTCTTGGCATCGAGAAGTATCGCACTGGCGCTCGCGACCACACACGGTCGAGAGCGCCAGTGCTTCGTTTAACCACGTCTCGCGAGTGTGTTTATGTCGGCCGGCGATCGACTTTTTGCGTGTGCGGTGCTGTCAGTAATGTGTCTGTTTGCGGCGAGCGGATGTAGCACATCCGAGCCGGTGAGCACAGCGCCCGAGCATCCCGAGAAGCTCTCGGAGTTTGGCCTGTTCACCGGGAACGGCAGCACGCAGGAAGCGGCCGAGGGGGTCGTGCCGTACGATCTCAACTCGCCGCTATTCACGGATTACACCGATAAGTTTCGTTTCGTGAAGCTGCCGGCCGGTACAACCGCCGAGTACCGCGCGGACGACGTGTTTGAGTTTCCGGTCGGAACGATCATCGCCAAGACGTTCGCCTACCCGGTCGATGCGCGCGACCCTGCCAAGGGGCGGCGTCTGCTCGAGACACGAATTCTCAAGCATGAGCCGGACGGCTGGGTCGGCATTCCCTACATCTGGAACGACGAGCAGACGGACGCGGTTCGTGACGTGGCGGGCGACGTCCTGCCGGTAAGCTGGATCGACGAGCACGGCGCCGAACGGAAGAACGACTACATCATTCCCAACGCCAACCAGTGCAAGGGTTGCCACAAACAGGGGGACGACATGCAGCCGCTCGGCCCCAAGGCCCGGCACTTGAACAAGGATTACACCTACCACGATGGCCCGGATTCCACGGTAACCGAGAATCAGCTCGCGCATTGGAAGCGGGTGGGCGCGCTGAAGGATTCGCCCGAGCCGGCCGAGGCGCCGCGGCTGGCCGTGTGGAACGACCCCAACACCGGCACGCTCGACGAACGGGCCCGGGCGTGGCTGGAAATCAATTGCGCGCACTGCCACAATCCGATCGGACCGGCGCGGAACTCGGGCTTGAATCTGCTGGCCTCGCAAGTCAACCCGCGCGAGTTCGGGATCTACAAAACGCCGGTAGCAGCGGGGCGCGGTTCGGGCGGGCATGAGTTCGACATCGTGCCGGGACATCCCGAGGAGTCGATCTTCATCTTCCGGCTGCTGTCGACCGATGCGGGTATCATGATGCCGGAACTGGGCAAGCGGTTGGTACACACCGAAGGCGTGGAACTCATTCGCGAATGGATCGCGGCGATGCCGGAAGAGACGCGGCCGACGCGGTAACCGAACCTGCGCCACGAAGAACCCCACCGGCCAAGCCCGGGGTGGTCGTCGGACGTGAAATAAGCCCCACCGGGAACTCTGCGTGGCGAACTTTGCTGAAGCCCTGAACTACGCGCGACAGTGTCTTTCGACCGGGCGCGCGGCCGAGGCGGCGGGCGTCTATCAGCAGCTCTTACAGGCGGCGCCGCAGGCGCCGGACCTGTGGCACGAAATGGGGATTGCGCAGCTTCAGGCCGGATACGCTCAGGCAGCGTGCCAGTGCCTGGAGCGGGCCGTGCAGCTTGCGCCGGGTAATGCGGCGTTTCTGACGAACCTGGGAGCGGCCTATCAGAAGAGCAAGCGGCCGCAACAAGCCGTGGAGGTGTTTCAGCGAGCGATCCAGGCCGGCGGCCAGTCGCCGCAGCTCCTGAGCAATTTCGCGCTCGCGCTCAAAGACGCCGGCCAGGTGAACGAAGCCCTGGCCGCATTCGAACAGGCGCTGGCTTTGCAGCCGGACCATGCGACGGCGCATTTCAATCGGGCCAACCTGCTGCTTGACGAGGGAAGGCTCGACGAGGCAATTGCCGGCTATCGGCGGGCGATCGAGTTGGAGCCGCGCGATGCGGGCGCACTGTGCAAGCTTGGAATCGCACACTTCGATCGGGCGGAGATGGAAACCGCGATCGGGTATTTCGATCGAGCACTGGGTGTGCAGCCTGACTATGCCGAGGCGCGGCGCAACCGCGGCATGGCCTGGCTGGCGATGGGGAACTACGAGCGCGGCTGGGCGGAATGGGAGTATCGACTCGCGTGCGAGGGATTCGTGCCGCGCGTGACCGAGGGTCCGCGCTGGCAGGGCGAACCGCTCGCCGGTCGCACGCTCCTGGTGCATGCCGAACAGGGCCTGGGCG
>JBGSKX010000279.1:0-13588 GCA_041741015.1 Pirellulales bacterium
GCCGGCGATCTCGGGCCCGCGCGCAAAGCGCTCCAGCAAGACGCTTCGCTGGACGTGCGGCTAGCCGCGGTTCGAGCCTTGAGCTCATCGGCTAAAGCGAGCGACCTGAATCCTGACGAAAGCTCCTCAGAAGTTCGCGCCGAACTTCTCCGTCACACCGTCGATCCGGCATTGGCGGATACCTGCTGGAAGCTCGTCGGCGATCGCGACGCCTTTGTGGCCGAGGCCGCTCGCGAAGGACTCTTTCATCTGGGGCTGGTTACGCCCGAGATCGAGCTCGGCAAGCTCTCACCCCAGCAGCGTCTGGCCGCTCTGCTCATTCTTCGCGAGCACCGCGTGCCGGGAGGCCACAAGTTACTCGCTCAGTTCTTGCGCGATGCCGATCCCGATGTCCGCTTCGCCGCGGTGCAGTGGGTGGGCGAAGAGCGTCTCACCGATTTTCGCGAGTCTCTCACCGAAGCCCTGGCCGCTGGCCCCGCAACCGAACGCATCTTCGGCGGCTATCTCGCGGCTCTCGAGCGGCTGGATGGCGTCCAGCGCGAACCCTCCGACGAATGGGCCGGCGAGCAGTACATCGTGCGTGCGCTCGAGAACAAGACCACGAGCCCCGAAGCTCTAAGGTGGGCCATTCGCATGCTCCGGCCCGACCATCCCCTGCTCTCGCTCGAAAAGTTCCGGGAGTATCTGGGGAGCAGCGATCCGGCGATCCAGCTCGAAGCAGTCCGCTCGCTGCGTGATTCCCAGCTCGAAGGCCGCAATCAACTGCTGATCGACATCGCCGCATCGACGCACTACGCCACCCGGCTGCGGGCCGAGGCGATCGTGGGCGTTTCGCCCGACACGCCCCAAGCCCTTCAGTCGCTCCTGCAGCTTGCCGGCAGCGATGATCTCGCGATCAGAAACGAAGCGCTACGTTCACTCCGAGCGGCGTCCCTTGATTCCTCTGCCAAGTCAGCCCTGAACGTCATCGCCGAGCGATTCCCAGACTCGCAAGAACTCGTCGCACGAATCCTGCAACCGGCGGAGCCTGCCAGCGCCAACTCAGCCACTCAGAACGTCGATCATTGGTTGAGTCTGCTCCATGCGGACGGAGCAAAGGGGGATCCCGAGGCCGGCCAGCGCATCTTTTACCATGCGCGTGCGGCGGCTTGTGCGCGGTGCCATCAGGTCGCCGGCCGAGGCGCGCGAATCGGTCCCGAACTGACCGCCACCACGGGCGTGCTCGACGAACGTCGCCTGGTCGAGTCGATCGTACGCCCCAGCAAGGAGATCGCCCCGCAATTTGTCTCTTGGATCGTGCTCACCACTGCCGGCCAATCGCTCACGGGCGTCCTGGTCGACGAACTTGCAACCGGCGAGCAGACCTACGCGGATGCCGACGGCAAACTCACCCAGTTTAAAGCAGCCGACGTCGAGTCGCGCCGCCCCTTGCCAACCTCGCTGATGCCCGAAGGACTTCCGGCCCAGCTCACTGACCAGGAATTCCGCGATCTCGTGGCCTTCCTCCGCTCACCCGCGCGGTAGTCAACTTCGGCGAAACCTCTGCTCCAAAAAGTTTTTTGAACTTTCCCGCGCACGATTCGCGCGCAGACGCGATCCACACTTCTCCGGGCCACAACCCGCGTCTTCCTCGAAGATTCTTTGACTTTCGCTCCTCGCGAGTGTGGATCCTCTGTCTTCCCTCTGCGCACCTCCGCGGCCTCTGCGGTGAATCATTTTCTCCACTGGCCTGTTTGCGCGCTTGAAATATGGCCAGGCTTTCTGGCAGACTCAACCCTGGCACGACGATCTGACAGAAACGTCTCGATGTGAATGCCACCGACGCGAAGGCAGTTTCGGTTTGGCCTCGCAATGCGGCGGAGCAAGCGCTGCGTAGCGTGAAGAAAGGCACGCTCGCAAAGCTTATGTCGAAACGTGGACGTCTCTCCGACGGCACCAGAGACCGGCCGGTCTGGGGTGAAAGGGGAGCAGTATCGTCGGTAGCTCAATCGCCGTTGTTCGAAGGACCGCCCGATAAATGTGAAGCGTCGGAGTCAGGGATGACTCGGGAGTGCGCCTGCTCGGCCTGCCGAGCAGGCGCAACCAACGCCGCGGAAAAACGCTGACGCTCTTGTGAAAGTGCCCGAAGCGCATTGAACAGGTGGCGGGCGCGCTTGCTCGGAATCTGCGGACTCGAACAGCTTGGCGGTGCGGGCAAGGTTGATACACCTTGTTTCAAGAAACGACCCGGCAATCGGTAGCGCCCCGCGTGTTGCAGCCTTCGGTCGCTTAGCCGTCGGAACTGTATCCCGTGTCTAACCCACTTTAAAACTGACTTCCCGGCTCGACCGAAGGCTGTGGCGCCAAAACCCTCCAGCGTGAGAGTTCTGCCTCCCTCCGCGCGCCGACCGAAAAACCAGATTCACCACAGAGGTCACCAAAGGTACACAGAGGACGAGCAGCGAAGATAGGAGAGAACCACAGATGAACACCAATGCACACAGATGGAGAGTGAGAGGCAGGAGGGGAAAGAAATCATCATCCGGCACGCAACATCCTGCTTCCAATCTCTGCTCCCCGTCGTGCCGTTGTGTCGTTGTGGTTGCCTCCACGCTTCTTCGATCATTCAAAAGCAAACCAACCACGACGACACGACGACAACACGCCAGACAAAAGTCCCATTCTTCCAATCGGTGCAATCTGTGGATCTGCCCCCTCCCTTATTCATCTGTGTTCATCTGTGGTTCGCTTCCTTCCCCCTGTGTCCTTCCGTGTCCTCTGTGGTTCGACTTCACCCGTCTCCCCCCGAATTCCCAGCCCGCAAGACGCCAATTGACGCGGTAAGTCCAAACCCGTAAACTGGTTGGCTTGCCTGAACCCCGAACGGCCCGGGGAGTCGGCATTTAAAAATCCACCAGGCCGAGGTTCCTTTTTAACGCCGGACGTCCCGCCAATACGACCCTCCGGGTCGCAGGCGGCAAGAGCCGGTGTGCCTTTCGAGGAGTTATTTGTGGCAGCGCCAGTACTAGTTCAAGAGTTGATCGAAGCGGGCGTACATTTCGGGCACCGGGCCAGCCGCTGGAACCCGAAGATGCGGCCCTATATCTATGCCCGGCAGAACCTGATTCACATCATCGACGTCCGCGAAACGATTCGCGGTCTCCTGCGGGCCAAAAAGTACCTGCAGCAAGTCGCGTCGAACAACAGCCTCGTGCTGTTCGTGGGCACCAAGCGGCAAGCCGGCGAAACCGTTGAGCGCGAAAGCGAACGCTGCGGAATGCCCTATGTCAGCGACCGCTGGCTCGGTGGCACGCTCACCAACTTCCGCACAATTCGCAATCGGCTCGCCCGCCTGGAAGAGCTCGAAGCCATCCGCTCCGGCGAACAGCTCGGCACTTACTCCAAGAAGATGCAGTCGGCCCTGCAGCGCGAGTACCGCAAGATGTACCGCAATCTGCACGGCATTCGCACGATGCATCGCCTGCCGGAGTGCCTGGTCGTGATCGATCCCAAGAAGGAACGCAACGCAATTCGCGAGGCGCATGCCCTGGGCATCACGACCGTCGCTCTGATCGACACGGACAGCGATCCGGACACGGTGGATCTGCCGATTCCGGGCAATGACGACAGCATTCGCTCGATCGAACTGATCGTGAAGCAACTGGCTGACGCCATTCTGGCCGGCAAGGGCGGCACGACTGCCGAAGTCGAGCGGATGAAGTCCGAAGGCGCCGTGTAGTCGCAGCCAACGTCGTCGCAGCCGCTTGGCTCTCGATCGCTGGCTTTTTTCAAGCTGGGTGGTCGTGATGACCGGTGAACCATCGCCGCGGAGCGTCGCCGCCATCCCCCAACCAATCACGAGATTCAAACCTACAATTTGTAGATCGAAGACACGAGGTGCATGACATGGTGGAAATCAAAGCTTTGGCCGTGAAGTCGCTCCGCGACAAAACCGGCCTGCCGATGGGCAAGTGCAAAGAAGCCCTGCAAGCCACGGAGGGTGACGAGGCCGCCGCCATCGAGTGGCTCCGTAAGGACAACATCAAGGTTCAGGCCAGCCGCTCCGATCGCGAAACCGCGTTCGGCCGCATGGGTCTGTTCACCGATTGGGAAAAAGGCGTCGGCGCCCTGGTCGAAGTCCTGTGCGAAAGCGCGCCGGTTGCCGCCAGCGCCGACTTCGTCGAACTTGCCTCGGACCTGGCCAAGCAGCTTGCGACCGGCAAAGGTGCCAAGACTGGCGACGAACTGCTCGCGCAGCCTTCGCCGTCCAAGGGCGGCCAGACGCTGGGCGAACAGCTCAACGATCTGACCAACAAGATTCGCGAAGTCTTCAAGGTCGGCCGAGTGCTGCGCATCGACGGCAAGACCTCCGGCTATGTCCATCACGCCGGCCGAACCGTGGGCGTGCTGATCGAAGTCGAAGGCGGCACGCCCGAGGCAGCCAAGGACGTGTGCCTGCACATCGCTTCGATGTCGCCCCAGGTGCTCGCCAAGGAAGACATCCCGGCCGAGGACATCGAGAAGGAACGCGAGATCCTCAGTGCCGCGGCCAAAACCGAAGGCAAGCCGGACAACATCATTCCCAAGATGGTCGAAGGCCGCCTGCGAAACTACTACGCCGAGCGGGCCCTGCTCGAGCAGCCGTTCGTCAAAGACGACAAGAAGACAGTCGGCCAGTTCGCCAAGGACAACGGCATGAAGATCAAGAGTTTCACGCTCTGGGAACTTGGCAAGTAAGACCGACGACCACGACTCGATGCCTCTAGCGGAGCTCTGCGAACATGGCTGACCCTGCAATTCCCCCCGGAGCCGGGCCCTATCGCCGCATCGTGCTCAAGCTTTCCGGTGAAAGCTTCGCGCATACCGGCGAGCGGGGCATTGCCATGGAAGAGGTCGTGGCCATTGGCACTCAGATCTGCAAGGCCGCCCAGCGCGGCGTGCAGATCGCCATCGTCATTGGCGGCGGAAATATTCTCCGCGGTGCTCAGTTCACGGCCGGCAATTCCAGCATCCAGGAAGCCACGGCCCACTACATGGGCATGCTGGCCACGGTGATCAATGGCCTCGCGCTGCAGGATGCCATCGAGTCGATGGGGGTCGAAACGCGGCTGCTCACAGCCATTCGCATGGATGGCGTGGCCGAGCCGTACATTCGCCGCCGCGCTCGCCGCCACCTGGAGAAGGGCCGGATCGTAATCCTGGCCGCTGGCACCGGTAGCCCTTTCGTCACGACGGACACCGCCGCCGCCCAGCGAGCACTCGAACTCGAAGCGGATATCCTGCTCAAGGCCACCCGCGTCGACGGCGTGTTCAGCGACGATCCGGAAAAGAACCCGCACGCCCTGCTCTACAGCGAGTTGAGCTACAACGCCGTGCGCGAGCAGAACCTGCGCGTGATGGATTCGACCGCGATCACTCAGTGCATGGAGCACGACATGCCCATCCTGGTGTTCAACTACAAGAAGGAAGGC
The DNA here is from genome assembly GCA_041741015.1 of Pirellulales bacterium. GTDB lineage: Bacteria > Planctomycetota > Planctomycetia > Pirellulales > PALSA-1355 > JALHMI01. Next base: position 5,451 of record JBGSKX010000279.1, read on the forward strand.
AACATCGAACGGGCCACCAGCGGCGCCAAGATTGGCACGCTGATCAGCAGCCAGGTTGCCGTCACCAAATAGCCTGCTTGGAGACCGCGCCGCGAAGAATTCGCGGCAGTTCGTCTTGAGAGGGAAAGGCAAGCGTCATGAGCGCCGACGAAATCCTGCTCGATACTGAAGACCGCATGGAAAAGGCCCTCGCCAAGCTCAAGGGCGACCTGGCCGGCATTCGCACCGGCAGGGCCAACCCCGGCCTGGTCGATTCTTTGCGAGTGGAAGTCTACGGTTCGCCCACGCCGATCAAGGCCATCGCCTCGGTCGGTGCGCCCGAGCCAACGCAAATCGTCATCCGCCCGTTTGATCCCGGCACGCTCAAGGACATTGAGAAAGCCGTATTGGCGAGCGGGCTGGGCCTCAATCCGCAGAACGACGGCCGTCTGATACGGATCAATGTCCCGCCGCTCTCGACCGAGGTCCGCAAAAAGCTCGGCGCGCGCATTCGCGAGCTCACCGAGGAAGCGAAGGTTTCGGTGCGCAACGTGCGTCGCGATGCGAATAAGTCCGCGGATCAGGAGCAGAAGGACAAGCTCATGACCGAGGACGAACGCGACACGGTGAAGGAAGAGGTCCAGGAGCTGACCAAAAAGTTCGAAAACATGGCCTCGGACATGGCTGCCGCCAAAGAAACCGAAGTCATGGAAAACTAGACTCTCTCGCTGGGGTGCCATGCCCGGTCGTCAAGCCGAGCATGCTGAACCGCGGGACAAGTCCGAAGAGCGCAGGCAGCGCACTTGCTGAGGAGGGAGTCCCGCCACCGATCATCCCCTGCCACTCAAGGTGACCATCATGTTGCGGACGATTGCCAGCGGACTCATTCTGGGAGTTGCGATCTTGGCTGCCAACGAACAACCTCTGCTCGCCGACGCCAAAGCGCCGCTCGCCCGCGAACGGGTCAATCACCACGGCCCGCTGATCATCGCCCATCGCGGCGACAGCAAAGTCGCACCGGAAAACACCCTGCCGGCGTTCATCTCCGCCGTGCAAGCCGGCGCCGACCTCGTCGAACTCGATTACCTGCATTCTGCCGACGGCGTGCCCGTCGTGTTTCACGACAAGCATCTCGATCGCACGACGAACGCCGGCAAGTTGTGGGGCGGCGAGAAGATTGAGCTCACCACGAAAAAGCTCGCTGAACTTGAACAGCTTGATGCCGGCCTGTGGTTTGGCGAGAAGTTCAAAGGCACCAAGCTCCCCCGACTCGATGAATCGATCGACGCCATTCAGAACGGTTCCATGACGCTCATCGAACGCAAGCACGGCGACGCTGCCACTTGCGTCAAGCTGCTCCGCGACAAAAAGTTGATCGACAACGTCGTGGTGCAAGCATTCGACTGGGACTACCTGACCGACTGTCACAAGATCGCGCCGGAGTTGGTGCTGGGAGCCCTCGGTCATGAGGAAGTGACCGCTGAAAAGCTCGACCAGGTGGCGAAAACCGGGGCCACGGTCGTCGGCTGGGAAGACAAATACACCACGCCTGAAACGATCCGCCAAATCCACGACCGCGGCTGGAAAGCCTGGGTCTGGACCGTCGACGATCCGGCTCGGGCCGTAGCGCTTGTGCAAGCTGGCGCCGACGGCATCATCACGAACCGGCCCGCGGACGTGCGCCGGGCCGTCGAGTCGGCACAGGCCGCGAAGTAACATTCGCCATCTGGCGCTAACTGAATTCTAACCGTATCACACGATTGCCGGCCGTCTTAGGCCCGGCGATTCGTCTTGACCCGTCGTGGCGGCAGCTTCTATAGTGCCTGCCCTGACCGGCCAGGATGGCCGAGATTCCCCCGATCACTGACCCGATCAAACCGGGTCCCGCCAGCACGTGGAGATTTGCTATGGATGGCAACCAACGCGCCACGCACGCACCGCGCTCGCCTCGTCTTACTCGCCTTGGCTGGCTCGCCAGCGGCATCGCCGTTCTGATCGTTTGTGGCCTGGTACGCTGGAACTGGACGGCCGAACCTGCCGCCGCTCAAGCGCCGCGTGCCGCCACGAAGCAGAATCCCGTGAAGCAAGCCACGGCCATCGATCAAACCAAGCAGACGGCTCCCGTTCCGCCGCAAGGCGCCGCTGTCTCGGCGCCGCGTAAGAATCCGGTGGCGGCCGTCGTCAACAAGGAACCGATTACGCGTGAAGACCTGGCGGACGAATGCCTGTTGCACTACGGCAACGAGGTGCTCGACAGCATCATCCATCGCACGCTGATTCTGGTGAGCTGCCAGCGAAGGGGCATCACGATCAGCGATGAGGATGTGAACGCCGAAATCGAACGCATGGCCAAGAAGTTCCAGATGGGACGCGAGCAGTGGCTGGGTGTTCTCGAGAAAGAGCGCGGCATCACGGCCGATCGTTACGCCCAGGACATCATCTGGCCCACGCTCGCCCTGCGCGAGCTGGCCAAAGATCAGATGCAAATCACCCGCCGCGAACTCGACGAGGCCTTCGAGAGCGAGTTCGGTCCGGGCGTCAAAGTCCGCCTGATTGCAATCGAGGACGAAGCGAAAGCCCGCTCGATCCATGCCCAGGCCGTGGCCGATCCAGGCAACTTTGGCGCACTCGCCAAGAATCACTCGCAAGACTCCAACAGCGCGAGCGCCTATGGTCTGATTCAACCGATTCGTCGGCACATGGGCGATCCCAACCTGGAAACCGCGGCGTTCGCCCTGAAAAAGAATGAGATTTCGCAAATCGTCAAAGTCGGCAACCTGCATGTGTTCATCAAATGCGAAGAGCATCTGCCGGCGATCAAGGGCATCGACCGCGCCAAGGTCGAACCGCACCTGTACGATGCGATCCGCGAGCGCAAATTGCGCACCGCGGCCAACGACGTCTTCAAGCAACTTCAGACCGAAGCCAAGGTCGAAAACTTCTTCGCCGATCCGACCAAGCGCAACAGCGCACCCGGTGTGGCGGCCGTGATCAACGGCCACCAGATCAGCATTCGCGAGCTGGCCGAGGAATGCCTCGTGCGTTACGGCGACGATGTCCTGGAAGGCACGATCAATCGCAAGATGATTGATCAGGCTCTCAAGAAGAAAAACATCCAGGTTGGTGATGCGGACCTGCAAGCCGAGATCGAACGGGCCGCCGTGGCCATGAACAAAGTCGATGCGGCCGGCAAGCCAGACGTCGCCGGCTGGATCGAACACATCACGGCCAATGAAGGTGTCAGCAAGGACGTCTACATTCGTGACGAAGTCTGGCCGTCGGCCGCTCTCAAGAAGCTCGTTGGCAATTCCGTGCAGGTTACGCCCGAGGACCTCGAACGCGGTTACGAAGCAAACTACGGCCCGAAGATTCGCTGCCGCGCGATTGTGCTCAACAATCATCGCCGCGCTCAGGAAATCTGGGACCAGTGCCGCGAGGCCCTGGCCAAGGAACGTCAGGACAAGGTTAGCGGCTACGCGGTTAAAGTGTTTGGCGACCTTGCCGCGGAGCATTCGATGGAAGTCAGCAGCCGCTCGCTGCGGGGCGAGGTGCCGCCGATCCAGAAGTTTGGCGGACAGCCCGTGCTCGAAAAAGAGGCGTTTACCCTGACTGAGGAAAGCCCGCTGTCCGGCATTCTGCAGGTTGGCGGCGCCTATGTGATTCTGTTCTACGAGGGACAAACCAAACCCGTCGCGGCCAACTTCGAAGAAGTGAAAAAGCTGCTGCTCGCGGATATTCAGGAAAAGAAGTTGCGGCTGGCCATGGCCAGAACGTTCGACGAATTGCGCGACAAGTCGCATGTCGACAACTTCCTGACCGGCGAAATCCGAACCGCCAAGAAGGCCGCGCCCGGCACCCCCGACGCGACCATCAGCCCGGGTACGCCGACGCCCCGGGTGCTCAAGCGGTAAGCGCGAAAATTGCTTCGCGGGTGAACTTCCGCTGCCACCCCGGTGTCGTTCTGTGAACCGACAACCGGCTGGCTGGGCAGGAACTTACGCTGCGGACGGCCCGCTGAGGAGCCGTTCCGTGAAATGCGCCGCTGGGGTATGCTAAAGAGCGACCGTGTGGTGAGTTGCATCGGGAGCGATGGGCCCGATCCGCGGTCAGCTTGTCCTGTTCCTGGTCCGAGCCGAAGGGCCCGTATGAGTCACGAAAACGAAGCCGACAACCCCGTCGAAAACACGGCCCCCTTTCAGATCGAGCTGGCCGATCGCGTCAAGCGGCTGCCACCGTATCTGTTTGCCCGGATCAACGCAGTCAAGTATCAGAAGCGCCGCGCCGGCGACGACGTCATCGACCTGGGCATGGGCAATCCCTCGGATCCGCCCGAGGACCTGGTGATCGAAAAGCTGGTCGAGGCCGTGCGCGATCCGCGCAATCACGGCTACAGCAAGGCGACGGGCATACCGAACCTCCGCCGCGAGATTGCCAGCAAGTATTTGAAGAAATACGGCGTACGGCTCGATCCTGAGAACGAGACGATCGTCTGCCTGGGCTCGAAAGAAGGCTTCAGCCACATTTGCCTCTCGCTCGTTGGCCCTGGCGATACGGCCATCGTGCCGGCTCCGTACTTTCCCGTGCACGTGTACGCAGTGGCATTGGCCGCGGCGAACGTGATTGCGCTCGAAGTAGCCGACAGCGAGAAGTTCCTCTCGAACATCGCTTACACCTGCCAACATCTGTACCCCAAGCCGAAGCTGCTGATCGTCAATTATCCTCACAATCCTTCAGCCGTGACGATCGAGCGCGAGTTCTACGTCGACGTGGTGAAGCTGGCCCGCCGCTACGGGTTCATGGTCATCAGCGACTTCGCTTACGCCGACGTCGCCTTCGATGGCTATCTGCCGCCGAGCTTTCTCTCGGTGCCCGGCGCCAAGGATGTGGGCGTCGAGTTCACGACGATGAGCAAGGGTTACAACATGGCCGGCTGGCGAGTCGGCTTCTGCTGCGGCAACGCCGAGATGGTCCGTGCCCTGGGCACGATCAAGACTTACTACGACTATGGCATGTTCCAGCCGATTCAGATCGCGGCGATCATGGCCCTGCGTCATACGGACGCCGCGGTCGAGGCCCAGAGCTACCTTTACCAGCGCCGTCGCGACGTGCTGGTCGACGGGCTGCGCCGTATCGGCTGGGAGGTCACCCCGCCGCGCGCCGGCATGTTCGTGTGGGCCAAGATTCCCGAACCCTGGGCGAGCCGGATGGACACGATGGCCTTCGCCACGAAGCTGCTCGAAGAAGGGGACGTGGCCGTCAGCCCTGGCAGTGGTTTCGGCCCGGCGGGCGAAGGTTACCTGCGGCTCGCTCTGGTCGAAAACGAAAACCGCCTGCGGCAAGCTGTTCGTCAGATCGGCCGTTGCCTGGGCAGCGAAGCAAAACCCTCGGCCGTCGCCGGCGATTCCCGCGCGGTAGGCTAACCTAACCGCCGAGCGATCCAATCTCGGTGAAGTTCGTGTATGAGTAGCTGCCCGAGAACGGGATCACGCCATACAGCCCCTTCGTGAAGAACAGCTCGATCATGTCGGTCGTCCACAGGATGCGCGACTTCGGCACTAGTACCAGGTCGGCATCGCTGAGCCAGATCTCTCCTTGGGGACAGGGGATCTTCCCGAGCAACGTGTTTCGCAGATCGACCGTCGTGGCAATCAGCCGCCAATCGTCGGCGCGGCGGAAGACGACAACTTGTGCAATGTGGGCGCCGTTGTTGTAGCTGCCGGCCATCGCAATCGCCTGCATGACGGTGGTCGGCGCTTCGAGCGTGTAGCGGCCCGGCAGTCGGACTTCGCCCAGCACGAATACGTACCGTGGCGCCCGCTCGCGCAGCACCGGAATCACCTCGACGCCCTGAATTTTCTCCGCGAACCGGGCATTCAGTTCCCGCGAGAACTCATCAATCGTCAATCCCTGGGCTGGCACCGATCCGACGGCCGGCAGTTGCACGGTTCCCTCGGGCGTGACCTTGCTGCTGAGGAACTGCCCGCCGAAGCCGGAGCGACCGCTGACCGTATAACGCAAGTCTTCGAGCTGCGTGTCGACCTTGATCGGCGTGACGGTGATCGAGGGAACTTTGTAGTACTTGCGATACTGCTGATCGAGATCTTCTTTCAGTTGCGGGACCGTGCGATGGGCCGCGCGGACTTGTCCCAAGAGTGGCAGCGTGATGGTGCCATCAGGCAGCACGATCAGGTTGCGCCGCAAGTTCTGATCGGTCGCCGATTCGACGATCAGCTCATCGCCGACGTTGATCTCATAGGCATTGGGGATTTCGTCGCGGGTCACGCGAAACACAAACTCCAGCGAGTCGTCCACTCGCAGGCGATACGTCGCCACGTGAGGTAGCCGGGCGCGACCGACATACTCTCCCTGCGAGTACTGCTGAAAATCGGGCACCGGCCCCAGATTATGCTTCCAGCCACGTGACTCTTTGCAGCAATCGTTCACACAGTCGACCGCGGGCGTGGGGCACGGTGATGCGGGGGTTACGTGCTGACAAAGCTGGACGCTGTTTTCGCCGGTTGTGTAAGGTGCCTGCCAGGGAGCCCGAGCGTGCCACACCGTTTGCTCGCTGGCGGGACGCTGCCGCTTTTCCGCGCGGGTAGCGTCCGATGGCCAGACCATGGCACCGACCAGCAGCGCGCCGATCGAACCGGCAAGAGCCAGCTTGCCGAAGTGCGCCGTCAGGCTCTGCCGGACGCGACCGAAGATTACTTTGGGCGAGATCGTCATGTTTGTCTGGATCCAGAATTCCTAGCGGCGCGATTTCCAGGGAAGCCAGTCGCTGAATCCCTTGCCGGCTGTTTCCACGGGCTTCTTCTCTTCGGCCTTGGTCGCAGGTTGCGGCTGATTCTGGGCCACTGGCGGCATGGCCGAGGTGGTTGAAGGGGGCGCCGTGCTGGCAAAGGTCATTGGATCGACCCAGGCAACTGCCGGGCCGTTCCTTCGCACGCCAGCTCGCTCCAGCGCCAGGCCATGCTGCGAGGCCTGCTGGGCGAATTCCTTCTCGCCAAGTTTCGTGTGCACCACGACCAGGTTGCGGTAGGTCGACGGATGCGGTGAGAGTCGCACGCTGTGCAACAGCAGCGTTCGTGCGCTGCCGTAGTCGCCATGTCGGGCCAGCAGCACGCCCAACTCGTTGGCCGCGCGGTAGTTCTTCCGGTCCGCCATCAGTGCCGCTTGATGCAGGACCATCGCCCGTGCACTATGTTCCATCCGCTCGGCTGGAGCCGCTTCGCCCGCGGCCATTGCCAGGCGTCCCAGACCGTACAGCGCGATCGACGACCTCGGCTCGCCGGCAGTCGCACCCGCCAGTTGTTCCTGCGAATAGGCGTAGTAGCGCTTCGCGGCGGCCATCGGCGAGATCGTGGCGCACTCCTCAGCTGACAGAATCTTCGTACGATGCCCACTGCTGATGCGAACCACATCGAGCGTCTTTCCGGTCGGCCGGGCGCGAGCAAAGTCGCGGCTCTCGTCGAGTGCCGCGAGCCCTGCCACCAGGGCCTGCGAATAGAACTGCGTGTTTTGCCGCAGATCATTCGCCTGGCAGATCAATTCCAGCGCGGCAATAAACTCGCCACGCGCCAGAAAAATCGCCTGCCGATCGGCCAGGCGAAACCCCTCACGCAGCCGCTGCTCGGCCTGCTCGAGTACTGATTGCATCTCGGCACTGCTCGTCTGTGCGTCCGCCCAAGGGAGCTGGCCGCGCTCTTCGGGCAGCGGCGCAATCGTCGTCGGCAAGCGTTCGCTTTGCAGGTTCGGCGGAGCCAGTATTTCCTCCAGCGTGCGCGGCTCGGCCGAATTGCTCACGATTGGGGGCGCGCTCGGGGGAACCTCCTCTGCGGGCTGCGGACTTTCGAGCATGGGGCCGGCTTCTGGACCCACAAGAGGCGCCGGCAACGCGGCCTGCGGCGACGCGACGTCTGCCGGATCCTGCGGCACAAGCGCGCTCGGAACGTCGCCGGGTTGCTCAACCATCGGCTCTGCCGCGGGCTCAATCACTTCGCTCTCGAGCGGGTAGCCGGTTTCCGGACCTTGATGCATGCGGCCGTCCAGTTCGTCGACATCATCGCCGAACGTCTCGATGGTTCGCGGCCAGGCCGGCTCAGCCTCCTCGAGCGAGGTCGGAGCGACGCGCTGGCCATCGGCGCGCCAAGGCCCCG
>JBGSKX010000280.1:0-8950 GCA_041741015.1 Pirellulales bacterium
GGCGATGGCCGCCGCGGCGATCGAACGGATCAGCGGACGCGTGCCGACCTCCGGAGAAGCCTTGCAGTTGATCGAGCGCGGCGCTCGGCAGCGACTCGATCAGGCGCGTCGGCCGGAGTTGTATGGCGACCGCGTGGTCGAGATCTGGCAATGGGATGACGCGAAGAAGGAAACCGCGCCGGTTAACTACGACGCGCGCGGCGCAGCGCTGGCCGCGGCCTTGCGGTTGGCGGCGGACCTGCAGTCAATCGATTCAGAAAGTCCTGAGCGCCGGCGGCTGTATTTGACGGCCCTGCTCGAAGCGGCCAAGCACAGCGTGGGGCTCGACACGCCGCTGCCGAAGGAAGAAGGTACCGCGTACGCCGTGGCCGCCAGCTTCGGACCGAACGCGGTGGAGGACGTGCTCGCGAGCGCGATGGCCGAGGGTTATCTGCCGGCGGCGATTGCGGCGGCGCAGATTCTGGGAGACATCGGCTCGCCAGTGCAGCTTGCCGCTGGTGGAGCGGCTCCGAGCACGCTGGCTCGCGCGGCGGGACACGACGATCGGCGGCTGCGATTCACCGCGATTGAAGCGATCATGAAGCTCAAGCCGCAGCAGGCGTTCGCCGGCTCGAGCGCGGTGACCGAAGGGATGGGCTATTTTGCAGGTTCTTATGGCGTGCCGCGCGTGCTCGTGGTGCATCCGCTCTCCGCTTCCGGCGGACAGATCGCGGGTCTGGCGGCAGCCCATGGATATGAAGCCGACGTGGCGACGACGGGCAGGCAAGCGTTTGAGCTGGCCACGGCTTCGCCCGACTATGAGCTGATAGTGATTCATTCGGCGATCGATCGGCCGGCGCTCGATGAGCTGGTGGCCCAGTTCCGCCGCGACCGGCGGACGGCACAAGTACCGATTGGCATCATCTCACCCGCGGCCGACATGGAGCGGATTCAAAGTTACGCCCGCCGCGCTGGCGGGATGGTCGTGATGTCGCAGCCGACGACGGACGCCGAGATGAAACTGCTCGCGGACGACGTGCTGGCCGCGGCCGGGATGGGGCACGTCCCGGTCGACGTGCGCCGGGCCCAGGCCGTGAGTGCGATGGACTGGCTGATCGCACTGGCGGCGGAAGAGAACACCGTGTTCGATCTGCGGAGCCTGGAAGCAGCGGTGCTGCCGCTGGTTTATGTGCCGCAGATGGCCGGCAAGGCGATCGAACTCTTGGCGGACATCGGGACTCAGAAGTCGCAGCAGGCGCTGGTGGAACTGGTGGATAGCCCGGCCCAGCCGCTGGCCACGCGCGAGGCGGCAGTCGCGGCGCTAGCGCGCAGCATTCGCCACTACGGCACGCTGCTGACGACCGACGAGATCTATGCCCAGTACGACATCTACAACTACAACGCCGGCCGCAACCGCGACACGCACAAAGTGCTTGGACAATTGCTCGACGTGATCGAACATCAGGGCGATCCTCCGCCGCCGGAGACCGCCAAGACTAGCGGGCCGTAAGGTCGCCGCGCGGCGAAAACAGCATGAGCGTAACGTTCCCCGCCTTCGAACAGGACCCGACCCGGCCACCAATCCCGGGTTTGATCGGCAGCGGTCCGGCCATGCAGAAGGTTTTTGCCCTGACGCGGCGCGTGGCGCGGTCGAACGCCTCGGTGCTGCTACTGGGTGAAACCGGCACCGGCAAGGAGCTGATCGCCAAGGCGATTCACCAGACCAGCCAGCGAGCGACGGGACCTTTCGTGCGGGTGAACTGCGGCGCGCTGAGCGAAAGCCTGCTGGAGAGCGAACTGTTCGGCCACGTGCGGGGGTCGTTCACCGGGGCGATCGCCAACCGGACGGGGCGCTTCGAAGCGGCACACACCGGCACGATCTTTCTGGATGAGATCAACAGCACCACGCCCAAGCTGCAGGTGAAACTGCTGCGGGTGCTGCAAGAGCGGGAGTTCGAGCGCGTTGGTGATACGCAGACCGTGCGCGTGGATACGCGGGTGGTGGCGGCGAGCAACCGTGATCTCTTGTCGCTGGTGGAGACCGACGACTTCCGCGAGGACTTGTACTATCGGCTGAACGTGGTGCCGATCCATCTGCCCCCCTTGCGCGAGCGGCCGGAAGACATTCCGGAACTCGTGGGGCACTTCCTCACCTACTACAACGAAGAGAACGATCGGTACGTCACGCACATCGATCCCAAGGCGCTCGAAGCGCTGCAAAACTATCACTGGCCGGGTAATGTCCGCGAGCTGCAGAACTACGTGGAACGGGCCGTGGTGATGGCGGACGGCGATGAGCTGGCCAGCGACCTGTTGCCGGAGAACGTGCTGGCGGGACCGAAGCCACGCAGCACGGGCGGACGGACGAAAGCGGCCGATCTCGAGTCGCTGACGTTCGACCTGGTGCAGCAGGGGCTCGCCTCGGCTGGCCCGCAGGAAGATAATTTACATGCCAAGGTGGTGAACCGCGTGGAGCGGGAGCTCATCGCCCAGGTGATGGCGAGCTGCGACAGCGTGCAGACGAAAGCTGCGACGAAGCTGGGCATCAATCGCAACACGCTGCATAAGAAGCTCAAGGAGTATGGCCTCGACGGTGAGGAGTAGCGGGCCATGCTTTAGGGTGGCACGCTACGCCGTTAACCATCGAGCGAACTTGGGTGCCACAGGTGCTGCGCAGCAGTCACCTGTGCACGTTGAGACCTAGAAGATCCCGTGCTGCCGCTACCAGAAGAGCACAGGTGAGCCGCGCTCACGGCCACCTGTGGCACCCTGATCCGTACGGCACGCACGAATCTCGGCAAGGAAAGGGTTAACCGCGTAGGGTGGCACGTCCCTGAGGCACGAAGGGCGTGTGTCGAGTATCAAGCAGCAAGCCCTTCGCCAGGGCTCAGGAGCGTGCCACCCTCACGCCAGTTTTTGCTTCTACTTTCAGTCACGGTCACGAATGGCAAGCTTCCTGTCTGGCATCAGCCTGCTGTGCTTTGGAGCCAGTTATGCCGTGGCCTGGGGCCTCGAGCTGGTGAAGCTGTTGCGCCGCAGCGGCGTGCGGCGACTCTTGATGCTGCTGTTCGTGTGCGCGGGCTTTCTGGCACACACGCTGTATCTGGGGCATCGCGCGGTCGAGTATTCGGTGACGCCGCTTTCGAGCAGCTTCGACTGGTGCCTGGTGGCGGCCTGGCTGGTCGTGGCCGCATACCTGTACCTGTCGTACTACTACCCCGAGGCCGTGTTGGGATTGTACATGTTGCCGCTGGCGATCGTGCTGGTGGTGGCGGCGGCGTTTGCCGATCGGACGCCGTTTGCGGCGCATGAAGCCTTGCGGGCGTGGGGCACAGTGCACGGCATCTCGCTGTTGGCCGGCACGCTGGCCGTGATGGTCGGCTTCGTGGCGGGGCTGATGTACCTGGTGCAGTCCAGCCGGCTGAAGCACAAGCGGCCGCCTTCGCCGGGCTTTCGCCTGCCGAGCCTGGAATGGCTGGAGAAGGTGAACAGCCGGGTGATCATTCTCTCGGCGATCCTGATCGGGCTGGGCTTTCTGTCCGGCATCATCCTGAACCAGGTCGGACGCGGCGGCGCGGCGGTTCCCTGGAGCGATCCGGTGATCTGGAGTTCGGCGCTGATGTTCGCCTGGCTGGCGACGGCGGCGATCTTCAACATGTTCTATCAGCCATCGCGGCGGGGGAGGAAAGTCGCCTACCTGACGCTAGTCAGCTTCGGCTTCCTGGTCCTCTCGCTGGCGATGTTCCTGTTGGTGGATAGCCAGCATGGCGCGGGGGGCGGGTCAAAGCCGAGCCCTGCGCAAGCCCTGCTGCCGGTGGAGGGCCGATCATGAAGGTGCAGATGATCGGCTGCAGCCACCACCATTCGTCGGTCGCCGTGCGCGAGCGACTGGCTTTCGGTCCCACGCAGGTTGGCCTGGCGCTCGCGCAGCTTCGCAAGCAGTTTCCCAAAACCGAAGCCGTGCTGCTGTCGACTTGCAACCGAGTGGAGATCTACACGGCCGCCGAGCAGCCGGACGGCTCGCCCACGCACGAGCAGGTCGCCCAGTTCATGGCCGACTTTCACGGCCTGCCGATCTATGAGATTTTCGACGACCTGTTCGAGCGGACCGGCGAAGACGCCGTGCGGCACCTGTTCATGGTGGCGGCCAGTCTGGACAGCATGGTGGTGGGCGAACCGCAGATCCTCTCGCAGGTGAAGCAGGCCTATGAGCTGGCCAAGGGTCACCAAAGCGCCGGACCACTCACGCACGGCATCTTCCAGACGGCCGTGCGCGTGGCGAAGCGCGTCACCACGGAAACGAATCTGCACCAGCGACGGGTGAGCATCCCCAGTATCGCGGTCGGCGACTTCGCGGCGCAGATCTTTGAGCGATTTGACGACAAGCACGTGCTGGTGATTGGCGCCGGAGAGATGGGCGAAGAGACTCTTCGCTACCTGCAGAACGAAGGCGCGCACAATGTCGCGGTGGTGAATCGCAGCGCCGAACGAGCCGAGAAGCTCGCCGCCGCCTGGCGCGGCAGAGCGGTGGCCTGGGAGAAGTTGCCCGAGGAGCTGGTGCGGGCCGACCTGGTGATCAGTACTACCGGCGCCGGGCAACCAGTCGTGACGCTGGCCGACTACAAGCGAATCGAGGCGGCACGCTACCAGCGGCCGCTATTCGTGCTGGACCTGGCGATGCCGCGCGATTTCGATCCGGCAATCGGCGACCGGCTGGGAGTGTATCTGTACTCGATCGACGACCTGCAGGCAGCCTGTCAGAAGAACCGCCAGGCGCGCGACGAGGAGTTGCCCGGCGCGATTCACATCGTCGAGGAAGAGACAGGACGGTTCATGGCCGAGCTGAACCATCGAGCGACGGCCCCGATCATCAAGCGGCTGCGCGAAGGCTGGCAGACGCCGAAGGACGAAGAGCTGCGGCGATTGTTCAACAAGCTGCCGGAACTTGACGAGCGCACGCGGAATGAAATCACGGTGTCATTCGAGCGGCTGGTGAACAAGCTGTTGCATCCGCCGCTGGAATCGCTGCGCACGGAAGCCGAGCAAGGTCCGCCGCACGGTTTGCTCGAAGCGCTGAAGCGGCTGTTTCAGATCAAGGATTGAATCGCTTCGGGCTGGTATGACTGTCCTTCGACGTGCAACGTCGAACGCAACACTGGCGCATAAAAAAGCCCAGGGAAGTCATTCCCTGGGCTTATGGTCAGCGTATTGAAGTGCGGGCCTAGCGAAGACTATTCGTCTTCGTCTTCAGCGTCATCGTCCTCTTCTTCGTCGTCATCATCCCAGTCGTCGTCCTCTTCGTCATCCCACTCTTCATCGTCGTCTTCTTCGTCCTCTTCTTCATCGTCGTCGTCGACCTCTTCCCACTCGTCGTCTTCGAGGTCTTCTTCTTCGTCGTCATCCTCTTCTTCGTCATCGTCCTCGTCGTCATCATCCTCGTCGTCGAAGGCGAAGGGGTTGTTCTCGACGACGCCCGGAAAGTCGCGCAACAAGGTGGCCCGCGATTCGCCGATCATGGCGGCGAGTTCACGGAGTGCGTCTTCGGGCAAGGCGGTGGTGATCACGTTCGCTATCCTCCTCGAAATTCAGTAGTTCGTCAGTGGTTCGGTGATTGACTCGTATGTTGATCTCGGCGGGGCCGAGTTCAGAGAACGGAGTTTTGTGGCGCGTCTGCCGCTGGTGCGGGCGCTCTGAGTTGTTCGGCTCGCGGCAGGTCGTCGAGGTGCCTCAGTCCGAAGACCTGCAGGAAGCGGCGCGTTGTGCTGTACAGATAGGGTCGTCCTAGTTCGTGGGCCCGACCCGAGGTGCGAACCAGTCCACGTTCCATGAGTTGTCTGAGGATTTCGCCGCAGTCGACGCCTCGAATCGCTTCGATTTCGGACCGCATGACCGGTTGACGATAAGCGACGACGGCCAAAGTTTCCAGAGCCGGTGCGGAAAGGCGCACTTCGCCGGTCGTGCCGGCGGCCCCCGCGGTGCTGCCTTTGCGGAGCCAGCCGGCAAACTGCGGCCGCGACAGGAGCTGAAAACCGCCGGCTACTTCTTCGGCCCGAAAGGCGCTTCCCGAGGCGTCGTACCAGTCGTTCAGCCGGCGGACGAGCGTGCGGGCTTCGGTGCCATCGGCCAGGTTCGCCAGTTGGGCGAGCTTGCGGGTATTCATCGGCTCGTGAGCCAGGAACAATACAGCTTCAAGTCGGGCGGTGCTGGCGTCGCGGAGATAGGGATCGGGCGCTGCCTGTCGCTGCTCGGCGGCGGGATCGAGTCGGCGACGCCAATCGACATTGGCCGAGCGCCGCGGGAGGATATCTGTCGATGCGGTGGCAACGCGCAACGTGCCACGAGCGCCCAGGAGCTGGGCGGCGGCCGAACGGTGCGATTTTCCGGAGCGTGCCAAAAGGAATGCCCCAGCGCGCTGGGGAGTTAGCGAGTTTACCTAAGACGTTACACCGGTAAAGGTAAGCAGCCTTGGCCCGACTGACAAGTACCTTTTGAGGGCCCCTCTGGCGCGACGCAATTATGGGCCCTGGGGATGCACCGCAGGCGCGTGAGAAATCAGCCGTGAAAGCACGGACCGCTGGCCAAATACTCAAGGGGAATGCCAAGGCCCGTCAGCAAATCAGATGCCAGCACTGAGCAGGTTAGCGATGCACTGCCGGCCAGGCAGAACCGGGCTGCTGGGAGACTTCGACGGCCGGTGGTTGCGAGGGAGCTGGCTGATTCTGCGCAACGGGCTGGTGCGAGATCTCCACACTACCGCTGTTGCGCCAGGCTTCAACCTGGGTGAGCACGTCGGACATTGCCTTGAGGGCGTCGCGGTCGGTGGCTTCGAAATGCCGGGTGTAAGAAGCGTTGCTGGCGACGGCCATCCGGCAATGGAAGCGATAGAGCTCGCCGCTTTGGCCCCAGGTTTCCAGCAGGTAGTACGTCGCGCCATGCTGACGCAGGCGGCGCTCCATGTCTTTGAACGGATCGGTCGGCTCCAGCGGACAGGCCATGCGGTCGGCGGCGCCGGGCATGGGCGCACCGGCCGTGGGGCCACTGGGAAGTGGAGCAGGTGCGCCGGCATAGGGCCCGCCAGCATGCGCGGTCTGCTCATGCTGTCCGGCGGGGACGGAATAGCTGGCCGGTTGATTTAAAGTTTTGGGATCGCCCGGCCCGCCGAGGGGCACGACCGCTGGCGGCATGTTGCCGGCGGCCAATTGCGGAGTTTCAACGTGGGGGACATTCCAGCGCGGGGCGCTGTCCCACGGGTTGGCTGGTTCGGTGGCGCCCGGCGCGCCGATGTTCGGACCTACGGTGCGGAAGCCATTCGGATCGGCCGGGGGCGTGGCTTCGACGGGTTTGCCGGTGCCGAGGGCCACGATGCGATCGACCAGGACGGTTTTGACAACGTCTGGGAAGGCACTGCCGAAGATTGCCGCGAGCGGCACAATGATCAGGCAGCTCAACATCACGAAGATGCGAAAGGCCAACACCGTTGAGCTTTCCATGCCAGTTGGGTTCCTGCCGCGAAGCCGAGTTCTGCCGCGAAGCGTGGGGCTTCCGTGCCGCCACTTGCCGCTGTTCCCGCCTGATTGCGCACAGGCGCTGCGGGCAAAGCGGCGGGATGATACGAGAAAGGGCCCCCGGGCAGCAATGGCAGTCAGGGGCGTTTCGCGGGCTGCTAGCAGGAAGCTTGCGCGGTTTTTATGCGAGCCGCTTTAGCCCCACAGCGTGCGCGGACGGTAGGCGGCTTTCACTTCGCGGACGAACTCGCTGAGCGCGGCCAGCGGATCGGCGGCGCTGATCACGGGATGGCCGATGGCGATCAGCTCGGCTCCGCCCTGGGCGGCGCGAACGCCGTCTTCCGGCAGGAAGCAGCCGACGCCGACGGGAATCTTCACGGCGCTCTGCACGGCACTGAGCCACTGCGTGCTGTCTTGGGTGGCGTCGGCCTTGCGCTGGTCAGCGCCGTAGTGCAGGTAGATCATGTGCACGCCCCACTCCGCGCACTGGCGAGCACGAGCCGGCTGATCCTTCACGCCGATCGTGTCGGCCACGACCCAGACGCCGGAGTTCTTGGACTCGGTGATGGCCGAGCGGACCGTTTCGTCGGGCGAGCCCGCGCAGACGGTCATGATGTGTCCCCCCTGCTCTGCCGTGCGCTGAACGTTCTTCCAGCCGGAGTCCATCGTCTTGTAGTCGGCCAGCACCGGAAAGTCGGGAAACGCGCGGACCATCTTGCCGATTGGAGCGACGCCTTGCGAGACGATCAGCGGGGTGCCGATTTCGAGCCAGTCGACGCCGGCTTCGATGCCGATCTTGGCCATCGCGAGGGCCTCCTCGATCGTGGCGTAATCGAGCGCGATCTGAATAACAGGCGGCCTGGCGATGTTGAGCGTGAGCTGCGAGACGTTCATGGCGGGAGGAATTCCGGGAGTGAGGTGCGCGGCGGGAAGCCGCAATCGTAGCGGCGCGAAATGCACGGTGCAATTCGACTGACGTCAATCGCTTGCCAGCAGCCGGTCGAGACCTGCCAGCGCGACGGCCCACGGTGTGTGGGATTCCTGATAGGTCGTCCACCAGTCGAGAAGCAGCTCGGCTGACGAGTCGGTGGCCGCGGCATCGAACTCCCACGTGTCGAGTGCCAGGGAGATCGACGGCAAGTCAAGCCGCGCGAGCTCGACCTCTTGAGCCGCGGCCAGCACGGCGGGCACCAGCGCGAACTGTCCGACCGCGGCAACGATCCGCGCGTGGCCCAGTGGTTCGGCATATTTTGGCAGATCGAAATGTAGCTGTCCCCACAGCCAGCCCAGCCGCACGACTTCGGGCAGCTCGGCGCTGTTGTTGGCAAGCACGGCTTCTACCAGCACCGAGTTGTACGGCGGGAACGCTTCGCCACCGCCACCAGTCACGGGACGCACCAGCACGATCTCGGCCCGCTCGGGCACGATGTCCGGTTCGGTGAGCCGGCGGAGCGTCGCGATGAGTC
>JBGSKX010000281.1:0-2664 GCA_041741015.1 Pirellulales bacterium
GCCCGGTGATCTCGCGGGTGGAGAGTTCGCCGAAGCCGTCGATGACCGCGCGATCGGTCGGCCAGGCGGGCTCGTCGTACAGCGCGGCGCCAAATGCGTGCTGGGCGATGGTCGATTTGCCGCTGCCGGATGGGCCCGTGATGAGACCGATTTGCCAGTCTTCGCTCGCGTCGGGCACGTCGACGGAGAACGACGTGGCCGAGCGTTCTGCGAGCGGGACGTCGAACATACCGGCGACCTGTTGGACGCGGAACGAGTCGTACACGGGGCAGGTGACATTTATGTTGACGAGGGACATGGGAGTGCGCCTGGTGTTCAGATCGTGATGAGAACTACAGTGAAAGCACGCGGCACTTGAAGCCTTCGGCGCGCAAGCGCTCGTAGACTTCGCGCTGCTGGTCTTCGTCTTCGCACTGGACGACGACCTGGTAGCTGGGCGGAAACGCAAGGTCGTCCGTCGCGCTCTCGTCGAGTTCGGTGGCGACCGGATTCTGCTCCGCCAGGTCGGCCAGCAGCGTGGCCAGGGCTTCGCTTTCCGTATGCACATCGGCGAGCACGCTCTTGAACATAGCAGCGTCGGTCTCGGCCGCGGCGCTGAGTGGATCGAGCGCGGCCAGGAGTTTTAGCGCCTCGTCCTCGGTCACATCGAGCACAAGCACCGGCACCAGAGCGTCGGGCGTGAGCTCCGCGCGGAGGTGGCCGTCGATGAGCTCAAGCGATCCATCGGGAAGCTCACGGGCGAGGAGTGCGTCGGCGAAACCGACTTCGGCCAGGATGCCGCGCAGGGCAGCTTGCTGCGCGGGCGGATGCGTGCGCCAGTTACGCGGGTGCGGGCGGAGTGAGCCGGCCCGCACGCGGCGGAGTTCTTGGATGCGGTCGCGGATTTGCATTGGGGGTAGTTCCGGGAAGAGTTAGCCTGACGGTAAGGGGTGCCATGGGTGCTGCGTAGCAGTCACCTGCGCTGTTCGCTCGAGGCAGAGTTAGGTCGCACCAGAAACCTCACGCGCGGCGAGCACAGGTGAGCCGCAACGCGGCCACCTGTGGCACCCAGCTTCACGCTTTCACTCACCCCGCAGTCGTTCGGCGACGTGGGCAAGCTGCACCTGATGGGTGACGAGTTGCGACTCGTGCCGGCCGGCAGCTTCCCACAGCCGGCGATGCTCGTCTTGCGCGCGTTCGAGTTTCTGGCAGAGGTCGTCGATCTTGCTGGCGATCACGGCCAGCTTGGCGTGGACTTTAAACATCCACGGGCCGGCCGCGATCGCCACCGACAAGACGGCGCCGACCACGAAGCTCCATTCGGGGAAAGTCATGGCGTTATCCTGGAAAAAGGGGACGGGAGTCTTTTTTGGGAAGGCGCCGCAGGGCCGTGGACGGGGACAGCCCCTCACGGCGCCTGACCAGGTGGCGTAACAAACGACGAACCGGCGGACTGCTGCGCGCTGGAAGCGCCGGCGCTCGGCACACCGGTCTGGGCGAAGTTAAGATCGCCAAGTAGCGCGGTGGCGGGCCAGCGCTTGGCGAGCACGAGGGCCTCGTTGTAGGGAATCGCGCGGATCGCGGTCAGATCGCTTTCCGTCGGCCACCACTGAATCGGCGGGCGCTCCTCGGTCATCTCGACGCTGGTCATCACCTTCGACGGATCGTAGGCGGCGAAGTCCGCGTCTTGCAGCCGAAACGCCGGCTCGTAGGCTTGCGCCCGGGTGTAGCCGAAGTACTTGGTGGCCATCAGGGCCAGGATCTCGCGGAGGTACTGACCGATCTTGGCGGCGAAGCTGTCGGTGATGTAGGTCGGCAGCTCGTTCTCCGAGTGCTGCATCATCTCGGACAGCATGAGCAGCGCGAGCTGGGCGTACTCGCGAATGTCGGGCTGGCGGACGCGCTCACCGAAGAACGGAATCGGCCAGGCCAGAAATACCTGTGGCGCGGGCGACGCATGTTCGACGACCAGGCCGTTCGAATCGTTCGGCAGCCGCTGACGATCGGCCAGCCGCTTGCGAGCGGTGATAATCAGTTGATGCAGGTCGTACCAGAACTGCTTGTGCGGCGCGCCGTAGAACCGGGCGTCGGTCCGATGCAGCAGCTCGAACATGTTCCGGCCGATGAGAGAATGGAATTGGTAGATTACGGAATTCGTGGTCCAGATCTTGCCGTTGGGGTTGGCGATGGCATATCCACACTGACCCCAACGTCCATTGTCATACCAGAGTATTTCGTCAGTCGCGAACATGGGTTGGACGGTACTCATTGCATTCGGCTCCTAGAGAGTTGGAAACGTACTTGGGAGAACGTGATTCAGGACAATTGAGGTTCATCGATGCCGGACAGAAGCTGGTCTTTGACCCCTTCGACGATCTTCAGATACGGCACGGCGCCGGGGTAGCGCTCACTCACGCGGGCGTGCGCGACAGCCCAGGCGCGATCGACGCTCGAAGCTTCGTAAGGCACGTAACGGTTGTGATGACGCTCGACGACGCTGGGCTCGGCGGCGGCGGAGTCGGCTGGCTCGCGGTTCGTCTCTGAACGACCGCTTGAGCGACTGCCAAGTGCCTCGAGTTGCGACTGCAAGCGCCGCTTGCCGCGCCGCATGACAAACCACACGGCCGCTCCGCCAGCAAGGCCCGCGATCCCGCCGGGCACGCCCAGCGAGATCAGCAGCGCCGC
>JBGSKX010000282.1:0-24388 GCA_041741015.1 Pirellulales bacterium
CAGCGGCGGCGTCGGTGGCAATTGCTTCGGCGAGGAACGCGGTCGGAGGGCAGATCGAAACTTTGTCGCAGGCGACGGCCGTTTGACAGGCGCTCGACTCGTCGCACGCGACGGTCTTCCGGCAGCCGCCAGCCTTGGCACAGCGGGCGGCGACCTGAGCGTCACACGACTTCTTCTCGCAGGCGATAGCCGCAGCGGTCTTCGCGGCGCAGCCCTTTGCGGCTTCGCAGGCCGTGAGCAACTGAGCGTCGCTTGTCAGCGGACACGTCGAAGCTGCGAAGCCCGTGGCCGCGTGGCAGGCCGGCGTGTGAGCCGAGTCGCAGGTGGTTGCCGCGGTCGGGCAGTTTGCGGTGGGGCAGTTTGCGGTCGGGCAGCTCGACTTGCTCTGGCAGGCGGACGTTTCGCAAGACTGCCTGGCAGCCGTCTTGAGAACGGCTTTGGCGCAGGCGGTCGGGCAAACCGATGCGCCGTCGTTCGCAACCGGTTCGGTGTGGCTGACCTGCTTCACGGCTGAGGTTTGCCCAGCGGCAGGCGGCGTTACGATGAAGAGGGTTTGAAACTGCTGTTTCGTTTGAGTAACGGTTGCAGAGGTGAGACCGACTCTTTTCTCCATGCGGACCCGTTCGTTGACTTCACCACTCACAACCGCGGCCTGTTCGCACTTCATTTCGAAGTGGGCGTCAACTTCGTACGTTCGCTTATAGCGCGCGAGATTCTCGTTCGTCGGCAGGGGACTCGAATCGCAAGGGGTGATGTCGATTTTGATACGTCCGGCATCAAGCAACTGGGTTTGAACGCAGATGTGCGAACCCGAGTCCGGATGTTTGATTTCGATGGATTGGCCACCAATCGCCAGAAAGCTCGGCACGTTGACAACCTTGACGAGACCGCTGCGCTGAAGCTCGTCGAGCTTGGCTTGCAGTTCCCGGGGACAAACAAGCTCAATGCAAACCTGGCCAGCGCTGTCGCTGCCGGGCTGGAGGCATCCCGGGAGACCCATTCCCAGATTGCGAAGGCCCGATAGGCAGACTTCAATGATCTTTACGCTCGTGCCGCAGGCAATTTGCGAGTCACAGTCGGCAGCCTTGGCAACCCCTGCTTTGGAGCAAGCGCTATTGCAGGCAGCGGTCTTATCACAAGTAGGTTGAGCGGCGGCCATGCTCGGACAAGCGGATGCGGCCGACTCGCATTTCGCTGCTGCGCTGGCAGTTTCTTCCGGGCACTCGCCCTTGAGTTCCGCTTCCAGTTCGTGAGCGGCTTCCTTGAGCATTGCAGAGGTCTCGTGCATTAAGGTGGCGAGGTCTTGCTTCACTTCGGTGGCCCAGGCGGTGACGCAGGCGGCCTCGTTTTCGCAACCGGCGGCGGCCAGGTGCTCGGCGGCCTTCTGCAGGTGATCGAGTCGCTCGGCGCTGGTGACCATCGTCGCTTCGCGCGAGTTCAGTTCAAAGCATTTGCGCATGCCGGGCGTGACGGTGTCGTCGGAGGCGACGGCGGTGGCTTCGGTCTGGCAGCATTCCGACTTATCGCATGCGTCTTTACAGCAGGCGGACTTGTCGCAGGCAGTCGACTCGCAGGCAGTGGTTTCGCAAGCGGAAGTGGCACACGTTTTCGCACCGCACGCTTTCGAAGTGCACGCTTCGGCGGTAGTGGCACAGGCTCCGGCGCTGACAGCACAAGCTGGGGTGGCAACTCTCACGCTGATGCCAAGCAGTTCCGGATGCCGCGCGATCGCGTCTGTCGTGGCTCGAGTTTGGCAGGCGGCGAGCTTCTGGGCGAGCGCGGCCCGGGCGCCGATTCGGCTGGCGGCGCAGTCGGCGATGCTCTCGCAGCCGGTGTCATTCGCGCACGCCGATTTTGATTCGCAAGCGGCAGTCTTCGTGGAGCCAACAGCGCTCGCACAGGCTGAAGGCTGAGCACAAGCGGTGACCGAACTCGACGGGCAATGCGAAGCCTGCGGACAGGCACTCTCTGTGGGGCATGCGGTCGCCGTGGCGCACGCAGCAGTTTTGGAGCAGGCTGATTTGGAACAGGCCGACTGAGGTCCGGCCGACAGCGGGCAAGCTGTCTTAGGAACGGCCGGCGCGGGTTCGCCACTTTGACCGAAGCAGGTATACGCTACGACGAGCGAAACCAGGCATGCAGACGCAAATCGCATCGACTCATCCTCCAACTTTCGGCCAAAGGGAAGCGGGCTCGGCCACGGAACAAAACGGGGCGGGGAGAGTATCGCCGCGGGGAGGAAGCGTCAATTGCAGGTGGCTTAACTTCGTGCCCGACGAGAAGACCCCCGCCGGCAGAGCCGGGGGCTGACAAAGACGTGACCGGTTTGCCTTGGGGCGCCAGTAGTGCTGCCGGTCGCTTGGTAGCTTGGCGCCGGACGGCGAGTTACAATCGCGGCGAACCGACGTCGAGTCACGGACCACATCGAGATGCCGAGGGGGACAGTCCCCTTTCCAACTGGGAGCCATGAGCCACGATGCGCCACACCTTCACGAGTTTGATCCTGCTAGTGGGAACGATGCTGATGACGACACTCTCCCCTGCCCCGGCTGCGGACGCGAAGAAGCCCGGCGAACTGCTGGTTTACGTCGGCACTTACAGCGGAGCGAAGAGCGAAGGGATCTACGCTTATCGGCTCGATCTGGCGAGCGGCAAGTGCACGCCGCTGGGACTGGCGGCGAAGGTGAAGAACCCATCGTTCGTGGCTGTTCATCCGACGCAGAAGTTTCTCTACTCGGTGAGCGAGATCGAAGACCGCGATGGCAAGCCGACCGGCGGCGTGAGCGCGTTCGCGATCGATAAGAAGACCGGCAAGCTCGCACCGCTCAACGAACAATCGAGCGAAGGGCGCGGGCCGTGTCACGTGACGGTCGACAAGACGGGCCGCGTGGCGATGGTCGCCAATTATGGCGGGGGCAGCGTGGCCTCGCTGCCGATTGGCGAGGACGGTAAGCTTGCGCCCGCAGCTTCGGCGATCCAGCACGCGGGGAGCAGCGTCAACAAGCAGCGGCAGGAAGCGCCGCATGCGCACTCGATCAATCCTTCGCCGGACAACGGGTTCGCCGTGGCGGCCGATCTGGGACTCGACAAGGTGCTGGTCTACAAGCTCGATCCGTCAGCAGGCACGCTCACGGCGAACGAGCCGCCCTCGGCCTCGACCGCGCCGGGCGCGGGGCCGCGGCATTTTGCGTTTCATCCGTCGAGCAAGTATGCCTATGTGATCAACGAGATGGATTGCACCGTGACGGCGTTCGATTACGACGCCAAGCGGGGCGTGCTCACGCCGAAGCAAACGGTGAGCAACCTGCCGGGCGACGAGAAAGTGAAGGAAGGCTACAGCACGGCCGAAGTGCAGGTGCATCCGAGCGGGAAGTTTGTCTACGGCTCGAACCGGGGGCACGACACGATCAGCGTGTTCGCGGTGAACGAGAAGGACGGAACACTCAAGCAGGTTCAGAACGTCTCGACCGAGGGGAGCACGCCGCGCGGGTTCGGCATCGATCCGACCGGCGCGTATTTGCTGGCCGGGAATCAAGCGTCGGACTCGATCACGGTGTTTAAGATCGATTCGAAGACGGGTGAACTTAAATCGACCGGCGAGAAGCTCGAGGTGGGCTCGCCGGTGTGTGTGAAGTTCGTTCAGTAGCGAGTTGTTTGTCGCCTCCCAGGATAGCAGCCATGTTGTCTCCTAAACGCCCTGCCCTGCTACTTGCTCTCGCCGCATATCTCTCGATCTGTTCAACCGCGCATGCGGAGGAGTCGACGGACCAGTTGGCGCCAATTCGCGAGAAGATCGCGAGCGCGATTCGCGACGACAATATTCCTTCGATTGCGGTCGCGGTGGCGAAGGACGGCAAGATCATCTGGGAAGAAGGCTTTGGGCTGGCCGATCGCGAGAACCGCACCCCGGCCACCGAGCATACGATGTACAGCGTGGCCAGCGTTTCGAAACCGGTCACGGCGACGGGCCTGATGGTGCTGGTCGAACGGGGCAAGGTGGATCTCGACAAGCCGATCGCCGACTATCTGGGCGAGGTAAAGCTGCGAGCGTTTGTGGGGAATGCCTCGGACGCGACGGTGCGCCGGGTGGCCAATCACACGGCGGGGCTGCCGCTGCACTACCAGTTTTTCTACGAAGGTGAGCCGTACGATCCACCGAGCTTTGCGGAGTCGATCCGCCGCTATGGCACGCTGGTGACCGCGCCGGGCGAGCGCTATCAGTATGCGAACTTCGGCTATGGCTTGCTCGATCACGTGATCACGCAGGTGAGCGGGAAGCCGTACGCCGACTTCATGCGTGAGGAAGTGTTCCTGCCGATGGGGATGACGCATACATCGATCGACATTGGGCCTGGGCTCGAGGCGCAGCAGGCGATTCGGTACACGCCCGAGGGGAAGCGGATTCCATTTTACAAGTTCGATCACCCGGGCGCATCGGCCGTGTACTCGAGCGCACACGACCTGGTGCGGTTCGCGATGTTCCACATGAAGGAGCATCTGGCGGATCAGAAGCAGATTTTGAAGGACGAATCGCTGGACGAGATGCAGCGAGACACGGCGATGGAGGGTAAGGGTCCGGGCTACGGGATTGGTTGGGGGACCGCGGCGGACGATCGAGGCTACGAGTACATCCAGCACACGGGCGGGATGCCGGGCGTGGCAACCACCGTGCGATTCATTCCGAGCGAGCGGCTGGCGATTGTAAGCCTGGCCAATAGCCGCAGTCCGTTGGCATATCGGCTACCGGATTTGATCAGCGAGGTGTTGCTGACGGAGAAGAATCCAAAACACAAAGACGTGTCCGAGTATGTCGTGCCGCTGCCTTCGGGAAAGAGCGACGAAGAGAAGCCGGCAGACTCATCCATCAAAGAACTCGAAGGCACGTGGCGCGGCAAGCTGGTGACGTATCAGGGCGAAGCGCCGCTGCGGATCGTCGTGCAGCCGGATGGCGACGTGCACGTGCGCGTCGGTGATCAACTGGAGACGCTGCTGAGCAACGCGACGTTTCACGGCGGGTTCCTGCGTGGACGCTTCGCCGGCAAGGTGCCGTTCGATGACAACCGGGGTCGCGACTATCAGGTGCAGTTCGAGCTGAAGCTGCGCGATGGCGTGCTGAACGGATCGGCCACGACGCAGACGCTGCCGGACGCGTGGGGGAACAACGCCGTGACGCACTGGGCGGAAGTGAAGAAGCAGTAGAAACTGAGTTTCACATGCGAGGAGACCTTCGATGAAAGCTTTGGCGGCTTCGATCGTGGTTTTTTCCGGATGTTTCCTGTGGGCGGTGGGCAGCTACTGTCTGAATCTAGCTTACTCGGGACCGGGAAACCGACACCCTGGGGAATTGGCAACTTGGGGCGGGATCATCGTGACGACGATTGGGTTGGCATTGGTCATGATCGCGATCCGCGCGGGTCGCGATCGGTTGGAGTAGGGCCGGCCAGCAACACCGTCACTCAAACTGCGCTGCCAACGCTTTTCACGACCAATTATCTCCGCGGCCGGTCGAATACCAGGGAGGGAGTCTGCCGGTCGAGACGAGCGATATGTCCGAAAGCCAATCGAGCCGCCCCGAGTCGAAAACGGAAGTCGATCCAGCCAAACCGGCACCGCGGCGTCTTGCGTGGTGGGAGTGGTTCGACGTGCTGGAGTTGTTCTCGTACGTGCTCGTCCTGTTGTTTGAATAGACCGGCGATTTTGAAGTATTGCGACGAGCGCTGTGCCAGGAACCCCGCCGGCAGAGCCGGGGGCTAATCAACACCACGCGACGATGCACCACACCCATCGCCGGGGATCTGGGCGTGCCAGCCGTCGTTTCCATGGTATGCCAGTCATCATTCCCCCGGCCCCTTGCCCGCGCGGCGGCAATCTGCCACGATAATCCGTCTATTTCCACGACAACCGCATACCGACTCCCCACGAGGCGTGACAGACCATGGCCGCTGCTTTTCCCGACATCGAGAAGATCCGTTTTGAAGGTCCCAAGAGCAAGAACATGCTCGCCTTCCACCACTACGACGAGAACGAAGTCGTCGAGGGGAAGCCGATGCGGGAGCACTTCCGGTTTGCCGTGGCCTATTGGCACACGTTCCGCGGCCAGGGTGCCGATCCGTTCGGCCCGGGCACGATGGTCCGCCCCTGGGAAGCCGCCGAAGACACGGTGAAGAACGCTCAGGATCGGGCGAAGGTCGCCTTTGAGTTCATGCAGAAGCTGGGCGTCCACTACTCCTGCTTCCACGACCGCGACGTCGCGCCGGAAGGCAAGACGCTGAAAGAGTCGCACAAGAACCTGGACGACGTCGTCAAGGTGCTGAAGGAAGAGCAAGAGCGGACCGGCATCAAGCTGCTGTGGGGCACGGCGAACCTGTTCAGCAACCCGCGCTACATGCATGGCGCGGCGACGAGCCCCAACGCCGATGCGTTTGCCTATGCGGCGTCGCAGGTGAAGAAGGCGATTGAAGTCACGAAGGAGCTGGGCGGCGTGGGCTACACGTTCTGGGGCGGCCGCGAAGGCTATCAGAACTTGTGGAACACGGACATCAAGCGCGAGTTCGATCACCTGGCCGCGTTCATGCACATGGCGGTCGATCATGCCAAGGCGATCGGCTTCACCGGGCAGTTTTACTTCGAACCGAAGCCGAAAGAACCGACCAAGCACCAGTACGACTTCGACGTGGCGAATTGCATCAACTTCCTGCGGACGTATGGCCTCACCGATCACGTGAAGATGAACATCGAAACGAACCACGCCACGCTGGCCGGTCACTCGATGCAGCACGAGATCGAATACGCCGGCGCCCAGGGCTTCCTCGGCTCGATCGACGCTAATACGGGTGACGCCCTGCTCGGCTGGGATACGGATCAGTTCCCGACCGACGTTTATCTGACCACGGCCTGCATGCTCTCGATCTTGAAGTATGGCGGGCTGGCGCCGGGCGGCATCAACTTTGACGCCAAGGTGCGCCGTGAGAGCTTCGAGCCGGTCGATCTGTTCTACGCCCACATCGGCGGTATGGACGCGTTTGCTCGCGGCCTGAAGATCGCTGCGGCGATTCGCAAAGACGGGATCCTCGACAAGATGCTGGCCGAGCGCTACGGCTCGTGGGGCACGGGCATCGGCGCGAGCATCGAAGCCGGCAAGGAAAGCTTCGCCTCGCTTGAGAAGTACATGCTCGAGAAGGGCGAGACCACGCCCAACATCAGTGGCCGGCAGGAGCTGCTGGAGAACATCATCAACACTTATATCTAGTTGGCGGATCGTAAACGCCGACTAAAACCATTGAGCCCCGTCGCAGGGCGAATCCTGCGACGGGGCCTTTTCATTTCGGGTGCCAGACACATGCGGGTCAGCGCAAATCTCCGCGCTTTCCCGCAAAATTCCTTGCCACGTCTTTCGGTGCGTTGAATCGGGAGGAAAGCGTAAGTAGGGTAGCTTGCAGACGGAAGAACCGGAACATTTTCGTCTGCCCACCAGAAAACGGCACATCGCCTGGGACAGAGAAGAAAACGCTAGTGAAGAAGACCTGAAGCACGTTATTGGTTTTGCTTCCACAGTCAGTCTTCATCCCCCACTAGCAGATTCACTTCCATGATTCGACATCTCTATACTCCGCGCTCACTCGCTGCCGCGAGTTTGGCGCTTGTGTTCGGCTTGAGCGCAGGGAGCGCTCAGGCGGTCACGATTAACTTCGACGATTTGCCGGCCACTTCGACGGTGGCTGGACTATCGGTACCCGGGCCTTCGCAACTTACGAACCAGTATGCCAGTCAGGGCGTGCTGTTCAGTTCGCTGGGTGGCTTTGCGTCGGTGGTGAACTTCGGACCCAACACCCCGAGCTCGCCGAACGCGATCGCGGCTTCGACGACCGAAGGCCTGCTGACGTACGCGGTGCCGATCGAGATCACGTTCGTATCTCCCAGCAACCCGCTTCTGCCGGCAGTGACCGACTTCGTGTCGGTCCGCGGCGACCTGTTCATCATGGGCCTGGGCACGAACACGATGCTTGCGCTCGACATCAACGGCGAACCGATCGATTTCGACATTCAGATCGAGCCGCCGGCTTCGATCCTCTCGGTGACCGGATTCGGGATTCACAAGGTGATCCTGATTGGCAGCACGACCACGGCGTTCGACGATTTGTCGTTCAACCCGGTGGTGGTAGTGCCCGAACCGTCGAGCATTGCGCTCGCCGCGCTTGCGGCCGCCACGCTGGGCCTGGCGGTCGTTCGCAGCCGGAAAACCCGGGCGAAATCCTAGATTTTGCTTGTCTCGCTAAGTTCAGCGTGACTGATAACACGAGGGCAGGCATCCGCAGGGGTGCCTGCCTTTTTTTGTTGCAGCTAGCTGGAAACGTGTACTGCGTGTGTGTGCATATTTCCTGAACAATCGACGACTCGCAACGACTTACGTTCGGTTTGTGAGCCCGGCTTGCAGGCGAAGTTAGGAGTTGGTGTCGCGTCTTGCGGGGTGGCACACGCCTTGCAACGATGTTCTGGCGTGCTTGCTCGTCGCAACGTGCGGCGCAGTCAGCATTCGTTTTTTTGACACTCAGGTTAAATGCGTTTTATGCGACACGGATTTTTGATTGACATGGATGGCGTGATCTATCGAGGCGGGCAGCTCATTCCCGGAGCTGCCGAGTTCATTGCCCAACTGCAACATCGAGGAACGCCCTTTACGTTCCTGACCAATAACAGTCAGCGGACGCGACGCGACGTGGCCACCCGACTCGAACGGATGGGAATCGACGTCGATGAAGACCACGTGTTCACCTGCGCCATGGCCACGGCGCGGTTTCTAGCCGAGCAACTACCCGAGGGAACGGCCTACGTGATTGGTGAGGGTGGCCTGCTGCAAGCCTTGCATCAAAACGGTTACTCGATCGTCGACCACGATCCGGACTACGTCGTGGTGGGCGAGGGACGCGTGCTCACGTTCGAGATGCTGGAAGCCGCCACGCGGATGATTCTGCGCGGGGCGAAGTTGATCGCCACGAACATGGATCCGAACTGCCCCACGCAGCATGGACTGAGGCCGGGCTGCGGAGCGATTGTGGCGATGCTCGAAGCAGCGACGGGCCTGAAGGCCTTCAGCGTCGGCAAGCCGAGCCCCGTGATGATGCGTGCCGCGCGGAAGGAGCTCGGCCTGACCACGGCCGAAACGACGATCATCGGCGACACGATGGAGACCGACATTCTGGGCGGCGTGCAAATGGGTTATCGCACGGTGCTGGTGCTCTCCGGCGGCACGACGCGCGAGGATCTGAAGCGGTATGCCTATCGGCCGGACGTGGTCGTGGATTCGCTGGCGGAC
The DNA here is from genome assembly GCA_041741015.1 of Pirellulales bacterium. Lineage (GTDB taxonomy): Bacteria > Planctomycetota > Planctomycetia > Pirellulales > PALSA-1355 > JALHMI01. Next base: position 9,314 of record JBGSKX010000282.1, read on the forward strand.
CTGGTGGGAATGGAGCCGTCGATGATTGGCGCGGACCCTAACGTGCGGCGTGAGGCGCTGGCGGTATAGCGGCCATAGTGCGGAAGAGTTCCGGGGGAAAGTATTCCCCCGGCTTTATGTTGCTTTATGCGCCGTGGGGTGCACGACTGGCGAGAGCCAGACGGCGTAGATGCATAGTCCGACGAGGACGACGGCTGCGAGCAGGTTGCGCTCGTAGTACAGCCATTGCCACCAAGTGGGCGGCTGCACGCCTGGAATCGCGGCGAGGCGCTGGCGGGTGACGGCGTTCGTCCAGCGACTGGACATGCCGAGTGCCCGTGGCTTGGCATAGGACCGCACCCAATTGAGATCGAGGCCCTCGGGGACGCCGTAAATCTGCATTAGCTCGACGGCGTCTGCGGTGGAGGCCGGGTCGCTCCTGCGAAAGTTGCCATACTTGCTGAAACCGCCCGCAAGCGCGAAGCCGCCCCAATTCGTCGTGTGACGATCGCGGAGCAGGTTGTGTACCTGCTTGCGATACTGCTCGGGCCGAACGGGCCGATCGATCGCGGCCAGCAGCTGCGTCACCGTCAAAACGTCTTCAAGCGTATCAAACTCCTTGCCCAGACTCGCCTGAAGCGTAGCATGTAGCCGCGCAGCAAGGTGATCGCGGTCGGCATCAGAAAGTTCATCAATCAGTATCAGCGCGCGAATGACCCAGTCTTGCTGGCCTGGGGATGAGATTGGCCCCGACACCCACGGCGAGTTGCGCTCACTGCGAGTCGAATCTGGCGCACCGAGCAATGAATCACGACGGCGCTGAAAGTCGCGCAGTTCTGCGACCTGCTCCGGATGCACCAGCCCGGTGCGGAAGGCGCTACCGAGAACGTAAGGATCTTGCTTGCCGGCGACTTCTTGTGCGAGCAGAGCCCGTGGTTTGGTGAGGTCCGGGCTCAGCCCGGCTTCGATGGCCCAGCGAGCGGGAATTTCCCACTGTTGCCAAGTGGCACTGTGAAACTTCGCGCGATCAAATGCTTCAACATGCCGGCGGATGCTGCCGGGCGTGGTCGTCCAGAGGATGGAACTGGCGCTCCAGAACATCAGCGGGACGAGGATGAAGGCGGCCGCTGCGATTCCAAACCGCTGCGCATGGCGCCTGAACCGATTGGGGTCGACGGAGGGGCTCAAGGCGATGGTCCCGCCCATGTAAATCACACCGAGCCAGAATGGGATGGATACCACCCGCTGATCGAGGAAGTGGATGTTGCCATCGCCAATCGAAATCGAGCCGGTGCCCTGAGCCAGCAGAATCAAGGCAGTCATCAGCGAGCCCGCCAGCAATTGGCGGTTGCCGAGCTGACGAGCGGCGAGGCCGCGCACGACGGCGACCACGAGTGCGAGCGAGACAATGAAGAAGAAGAACAGCCAATCGGTGGCGCCAAGAACGATTAACAAAAGCGCAACACCCCAGACCAGGAAGGCCGCGAGGCGATGTTCTCGCCACCAGGACTTGATCGCAGCTTCGTAATACTGCGCGCTCCGCGGCTCGGAATCGTCTACTCGCTTTGTGTTGCGAACTGCCGAGTAGGAAAAGAAGCTGGCCCCCAAGAGCAGGAAGAAACTCACTGCCGGGAACAGCAGAATGCCGAAGATCTTCTCGATGACGCCGGTGGCGGTCGTGGGCCCAGCGGCCTTGCCCGTCAGCAGCGGCAAGGGGAGCACCGCCGCGGCGGCTCGGGCCAGTGGCGGCAGATCACGAATCGGGTCTTGCTCGGCCAGGGCAGCCCTGCCCCGCAGATAGTCCTGCACGCCAAGCTCGAACGCAGCGCGATCGGGGCGGTATGGCCGCAAGGCTTCGTACAGTTCCTGCTCATCGATGAGTTCTACAGGCATAGCAGCAGCTTTCGTAGGGGCACACCCCGCGACACGGAGAGCATGCGATGCAGGTTCTTGCGGGCCTGGTAGAGCCGGCCTTCGACGGTCTTATCGGAAACCGACAAGAGGGCGGCCACCTTTCGGACGCTGGTCTCTTCCAGGTAGTGCATCAGGACGACCTCGCGCTGACGGGCGGGCAAGCGGCGGATGGCGGCCCGGAGCGCTTCGAGTCGTTCGGATGGAACTTCTTGTGCAGCGGCAGGAAGCTCGTCAAGCGTGTCGGAAGCGAACAGTGACACGCGCCGCCGGCCGCGCGCCCAGGAGCGGTACTGATTCAGCGCGATCCCGCGGAGCCAACGGCCGAACACTTCAGGATCCTGCCAATCGCCACGACAACGCTCGCGGCCGAGCCAGGCCTCGGCGAAGCTGTCCTGCGCGATCTCGGCGGCATCGCGCCAGGGCACGCCCCACGACGCAATCAGCCCAACCAGCGGGCCGCGAAAGGCGTCGATCAGTTCCGGGAGTTCCATGGGCAAGGGGTTCCTTGCCATGTAGTGTCCGGAGGCGGGGGGAATCCCACAAGAAAGATTCGAAATGTACGAGAAAAGTTTGCGCGGCGCGACGGAAAAACCCGGGCAAAGCATTCCCTAGGCTTGAGTGGGGCTTCGCACGCTACGGCAGGTTCGACTATTCGCCGCCGGAAGTGGACGGGTTACTCGCCACCGGAGGTGGACTTCGGCGCCTGGGCCGTGCGAGCGTCGGCCGGAGCAGCACTGTTGCTGGCGGGCATGGCTTCCATGAAACCGATCATCATCTCGTCGTAAGTCTGCTCGCCGAAGTGCACAATCCGCTTGGGATCGGGATTGGCGATGTTGTCAGGCGAGTTGTCGTAGTGGGCGACGCAGCGCATCCGCGTTCCCTTGGGGATCAACTTCGGCTGAGGAAAGACGTAAGTCTGCTGCCAGTTGAAGTCGTAACGCGGGACGTCGAGCAGGATCTCCTTGGTACCGTCCGGATAGGTCGCTTCGTAGCGGAAAGCCTTGCCGCGGACATGCATATGCGGGTAAAGGCTCAGCAGCTCGGTATCCTGCTTAAAGGTCTGCCAAGCCGTGACCGGATAGTTCGGCATCATGGGCGGAATCAGCAGCAGCGCGTTCTCGACCGCCATCGTGCTGACTTCGTTCTTCACCGTGGCGGGATCGGCGAACATCAGACCGATGCTGCTGAGATCCTGCTGTGGAGAGCCACTGGGCGTGTAGTGCATCTGGAAGACGAGCTGTGAACCGGCCGGGATCTTCTTGGCCATGCCGGACTGGAACAGCATTGGCGCGGCGCCAGGCGCGGTGGCGGCGAGAAAGCCCTTAGCGATGCCATTGCCGAGTCCGCCCTGCTGCCCCTTGGGCGCACGAATGAAGACGATAATGTGATGCACGACCGCGGCGTTACCGGCCTTGCACTGGGCGCCCTGAATCCAGGTGTCTTTGGTGAAGCCCGGGTCGACGGTGTAGTACTTGTAATCGACGGTGCCCTCGGCCGGAATCTCGGCGGGGGTGTCGGCCATGAAGATTTCGCGATCGACGCGCGGCAAGCGCCAGCCCGCGGCAAAAGTGGGCGGCTTGGGCAGATCGCCAGACTCACCTTCTGGGGCACCGGCGGCGACCCAACCTTCAATGAGTTGTTTTTCGTTGTCGGTCAGCCGGCAATCGTTGGCCCAGGTGCCGTATTGCGGATCGGCATGCCAGGGAGGCATTCGTCCGTCGCGCACGACTTCGGCAATCGTCTCGGCCCAGCCGACGACATCTTCATAGCTAGTGAGCACAAAGGGGGCGATTTCGCCTTCGCGGTGGCACTCCACGCAGCTCCGGTTGAGGATAGCGGCGATTTGTCCGGTATAAGTGACTTTGGCATTCGCAACCGGCTCGTGCACGCGGCCGATGAAGCAGCCGGGAGCATCGGTCGTGGCGACGCTGATTGGTTTGCCGGATAGCAGTTCGTCGACGGCGGCGACCAGATCCTGACGCGTAGCGGCATCGCGCTGCCGGCCGACGACAAACTGGTCGTCGATGCGCCCCCAGTAGACGATCTTGCGATCGGCGTCGAGCAGGAAAGCTTCGGGCGTGCGGACCGCGCCCATCTGGTCGGCGATGGTGTTGTTCAGATCCTTGAGCAGCGGAAAATTCATCCCGTGCGTTTTGTGATAGGCGGCCAGCTCGGAAAGCGAATCCTGCTGGTTGGAGTTGATGCCAATGAGAGCGACGTTCTGCCGGGCGAACTTGTCGGCGAGCTCGACGAGCTTGGGAGCGTAGAGCTTCGCCAGCGGGCACTCGGTTCCCAGATAGACGACCACGACGGCCTTGCGGTCGGCAAAGTCGGCCAGCTTGTAGGGCTTGCCGGCGAAGTCCTTGAGCTCGAAAGCGTCGACCTGGCGGCCTATCGGGCTGACAGCTTCCTTGGCCGGGACTGCCCCCGAGGCAGCCCTCTCGGAGGACGCTAGCAGGCCAAACAACAGTAGGATGGCCATCCTGGCCGGTAGATCACACCATTTCATCGTGCGAACTCACTCCGAAGGGAACTTTTAGCGGCGAATTCTCGTCAGGATCGGATCCTGGTTCTTCAGGAGAGTACCTGCCTGCGGCGGGGCAAGATTCACGCCGGCAGCGGAATTTCGCCGTGACGCAAATGCAAGTGCCGACTTGTACACCGAACTCGTGCAAAATTCCCGGTCAATTTGCGCCTGCTCCGCGGGCATTTGCCCTGCAAACTCGGGCTGGCTAGCTTGGGGATGCGTGTTTATTGGTCAATGGACAGCTTGCCGGCTCGCGTGCCGCCGCCGGCCGGGCCAGTTCGTCTCAGGGCTCGAACTCGAATCTCACGGAAACTGAACATGCTTCGCATCTGGTTGGTTGTCGCCCTGATAGTGAGCGGGTGCGCATCGGTAACGCCAGCCGTGGCTGGCGGAGCCGACGGCCGGCTCGATATCTACTGGATCGACGTCGAAGGTGGGGCCGCGACACTGATTGTCACTCCGGCCGGAGAGGCCGTGCTGATCGACACCGGGAATCCGGGACACCGCGATCCGGACCGGATCGTCAAAGTGGCAACCGAACAGGCTGGGTTGCGGCAGCTTGATCACGTCATCATTACCCACTATCACACGGACCATTTCGGTGGAGTGGCCACACTGGCCAAGGTGCTGCCGATCGGGAGTCTGCACGACAACGGTATTTTCGCAGGGATCGTCGATCGGCCGGACAAGCCGTATCTCGAAGCGAAAGTCGGCAAGCGGTCGATCATCTCGCCGGGCGACACCATCGATCTCCAACAGCGTGATGGTGGCGCAAAGCTGACAGTGAAATGCCTCGGCACGCGACAGCAGTTTATTGAAGCTCCTCCGGGCACGCAGCCGACGGCGGGCTGCGCGGACGTCCCGCCCAAGGCCTTCGACGGCACCGACAATGCCAACAGTGTCGTTACGCTGGTCTCGCTCGGTGAGTTCGATTTCTTCGACGCCGGGGATCTGACCTGGAACCTGGAGGCGAAGCTCGTGTGTCCCGTGAATCGGGTGGGTAAGGTCGACGTGTACCAGGCCAGTCATCACGGGATGGACGCGAGCAATCACCCGCTGGTGATTCGCGAGCTCGAGCCGCGTGTCGCTATCTTCAACAACGGGGCGACGAAGGGTTGCGATCCTGGCGCGTTTGCGACGTTGAAGGCGCAGCCCTCGGTCGAGGCGATCTACCAGGTGCATCGCAATTTGCGCGAGGATGGCTCGCCGAATGCACCAGAGGAGTTTATCGCCAACCCAACGAAGGATTGCCAGGCGAACTTCATCAAGCTTTCAGTCGATCCGAGTGGCAAGACGTACACGGTGAGCATTCCGGCAAGTGGGCACGAGAAGACTTATCAGTCGAAGTGAGTGGCGCCCATAAGTAGCGAACAGCATGATTCCGTTTTCGATTCTCGATCTGGCGCCGATCGCGCAGGGTTCCACCGCCTCGGTGGCGCTGCGCAACGCGCTCGATCTGGCGCAGCACGCCGAGCGCTGGGGTTACCAGCGCTATTGGCTGGCTGAGCATCACAACATGCCGGGCATCGCCTCAGCGGCCACCAGCGTGGTGATCGCGCACATCGCCGGCGGCACGCGAACCATCCGCGTCGGCTCGGGCGGCATCATGCTGCCGAATCATTCGCCACTGGTGATTGCCGAGCAATTTGGCACGCTGGCGGCACTGTTCCCGGATCGGATCGATCTGGGACTTGGTCGCGCGCCGGGCGCCGACCAGGCTACGGCGCGAGCCCTGCGCCGCGATGCGGAGGAAACGGCCGAGCAGTTTCCGCGCGACGTGCTGGAACTGCAAAAGTACTTTGAGCCAGCCGAGCCGGGAAAGCGGATTCGCGCGGTGCCTGGCGAAGGACAGCGAGTGCCGATCTGGCTGTTGGGTTCAAGTCTGTTCAGCGCGCAGCTTGCGGCGATACTGGGGCTGCCGTTTGCGTTCGCATCACACTTTGCGCCCGACGCGATGTTGCAGGCGGTGGACATCTATCGAACCAGCTTCGAGCCGTCTCGGCAGCTTGAGCAGCCGTATGTCATGCTGGGGGTGAATGTGTTCGCGGCAGATACCAATGCCGAGGCGCGACGACAGTTCACAAGCGCGCAGCAGGCGTTTGCCAACCTGCGGCGCGGGATGGCTGGACAGGTGCCGCCACCGATTGACAACATTGATGCGTATGTTTCGCCGCTGGAGAAGGTGGGTATCGATCACGCCCTGATGTATTCGTTCGTGGGGGACGCACGGACCGTGGAGCACGGACTGCGGGCGTTCATCACGACCGTGAAGCCGGACGAGCTGATGCTCACCGGGCACTTCTACGATCACCGCGCGCGGCTGCGGTCGTTCGAGATCGCGAGCCAGGCGCGCGGTAGCCTCGCGGCGGAACTGGCGTAATTGCCATCGCGGACCAGGGCCAGTATTCTGGCGGTTTCCAGTTTACAGGCATTCTGTCAGACCGCAGGCAGTCATGAAGAAACTCCGTTGGGGCATTTTGAGTACGGCCAGAATCGGCACCGAAAAGGTCATTCCCGCCATGCAACGTGGCGAACTGTGCGAGGTGGTGGCGATTGCCTCGCGCGATGAAGCCAAGGCGCGGGCCGCGGCCGAACGACTGGGAATTCGCACGGCGCACGGATCGTACGCAGCGATACTGGCCGATCCGGAAGTCGATGCGATCTACAATCCGCTGCCGAACCATCTGCACGTGCCGCTGTCGATCGCGGCCCTCGAAGCCGGCAAGCACGTCCTGTGCGAAAAGCCGATCGGGCTGTCGGCCGCCGAAGGTCAGACGCTCGTCGACGCCGGCCGAAAGCACCCGCGGCTGAAGCTGATGGAAGCCTTCATGTACCGGCATCATCCGCAGTGGCGGCGGGCAAAGGAAATCGTCAAGGCCGGCGGAGTGGGTGAGCTCAAGACGATCAGCACCGTGTTCAGCTACTACAACGACGACGCCGGCAACATTCGCAACCAGGCCGAAATCGGCGGCGGCGGAATGCCGGACATCGGCTGCTACTGCGTGTCGCTCGCACGGTTCATCTATGACGCCGAGCCGCGGCGCGTGATCGGCCTGGTCGAGTACGACCCGCAGTTCGGCGTGGATCGGCTGGCTTCGGGCATTCTGGAATTCGATGCCGGAACCTCGACGTTCACGTGCAGCACGCAGATGGTGGCATACCAGCGGGTGAACATCTACGGCACGACCGGTCGCGTCGAGATCGATATTCCGTTCAATGCTCCGCCCGATCGGCAGTGTACGATGCGGCACGAGCAGCACGGTAAGCTCGAGGAGATTGCGCTGCCCGTTTGCGATCAGTACACGATCCAGGGAGATTTGTTCGCCCGAGCGGTGCTGGAAGATGGTCCGGTGCCGACGCCGATCGAGGACGCGGTGGCGAACATGCGGGTGCTGGAGCGGATTGTGGAAAGCGATAAGCGGAAGAGCTGGGCGTGAGAATTATCGGGTAGCCGTGACAACTTGTTGTCAGGGTGCCTCTGGCATAAGGGATCAGGTTACGCGCAACCTGCAGTAACGGCCCCACCTCGTGAACGCCCGGCCTGATCCCTCCCGTGCTGCGCACACCCACAACAAGTTGTCGCTGCCACCCACGGAAGGACTCAACAACTCATCGCCGAGCGCAATAAGAAACCCCTGTCGAGCACACAGCTCGACAGGGGTTTCTCATACGCCACTCTAAATTCTTACTGCAGACTTTCTGAGTTCCTGCGACGCTTGGGCCGGGCCAGTTTGGCGGCTTGTTCCCAGGCCAGGAACCAGGCCGCGGCCTGGCTGGGAGCCTGAGCAATGATCCAGTGTTTGCGCCGCTGTCCGGTCACGATCCAGATGCGTCCCTCTGGGCGTTCGACGCACAGGTCGCCCATTGCCCAGCCGCCACGTCTCAGTCGGTCCAACGAAAGAGTCACCTTGGGGTAAGCGAGCATAGCTAGTTCTCCCGGGTGAACGCGCTTGCCCCGCGCGCACACTTCGTCCATCGATAAAAAATCTAGATGAGGAAAACGGAAAGTAGAAGGTCTCTGTCCGCCCCGCTTTCGCGTCTGCTAAAGACAGGAAGCAGATGATAGGCCCGCGAAGTGAAGTTACTCTAACTCGGCGTCAAACGGGATTCGAGTGTCAGTCAAAATTTCAAGAAATTGGCAGTCCCTCGGTGTGTGATTTCGCCCATAAGTTAGGGTCTGATGAGCGCACATTGGAGAACTGTTCTTGATGTGGATTCGAGCGCAGTGGCGCGATTTATTCCACTGGCAGTTTTCGAGCTAGCGACCTAGGACTGTCCCCCTGGTCAGCGAAGCAATTAGTTCGCGATTGATTCGGCCACGCGACGCCGAATGTGCTGCGAGATGGCCTGCAGACCTCGCATGCGGACCATGCCGAGCGCTTCGGTCAGGCCGAACCGCTGGACGATGTCCGCCGGCGCGGCGATCACGTCGGCGGCCTTGGCTCCATGATAGATGTCCGCCAGAATGCTGACGAAACCCTTAACTGTGGGGGCTTCGGGCGCAACATCCGCGATGATGTTGACACGCCCGCCTTCGTTTTCCACCCAAAGAAAGACTGGCGTCTGGCATTCATGAACGCGGTTCAGGCCCGCATCGCGCTGGGCGCGGTAGTGCTCGGGGAGCGGGGCCAGCTTTTCGGCAAACTCCAAGAGCAGCTCGAGTCGCTCGCGCGGCTCGAGTTCGGCGAACTCGCCGACGATCTCGTCGATCCGCTCGTTAACCGCGCTCACGAAGTGGACTCCGCGGTGTCGGGCGACTTCGAAGCGGCCAAGTCGGTCGTCTTAGGACCAGGCCCCTTCTCGATGGGCACCCCGACGGTGTTGCCCCATTCAGTCCAGGAACCGTCATAGTTTTTCACTTTGGGAAAGCCGAGCAAGTATTGCAGAACGAACCAAGTGTGGCTCGAGCGTTCGCCGATCCGGCAGTAAGCGATGACCGGCGCGCGACGCTTGAGGCCGGCCTCGCCTGCATATAGCTTTTCGAGTTCCTTGGGGGACCTGAACGTTCCGTCGTCGTTGACACTGCGCGACCAGGGGACGTTATACGCGCCGGGAATATGTCCGCCGCGAAGAGCCCCTTCCTGCGGATAGTCGGCCATGTGTAACAGCTCGCCGGTATACTCGCCGGGAGAGCGGACGTCGACGAGCGGGCGCCCCTTCTGCTGGTGCTTCAGCACTTCGGGCTGGAAAGCGCGGATGGAAAGATCGGGATCCCCGGCGACGTAGCTGGTGTGGGGATAGTTCGGCTCCTGCTCGCGCGACCACGCGCGTCCATCGGCCTCCCAGCGCTTGCGGCCGCCGTTCATCAGCCGGCAGTCTTTGTGTCCGTAGAGCTTGAAGACCCAGAACGCATAGCAGGCCCACCAGTTGTTCTTGTCGCCGTAGAAGACGACGGTGGTTTCGTTGCTGATGCCCTTGGAAGAGCAGAGTTCGGCAAATCGCTGCTTGTCGATGTAGTCGCGCACGACCTGGTCTTGTAGATCGGTGTGCCAGTCGATCTTCACCGCGCCAGGCACATGGCCCATCTGGTAAAGCAAAACGTCTTCGTCCGACTCAACAACTCGCACGTTGGGATCGGCGTGATGCTCGGCGACCCAAGCAGTGCTGACCAGGACCTCGGGATTGGCATATTCTTTGGCCATGGCAAGTGCTCCGTGGCGTTCGCATGAGCGGTGGAAGCGGGCGAATGACAGATCGCCTCGTGAAGTGGAATTCTAGACCTTTGGGCGGGGCCGCGAAAGGGACCCAGTTCGGCGGCGAGTGCTTGCTGCTTGACCCGCGCCTCTGTGGGACCGACACTGGAGGCGAAACCGGGGGCGATTGCGGCCCTTGAACATTGGCGGACATGAGAGTGGGAGCGAATTTGATGCGAACAGCTCGACTGGCAATCAGCGCGGCGATTGCGCTCCTATTTATCTTGACGACTCGGGCAACGGCGGAGGATGCGAAAGTGCTCAAGGCAGGAGTCATCGGTCTGGATACATCGCATGCTCCGGCGTTTGCCAAGTTGCTCAACGGCGATGAAGCAACAGGCGACCTGGCCGGCGTGAAAATCGTGGCGGCGTTCCCGGGTGGCAGCCCCGACATTCCTTCGAGCGCCGATCGCGTGGAGGGATATACCGAGGAGTTTCGCAAGATGGGGATCGCGATTGCACCGTCGATCGAGGCCCTTCTGAAAGAAGTTGACGTGGTATTTTTGGAAAGCGTCGACGGGCGGCCGCACCTCGAGCAAATCGTTCCCGTCCTGAAGGCGCGCAAGCCCGTGTTCGTTGACAAGCCGGTGGCCGGAACGCTGGCCGATGCGATTGCCATCTACGAGCTGGCAAAGGATTACGAGGTGCCGATCTTCTCCAGTTCATCGCTGCGGTTCAGCCCAGGCATTATTGGCATGCGGGACGACGACCGCGTGGGCAAAGTGCTGGGCTGCGAAGCGCGCGGACCGTGCACGCTTGAATCGCATCATCCGGATCTGTTCTGGTACGGCATTCACGGTGTGGAAACACTGTTCACGATCATGGGGACGGGCTGCAAAGACGTGACGCGCGCGCGAAGCGACGGCACTGAGCTGGTTGTGGGCGTGTGGAACGATGGCCGAATCGGCACGTTTCGCGGACTGCGCGACGGCGCGCACGGCTATGGGGCCACGGTCTACGGCGACAAGGGTATCGCCCAGAGCGGCGGCTATGACGGCTACAAGCCGCTGGTGGTCGAGATCGTGAAGTTCTTCAAGACTGGCACACCACCGGTGAGTGCCGAAGAGACGCTCGAGATTTACGCCTTCATGGAAGCCGCCGACGAGAGCAAGCGACAAGGCGGCAAACCGGTCTCCATCAAAAGCGTGATGGCCAAAGCCAACGCCGAAGCGGACAAAATAGTGGTCCTGCTCGAAGCCACACAGTGAGACTGCATCAGCCAGAAGCGACGGGGTAGCACCGACAAACTGTTGCTGTTGCCCAGCAACAGGAGGCATCAGGTCACGCACTACGCGGCGATTAGACGCAATGCTCTTCGTGGTCCGCGGACTCTTGTGCCAGAGGAACCCACAAACCAAGAGCTGTCCCGGCCACCCAACAAACAAACGCCGTCATTGGCTAAAGGTCTCCCAGAATGCCTGGCTCTTCCGCTGCTTCATATCGGCTGGCGTTTATGTTAAGCTAGAAGTCACTTGACCCCGCCGGCGGACCTGACCTATCGGGTTCGCCAAAGCTGGCCCGGTTGCTTTCACGATGGAAGTCCCGGGGCGCCATACCGCGAATTAGTTCCGCGGAGGAAGCATGAACCTGCCGCACGAGCCACGCACCCGACTGCTGGGCTGCACTCCCGTCGTCACGCGGCGGCAAATGCTGCAGATTGGCAGCCTGGGGCTGATGGGGATTTCGCTGCCGCGGTTGCTCGCCGCACAGTCGGCCGCTCAAGAGAATGGGATCACGCCGCGGGCAGATTCCTGCGTGCTGATCTTCTTGAATGGCGGGCCCAGTCATCTCGATATGTGGGACATGAAGCCCGACGCTCCGGACGGGATCCGCGGTGAGTTCAAGCCGATCGCCACGAGCGTGCCCGGCATACAGTTCTCGGAGCACATGCCGAAGATCGCGGCGCAAGCGCATCTGGCCACCGTGGTGCGTTCGATGCACCACTCGGTGAACAACGCCCACGCGGCCGCGGTGTACACGAGCCTGACGGGCCACGATCGGGGCGATAACATCCGCTCGGTCGGCGGAGGACCCGACGAGTATCCCTCGATGGGATCGGTGCTCGGCAGCCTGCGACCGCCGCAGCATCCGATCGTGCCACACGTTTGTTTGCCGTACATCACGAAAGAGGGCGCCGGCGGACCGCCGCAGTCGGGCTTCTTTGGCGGAATGCTCGGACGCGCTTACGATCCGCTGTTCGTGCTCAAGGATCCGAACGCCGCGGACTTCGCCGTTCCCGAGCTGACGCTCTCGGCGGATGTTTCGCTCGATCGGCTGACGGCGCGCGAGGCGCTGTTTCGCAACATTGAAGAGCACTTCGAGCGCGGACAGGGCCGGTCGGCGTATGACTCGATGGACGGCTTTCGCCGCCGCGCGCTCAGCTTGCTCACATCGCCGCAGACGCAAAACGCCCTGCGGATCAGCGACGAGACCGAGGCGGTGCGGGAGCGCTACGGACGGAACATCTATGGCCAGAGCGTGCTGCTCGCGCGGCGGATGATCGAGGCCGGCACGCGCACGGTGACGATCTCCTGGGCGCCGGACGCCAACGCCACGTGGGACACGCACGGCGGCAACTTCAACTCGCTCAAGAACACCCTGTTACCGCAACTCGACGCTGCGTGCAGTAGCCTCGTGGACGATCTCAAACAGCGGGGGATGCTCGACCGCACGATCGTGGCCGTGCTTGGTGATTTTGGTCGCACGCCGAAGATCAACGCCAACAACGGTGGCCGCGACCACTGGAACTATTGCTATAGCTTGATGCTCGTGGGCGGCGGCTTCCGCGGCGGATTCCTGTATGGCGCGAGCGACAAGATCGGCGCCTTCCCGGCGGGCGACGCGCTCGTGCCCGGTGACGTAATCTCGACGATCTACAACGCTCTGGGCATCAATCCGGCGTATGAGCTGCACGATCAATTGAAGCGGCCGCACCGGCTGGTACCCGCGGGCAACGTAGTGCCGGAACTGCTGGTCTAGAGAGAATACGACGTAGCTTCCCCTCTGACGAACACCTCACTGACCTTCGATCATGATGCGTTCCCTTTCATGCGCGCTGTGCGCTACCCTGCTCGCCAGCCTGGCGAGCGGTACTATGTTCGCTGCCGATACTGTCGAGACGCCGGAGTATCCGAATCATTGCCAGCTCATGGTCGTTCGCGATGCGGCGGGCGAGCATCCCGTGAAAAAGCCGCAGGATTGGGCAAAGCGGCGCGAACACATTCTGTCGGGCATGCAACAGGCGATGGGCCCCCTGCCCGACCGTTCGAAACTCGCGCCGCTGGACGTCAAGATCGAAGAGACGTTCGAAGGTCCCACGTTCACGCGCTATAAGCTCACGTATCTCTCTGAGAAGAACGACCGCGTACCGGCGTATCTTTTCGTGCCGAAGGGGCTGAAAGGCCGCAAAGTGCCGGGCATCGTCGCGCTGCACCAGACGACGCCGCTGGGCAAGATGGAGCCCGCCGGACTGGGCCCGAACGAGAACAAGCACTACGGGCTGGAGCTGGCCAAACGTGGTTACGTGGTGATCGTGCCGGACTACCCGAGCTTTGGCGACTATGAGTACGACTTCAATGCCGACGATTATGTGTCCGGCTCGATGAAGGGGATCTTCAATCACATGCGCTCCGTCGATCTGCTGGCGAGCCGGCCGGAAGTCGATGCCACGCGAATCGGGGCGATCGGCCACTCGCTTGGCGGTCATAACGCGATGTTTCTGGGCGTGTTCGACGACCGCGTGAAGGCGATCGTCTCGAGCTGTGGCTGGACGCCGTTTCATCACTATTACAACGGCAACCTGAAAGGCTGGACCAGCGACCGCTACGTGCCGCGGATTCGGGACGTGTATGGGCTCGATCCGAACAAGGTGCCGTTCGACATGCACGAGATCGTGGCCTCGTTCGCGCCGCGGGCGTTCTTCTCGGTCTCGCCGCTCCACGACGACAACTTCGAGGTGGAAGGTGTGCGGCAGGTGATCGCGGCGGCCAAGCCGGTCTATGAACTGCTCGGCGCGGGCGACAATCTGCAGGTTCGCTATCCGGATGCTCCGCATGACTTTCCGCCGCCGGAGCGATTCGCTTCGTATGAGTTTCTGGATAAGCAGCTTGGGCACAAGCCGCAGGAGGACTTTGGCGCCGAGTTGCCGAGGATTGCGCCGCACGAGCCGGCCGACGCGCTGGAGACGTTCCAGGTGCTGGATGGCTTCAAGCTCGAGCAAGTGGCGGCCGAACCGCTGGTGGCGAGCCCCGTGGCGATCGACTTCGACGCCGACAGCCGGATGTACGTGGTCGAGATGCGCGACTACTCGGAGCAGGACAAAGACAACCTGGGCCGCGTGCGACTGGTCGAAGACACTGACGGCGACGGCAAGTTCGACAAGGCCACGGTGTTTGTCGAGGGGCTTTCCTGGCCAACGGCGATCACCTGCTGGGATGGCGGCGTGTTCGTCGGCGCTGCGCCGGACATCTACTATCTGAAAGACACCAACGGTGACGGCAAGGCGGATGAGAAGCGACTGGTTTTCACCGGCTTCTCGCGCGGCAACGTGCAAGGAATGCTGAACAGCTTTCGCTGGGGGCCTGACAACCGCATTCACGGCACGGCCAGTACGGGCGGTGGCGCAATCACGCGGCCCGACGATCCCCAGTTCAGGCCCGTCACGCTCAGCGGGCGCGATTTCTCGTTCGATCCGAAGAGGCTCGACCTGCGGCCCGAGAGCGGCGGCGCTCAGCATGGCATGTCGTTCGACGATTGGGGGCGGAAGTTCGCCTGCGCCAACAGCGATCACATCCAACTCATCATGTTCGAAGATCGGTACATCGCGCGGAATCCGTTTGTCTCGGCGCCGGGCGCGCGGGTGAGCATCGCGGCCGATGGCCCGCAGGCCGAGGTGTTTCGGCTCAGCCCGGTCGAAGCGTGGCGGATCCTGCGCACGCGGCTGCGTGTGACGGGCGCGGCGAC
>JBGSKX010000283.1:0-8168 GCA_041741015.1 Pirellulales bacterium
CGCCGCCACCACGCTTGTCGTGCTCGGCGAGCAGGACGCTCCGGCCGATCCCCGATCCGCGGCCGCTTCGTTCGAACCGGCCGCGCGCATGGCTTACGAATCCGGCACGCTCGCAATCATCGGCGAGTCGCAGCTTTGGCAGCAACTTGGCCTGGTCGAACGCGAACACGATGCCCAGCAGCTTTACACGCCGCCGATGCTTGCCCGACTGGCAGGCGCGGAAGTCTCGACGATCCGCCGCTGGCACGGACGCGGCTGGCTCGTCGCCACCCGCGAAGTCCGCCGCCTGCCGTACTTCGCCTTTGAGGAAGTCGCCACCGCCCGCCGAATCCAGGAGCTGCTCACCGCCGGCATGTCCCCGGCGGCGATCGGCAAAGCGCTCGCCGCGCTGGCGCGGAAGCTTCCCCAGGTGAAACGCCCGCTGGCCGAGCTTTCCATCGTCGTACAGGGCAAACAGCTCCTCGTGCGCCAGGAAGGGGGCCTCGTCGAAGCGGGCGGTCAATTACGCTTCGACTTCGACGCCGCCGATGAAGCCGACGACTCGTCACTCGATATCCGCCCGCTCGACGCCGTGCTGCAGTTCGATCCGCGCGTCGAACCGCCGCTGACGCCTGACGATCTGCTCTACAGCGCCGGCCAGCTCGAGGATCAGGGCGATCTGCGCGCCGCGGCAGACGCTTATCGGGCCTCGCTCGTGGCTGGTGGACCCCGCGCAGAAACCAACTTCCTCCTGGCCGAAACGCTCTATCGCCTGGGCGAACTACCCGCCGCCCGCGAACGCTACTACATGGCGGTCGAGCTGGACGAAGATTATGTCGAGGCCCGGCTGAACCTGGGTTGTGTGCTGGCCGAGCTGGGCGAACATGAGCTGGCGGTCAGTGCCTTTGAGGGCGCTTTGACCTTCCACGACGACTACGAAGACGCCCACTATCACCTCGCCCGAACGCTGGACACGCTGGGCCGATTGGACGAGGCGGCCCGCCACTGGGAGCGGTTTCTGGAGCTGGCCCCGGGCAGCCCCTGGGCCGACGAGGCCCGCGAGCGACTCGAGCAGTAAAGCTTTGCGGCGCGAAGTGTACTCTGCCCATCGCCACTTCATCACAACCCAACGCGTGAGCGGGGGTAATATCGGCCGGAAGCCTCGCTCACGCTTCGGGTTACGGTGGATTTCAGCGACCTCGCAGGCCCGCTTTTGGCAATGCCGACGCGGCTCCGCCAATGCTTGGCAAAACCGGCCCCATGCCGTATTCTTTCCTGTTACGCCGCACTTCGAGCGTAATACGGGAACGGACGGGCACACTCGGGCGCAATTGGTGGCGGAACCCCGACGGATCTCCTTTCCTAGAGAGATCTTGCATACGGCAGCCAGACGCGCATGGGCGAATATCTATTTCAGTACCAAAAGGTTCACCCGACGACCTGGGTTTATCTGTCGTCGCTGCTGACGATCGGTCTGTTCTTCAAGTTCAGCCGCGTCTGGAGCGTTCGCAATCTCGACCTGCTCGGGCTGATCATGCTCGCCCCGGGCCTCTTGATGGTTGAGTATGGCCTGGTCCAAAGCTCGCCCCAGATTGAGCAGTATGGCTACGTCTGGCTGTTCGTCACCGGTGCCCTGTTCATGATCCGGCTGCTGCTCGATCCGATCATGGTGCGCCGCCCACTGCTCGAACCAAACCTGTCACCCGGCGCGATGACGTTCCTGGGCGTTGCCGCGGTGCTGTTCCTGCTGGCAAATGTGCTGAACAGCAAGACGGAGCCGGACGATCTGATCGGCGTGAAAAGCGCCGAGCACGTGCAGTCGCTCGAATCGCCCGAGCCCGGCGAAGAACAGGACCTCGCGGTTCACGGTCCCGGCTATCCGCTGTTGCACCTGCTGCCGACGCTCTCGACGCAGGCGCTGATGATCGACGCCCGCGATACCCAGCAACAACGCGAGTTGGGGCGAGACCGCGTGCGCGTGGCTACTGCGCGCATTACGGCCATTTTGTCTCAACTGGCAATCGTTACCGGCATGGTGCTGATCGGGTATCGTCACTTCAACAACATTCGCACCGGCATCGCCGCCGCCACGCTGTACCTGCTGTTGCCCTATAGCGCGCAGCTTTCCGGCCGCGTGGGGCACGTGTTACCGGCGGCACTGCTGGTCTGGGCCGTGGTGACGTACCGCCGGCCGTTCATTGCCGGCGTGTTCATCGGCCTGGCGATCAGTGCGATCTATTACCCGGTGTTTCTGCTGCCGCTGTGGCTGGGCTTTTACTGGCAGCGGGGTCTGCTTCGCTTCAGCCTGGGCGTGGCGGTGACCGTGGCGATCTCGATCGCTTCGCTGGCATTCATATCGGACAGCCCGGCGAGCTTCTGGGCCTACGTCCAGCAGATGTTCGGCTGGACGAGCCTCGCGCCCGACCGGCTCGAGGGCTTCTGGGGCTTTGGCATCATCGAACCGGCCTATCGTTATCCGGTGCTGGTACTGCTCGCCGCGTTCTGTTTGAGCCTGGCCGTCTGGCCGGCGCAAAAGAACCTGGGCACGCTCTTAAGCTGCTCGGCTGCCGTCATGCTGGCCACGCAATTCTGGCTTCCCACGGGCGGCGGCCTCTACATGGCCTGGTACCTGCCGCTGATGCTGCTCACGATCTTCCGCCCGAACCTCGAGGATCGCGTCGCGCTCTCCGTCCTCGGCGAAGGCTGGTTCCCGAAGCGCAAGCCGAAATTCGGCGTGGTGCAAGCGGCCTAAACTTCGTCGCGCGCATGGCCTCTTGGTGTTTAGCCCGGAAGCATCGCTGACGGTGTAGAGTATCTAGCGACCGAGTTCACAGAGAGGGCAACAAAGAAAGAACCACAGATGAACACAAATACACACAAATAGAGAAAGAGTGCGAAGCAAGCGACGTCTCTTTTCAATCCGTTTTATCTGTGTCTATCTGTGGTTCTCTCTTTCTCTCACACTTTCCTTGAGGTCCTCTATCTTCCCGCTGCGAACCTTCGCGTCCTCTGCGGTTAATCTCTCTTGCTTACTCACGACCCGTCGCGCCGGGCATCGAGCGTGGCCGGCTTCTTCTGAGCGACGAACCAATACTTCCAGGCCTTCACGTCGTAGTTGAAGCTGGTGCCGCCGGTCATGTCGACCAGGGCTTGCAGCACGTCACGATTCTCATGATCGATTTTTTTCGTCTCGGTGCCGCTGCCGCCGAAACTGAAACCGCCTGGCCCGCCGCTTCCCGGCGAATTGCCAAACGTGGCCGACGTCTGCCCCGGGTCGCCCTTTTTGATCACGTACGTGTGGTTCGTCACCAGGGCGTCGATCAAGGGGCCAATCGAGGATTCATCCTTGAACTTCCCAAGCGCCGCGCCGGCCCGGTTTACCACCGCGTTGTCCTTGTGCTTGAGCGCTTGCACATAGCGTCCCACGCCGGCGCGATAACCGCGCGAAACGATTTCATCCAGCGCTGCCAGGCGAATCTCTTCATCCCGATCGAAGAGCGACACGCCAACCAGCACGTCCATCGCCGCCGGCACGTTGATCCGCCCCAGCGCCTGCACATAGTGCAGCCGCATGTCCTGCCGCTGGTCATCCTCGAGAAACCTGGTCAGTCCTCGAATCGCCAGCGGATCATCGATCGCCTTGATGCCCGCAATCGCTTGCGAAGCCTTGTCGGTGCCAATCCACGAACTCCAACGTTTGAGTTTGGTGTTCCATTCGAGCTGCGCGCGGTTCACCTTCTCCTTCGTCGCCAGCAGCTCTTCTTCCTGCGGCAGAATCCACTTGCCCGGCGCATGCTTCGAGCGGATGTAGCCGCTCTCGGCCATCACTTGCGTTTGCGTGACCCAGCGACCAGCAATCTGGCTGTAGCCTAGCGCGTATCGGGCCGCTTCATGATCGGGATCGATTTCCAGCAGCATCCGCAGGTGGTCTTCACGCTGCTTGCTGAGTCGATTGGTCTTGCACCACTCGGCCATCTTCCAGTGGCCGTCCACCGTGTCGGGACAGTCTCCCCGATAGCGATCGTACTTCATCTCGGCGGCCGATTGCGGCCGGACTTCCGCCACCTCGGCCGCATCGAGCATCACGTGCCCGCCGCTGGCGGTTTTCACCACGTAGCTTTTCCGCGGCGATTCGTTTTTGTTCACTAGCTCGCCGCGTACTTCCCCCTGGTTCTTCAGCGCAAAGATATCCGCCCGCGCAGGACCGATCGAGCCGGCCGCCGCCAGGGCGAAGAGCGTCGCAGTGACGAGGTTGCGTTTCATGCAGAGTTGACTGGGCAAGCGTTCGTGGCCGTGCCGCCGCATCTTTCAGTATACTTGTCCTCGTCGTGAGCGGCGAACTTTGCCGCCCTGCTGGCAGGTTCCAGTTATGCCGATTTCGCGGCCTGTAGTCGCATTTCCCCTTGGTCGTTCATCGAAAGCATCGCATGAGCCAGGTTTCCGCCCAGCATCGCGCCACGGCACCCGACCGGGTCGTCTGCGCCGTGATCACCGTCAGCGACACCCGCACTCTCGAGACCGATACCGGCGGCCAGGCCGTCTGCGACCATCTCACGGCCGCGGGCTTCGAAATCGCCCATCGCGAGATCATCCCTGACGACCCGGCCCGGATGCGGCCGCTGTTGGAACGTTTGCGAGACGACGCGGCTATCGACGCGATCCTGCTTACCGGCGGCACCGGCCTCTCGAGCCGCGACCAGACGTTCGAAACCGTCACCTCGCTGATCACGAAGCAACTTCCCGGCTACGGCGAACTGTTCCGGATGCTCAGCTACGACGACATTGGCGCCGCCGCGATGCTCAGCCGCGCCACCGGTGGACTCATGCAGCGGACCGTCGTGCTGACGATGCCCGGCTCGCCGGCCGCGGTGCGCCTCGCGATGGAGAAGCTGATCGTCCCTGAACTCCGCCACCTGGTGCGCGAAGCCCGCCGCTAGACCTGAGTAGAAAGAGGAAGGATTAGCCGCAGAGTTCGCAGAGGCCGCAGCGGAAATAACGAGGGGACAAAGAAGTAAGAGCGGAACGAGTACGAACCACAGATGAACACAGATGGACACAAATAATGCGGCAGCCAGCTATTTGGAAGTTGTAAATCTTCCTTTCCTCTTTTCTATTCGTGTTTATCTGTGTTCATCTGTGGTTCTCTCATTCTTCCTTCTTCTCTCCTCTTTCCTCCCTCTGCGGTTAATCTATCCGCCTGCCAGTTGCTCCAGCTCTTCAATCGCGCGGCGGAGGTGATCGAGCAGCGCGGTGCCGGCGAGCTTGTCGAGGCGCTCCAGCACGGCGCGGTAGTACCAGAGTGTGCCGTCGCGGCCGCCGTTGAAGCGGGCCCAGACCTCTTCGCCCGCGGTGCGGTAGTCTTCGGCGAGCGAGCGAACATTGTGGAGCTTGTCGGCGGCGGAGACGAGCTGCGTCGAGCGATCGGCCGTGGTGAGGTGTTCGAGGTACGCTTCCTTCCGCGCTCGCCAGGGAGGCTTGGGCGTCAGGTCGGTGTCCGTGCAGGCGGCGACGATCGTGGCCACGCGGGGACCGTACTTGCTGTGAATCTCGGCCAGCCGCGGAGCTCCGCCCTGATCTTCAACCGCGTCGTGCAGCAAAGCCGCGATCGCCTCGTCTTCGTCGCCACCGTGTTCGAGGACGATGGCGGTGACGGAAAGCAGATGCGCGACGTACGGCACGTCGGTCCGTTTGCGGCGCTGCTCGGCGTGCAGCCGCGCGGCGTATGCGAGGGCTTCTTCAAAGCGAGGTGTGAGGGTCATGGGTGGATTGTAACTGAGGAGACGCTTGGCGCGCAGACGCCGAATGACGGGTGCCACTGTCTGACCCAGCCCAGCAGTGTGTTTCCCTCAGCGCTTGACTTGCACTCTCAGAATCAATTGAATTGGATCTCGTCACGAAAACGTCGATCGGCTAGTGGCGTGCAAGGTGAAACCAGAAGACCGCACTGCTGGGCAAGCCAGACAGTGGCACACCGCAGAAGGCAATCACGTCGCCCTACCTCGTCGTCGCATTGAACGCGCGCATCGCCACGCGGCCCGGGATGCCGCCTTCGCGGAGCGAGAACTCCGCCCAGACCGGCATGTGGTCGGAAACTTCCAGGGCTTCCTCGGTCGTCAGGTTGAACTGGCGGATCATGTCGAACACGCCCCAGCGGCCCGTGTATTCGGCCGTGGCAAGCTGCGAGAACACCAGGTTGTCGTAGAGCTTCGTGCCGCGGGTGTTGGTCGCCACGCCGGTGATCGCCCAGGTGATGTTCGAGATCTGGCCCAGCCGGCCGAGGTTGCGGTCGTCGACATTCAGATCGCCGAGGATGATGACGTCGTCCTCGCCGCGGCCATCGTCGCGCACTACGCGGAACACATCGGCCAGGGCGTCGAGCTCGGTCGCCGTTTCGTCGGGATCGGTGTGAATGTTCACCAGCGAGAACGTGAACGCTTCCTCGGGCGCTGGCCCGCGGACTCGGAACCAGCCGACCAGCGGTTCGCGATGCAGCAGGTCGTCCGGATCGTTGACGGTGTACAGCGCCGTGCGATCGATCTCGATGCTGGCTGTGTCGAAGATGAAGGCGTACTGCTCTTTGCTCGAGGTGCGGCCCAAGCGGGGACCGATCACGTAGTCGTAGTGCCGGCCCGTGGCGTTCACCATGTCGACGAACTGGGGCAGGATGTTTTGCTTCGAACGAATTTCCTGGACGGCGACGATGTCGAACTGGCGGACGATCTCGGCCAGCAGCGCGGCGACGCGCGGCTTGGCCATCTTGCTTTCGCCGAAGACCTGGATGTTGAACGAGGCGATGCGTACTGCGTTGCCGTTGCGTTGGACGCCCGGCAGGCCGAGCGCACCGGGATCGCTGGGCGCGCTGTCGCGCGGCGTGAGCGTGATGCCGCCCAGGCCTTCGAGCTTGAAGTTATTGGTCAGCAGCCAGCCGCTGCCGGCGGCCAAGGCAATGACGAGAGCGAGGAACTTGCGCATCGGAACCCCTCCATGGGTACAAACCTGGGCGGAGGAGAATACGCAAACCGCCGCCTTCGAACTAGGTCAGTTCGGGCGTGCTAGCTGGGCGGTTTTGAGGGCGGGAGGAGAGACTAACCGCAGAGGACGCGGAGGTTCGCAGAGGAGGAGGGCAGAGGAGAATGTAGAGGGAGATACGAAGAGAACCACAGATGAACACAGATAGACACAGATGGGAGGTAGATGGCCGAACAAATGCCCGCTCGTTTTTCTCGGCCTCTCCTGCTTCTCTTCTCCCTTCCCATTCTCTTATTTGAGTTTATCTGTGTTCATCTGTGGTTCACTCCTCTTCTTCCCTTCCTGTCTTCCCCTCTGCGAACCTCCGCGTCCTCTGCGCTGAAAAAAATTCTTCCCGTACGCGTGTGACTCGCGCGCACCGCACGACGTTGTCCTGTAACACCTTCCGCACTCGCGCATCCACACTGCGCGCGAACAATCGAAGATTCTCAAAAACGGCCAGTTGAAATCAGGCCAGCCCTCTTGCTAAGGTTCAGTTGTTGATGAAGTCAATTCGTTTGCACTGGGTATCAGCGCGAGCTTGAGCCACCTGTAGGCTCAGGTATCCAAAGGGCCCCTGCGCCGGACACGTTCCGGTTCAGGGGCCCTTTTTTGTTGGGAGAGAGAAAGATGGCAATCACTTCGCACGAAACAGCAAGCTCGCCAGAAACAGCCGCTCCGGCCACCAGCATTCCGCGCGTTCTTGTCCCGTATGCCGAAGCTCGTCCGCTGATTCGCGATGCCGATCTCTTGCTGTTCCGCCGCCGCGGCCTGATCTCCATCGCCGGCCGCGGCGAACATTCGCACGCCGCCAAGGCCGCCTGGTGGGGCGACGATCTATTCTGCCTCGAAGTCCGCGAGTGGCACGGCGGCCGGGCGGTCACGCTTTCCAGCCAGGTCCGAAAATTCCCCGGCGCGATTGATGTCTACCACACGAATCCCGCGGACCGTTGGACTTTCGATCGCGCCGGGGCCACTTCCGTCATGCGTCGGCTGGCCGGCTGCCCGTACGGCTACGCCGGCGTCGCTTCGGCGGCACTGCTGCACTTGCCAATCGTGCGGCTGTTCGCACCGGTCGACGTGCGCGATGACGGAGCCAATGGCCGCCCGCCGTTCTGCAGCCAGGCCTGTGCCATGAGCGACCGCATCGGTGGCGGCGTTGATCCCGTGCCGCACCTGGC
>JBGSKX010000284.1:0-28444 GCA_041741015.1 Pirellulales bacterium
GGACCTGCTGCGTCGTCGCGCCTTGGCGGCAGACCTGCCGACGCCGGAACTGCCAGCCGGCACGTTCGGCCGGGCCAAAGCCTGCATCCTGCTCTTCATGTGGGGCGGACCCGCACAGCAAGACACCTGGGATCTCAAGCCGCTCGCGCCGGCGGAGATCCGCGGCGAGTTCAGCCCCATCTCCACGAAGGTGCCGGGCATTCACATTTGCGAGCACTTTCCGCAACTCGCCCAGCGGACGGACAAGCTTTCCATCGTGCGCTCAGTAACGCACGGCGACGTGAACCACACCACCGCCACCAGCTATCTGCTCACCGGTCAGCCGCCCGCGCCCACGGACCTGCGGGCCGACTGGCCGCACATTGGGGCCGTGCTCTCCCGGCTCGGTCGCGGACGCGATCCACTACCGCCGTTCGTCTCGATGCGGCCGAAACTGGAGAACGATGTGCCTCGGTTCGTCGAACAGAGCCACGGCCAATCGGCCGGCTGGTTGGGACCAGCCCTCGATCCACTTTCGATCGATGCGAACCCCGCGGCCGCCGACTACCGCGTGGGAGACTTCCAGTTACCCGCGGAGATATCTGTCGACCGGCTCGACAACCGCCGCAAACTGCTGGCCGATGTGAATCGCCAGCTCGAAGCGCACGCGAAATCCGCCGCGCTCGGCGCGATGGATCACCACGTCGAACGCGCGTTCGACATTCTGAATTCCGCCAGCGCCGGCGGAGCGTTCGATCTCTCGCAAGAGCCCGTCGAGATGCGTGAGCGTTATGGACTCAATCCGCACGGTCAGTCGGTGCTGCAAGCGCGCCGGCTGGTCGAACGCGGCGTGCCGCTGGTGACCGTGTTCTGGCCCAGCGATGGAATCAAGAACGTCAGCGTGTATTGGGATACGCACAGCCGCAACTTCATCGATCTCAAGGATCGCTTGATGCCGCCGGCCGATCAGGCGTTCAGCGCGCTGCTCGATGATCTTTCGGAGCGCGGGATGCTCGACGAAACGCTCATCGTGTGGACGGGCGAGTTTGGCCGCACGCCGCGCGTGGGTCAGCGCAACAGCGATGCCGGCGCGGGACGTGATGGCCGCGATCATTGGCCGGGATGCTTCACCAGCGTGCTTGCCGGCGGCGGTGTGCGCGGCGGGCACGTGTACGGCTCTTCCGATCGCCACGCCGCTTATCCGTCTTCGAACCCTGTCGCGCCCGTCGACCTGGTGGCCACGGCCTATCATCTGCTCGGCGTCGAACCGCATCTCACACTGCCCGACGCGCAAGGCCGCCCACTGACGATCTGCCCTGGCACGCCGATTCGCGATTTGCTGATGTGATGTGCTGGTCTGTCGAAACGGTGACACTACTGCTTACCGTTCCGCGCGGATAACGAGTGATGTCCCTGTTTCAACAATTCCGATGCATCCCACTCCAATTTGTGGCCGCAGAGTACCCTAAGCCGGTGACGTTCGAGCGTATTGCACGTTCGAGCTTGCCTCTCTGGGGATACCCCAGGGGATCGTGAAGGGTTCGGATTTCGACGCGTGAGCCCCGGTGCGCTGCGCGCACAATTGCTCACGCCAGACCAGACTCGTTAGGGTACTCTGCGGCCCGATTTTTCCATGCATAGCCATGCCGTCATTGCCCAAGCACTCGCCACGGCGTTCCTTGCCGGCACGCTCGATGTGGATGGGCTAGTCGATCGGGGAGCCCACTTGCTGGGCAGGCGTTGGCGTTGGCTCAGCCCACTGGCTCACCGGGTGTGCAATTCGTTCAAAGACGGAGCGCATCCTCGGCAGCGTGAGGTTAGCCAGTTCATCCTTCGCGACCGCGGTTTTCTGGATGCGGCAGGCAAGCATCAACTAGCGCTCGTCGATCGGCTCAACGCGCGGCCTGCAATGAATCCGGTCGCGTCCGCGTCCACCTGGAATGTTCCCACGATCTGCAGCCCAGGCGAACTATCCGAGTGGCTGGGCCTGACCGTCAGCGAGCTGGACTGGTTTACCGACCGGCGCTCATTCGAGCACAAGCGCAATCAACGCTGCCTGCGACATTACCATTACCGCACCTTGGCGAAGCGGTTCGGACAAGTACGACTGATCGAAGTGCCCAAACCGCGACTCAAAGCCCTGCAGCGGCGGATCCTCAGTGGCATCCTCGAGCACGTCCCCCCGCACGACGCCGCGCATGGCTTTCTGCGCGGTCGATCGATCAAGACCTTCGCCGCACCGCATGCAGGCCGGCAAGTCGTGCTGCGGCTCGACCTCCAGGACTTCTTCCCATCGATCTCCGCGGCGCGCATTCAGGCCCTCTTCCGCACGGTCGGGTATCCCGAATGCGTCGCCGCCATCCTGGCCGGACTATGTAGGAACTCGGCTCCGGCGGACATCTGGAGAGATGCAGCGTCGTTCTTGCCTGGCTTGCAAATGCGCGACGCGTGCTCGCTATATTCCAAGCCGCACTTGCCGCAGGGATCGCCGACCTCGCCGGCGCTGGCCAACCTGTGTGCCTATCGCCTGGACTGTCGGCTAAGCGGCCTCGCCAGTTCGGCCGGCGCGGTCTATACGCGCTACGCGGACGACCTGGCCTTCTCAGGCGACCGCGATTTCGAGCGCATCGTGATGCGCTTTCAGCTCCATGCGTGTGCCATCGCGATGGAAGAAGGGTTCTCCGTGCATCACCGCAAAACGCGCATCATGCGCCGCGGAGTGCGCCAGCGTCTGGCAGGCATCGTCGTGAATCAGCACGCGAACGTGCCCCGTGCGGACTTCGACCGCTTGAAAGCGACGTTGACCAACTGCATTCGCAACGGCGCTGCGAGTCAAAACCGAACCGGCCACGAAGACTTTCGCGGCCACCTGCTGGGCAGAGTCTCCTTCGTCGCGATGATCAATCCTGCTCGCGGCGAGCGCCTGCGAAAACTCTTCGAGCAGATCGCGTGGTGAACCAGCTCAAGCATTGCTGATTCAGCCCGCGTGTGACATCAAAGTTGTCTCCGCTTGCTCCTCGTGCAGGTAGCTCGGCGGCACAACCGCCAGCACGTGGTACACGCGACGCTGGAGAACGCCTTTCGCCGTCAGTGCGCCGATGAGATTGGTTGATTCGACCAGGGTGACTCCCAGCCCCTGGCCGAGCTCAACGGCTGTCGGCGCGCGGTGCCACCGCCGGTGAAACTCGAGCACGAATTGATAAGCCTCCCACTGCCGATTCGTGAACGACACGCGGCAAGTTTCCGCGACCATGACAACCCCGCTGCGAGACGTGTATGTGCCCAATCACCGAGGGCAAGTAGCGGGGTTCCGCGGCCAGACGGCGGCCGTTTAGGTGTTTGTCAGCCTTAATACGCATTAATGTACATATGTTCACAATCCGTGTCAAGCGGGTGTTCAACAGGGGCTGCAGGGCGGCGGCACCACGGATACCGCCACTCGTGCCGCGAGCCACGTTTTACGACGCGATCGCTTCAAATCGCCCAGCCGTTTGGCACAACCGCCCCGCGTGGAACGCAGACGATCCCGTCGCGAATCACGGCCTGCTCGGTCTCGTCGGCCGTGTTCTCGGTGGAATCCAACTCGCGCTGGTTGACGATGCTCACCCGCTCACCGATCCGGCAGTTCTTGTCCAGGATCGCCCGGCGGATTGTCGTGCCGGCGCCGATTCCCTGGCGCGGCGTGCCCGCGGCCTCGGCTTGGGCCGCTTCGGCAGCGGTTTCGTACTCGTCGTTCCCCATCAACACCGAGTCGCGAATCGTGACGTTCTTACCGATCCGGCATCGCACGCCAATCACGCTGTTCTCGATCACCGTCCCGTCTTCGATCTCGCAGCCATCGGCGATCAGGCTGTTGCGAACCGTGACGCCATCCAATCGCGACGGCGCCAGGAAGCGCGCCCGGGTGTAGATCGGCGCGACGGCCGACGCCAGGTCGAACGGCCGATCGACCGCGGCCAGCTGCAGGTTGGCTTCGTAAAAGGAGCGAATGGTGCCGATGTCTTCCCAATAGCCGTCGAACAGGTGCACCTGCACGCGATGCGAGCGTGTGGCGGCGGGGAAAATCTCGCGGCCAAAGTCGTGATAGTCGGTCATCGTCAGCAGCTTGACGAGCGCGGGGCGGTTGAACAGGTAGATGCCCATGCTGGCCAGGCAATCGCGGCCGCGACTTTCAATGCCGCGCGCGTCGATCCAGGAGGGCTCCATCCGCACGATGTCAATCTCTTTGTCGGTCTGCGGCTTCTCGAGAAAGCCCGCCACACGGCCCGAATCATCGACCCGCATCAGGCCCATCGAGCGGGCCGTCTGGCGATCGACCGGAATTCCGGCGATCGTGACGTCGGCCTGCGACTCCTTATGTGCCGCGAGCATCTGGCGGAAATCCATCCGGTAAAGCTGATCGCCCGAGAGCACGAGTACGTATTCGTACTCCAGCTGGTCGATATAGCGGAGGTTCTGCCGCACAGCGTCGGCCGTACCCTGATACCAGTTCTCGGTATCGAGCGTTTGCTGCGCGGCGAGAATCTCGACAAAACCGGCGCTGAAGGCGTCGAAAGCATAGGTCCGGCGAATGTGCCGGTGCAAGCTCACCGAGTTGAACTGCGTGAGCACGTACATCCGGTTCAGCCCGCTGTTGATGCAGTTCGACAGTGGAATGTCGATCAGTCGATACTTACCGGCCAGCGGCACGGCCGGCTTCGAGCGATAGTGCGTTAGCGGGTAAAGCCGGGTGCCACGTCCGCCACCGAGTACCAACGTCAATACATTCCGCATGCTTGCTACCTGTCACTTGAAGTTTCAGCGAAAGCGGCGCCGCCATGTAACGCCGCTTGTTTGCCTGGGCTAATCGGGAAACTACTTGATTACGAAATTGACCATTCGGCCGGGAACGACAACGCACTTCACCACGGTCTTGCCGGCCAGCAGCTCGGCGATCCGAACGTCGTCTTTCGCGGCCTGCTCCATGGCGGGCGAGTCCGCTCCGGTGGGAACTTCGACGCGGGCCCGCAGCTTACCGTTGATCTGCACTGGAATCTCGACCGTGTCTTCGCGAACCGCCTCGGGATCGAACTTGGGCCAGGGTTCGTATGCCAAAGTTTTCTCGTGGCCGAGCAACGCCCACAGCTCTTCGGCCAGATGCGGCGCGAGCGGGGCGAGCAGCAGCACGAACTGCTCCATGGTCGCCTGGGGCCTGCGGTCGCACTTGAAGAAGTAGTTCGTGAACTCCATCAGCTTCGAGATCGAAGTATTGAACGCCATCCGCTCGAAATCCTGCGTGACGCCTTGAATCGTCTTGTGCAGGATGCGATTCTGCTCAACCGTTGGCGCGTCGTCGACCACCGCGGCGTTCAGCTCCAGGCCTTCCGCCCGTTCGTTGACAATCATCCGCCAGGCGCGATCGAGGAAGCCGCGCACGCCGTTGACACCTTCCATGCTCCAGGGCTTGGTGGCTTCGAGCGGGCCCATGAACATCTCATAGAGTCGGAGCGAATCGGCGCCGTATTCGCGCACCACGGTGTCCGGGTTCACCACGTTGCCGCGGCTTTTCGACATCTTGTATGCGCGGCTTTCGAGCCGGATTTCCGGCTGATCCTTGAGCACGAAGCTCTCGCCGCTCTTGGTCACCTGATCGAACGGCACTTTAACCGTGATGACTTCTTCCCCGCCCAGCTTCAGGCGCGGCTTGCCGTCGTCGTCGCTGGTGCTCACCGCTGAGGCGCTCACCCACTCGCCCCCTTCCGCCTGGTAGCCGGTAAGTTCGACTTCACCCAGGATCATCCCCTGGTTCACGAGCTTCTGAAACGGTTCGACCGTGCTGACGTAGCCGCGGTCGTAGAGCACCTTGTGCCAGAAGCGGGCATACAGCAGATGCAGCACGGCATGCTCCGCGCCGCCGATGTACACGTCGACCGGCATCCAAGCCTTTTCGACCGCGGAATCAATCAGCGCCTTGTCGTTCTTCGGATCGAGGTAGCGCAGGTAATACCAGCAAGAGCCGGCCCACTGCGGCATCGTGTTCGTTTCACGCTTGTAGCGCCGGCCGTCGAGCGTCACGTACAGCCAACTTTCAGGTGCTTGATCGAGTGGCGGCTCGGGGCTACCGTGCGATTCGAACTTTTCGAGCTCCGGCAGGTTTACTGGGAGCTCAACGGCAGGCACCGTGCGCATCAGGCCCGTGCGATTCCCGCTGGCGTCAAGTTCGTGGAGGATCGGGAACGGTTCGCCCCAAAAGTGCTGGCGGCTGAAGAGCCAGTCGCGGAGCTTGTAGTTGACGGCTTCGCGCCCCTGCCCCCTGTCGGCGAGATCGGCTGTGATCCGCTCCTTGAACTCGGCTGTGGGAATACCGTCGTAACTGCTCGAATTGATACTCACGCCTTCGCCGGGGAACACGGCCTCGCCGGCCAGCACCTGCGCCCGATCGACCGCATCTGCGCCAGGATCGACGACCGGCACGATCGGCAGGTTAAACTGCCTGGCAAATTCGAAGTCGCGCGTATCGTGCGCCGGCACGGCCATGATCGCGCCCGTGCCATAGCTGGCCAGCACGTAGTCGGCGATCCAGATCGGAACGGGGCGCTGGTTCACCGGGTTCGCAGCAAACGAGCCGGTGAAGACGCCGGTCTTGGACTTGGCCAGATCGGTCCGGTCGAGGTCACTCTTGTGCGAGGCCTGTTCGCAATAGGCTTTCACGGCGTCGGCCTGCTCGGGCCGCGTCAGCCGACCAACGAACGGATGCTCGGGCGCGAGCACCATGTAGGTTGCGCCGAAAAGCGTATCAGGGCGCGTGGTGTAGACGCGGATCACATCCTCGCCGGGCTTATCCGGAAAGCTCCCGGCAGCGCGCTGGTTGCGCCATTCCTTGAACTCGCCAGGATTCGGCTTTCCCGAGGGCCCCTGATCGTGGCCGACGTAGAAGTCGACCTCGGCGCCCGTGCTGCGGCCGATCCAGTTGCGCTGCAGGGCCTTGATGCTTTCGGACCAGTCGAGCCCTTCGAGGTCTTTTTCCAGACGGTCGGCATAGGCCGTGATCCTGAGCATCCACTGCCGCAGCGGAATCCGCACGACCGGATGACTGCCGCGCTCGCTAAGGCCACCGATGACTTCTTCATTCGCGAGGACCGTGCCCAGCGCCGGGCACCAGTTCACCGGGGCTTCGGACTGGTAGGCCAGGCGATGAGCATCCTGGAAGCGGCGAACCGCTTCTTCACCGGCCTGGCGAACATCGTCGGGAACTGGCAGCTCCGAGATCGGACGCCCCCGCTGCTGGTCGCGATCGAACCAGGTATCGAACAGTTGCAGGAAGATCCACTGCGTCCAGCGGAAGTAATCCGGGTCGGTGGTGGCCAGTTCGCGGTCCCAGTCGTAG
Source organism: Pirellulales bacterium (assembly GCA_041741015.1). Taxonomy (GTDB): domain Bacteria; phylum Planctomycetota; class Planctomycetia; order Pirellulales; family PALSA-1355; genus JALHMI01. The sequence goes on from JBGSKX010000284.1 coordinate 7,346, forward strand.
CTGAAACCGAGCATCTGAAGCTGCCGCTTGAAGGTGGCGATGTTCTTTTCGGTCGTCACGCGAGGCGGAGTGCCGGTGCGCTTGGCATGCTGTTCGGCCGGCAGACCGAAGGCGTCCCAGCCCATCGGGTGCATGACGCTGTGCCCGCACATCCGGCGATAGCGGCAGATGATGTCGGTCGCGGTGTACCCTTCCGGATGGCCGACATGCAGGCCGTCGCCACTGGGGTAGGGAAACATGTCGAGCACGTAGCACTTGGGTCCCGCGGGCATGCGCGGCGCGGCGAACGTGCGGTGCTCCGACCAAAAGCGTTGCCATTTGGGTTCAATAACGGCAGGGTTATAGCGCGGCATAAGCGTGTGGAGAGATGGCGGAAGGGGCCGGCCGCCGGCAAACAGCCGGGCCGGGGCGAACTCCTGGAAAGAAGGCGATTTTAGTCGTTCGCCGGGGGATCGGCAAACGCAACCTGTTACCGCGTGAGCGGTTCCAATCGGCCCAATCCGCGGAGAGTAACGACCTTAGCGAATTGACGGTCGAGCGGCCGGCATTAGAATTGCTCTCGATTTCGCTTTCGCAGGCCGGCGCCGCTCACCCTGTGCCGAATCGATCGCGAGCGCCCTCTGCCGGATCGTTCTCTCCTACCCGCGAGGTCGCGCGAGCGCATGCCACGTCCCGAGACGCAATCGGACATTTCAAAGCTCTACACGCTGGTACTGATCGTCACGGTAGTGGCGACACTTTACCTGGCGTCGGAGATCCTGATTCCGCTGGCGCTGGCCACGCTGCTGGCCTTCATTCTGGCCCCCTCCGTCACTCGTTTGCAGCGGCTCAAGATCGGGCGCATTCCCTCGGTGCTGATTGTGGTTGCCGCGGTGTTCATGCTCTTTGTCGCGTTCGGCTGGATTGTCACCAATCAACTCGGATCGCTGGCCAGTGATTTGCCGAAATACGAATCGAACCTGGTGAGTCGGATTGACGCACTGAAACAGGGTCAGAGTTCAGCTATCTCGCGCGCCCAGAACGTCTTTAAGCGAATCGATCGGGAAATTCGTGAGGCGGAAGACAAATCGAGAGTCGTGGAGAAAGAAAAAGCGGAAGCAAGAGGCGAACCCAGCGTTGAGGAAATCGTCGAAGTAAAACCCGTGCCCGTCGAGATCGTCGACACCACGCCGGCCGGAGTCGGCATCGTCACCGGCCTGCTGCCCGAGGCATTCGGCATGCTCGCCACGCTGGGCATCGTGATCGTATTCTTGATTTTTATGCTGCTGGCGCGCGAAGATCTGCGCAATCGGTTGATACGACTTATTGGTCCGCACCAGATTAACGTCACGACCCAAGCGCTCGACGACGCTGCGCATCGCGTAAGCCGCTATCTGCGGGCGCAATTGATCATTAACGCCAGCTACGGCGTGATGATGGCACTGAGTCTGTATCTGGTAGGTGTGCCCAACGCGCTGCTGCTCGGCATGCTCGGCGGCATCCTGCGCTATGTACCGTATGTTGGGCCCTGGCTGGGTGCGGGTCTGGGCATCCTGCTGTCGATCGCGGTCTCGCCGCCAGGAGTCTGGACGACGCCAATCATCGTCATGGGCTTGTACCTGGCCGCGGAGCTCCTCGTCAACAACGTGATGGAGCCACTGATGTACCAGTCCAGCACGGGCATCTCGACGATGGCGGTGATCCTGGCGGCGATGTTCTGGACCTGGTTGTGGGGCGCAACGGGATTGGTGCTGAGCATGCCGCTCACGGTGTGCATCGTGGTGCTGGGCCGCTATGTGCCGCAGCTCGAATTCCTGCATGTGATGTTTTCGGACACGGAAGTTTTGCCTCCCGGTGCGCACCTCTACCAGCGGCTGCTCGTCAACGATGAGGACGAGCCTCGCGAAATCGTGGAAGAGTATCTCAAGCAGCATTCGGCTGACGAACTCTATGAGCACGTGCTGCTGCCCGCCATGGAGCATGTCGAAACGGATGCGCACCGCGGAACCCTGGAAGACGATCGCCGGCTCTACATCTTGGAGAACATCCAGGACCTGATGGACGAAGTTCCGCTGTCTGCCGAGCCGGTCGCTGCCGAGCCTGCCAGAACATCCGATGCGGAGCGGTCCTCACGCGATATCTTCATCGTCCCCTCGCGCGACCTGGCCGACGAAATGGCCGGCGAGATGCTCAGGGCGAGCCTGGCATCTCGCGGAATCACTGCCAAGGTGCTTTCGACCAAGTTGCTGTTCAGCGAGATCGTGGAGCACATTGCCCAGGGCAACACGCCGCTGGTGATAATTTCTGCCGTGCCGCCTTCAGCCGTGCGGCATGCCAGAAATCTTACCAAGCGGCTTCGTCATCGCCTGGAAGGCGTTCCGTTGGTAGCCGGGCTCTGGTCACACGCACCGAGCCAACGGACCGAGGAACGATTGGCCGCAGCGGGGTGCGACCAGGTGGTGCATCGCCTGTCGCAGGCTGCCGAAATCGCCCTGAAGCATCTGCCACCGCGAGCTAAGGCCGCAGTCGCCGCCGATGCCGCCGTTGTCGAAACAGCGAAGAAGTAGACGCGGCAACCTTCCGTTCTTCCGTGCCCCGACGGCTTAGCAAATCTAGGTGGCTTCGTCGCTCCAGGGGTTCGCTGGACCCACGGGCCGCAGCGCCGCCGTCGCCAGCGCGCGATCTTCTTCGACAACGCGCTCGGGCATCTCCACGCGACGAGCATTCAGTTGGCCGGCGATGCTCGGCAAGTTCAGAGCCCAGATCAGTGCGCCAGCCAAAGGCAACACGATCACGAGCACTTCCCCCGCGCCCGCCGGCGGACCGTTGTACATGCAGTATTCCGAGAGCGTCCAGATCGGGTTCGTGGCTTGCAAGAGCGTGTAGTTCAAATTGCGTGTCTGCGGATTGGCGATCTGCAGGACCCAGGGACCACCGCCCAGAAACATGACCAGCAGGACACCGGTCAGGAAACGCACGCTGAGCCGCACTTCGTCATACCGTCGCACGGCCATCAGGATCAAGCGTGTGAGACCGAGATAGATCACCAGGTAGCTCGTGGCGACGAGGCAAGCCTCGAACACGCGATTCGGGGCGTTATAGTTGCCCACGGTTCGCACGGTGGTCGAAAGCGATTGTGCAAGCTCGCCAACCAGAGCCGACGTCATCAGGGGAGCAACGATGCACAGCACCAGCATGTGCCACAACACGAACGTATAGCCGGTGCCCGAGCCGGGCATATACCAGCCGAACAAGGCGCGGCCGATTGTAGACTGCGGCAACCCGCGCCGCACGCGCGACGAAAGCTGGTCGGCTTCGCCAACCATCACCAGGCCACAGAGAAACCAGATGATCGAACCGAGGTACAGCATTCCATAAACGAGATCGTCGTCGAGCCGGAGCACGGCCCAGGCAAACCAGCCGATTGCCGACAGGTGCGAGATGGTAAGCGCCACACGGATGGCCGTGGAGCGATTCTGCGAGGGAGACATGAGTTGCGCCCGCGCACACAAAAAGATCACGGCCGCAAGGTTCGCGTATAGGATCGTCAGCGAAAGATTGACGGACCAGAACTCTGGATCATCAAGACTGATGCCCTGTGCGACCATGGCGCCCAGCAGCCTGACGACCAGCCCGAAGACATAGAACAGCGAGACGGCGAAGATCACGCCTACGATCACGTAGCGCTGCCGAGGCGGCGAGAGCGTGGCCAACAACAGTCCGCAGAGTGCCAGTCCGATCGCCAGCAGGCACGTATAGAACACTACGAGCAGGACGGTGAAGATATCCAGTCCACGCAACAAGTACGTGAATGCCAGGCACGGCAGGAGCGCCGACAGGTAGATCAGCATCTGCATACCGATGCTACACAGCTTGCCGAACAGGATGCCGCTCGCCTCCAGTCCCGTGATGGAGACCAGTTCGTAAGTGCGGTCCTGACGCTCGCCGGCGAGCGAACTGTAGGCCGTGTACGGAATCACGACGATCAGCGGAGCGGCCAGGATAACGTAGTACACATAGAACATCGTCGGACCAGTCGCGTTGTAGTAGGCCGACGGCCCAAGCATCGAAAGGCCAAGTATCGACCAGGTCCAACCCGCGGCCAGCATCAAGAAAAACGTGATCGTGAACTGTCGGCTGCGGAGCGCTTGTCGGGCTTCTTTGACCAGGATCGGATTCAAACCGTCGGAGAGCCGGCTGAGCCAGCTTTCGACCGTTTGCCAGCGGCGTGCAGCCTGCGACAGCGGCACGATCTCGGCCAGCACCGGCTGCTCACCAGCGTCTTGTTTGGAATCCTCGATCGACGTCATTGAACCAACCCCTCGGTGACGCGCATGAAGACGTCTTCCAAGCTTTCGGCCCGGCTGCCGAACTCCACGACGCGGCAACCGGCCATCACAAGATCGCGCAGCAGGTCGGCCTCGAACTGCTGATCGTGCTCATGAACGAATTCAATCTGCTCGCCATTCTGCCGGATGCTGTGCAGGTCGGCCCGCGCAGCCAGGCGATTGCACACCTCCTGAGCGCCGTCCAGAACGCGCAGTTGCACGGTGCGATGCGACTGGCGAGCGCGATGAATCTCGTCGACTGTGCCGACGGCCAGCAGGCGGCCTTGTTCGATGATCGCCACCGTGTCGCACATCTCGGCCAGCTCGGTCAGAATGTGCGAGCTGACGAGAATCGATTTTCCGCTGGCGGCCAGCTCGCCGATCATCTCGCGAAGTTGAATCCGCGCTCGGGGATCGAGCCCCGCGGCCGGCTCGTCCATGATCATCACCGGCGGATTGTGAATCATCGCTCGGCCCAGGCAAAGCCGCTGCTTCATGCCCTTGCTCAGTGAGTCAATGCTTTTGGCACGCAGCCCGTCCAGCTTGGTGAAGCTCATCACCTGCCGCACGGCCCGCATCCGCTCGGGCCCCATCAGGCCATAAGCCCGGGCGAAGAAATCCAGGTACTCTTCGACCAGGATGCTGGGCTGCGTGTCGAAGTAGTCGGGCATGAAGCCCAGCCGCTTGCGAACGCGTTCGGGATCCTGGGTGACTGAGAAACCGTCGACCAGGGCATCGCCCTCGGTGGGCATGTCCAGCGTGGCGAGGATTCGCATGCTGGTGGTCTTACCGGCGCCGTTGGGGCCAATGTAACCGAACACGTGCCCGCGCTGGACCTGGAACGACACGTCATCGACTGCCCGCACCGACCCGAAGCGGCGGCTGAGATTCACAAGCTCGATTTGCGGATGCGAACTGATCATGGGCTGGCGATTTCGGTTCCTGCCTACCAGGTGCCGTGGATCACGTGGGTGCTTTGGGACTCGGTAACGTCGTCCATGCCAACACTGACTTCGGTCGGACGATCAACAATCGCGACATAACTCCGGGGCCGCAGTTCGCCGGCGGCGATCATGCCACGAAGATCATCCAGTCTTGCCTCGAGGCCCGTCTTGGCGAATCCGATTTGCTTCTGGCCGCCATAGTAGGCTCGGCCCATGCCGAACCAGCGCCAAGTGCGTTGGGCGCCGTAAGGATCCATCCCCAGTGGGATTGCCGGGGCATGCTGATCGAAGACTTTCAGAAACTCCAACCGCGCCTCGGTCTTCTCTTCATCCGTCGAAAGGGTTTTAAGCGGCCCGTTGCTTCCGACTGGGACTCCCGCGGCGGAGTAGAGTTCGCCAACATCGTCGCTAACGATCAGTTTTTGGATGTGGACGCCAAGATTGTTGGTCACTTTGGCGTTGCCCCCAGCCTGGGCTGCGAAGAATTCCAACGTCCTCTGGCTGCGATACGCACGATCCGTCACCAGTTGCATCGGCGTCCGAGCCGGCAGCCAGCCGCGGGTCAAACGTTGCTCGCCGTCCCAATCGATTCGCCGCCGAGCATTTCCGGTTAGATAGTATGCCGGCTCAAGTTCCAGCGGCGTGACGACCGTCTCTCGCGGAAAGGTAAGACCCGAAGCGGGCGTGAACCCGACATAGTACGACAACCGCGCGGAGCTGACTGCCCGGGCGGCGCGCTGGTCCAGGATGGTCAGACTGCGGGAACGCAGTCGCGATTCCAGGCCATCGGCCATCAAGGCATAACCCAGCAATCCGCCGGTGGCGATCAGAGCCGCCAGCGGCACGGTGAACAGAAACAGATGCAACCGTTCAAAGCGCCGCAGAAGCCAGTAGTTCACCGGTCCGATCAACACGACAAAGAATGTGATCAGTACCTTGTACGTCTGGATGGGTGGCAGTCCCACGTCGGCAATCAGCAATTCATTGAACTGCGGATTCGCTTCATCGGGCGCCGCTCCGTGGCGCAGCGTCCAGCGCGTGCTGGAATCAGGCAAGGACGCCATCAGCCAACGCCAGTTGAGTTCATCGCCGGGAAATGGTTTTGGATCGCGCCACGCAACGATGTACCCCATGCCAACCGGGCGCCACAAGAACGGCGGCTCCATAGCGGCAGCCTCGGCATCGTTACCGGCTTCTGGATCCTGCCTGGCATCCGGCGCTTTCTCGCCACTCGACTCTGGCTGCGGCACGAGCGAGCCGCCAGCCAATGCCTCCGCCTCGGCAGCGGCCCGGGCGACGTCGGCGGCCGCCAACACCTTTTGCTCATAGACTTCGGCCGTGGGTGACGTCCAGCCGCGATTCGGCTCCGCGGCCTGTAGTTCGGTCGCCTGGCTCGACAAGAGTTGCTCGACCTCGGCGAGGCCGGCATTGTCGTGGTTCACGCCATAGAGCACGAGCACTCCACCACTGCGCACCCAATCCTCGATGGCACCCCACACTCGATCGGTTTTCGAGTGGCGCTTCCGCAGGCTCGCGGCTTCGGACCGCGACATGAACATCATGTCGAGCCCACTATAGTAGATCGACTCGCCGAACAGTTCGGCCGGTTTCAGATGGACGAACGCGCCCACGTCCTTCGGCTGCCCAAACGCGACGTTGCCATACGGCATGTACGGCTGTGAACCAAAGAACTTGAACCCACTGACGTCGGGCGGCGAGTCCGCTACGAACAGTGACCTCGGGATGCCGCTGTCGACCGGCCAGAACTGCCCGCTGCCGATGGAAAAGCGCTCGGTCGAGAGGTCCTTGATCTCACGCCCACCCGCGAAGGTCCGCACGCTGAGCATCTGATCGTTGGCCAATTGCGGCACGGGCACCCACTGGACTGCGTTGCGGCTTCCGGCCGGCAGCCACAGTTCCGTGGAAGCAATGACGCTGCGGTTGGAATGGTCATTGAGTGAGACCTCCACCGTCAGCGAACGATCGTCGCGCGAGGGCTGCGTGGCGATCAATTCCAGCCGGACAGGGCGATAGCCGTAGCCTTGTGCCCAGTCGGTGTCGACCTTGATCATGAGCCCCGCGTACGTTTGTTGCGGCACGCCCAATGGCAAATAGAAAGAGCCGCCCGAGCTCGCCAGAGCAATCGCGGGAACAAGCACAAGAGCGATGCTCGTGACCAGCAGGCGCACGCGTCGCGAGACGTTCGACATGACTGGGTTCCCTCGCCTCTGTTCCGAAACTGCCACTTCGCGAGCGAGCTGTTCTGCAGCAATGGCTACTGGCGTCGGCTACGACTGATCAGATGCCCTGCCAGCATCGTCAGCACATACAGCAGCCCACCCACGACTAGCAGCGCAGCCGCCGCAAACAGCGCCATCGCGAGCCCCGCGATCCAGAGCGTCCCCTGGCCTGCAGCCGCGGGCACCAGGCTAAGCACGGCGCACACCGTCACCAGCAGGAGCAAACGTCGCAATGTGAATCGGGGGGTTGGCACATCCTTGATTGTGGCACTCTGCGTCGGCTTTACAAGAGTTTTCGCAGGCCGCGCGAGAATCTTGTTCTGACAAGATTGCTGGGATCTACGGCACTCCGCGGTACGGCAAGTGCAACTGAGTGAGGTGTGCCTCCCCACGGGTCGCATCGCTTTCCGATATACTGGCGATGCTGGAAGTTGCTGTCCGGTAAAGGAGTCTTTGGTCCATGAGAAAGTCCGCCCAGCTACTGGCATTTGCCACGATTGCCTGCGCACTGTTGCCGGCGCACGTCGCCAACGCGCAAGTGCAACTCGAAGTCGAGGCTTTTACCGGCACGCCGTTCGGTGTTGGTCGTTTGACACTGCGTTCGGGCGGCGAGTTCAGGATCAATCGCCCCCCGCGCGCCGGTCGGGGCCGGATTGCTGATTTGGCCCGACGTCTCGCCGCGCAAGCGGGCGCAGGCAATCCTGTCGATCTACAAAGCTCCGAGATGGCCATCCTGGAGCGCGACGGGCGGCTGTTTTACCCGGTGTTCGCCAAGCGTGAGCGGCCGATTCTGCAGCAGTTCGTCAGTGTGCCATCGGAGAGCACGGCGTACTTTTTGTTCACTGGCAACGCACCGCTGCAGCTCACGTTACATACGCCGGACGCGACGAATGCCGGCGTCACGCCGCGTGTCGATCCGGCTGGGCACGCCCGGCTGTTAGGCGAGTGGTGGCGCGAATACTCGTCCGTCGCTGGCGGCGCGAGCGCTCCGGCCGGCTATCCGGCGATGGTCGAGCAGTACCTGGTCGATACGCTGGCGCGGCGAATGCGTCTGGAAGTCCCACAACCGCCGGAAGCCAAACAGCTCAACCTGTTACGCGGCGAACTGAGCCTGCTCGCCGGCACCGAGGCGACGCGACTCGACATGGCCCGGCAGGTTTTGCTTTCTGGCATGACCGCTGCTGCAACGGTTCCGCTGCCCGAAGAACTGCCGGCCCCGCAGCCCGAGTTGCTCACGCCGCCATTGGACGTACCGGTCGAAGCTCTGGCGGGACGTGTGCCGGTCGAATGTTTTTACGTGCGCTTTGGCAACTTCCCAAACTTCCTCTGGCTGCGACATCGCACGGAAGATTGGGGCGGCGAGCTGCGCGACGTCGTCTCCGAGCGCGGGCTGGACTACGGCCTCAATGCGCGGATGCAGAAGATCATGGGACTGCGCGAAGGGAAGCTGGCCGAGGTGTTCGGCGACAAGGTGATTGGGGACGTGGCCCTGATCGGCACGGACATGTTCGTGAACGAAGGAGCCGCGATCGGAACGCTGTTCCAAGCCAAGAGCAGTCTCGCGCTCTCGAACGACCTGATGCAGCAGCGCCGGGCGTCGATGCGTGAAACCCCCGGCGCGACCGAGGAGAAGCTAACGATCGCCGGCCGGGCGGTCTCGAAGATCACCTCGCCCGACGGTGCGATTCGCTCGTACTACGTGGCCGACGACGACTTTCACCTCGTAACGACCAGTCAACAGATTGTGGAGTGGTTCATCGCCACGGCCGACGGCCAGCATCCCTCGCTGGCCAGCTCAAATGCGTTCCGCGCCACGCGGACGCGGTTGCCGCTCGCGCGGAACGATACGGTGTTCGTGTATCTGTCGCCGGAGTTCTTTGAGAATCTCCTGTCGGCGCACAGCCATATCGAGATGCAGCGCCGGCTCCGCAGCGACGTTGAGATGGAACTGGTGCCGATCGCACAGCTTGCGGCGCAGGCAGAGGGACGCCCCGGCGCCACGATCGAGGAACTCATCGCTTCGGACATGCTGCCCGCCGGATTCAGTCAGCGTGCCGATGGCAGCCGGCTCGAACTGCGCGACGGAAAGCTCGTCGACAGCCTGCGCGGCGCGCGCGGCTCGTTCCTCCCGGTTCCGGACGTGAAGATCGAAAATGTGACGCCGGCCGAAGCGGCCGAGTACGAGGAGTTCCAGCAGTACTACGTTAACGAGTGGGGCCGGATGGAGCCGGTGGCGCTCGCGATTCGGCGCGAAGAATTGCCGGAAGGGAAGCTCGAACGAGTGATCGTCGATGCACTGGCCGCGCCGCTCGCGCCGAAGCATGTCGCGATGCTCTCGAACTGGCTGGGCGAACCCACGACACGCAGCCTCACCGGCATCGCAGGGGACGTGGTTTCATTTCAGGCTGTGTTGCAAGGTGGAGGCCTGCTCGGCGGACCGCCGGGCGAATACATGCTGTTCGGCGCGCTTCGCAATGCCGATCCCGCGATCGCGCTTAGCGAAAACACCGGCATCCTCGGCCGCATCGTGCAAATGCAACTGCAGGGCGTACAGAGTTACGTCGGCGCCTGGCCACATCCAGGCATGCTGTCGATCATCAGCAGCGCTTTGAACTCCGCGCCCGACCCGGCCGGCTTCTCGCGCTCCCCGACTGGCCTCTGGCGCCGGCAGTTGGGCGACTTTACGCTGCTCTCGTTCCATCCCGAAATCTTGGATGGGATCAGCCCAGGCTTACAGTTTGTGGAAGCGGAACGACCTGCCCAGGTCCGGATTCGAGCCGAGGACTTAGCCAATTCCACACTCGCGCCGCTGATCAACGCCTACGGCTACAAGCAATCGCGGGCGATCACCGCCGGCAACGCGCGCTTCATGAACATGCTCGTCGAGCAGCTGCACGTCGCGCCCGCCGATGCCATGTCGACCGGCGAGCGCTTGCTTGGAGCAAAGTTTGTGTCGCCACTCGGCGGAGAATACAAGCTGGAAGGCACAGACGGAGGCCCGCACAGTTGGGTGGCCACGGCGCTGGCAGACAACCCGGCGGGATCTCCTCCGGCCGACTACCAGTTCCGCGCGCTGAACTGGCTGCGTGGCGTCGAGATGGAGCTGCTACTGGAGAAGTCCCCGTCGCCCGAACTCAGCTTCCACGGCGAGTTCATCATGCCGGTCGAAGCCCGCGCGCCGGCGTTCGAGCTGCCGAAGCTACCCTTCGGATTGCCAAAGGCTGCACCTCCGCCAGCTAAAGCCGACACCAAGCCTCCGGCCGAGAAACTGCCGACGCCCGCGCCCGAAAAGCCGCGACCGTCGAATCCTCGTGAGCTTTGAAGCACCGTACAAGTGAAAGTTCCAATGCGTCGACTCATCGTGGCAATGTTTGTGATCGCGCTTGTCTGGGCGCCTTGCCTCACGACGGCCGCAGAGCGGTTGAACGTCGTCCTGATCATGGTCGACGACATGAACAATGATCTCGGCTGCTATGGCCACCCCCTGGTCCAGTCGCCCAACATCGATCGGCTGGCCGCGCGCGGCGTGCGCTTCGAGCGAGCCTACTGCCAATACCCCGTTTGTAATCCATCGCGGGTTTCGATGCTGAGCGGGTTGCGGCCCGACAGCACCCGGGTTTACGACCTCAAGACGCCGCCGCGATCCCACCTCGGCGAGAAGGCCATGTTTCTGCCGCAATACTTCCGCGAGCAGGGTTATCACACCGCGCACGTCGGCAAAATCTTTCACACGGGCGATGAGTTCGAAGACCCGGCAAGTTGGGATGTTGAAGTTCGCGAGACGGGCAAGCATCCGCCCGAGGCAACTGTTATTCGCTCCGAGGAGCATAACCGGCCGGTGAAGTACGGCATCGAGTGGGCGGTGCTCAACTCGCCGGACGAGGAAACGGCCGATGGTGTCGTGGCGCGGCGAAGTGCAGCCATGCTCCAGCGTTTGGCCGGCGATCCGAAACCATTTTTTCTGGCAGTGGGCTTTCGCCGTCCGCATCAGCCCTATGCGGCGCCGCAAAAGTACTTCGATCTGTATCCGCTGTCGAAAATCAATGGGCTCGATGAGCCGCTGGATCATTTGCGGCGGATCCCCGCGGCGGCATTCACCTATCCCGCCGGCACGCCGCAGCTCGACGAGACGGATCGCAAAGAGGTCGTGGCCGCCTACTATGCGTCGATCAGCTTTGTCGACGCCCAGGTCGGCTTCGTGCTCGATGCGCTCGACGAGTACAAGTTATGGGGCAACACGGTCGTGGTGTTTGCCAGCGATCACGGATATCACCTGGGCGAGCACGGCGGCATGTGGCACAAGATGTCGCTCTTCGAGCAATCGGCACGTGTGCCGCTGGTGGTGATCGCACCAGGGGCCAAGGGCAACGGCCAGGATTGCGGGCGGATCGTGGAACTGATCGACGTGTATCCCACGCTGGTCGATCTGTGCAAACTGCCGACGTTGGAGCAGCTCGAAGGCCAGAGCCTGCGGCCGCTGCTCGAAGATCCCGAGGCGACTTGGAAGGCTGCTGCATATACGCAGGTGTTGCGCGGCGAAATTCGGGGACTCAGCGTCCGCACGGAGCGCTGGCGGTATACCGAGTGGGACGAAGGTCGCCACGGCGCCGAGCTTTACGACCACCGAGCCGATCCGCATGAGCTGCGCAACCTGGCCGGCGAGGGAGACTCGAGTGAAGTTCAGACGCAGATGCAGGCGCTGTTGCGCAAGCGCGGGTCGAAAAGCTGAACCGTCGCTTTAGAGCGGCTCGTACTACGTCGGCTCGTACATCGGCATCGAAATTGGCAACTCGGTCGGCGGCAACATTTCGCGCTGCCGGAGTTGCTGCTCCCAGAACGAGAACTGCGGATCACCCGCGCGGAACGCAAAGACCGCGTCCGGCAGGGCCCGGCCGCCCGTAATGCGTGAGTGGACGCGAACCACCACGGCGCCGTCAACACGGCGTTCAATATCGCACGAGGGAATGTCAGGCACGATCGATCTGTCCGCAGTCGAGGAAGGAGGAGTGGGAGCGCGAATTACGAACCGTATGGTTTGCCCGGCTCGCCGCGGCCCACGGCAAGGTCTTTCATTGTCGCATGCTGCCGCCCAAAATCCAGAGGTGTAAACCGACCGCAGGTTTTCCCCAGCCGGCCCGGCGTTCCCCCTGATTCAAGGGTGGCGAATCATAGTGACCGCGCCCGGCCGGTACAAGTCGAGATTGGCCACAGGCTGGCCGCGATGGCGGCTGCTCGCTAGCGGCCCCGATCGAGGCTTGGATCGCGGTTTTGCCGTGCGAGCGAGGGCCTGTCGCTCGAGTTCCAGCAGTTGCCGCTTGAAACTGCCGCCGGCGGGTCCGCCGAACCCACCAGGATCGCCCGAGGCGCTGATCACGCGATGACACGGTACGATGATCCCCTGTCGGCAAGCGGCCATGGTGGAACCGACCGCCCGGGCCGCGCGCGGTGAACCTGCTCGGCCGGCCAGTTCAGCGTAGCTGATCGTGCTGCCGTAGGGAACTTTACGGCACTCGCGTAGGATTGCCTGTTGAAAGGGCGTGCGGCCTGCGAAGCTGAGTGGAACGTCAGAAAAATCGACGATGTGGCCGCGTGCGAAATTCTGCAAGCTTTTGATGAGTTTCTGCCACGAGTGCTTTGGCGTGGCATGCTCGACCAGCGAAGTGTCCACGTCGGCGAGCGCCGCTGCCGCGCTCGCACGGCCCAGCACGAGTTGCAGTACCTCATCTTTCGTGGCGAGGAGTGCTCCCCAGCCTAAGTCCGTCGGAAACACGGCCAGTTGAAATTGTTCGCGGGCAGAATTGCGCGGTTTTCGGCGGTGATTTGGCGACTCTCCGCGCTTGGGGAGAGTGGCCTGTTTCTGCGCTTTGACGCTCATCGAGGGTCATTCTATACTGGTCGTGGACAGGCACAATCCGGCCGGCGGACTTCCACTCGACTCGTTCGAGAAAGGCTTGCTGGCAGGCGCGGTTCGCGGAGGCGAACGTGCGGCACCGAAGGGGGTTCTTGATGGCTCGCTACAGTTCATTGAGTGACGACTTCTACGTCAACATGAACCTCAGTACGGAGATGGATCTGCCGACGGGTCGCGACTCGGTTCTGCACTACTTCGAACGGCTGCAAAAACAGTATCCCACGATGCGGCACTTTTACAGCCGCGAAAAGGGAGACTTCATCCTCGAAGAGGACAAGGAACGCGGCCACTATCGCTGGAGCACGATCGAAGCCCGCCGGTTGTGCTCGGGCTACGTAAACCCGGAAAAAATGGAAGACGCCATCGAACAGCACCGTCTGGTGCTGGAGTTGGCGCCCTACATGCTCTCGCTGAGCCCGATCGACTGCGAAGCGATCGACCTGTTGTTCGGTTTCGACTTCACCTACCGCGGTAACCACAACCAACTCGTGGCCGAGGTGCTGGGGGTCAGTCCCTCGCTGGAAAAGCTGCTGGAGGTTCCCCGCGGCACCGTGGTCAGCTACGAGCCGACCATCACGCTGGCCCTCGACGAAGACTGCCGCATGCAGTGCCGGCTGAGCATCGAGAACCGCACCAACGCGTATCAGATTCGCACGGGCGAGTTTCCCGAGGACCAGCTCAGCGTCTATGTGACCGCCCGCCGCTACGGCGGACTGGGTGGCGATCAGACCTACGTCCAGGTACTCGACAGCCTGAAGCAGGTCTGCTGCGAGATGATCGACGGCTACGTCGCGGAGCATATCCTGCAGCCACTCGCCCGGGCGATTGCCGCGAACTAGTGCAAGCTATGCGCATCCGATCGCAGGCCGCAGAATCAGTTGGCTCGGCGCGTGTCATCAGGTTAAGCTAACGCCATGCACGATGCCGAATTGCTTTCGCGCCGCAGCGCGCTTCAGATTGGTGGGCTGGGTCTGTTGGGCCTCACGATGCCCAGGCTGTTGCGCGCGTCCGAATCGCCGCCCAAACTGCCGGTTCGCGCCAAATCGGTGATCTTTCTCTATCAGTTTGGCGGGCCAAGCCATCTGGATACGTTTGACGTTAAGCCCGAGGCGCCTGAGGGAATCCGCTCGCCGCTGGGCACGATCGCCACCAGCATGCCGGGGCTGCGAATCTCGAAGCTGTTGTCGGCCACCAGCAAAGTGATGGACAAAGTGACGCTCGTGCACGGCGTTCATCACACGATGAAGAATCACAACTCGGCGTCGTACTACGCGCTCTCGGGTCACGAACCGCCGGTGGATGACATCCGCCTGCAGGACACCAACGCCCTGTTTCCCGCATACGGCAGCATTGCCGATCGCTTTGCGCCGGATCTGAAGGACGGCGCCAGTTCGGCCGTCCCTAAGTTTGTCGCGTACCCTTATACGATCCGCGACGGCTCGGTCACGCCTGGCCAGCGGGCGACGTTTCTGGGCAAGCGGCATGATCCGCTGCTGGTGATGGACGATCCGGCGAAGCCTGATTTCCGCCTTCCCGCGCTGAGCCTTCCGGCGGGCATGTCGAGCGACCGGCTGGCCAGTCGCCGCTCAATGCAAGAACTTGTGAATCGACAAGTCGCCTGGCTCGACGATTCAGCCGAGGCCCAAGGGCTGGACGCGTATTACAAACGAGCGCTTTCGATGCTCACTTCACGCGAAGTGCGCGACGCATTCGATCTCTCGGCCGAGCCCGAAGCGGTTCGCGACGCTTACGGTCGCACCACCTACGGTCAAAGTTGCCTGCTCGCTCGGCGACTGGTCGAGTCGGGTGTGCGGTTCGTGAACGTGTACTTCTCGTCGAACATCGGTGGCCGCAGCAAAACCAGCGGCGGCTGGGACACGCACGGTTTCGACGGCAGCCGGATGTACGAAATCCTGCCAGAGTGGCAACTGCCGCTGACCGATCAGACCCTGCCGACGCTGCTCACCGATCTCGACGATCGCGGCCTGCTCGACGAGACGTTGGTGGTTTGGATGGGCGAGTTCGGCCGCACGCCCCGCATCAACAAGAACAACAGTCGCGACCACTGGCCAAGTTGCTACACAGTTCTGCTCGCCGGCGGCGGCGTGAAGCGTGGGTTCCGTTACGGTGAGTCAGATCGCAGCGGCGCCTATCCGCAGTCCGGCGCGGTGCTGCCCGACGATCTCTCGGCGACGCTCTTCGCCCTGATGGGCATCGATCCAAAGACGGAAATGCGCGATGGACTCGGGCGACCGTTCCCCATCTCGCGCGGGCAAGTGATCCACGAGATCATCGCCTGAGCGGCTCGGTTCATTTCGCGCGGGTGGCCGCGGCGTCTTCGGCATCCACGGCCTCGCGCGCGGCCAGCACATGCTTCACCACCGAGGCCATTCGGCTTTCATCAGCGAACGGCGAAAGCAAGTACGATTTCAGCGCGACGATCGGATCGCCAAAGTCATTTTGCCGATAACAGTCGGTAAGCGAGAGCGTGACGCCATGACCGCCTAGTGCTTCGGCATGCACTCGCTGGTAGATCCGACGGTTGTAATCATTGTGCGCCAAAAGCTGCGTGCGATATTCGCGATCACTGCGCTCGCGCTGCTTGACGTCGAAAGTGTCTACGCCGTCGGGATACGCCCGGAACAGCGTCACGGGGCCGACGTTTTCGCCATTGAGCACCGAAAGGTTCGGGTGCGACTCCACGCGTTCGCGCAGCACCTCTGCCATTTCCACCGCATGCCCCAGCAGCACCCGGTAACCGGTCTTGCCTAGCAGCAGCAGGTTAGCGAGCGCCGCCATCGCTCCGCAGCCGCTACGCGTGGTTTCGAGCGTGTACATGCCGGGATGATGCTCGCCCGACTGATAAAGATACGGCATCGTCTCGCGCGAGCGGGCGATCAGACTGAAATCCCGGTAGTCGCGAAACAGCACCAGCGAAGAGCTGTAGGGCGCGTAGCCTGTCTTGTGAAAATCGATGCCCACCGAATCGGCCAGTCGCAAATGGCCAATATCATGCTGAGCGGAAGCCAGCGCCCGCACGGTGCGTCCACGAAACGCCAGCGGGTTCTCTTCGAAATCGTAGTCGTTGAACACGCTCCAGGCCCAGCCGATGACGGCGTCGGCGTGCAGGTGTGGTAACTTAGGCAGCGAGAACTCCGCGGCCAACTTGCGACGCAAGGCGTCGACGGCCCGCAGGTCGTCGATGCCGAAGGCGTCCGTCGTGCCCATCGTGGCTACGATTGCGGCGATCTTCCGACCTTCGCTCAGTACGCCGCGCAGCGCGGCTTCAAGATCGGCGAGCCTGATGGAGTTATCGAGATTGCTCCCCACGCGAATCACGTTCTGCTGACCGAGCCCCAACCAATTGGCTACGTTCAGGCAGGAATAGTGACTCTGCTCGGAAGCCACGATCACGGCGTCCTCGCGCACGCCGTGCTGGCCAGCGCCGGGTAGGGCTTTCTCCAGCCCGACCTTGATGCCGTACAGCAGCGTGCCAGTACCCCCAAACGTGAACAGGCCGCCGGCCTGAGCGGGATCATAGCCCACCAGGTCGGCCGTCATCGCGCTCGCGCGAACCTCGGCCTCGGCGAACCTGCGTGCACTCTCATCGCTGCACAAGTTCGGGTTATAGAGCAGCGGCAATAGCGTGCCGATCACGCTGGCCAGCGTCGGGTTCGGCACGACGTTGATCTGGCTCCGTGGGTGTCCCCAGATGAACATCCCCTGCAAGTAGCTCACCAGTTCGGGGATGACAGCTTCGAGCGTCCGACCTTCGACGCTGACACGTTCTGCGCGCGCTTTGACGTAATCCGGTTCGCAGGGCGTTCCCAGGATCGGCGCTTGCGACTTGAGCGCGTCGACCTGATCGAGCGCGCGGAGCATCGAGAACACCACGTAGCCGTCGTGCACCGGATCGGATACCGGCTGCGGAAACGCCTGACGCAGCGATTCGAGGAGCTGCTGATAAGGGACGGATTCTGACACCGGTCGAATGGCACCTGATTGGAGGAATTCAACTTTGCTCAGCGAATGCAGCTACACTGCCTGCCGCCGCTGCCGAAACTGATCGATCGTCACGGCCGCGATGATGATGCAGCCGATAATGATCTCCTGGATCGGGTTCGGCAGCCGAAGCGAGGTGCAGCCACTGGAAATTACTTGCATGATCAGCGCGCCGGTCAAGGTGCCCAGGATCGAACCGCGCCCGCCGCTCAGGCTTCCGCCGCCAATTACGACGGCTGCAATGATTGGCAATTCCTTGCCGGTGCCCGAGGTGGGGTCGCCCACCGTCAGACGGGTAAACTGGTAGAGCCCCGCCACTCCGACAAAAAAGCCCGAAATCGTGTACACGGCGATTCGCACCAACGGCACGTTGATACCGCACAGCCTGGCCGTGGCTTCGTTCGACCCCACGGCAAACACATACCGGCCGAATACCGTGTAGCGCAGCACGGCGGCGGTTACCAGCGCCATCACGAGCAGTAACCAGACCCCCGGCGCAAACACCATCCATTCGTACTCCACCCGGGGACTCAAGAGCTGCTTCATCCACAGCGGCACCTGGTCGGGCAGCGGGCGTACCATCGTATTGTCGCCCACGATCTTGGCCAGGCCGAGATAAATCGTCATCGTGCCGAGCGTCACGATGAACGGCACGATCCGCAGGAGACTGATGAGCATGCCGTTCGCGCATCCGCACAAGCAGCCGACGGCGATTCCGGCCGCCACGCTCACCGCGGGCGAATACTGTTCGCGCAGAAACCAGGCCAGCGACGTCGCGCTCAGGGCCATGGCCGTTCCGGCAGAAAGGTCGATGCCGCCCGAGATAATGATCAGAGTCATGCCCAATGCAGCGACGCCGACCGTGGCCGACTGTACCAGGATGTTCTGGGCGTTGCGGAGCGTGGCGAAACGGCCGCCATCAGCCTGCATGGAATCGGCAATCCAGAATATGCCCACAACGACGACGAGCGCCAGAAATGGCCCGAGCACATTGCGGAGGAAGTCACCCCCGCGCCGCGCAAGTCCCAACTTTGCTGCCGTTTCACCCATGCTTCAGGTCCGCCCATCCACGCCCAAGGCGCAGCTCAAAATCGATTCGGATGTCCACTCGCTGGCCGGCCGAATCTCGCGCAGTTCCCCGCGAGCCATCACACCCACGCGGTCGCACACGGCCAGCAGTTCCGTAAAATAAGAGCTGACGAAAATCACGGCTTTGCCTTGTGCCGCGAGCTGGGCCATCAGTCGATAGATCTCGGCCTTGGTGCCCACGTCGATCCCGCGAGTCGGCTCGTCGAGCAGCAGCACATCGGCGTCCTGATGCATTACCCGCGCAATGGCGACTTTCTGCTGATTGCCGCCGGAGAGGTGCTCGACGAGTTGCTCGCTGGAACGAGCCTTGACGTTGAGCTTGCGCATCCAGTCTTCAACGGCGGCGCGGCGGCGGACAAGGTTTAGCCAGCCGAACCGGCTGTACGGCTGCAAGCGGCTGTAGGTCATGTTGTCGGCAATTGTTTCGCGCTGGGCCAGACCCTCGGTTTTGCGATCTTCGGAGACCAGTCCGAGTCCTGCCCTGATTCGAGCGTGTGGCGTGCGGCGCGGTTCGAGCCCCGCAATGCGCACGCGGCCATCGCGCACCGGATCGAGCGCCATCAGGCAGCGCAGGAGCTCGGTTCGACCCGCGCCAACGAGTCCGGACAGCCCTAGAATCTCTCCTCGACGCAACTCCAAGGTCGCGCCTTTCGGGGCCCGGCGACCGGACAGCCCTTCGAGCGATAGCAGAATCTCTCCGCACGCATGCGGCACGCTCGGAAACAGTTCTTCGACCTTGCGGCCGACCATCAACGAGACGATGTCCGCCTCGGTGGCTCCGGCCAGCGGCCCACTGCCAGCCACGGATCCGTCGCGCAGGACCACGAACCGGTCGGCGATCTGGCGAATCTCTTCCAGGAAGTGGCTGATATAGATGATGGCAATGCCAGACTGCTTGAGCCGGACGATCACGCGAAACAGGTTCTGTACGTCGTGCCGCGTGAGCGAACTGGTCGGCTCGTCGAATACAATCACCTTGGCGTCGGTGACCAGCGCCCGGGCGATCTCGACAACCTGCTGATCGGCCACCGAGAGCTGCCCCACCGGAACGTCCAAAGGCAAATCAGTGCGATCGAGCTGCTCAAGCGCCGCGCGAACACGCTGCCGCTCGTCGGCCCTGCGAACCACACCGCAGCGGCGCGACTCCTGCCCCAGCATGACATTCTCGACGACCGACAAATCAGGCGCCAGGTTCAGCTCCTGATAGATCATGGCCACACCGGCCAACCGCGCGGAGTGAGGGCCACGAGGAGCAAACCGCCTTCCCGCGAGTTCCATCTCACCGCGATCGGGCGACACAGCGCCGCTCAAGATCTTCATCAGCGTGCTTTTGCCCGCGCCATTCTCGCCGATCAGGGCCAGGACTTCGCCGCCGCGTGCTTCCAGCGAAACGTCCGCGAGCGCCCTCGTGGCGCCAAAGCTCTTGCTCACTTGCGACATTCGCAACAGCGCGGTGGGCATGGCTCGTTCGCGCTCGCGGGTCAATTGGCCTGTTCAGGATTGAGCAGCTTCTGCATTTCGGGCGAGTCCACATTGTCTGGCGTGGCGAGCGCCTCGCCGGTGGGAATTCGTTTCTCGACGGGCTTACCCTGCAAACGCTCGACGACGGCCTTTACGCCCAGATAGCCCATCGCCACGGGATCCTGCAGCACAAGTCCATGGACCTTCTTTTCGCGCATCGCTTCGATCAGGTGCGGGCTGGGATCGAAGCCTACGAACACAACTTTCCCGGCCAGGCCTTCCTGCTCGAGCGCGCTGAGCACGCCCACCGTGTCCGGCTCGCAGACGGCAAAGAATCCGTCGACTTTGTCGCCGAACTGATTGAGCAGCTCCAGGGCCTTGTTCTGAGCGGAGATGGCCGTCGTGCCGGAGTACTGGTCGTCCGAGAGCATGACGATCTCGGGGAACTCTTTCTTGATTGTGTCGAGAAAGCCTTGCTCGCGCTGCTCGGTGCTTTCGCTGCCGACATTGTAGCGCAACAGGATGACATCTCCCTTGCCGCCCAGCCGTTTGCCGATCTCACGAGCGGCCAGAGCGCCACCGTTGTAGTTGTCGGTAGCGACGTAACTTTCGATGACCGACTCATCGGCCAGGCCGCTGTCGAAGATCACGGTCGGAATGCCAGCGTCCTTGGCGTCGCGAATTGAGGGGACGAGTGCGGTCGAGTCAAGCGGGGCGATGACGATGCCATCAACCCCTTGAGCCACGAAATCGGCCACCACGTTGATCTGTCCTTCACGGTCATTTTCCAGCAGCGCGCCCTTCCACTGGATCTCGACGGGCGTGCCAGCCGCCTTGAACTCTTCAGCCGCTTTCAGGGCACCCGCATGAACCGACTTCCAAAAGACATGCGTGGTGCCTTTGGGGATCACGGCAATGTGATAGCCGTTCTTGGCTTCGCCGGTCTTGCTGTCGGAAGTCGAGCTACCGCAACCGACAACGAGCACGAGCATGGCCAGGGCAAGAAACAGCGCGGCGCCGCGTTGCATGTGAGGTCCCCAATCCGCCAACAGGTGACACAAGTAACTTCCGGCGAGTAAGCCTGCCAGCCCAGCCGCTCAACTCGAGCGATGGCCGCCGCCCCCGCGCGAGCCGTTGCGCCCACC
>JBGSKX010000285.1:0-16127 GCA_041741015.1 Pirellulales bacterium
TACACCCGACCCAAGCAACACCTCGGAAACCGTACTCCCAATGCCACTCCTGAAAAGCCCCTCCTCAGCAAGGAGATACCAAACAGGGCTCGCGCCCAAGGTCTCACTTGACAGAGGACTTCCTATAGGTGGCACCCACAATCTCCAGGTCACTTCCCCAACTCCTTGATCGCCGCGATCACGTCCTCATCGTGACCATCGACGTTCACCTTCTTCCACACCCGGGCCACTTTGCCTTCGGCGTCGATCAGGTAGGTCGAACGCTGGATGCCCATTGAGATCTTGCCGTACATGTTCTTCTCGCGCCAGGCGCCGTACTTTTCGGCCACCTTGTGGTCGACGTCCGCCAGCAGCGGAAAGTTCAGGTCGAACTTTGCGCGGAACTTGCCGTGGCTTTCCAGCGTATCGGCGCTAACTCCCAGTACCTTGGCCCCCAGCTTCGTGAGGGCAGCTTTCTGGTCGCGAAAGGCGCAGGCCTCGCGGGTGCAGCCCGGCGTGTCGTCGCGGGGATAGAAGTACAGGACCACCGGCTGCCCCTTGAGGGCCGAGAGCTTGATTTTGCCGCCGTCGTCCGAGGGAAGAGTGAAATCAGGGGCCTTTTTGCCCGGTTCGATCCAGTCGGCCATGTGCGATTGATCCTCTTTGTGGCGTGATTTCTTTGCTGGGGCCTAACTGCCCCTTTAACTTATCGCTCTCGATTACCGCAGCAAGGGCCGGAGTTTAACCGCACTATCGCTCCGCCGGCCGCGCCATCGGGTCTGCCCCGCCCCTTCGCTTTGGGCCCCAGCGGGGATAAAATAAGGTTGATAGCGAATCTCCCCTTCTGGAAACTTTCAGCTTCAAGGAACCCCCGACCATCGCCAGTCCAGCCACTCAACTGCGTTCGCAAGAAAGCCGCAGCTTGGAGCGTGCCCAGGCAGCCGCCCGCGTGGCCGATCTGAACCGTGCCCGCGACATTGCGATTATCGACCTCCGCGAAATCACGCCCGTCTTCGACTTCTTCGTGCTCGCCACCGGCAGCAGCCGCCGGCAGTTGCACGCCATCGCCGAGGAAATCGACGTCCTGCTCCGCAAGCAGTTCGGCGATCGGCGGATGGGACTGGAAGGCTACGAAGACAGCCGCTGGATCCTGCTCGACTTCGGAGACGTCGTGATCCACCTGTTCGACGAGGAAACTCGCGAGTACTACGACCTGGAGCACCTCTGGGCCGGCGCGAAGCGAATTCCCTACGTGTCCAGCGACCTGCCGGCGGTCGAAAGCACCGCGGCGGAAGGCTCGGCCGAGAGCGACGAGTCGTAGCAGTTGACTGCCGGCTGGCACTGGTCGACGGGGGTGGCACTGACAACTTGCTTGTCAGTGGGCTTCCAGCCCAAGAGGAATCAGGTCACGCGTTCCCTGCAATTGCGGCTGGGGATCTTGTGCACGTTGACCGAGCCCTCCCCTTGCCGTTCCATTACCGGGTCCGGGGGTTTGGGGTTGCTACGCGCTCGGCGAAAGTGGCAAACTGGCCGGCAGTCCTTTGCTTAAGAATTCCGGCGACCCCTCATCCATGAATATCCTCGCGGTCCTGCAAGAGCGATTTCGCGCGGCGCTCGCCCCTTTGGTCAAAGATCCAACCGATCTGCTGGCGATGATCCGCCCCAGCGGCGATCCGAAGTTCGGCGACTACCAGGCGAACTTCGCGATGCCGCTCGGCAAAAAGCTCGGCAAGCCCCCGCGCGATGTGGCCGCCGAAGTGGTCGCGAAGCTCAAGGTCGACGAACTCTGCGATCCGCCCGAGGTTGCCGGGCCGGGCTTCATCAACTTGCGAATGAAGGACTCCTGGCTGGCCGAAGCCGCCCAGCGTGCGCTGGCGAGCGAGCGCCTCGACGTCACTCCCGCCGCCCAGCCACGTACCTACATTCTCGACTACTCCTCGCCGAACGTCGCCAAGCCGATGCACGTGGGGCATATCCGCTCCACCGTCATCGGCGACTCGCTTAAACGCACGCTGAAGTTCTTAGGCCACCGCGTCGTGTCTGACAATCACATCGGTGATTGGGGCACCCAGTTCGGGATGATCATCTATGGCTTCAAGAACTTCCTCGACCGCGCGGCCTACCAGAAGGAAGCCGTCACCGAGTTGGGCCGGCTCTACCGCCTCGTGAACCGGCTGGTCTCGCATCTGGAAGCGAAGCAGTCGCTGCCGGCCCTGCGCGAGCAGATCGAAAAACAGCGCGCGGAGACCGCGCGTCAAGCGGCCGCCGCCAAGCAGACGCCAGCCGACAAGAACGCCGCCAAGGCAGCCCGCCGGGCCGAGGGGAATCTCAAGGAGCTGGAAGCGGCCCTCAAAGAACGCGAAGCCGGGATTGCGGCTATCGAGAATGATCCCGAGCTCTCGAAGCTCGCGGCCGCGCATCCCGACATCGATACGGCCGTGCTCGCCGAGACGGCCAAGCTCCACCACGGCGACGAAGAAAACCTGCGCCTGTGGCGCGAGTTTCTCCCCCCCTGCCTCGCCGACATTCAAAAGATCTACGACCGGCTGGGCGTCACGTTCGACGAAACGCTGGGCGAAAGCTTCTACAACGATCGGCTCCCCGGCGTCGTCGAGGAAATGATCAGCCGCGGCATCGCCCGCGAAAGCGACGGCGCAATCTGCGTGTTCCTCGAAGGACAGCCCGCGCCGCTGGTGATCCGTAAGCAAGACGGCGCGTTCCTGTACGGCACGACCGACCTGGCGACGATCCAGTACCGCATGGAGCGCTGGAAGCCGGATGCGATCCTGTACGTGGTCGACCATCGGCAGAGCCTGCACTTCGAGCAACTGTTCGGCGCGGCGCGCCGGTGGGGTTACGACCAGCTCGAGCTCCAGCACATCGCCTTTGGCACCGTGCTCGGCGACGACGGCCGCCCGTTCAAAACCCGCTCGGGCGATACCGTCGGCCTTGAGGGGCTGCTCGATGAAGCGGTCCGCCGAGCGCTGGATGTGGTGAGCAGCGGCGATGAGCACAAACCCTCGGGCGCGGAGATCGCCGCCGACCAGCAAGAGGTAATCGCCGAGGTCGTTGGCACCGGCGCGCTCAAGTACGCCGACCTGGCGACCAATCGTACCAGCGATTACACGTTCAGCTACGACCGGATGCTGGCGATGAATGGCAACACCGCGACATACATGCAGTATGCCTATGCTCGCGTGCGATCGATTTTTGCTCGCGGCGACGTGGATGTCGCACAACTGCGGGCGCGCGGTGGCGCGATCGATCTCGCGCATCCGGCCGAGCGCTCGCTCGCGATCGGGATCCTGCAGTTCTCCGAGGCGCTGGCACAGACCGCGGCCGACTATCGCCCCAACCTGCTCACCGCCTATCTCTACGAAGTGGCCAACCGCTACTCGACGTTCTTCGAGCAATGCCCCGTGCTCAAGGCGCCCGACGAGAAGACGAAGACCAGCCGACTGCTGCTGTGCGACCTGACCGCGCGAACACTCAAGCAGGGACTGGAACTGCTGGGCATCGAAGTCGTCGAGAAGATGTAGAGCCCTGTAGCTCCGCGCTTGGTAGCCCGACGCGTGAGCGAGGTAGCAACCGTTCGGCGATTCATCCTCGCTCACGCGTCGGGCTAGGATTCAAACGCTACCCGATGCGCCGCCCTTTGAACGTGACCGGCAACGGCGAATCCGCCGCGAGCAGCTCTTCGATCAACCCCTGCGCGTCGCTGGCCACCGCGGACAATCGCGTGAGCCACAGCGATTGCATCAGGCCCGTCGAGTCGAACAGTTCCGCGGGAAAACAGCCCAGGATGCTGGCCGCCAGTCGGGCGTTGGCGTCCGGGTTCGCAGCCGGCTCGCGCAAAAGGTCATTGAAAGCGCCCCCAAGCGCGGCCAGCGTCATTTGCCAGGCGTGCCGTCCGCCGGGCAGCTCACGCCGCTCGGCCAGATCTTCGGCGAAGTCGTGCGCCCGATCCGGTTCGACGGCGAACTCGCTGGTCACGTCTTTCTGCAAGAGCCCACCGATCAGCACGTCGCTCCAGCGTTCGGCCCGCTTGCGAACGATGTTGAGCGCCGCGGCTTGCCGGCCACTGAGCAGTCGTCGATTCAGCAGCATGCGTAGCGCTCGGCCGCGGGCTTCCATGTGCGAGTCGTATGCGCTGCGGGCCAGCGGCTCATCGACGCCCGAGCGAAAGCGCCGATCGCGCGCCACGAGCACGGTGGTCCAGACGCGGGTGAGAATCTCGCTGACGAAGATTTCCTCCAGCGTGGCCAGCAGTTCGGGGGGCGCCGCCGGCGGCGGTTCGACGGCCGTGGCATGCAGCAGATGGAGCTTGAGCGCGCGGTTCCAGTTTTCCGCGCGGCATTTTGCCACCGCCCAGTATTGTTCGAGCGGAGCCGGTGAGAGATCGGCGGCGCGTACGATCAGCAGTTGTCCCCCGTGGGCGACGAAGCCGGCGATATCCACGAGCTGCCGAACGTGCATTGAGAGCGAGCCGAAGTGAAAGAGAGAGCTTTTCCGCTGCGTGCTTTTCTGTCGCGCGAGCGAAAGAGAAATGGAGACAGCCGCCAGAGCCCGAGGGGACCAGGGCTCTGGCGGCCGAATCGAACCGGAGGAGGAGCCATGCTGTGCCGAAGGCAAAGCAAAGCGGATGCCGCGCAGGCTACGACAGTCGTCGGCGCAGTCGTTAACCGGATTGTGCGTAACCGTTTAGATTGACATCTGCCCACCGGCAGCCGTCTGCCGTCTCCCGGTGGATGTTGCAAAATCGCTGCGCAGTCCCAAGCGGCATGTTGCCCAAAGGCAACGAAGTCATTGCGACTGTGAATGCCTACTCCCCTTCGCGGTAGAAAGGATCGTTGTCCGCGTCGCGGTGCCATTGATACTCGGTCAGGTCGGCGATCTTGTCGGCGGTGGCTTCGCCGTAGAGCCGCGCAATAACCGCCAGCGACATATCGATGCCGGCTGAAACCCCGGACGAGGTGACGCGATCTCCATCGTCAACCCAGCGGGCCTTGCGGATCCAGTTCACTTTCGGACCGTGATCCACCGCGACTTGGAAGTAGCGCTTGTTCGAGGTGGCCTTGCGCCCGTCGAGCAGGCCGGCTTCGGCCAGGATTGCCGATCCCGAGCAGACCGACATCACGATCTCGGCTTTCTCGGCCCGCTCGCGCAGCCAGTTGAGCATGGCGGGATTTTTCACCTCGGCCAGCGTACCCATACCGCCGGGCACCAGCAGCAAGTCGAGCGGCGGGCAATCGTCGAAGCCGTAGTCGGCCTCGACCTTGGGGCCTTGCGCCGAGGTGACCGGGCCGGCCTTCTCGGCCACGGTGACGACCTTCAAACCTTGCGTGACGTTACCGAAGACCTCGACCGGACCGAACACGTCCAGCGTTTCGAACATCGGATACAGCACAATGCCGATCGTGCGCGTGTTTTTGGCCTTCGCGGCCTGCTCTTTAGGCGACGCCTTGTCCGCGGGCGAATCGGCGAGCGCCCCCGCCTGAAAGCTCGACGCGATCAGCAGGAGGGCAACAAAGTTCAGGAAGCAGGTACGGTTCATGGTTCACCCCTAGAGAAGTCTGTGATGGCGATTGGTCAGAAGAAACTCAGTTGATAGAGAATCGATCAGTTGTGGTCCGGGGAATGGCATCCAGCGGGACAGCTCGCCGCCGATCGCGAGGACATTTCGCGAGCCCAACTACTCACGCGGGAATCCGCTGATTGGCGCAGCGTCGACAGCCAATCTTGAGGCGGCGAGTGGCTCAACTTGCGAAGTTCCAGACCGCTGAACGCGAACGGCAGAGAGGGCTGATTGTACTTGGAAAGCGCGTGGCGCACTTCAACAATTCGGTGCCGCTGCTCGGCTGACAGCAGCTGCTCCGCCATGTGATCAAGTGACCACAGGGTCGTGCGGCCGCCTCTGACGAGCTCGGCAGCGGCGGCCTCTCGTGCGGAAAACTGGTCATTGTCGAGATCGTCGAGCAGACGCTCAAAACGTTGAGCAACCTCGGCAGTGGGCGCCGCTTCTTCTGCGGCAATGACTTCCTCAACAATGCTCGGACTAAGCAAGCTGCTGGGAACGAACTCGAATCCCGGCCGGCAGCAGATCTCGGCCAGCCGCTCGAACTGCCGATAGGTCTCCGGCGCGGCGACCATCACGTCCGTCAGCAGCGCTCCGCGACCCACGGCCAGCTTCCGATCCCGGCTGGTAGCAGTCACATAGTATCCGCAGCAATTGCGGCCGAGCGTGGCGTGGTCCGTAACGACCTGGCCGTTTTCAAACCGCTCAACCTCAACGTGCAACTCATAGTGGTCCGGGTTGGGCGTGGTCTGCAGCTTGATCAGAAACTCAGGTGGCGAGTCTTCAGCACGAGCCTCTCCGTTCGTCTCGCCGTCAAGCGTCCCGCGCAGCCGAAAGATGCGTGGTCTCTTGTCGTCGCCCTGGCCCGTCACGAGCACGATACCGGAAAGCCGCAATCCTGACGGATCAACAGCCTCAAAGTTTCCGCGGCCCGCCGGCAAGCACGTATCGAACTTAAGGTGGCCTGCCTCCTCGCGCAGTCGCACAAACGGCACCTGGTCGCCGGCCAGCGAACTGCGGGCGACTGTCAACACGACGATCAGACCGGCAATCGCAATGATCGCCCGGGCACTGCCTGCGGAGATTCTCATCGAACGAACTCCTTGGTTGGTGAGGGTCACCCTGGTTTGCAGCCGGCGACCTGCTCGGCGTCTGCGGCGGGTTTCTCGGTGGGACGGATTTGGTAGATCTTGTGAGCCCGCTCGCGTTCGGCTTCGAGCTCCTCCTTGTCGGTAAAGCGCAGACCGGCGCGCATTGACTTCTCGCCGATCGACAGCTGGTCCGCGCAATGCGGACAGACCAGGACGGCCACGCCCGCCCTCCGCACTTTGTCGAACAGCGCGTCGATCTCGCGCCGCGCATCGAGCGAGTGGATCTCGAGGCTGGGGTCGGCCACCAAGACCGCACCCGACTCGATGAACACGGTCACTGTGCTGCCGTCTGCTCGCAGCGCAAGCGCCGTCCGCAAAGATGCGGTGACGGCTTTCTGATCGGTCGGCTCGCAACTCAACTCGAGCAGGTAGTGCTCAAGCTCGACGTCCGCCTGATCGTTGGGCACAGCGCCGGGTAGCTCCGCGCATAGCGGCTTGCCGTTCACGCCGAGGCACAGCAGGAGAGCCACATAGATGCCTGGTTTCAAGTGTCGTTTCATGTCACGCTCGGGAGGCTGAAGGCTATTTCGGGATGTTGAGACTGGTTCCAGTTGGCGCGCTCAATTCGAGTGGCGACAGACGATTTTCTGTTGGGTGCACTGTGATCGTTGCCACCGGCCGCGCGGGATCGAGAAATCGTCCGCCGAGAGCGTCCTGCGCCAGGCCACCCTCGGGCGGTGGTAGCATCCATACGACCAGCAGCTTGTATTCGCCGGCCGGCGCGCCGTCTTCCGTGTCGTAGTAGCTCGCCGAGAAACTGCCGTCCTCGCGAACGATGGCCGTGGGAACTCGGCCCTCGTGCTGCTCGGCGATGAATTTCACCATCGCGCCTGGCGCCGGGCTGCCGTTGATCAACAACTTCCCGTGCACGGGAAAGGTTGCGACGCGGTCCGAAGTCCCTCTTTCCTTCTGGCAGCCATGCAGGCAACCGACCAGGCCGACGCCGAGCACAAACGCCAGGTGACTGGCTCTGCTGACCGGCATGCAGCGCGTGATGGTGGTTTGGGGCTTCATATTAGCTCAGGGGATCTCGAAGATTTCGCCGCGCGAGCGGGTGACCATCGCAAACAGGATTTCGGCCTGGACCTCTTCGGACAAGAACACGACGCGACCGTCGAGGAACAGCACGTTCGCGCCGCCAGAGTGGAAGGCATAAATGCCTTGGTGGTTACTGCAATTCACGTTGCAGGGGCCCAGGCCCGTGGGCGCCCAGGCTGCACCGCCATCGGAGTAGGAGAGGATCCAGATGCAGCCCTGCCCGGCCCAGGGCGCCCAGTCGGCGGCGGTCGAGGGGTTCTCCTGCACCATCGCGCCCGAGACCCAGCGCTGTGTGGATGCGGCCCGTTCGACAAACGTCAGTGTGTGTCCGGCTCCATCTTTCACGCGCAACCGCGTGGGAATGCGATACCGATTTCTTTCGTCGACCGGCGAGAGCGCGCCCACGCCCCAAATGTCGTAGCCCAAGGGCGTGGTCGGTATGGCGAGCGGGAATCCCCAGCTAAAGACCGCGGTATAGTCTCCTACCGAAGCCGTCCGGTCGGGATAGGACTGCCCGGAAATGAGCCGGATTCCTCGCTGCACGGCTTCACCCGGCGAAGCGGGGCAGCGATAGACCGCAACCGGGGTATTCACCGCCGCTTGATTCTCAAGAGCGGTCCAGTCGAGCTGCCAGTCGTAGCGCGCGAGGAGCGAAGACTCTTCGAGATACGGCAGCAGTTTCGTAAACGGACTGCCCACCGTGGGGCTGAGATCGTTATACGGCTTCCCGTATGCCGCCGATGGCAGGACCTTGTACGATTGCTCGAACATTTCGAGGGCGAGTCCGACCTGCCGCAAGTTACTTTGACAATTTGCCCGGCGGGCCGCTTCGCGTGCTCTCTGCACCGCCGGCAGCAAGAGCGCCGCCAGAATGCCCATGATGCCGATGACGACCAGCAGTTCGATCAGCGTGAATCCAACCCGCTCACGATGCCTCTCGAGCCGCGCAGTCGACTGCTGCACTTGCGATCCTCGGCAGGAAGCGTGAGAACGAGTCATCATTTCAGATTCATGATTTCGCTGCAGGCTCGAACAGTTCACAGCCGCACGCGAGCGACCCTGCGCTAGGGACACAGAGTCGCCCGCGATTGGCTCTGACAAGTCAACTCATGCCAGCTTGCGCCGACGGCGCAGGCCAACCACAACCAATCCGATGGCGCCCATGGCCGCCATGGCCACCGATGTCGGCTCAGGCACCAGCTGCGCGGTCAAGGCAAAGGTCCCGAAGTTGGTGCCCAACACGGCGCCCGGGTCGAGAGCCGTCAGGCCGCCGGAGATCAGCAGATCGCCCGTGATCGAAAGCGTGCTGCCGGTCACCAGGATCGAAGCATTTGCCAGGTCGGCGTAGGCTGCACTCGGAAAGTCGATGTTGCTGGTGAGCACCAGTCCCGAGTTGGCGCCGATGGCACGACTCGGCACGTATCGCAGAGCGAAGTCGCCGTACAGCAAGGATCCGGTGAACGGCCCACTCCAGCGCTGCATGCTGGTGAATGCGATCTGGTCGCCCAGGGTCGAATTGCCCACGAAGATGAAGGCATCGTTCGAAGCCGACCAATTCCCCAGTACGTCACTTGGATCCACGTCCAGCGTGGTGATCTGCTTGGTCCGCGTGGAACCGGGCGTTCCTGGATACGGCACGGGAATTTCGCCGCTGGGGCGCACCGGATCGATCAACTGCACGACTCCGGCCGAGGGGACCGTGAAGGGCGCGTTGCCCGGTGCGGGATCGGCCAGCGTCTGAGCTCGCGTTGCCGCATCGTTGAAATAGGCATTAAACACGCTGATCGAATTGGCCGTGCCTTCGGTGAGCGTCAGCGTTGCCGAGCCGCCGCTGATGGCGACGGCCAAGGCCGAGTTGGCAAACAACGTTGAGCCGCCAAGTGCCAGGCAGGCTAGAATCAGCAAATTGTGAAGTTTCATGTTCTCTCTCGTTGATGTTGTGTCCAAAGTAGTGGTGACAGCTTCGACGCTGCGCGCCGATGTTGACGGGCTAACAGCGCGGTAAAGCGTTGCGTAAACAGTCTTCAGAACCGCAAGGGGTAACCCAGCGCGCCCGCGTTGTCGCACCGGGACGACCTGACGAGGAACGAGCCGTGGCAATCGAACGCGGGCGCGTAGGATTACCCCAGGGGTATGGTTGGGAGTTCTAGAGTCCCGGGACGAGAGTCCACGCAAGACGCGCCGGCGCGCCACTCAAGCATCTGCCTGGTAGAGAACCGGTAGGCCGTCGCGTGGAAACCGGGAGCTACGCGCATCGCGGCGGCGGAACGTCTGGCGGGCTGCAGAGCGACTGCCAGCGGCAAATCTTCGCGGGAACGAACCACACGGGCGGCATGACGTTGACGGGCGCGGTAATCGGTGGCGGTGGAGGCAACACCGCACCGGCAATCACCCACATCGTCGCCAGTCCTTGGCAGCGCTGAGCCTGGATGCCATGCACCCAGACGAGCTGCTGCGCTTCGGGCGATTGGCCATGATCGCCAGGCGTTGCGTCCTTGGCCAGCTCGGTATCGTCTGACTTCGAGCAACAGGAACGATGTGCAACGGCACAACAGGACGGCGATTCTTCAGATTCGCGACGGTGCGAGCAGCAAGAGCCGGCGCTATCCTGCTCCGGCTCTCGAGCAGCGGCGGCCAGCAAATAATCTGGCGGAGTAACGCCGTTCTGTTTGGCCCAGGCCAGCTTTTCCGCGGTGCTCATGCAGCAGCACGAGCGCCAGCAGTGTTCCGCGGAAGTGCAACCGCAGCGATGCTTTTCGCAGGGAAAACGAGCCGAACCGGCCGGAAGATCCTTGGGCTGTGGCAGCGGAAAGCCCGTGGTCACCGCGAGATGCGCGAGCACACAAAGTCCGACGAAGACTCGCCGGAATGCGCCTTCAGATCGCAGCAAAGAAAAATAAGGGCTCATCGGCCTACCCAGCGCCCGACAGCCCGTTCCTCGTCGTAGTCAGTGATAGTTGTACCGCGACTGCCTGTCAAGAGTTTCACGCCCGTGCGCAAGACGGGCGTAGTTTTCGCCGCAATCGCGAAGAACCCGATGGCAGCTTCTTACTCATCGCAAGCCCCGGAGCGGCGAGAGTACGTTGATGCAGCGATGGCGACCTCGCGACGCGCGCCAGCAATCAAATGTGTGCCGCGCTCGACCTGCCGCCCTTCCAGGGCTCCGGAGATTCGAAGGAATTGGGTGTATTGCGCTGCGGACTCCGGGGGGCTTACGCCGCCCGGCTATTGACGGCCGCCCCTCCGGGGTGAACTCGTGCGGTCGGCGAAGCCTCCGACGTCAGCACGCGGCATCTTAAAAAATCGCACATCGAAAGCGACTTGCCCGCGCGTGTGGCGCGCTGCCGGCGCAACTCATTGATGATCAACGCACTCGCGTGCGCACCGCGCACACCGCCCACGTGTCCACCAACGCTAGAAATCAGGCCAGGACTTCCGATATGGTACGTTCAGATGAATGTGTACGGACCGCGCGACGGCGATGATTCATGCGAACGTTATTGAGAAACTGGTGAAATCACAAAGGCTGGCTGCCGCCCGATTGGCCCAGTCCGGTCCGCGTCAGGGGAGAAGTGTGGGGCTGAAACATCATTTTTCACGAGTTTCTGAATCCACACGCGCGAAAAACGATAACGCGAAAAACAGCCGGGGAAAACTCCACACTCCCCTCAGCTCTTTGACAAGTCGACCAAGTCCATCCCGGGCCTCGGGAAGCGCAACAAAAAACGCCCCCGGTCTGACAAAACCAGACCTGGGGGCGCGAGTTGTTTCGCTCTTGTGTTCGCCCGGTGCTACTGCTTGGTGCCAAACGGCGAAGCCTCGCTGGGGCCGATTACGACGTCGTCGCGGTCGAGGCCGGCGGCTTGTTCGCCATTGCGATTCTCGAAGATGTGATCGCGGCAGGCCCGCGTGCGGCAGCCGGTCACGTACTCGACGTGAAAGTCTTCGAACAGCAGGTTCTGTCCACAAGCACCGTGATTGCCGGACATCCGGTCTTGATGATCGCGGCTGGGGGCGTCAGCCAGGATGACGTGCGTCGAACGTCCGAGGGCCAGCGGTGGCGAGTGCTCGCCGTCTTCCTGCCGGTAACCCAGGCTGAAGCCGTAGCTGCCGCCCATCGTCTTTACCATGCGAAGCTGCTCGGCAGGAGCTGCCGCTTCGAGCTCGGCCCACGTCGGCACGTCGAAGTTTTCGACGTCCTCGGCCAGCTTTGAGCCCGGGCAGATGATCAGCCGCTGTTCGCCCAGCAGGTTGTTCTGCAGCAGGATCACCGCATACAGGCCCGAGCGATTGAGGGTGTGTCGGGAATGGATGGCCGGCAGCTTGCCAGGGTGAGCATCGCTGTAGGATTGCAGCGCCAGGCCGATTTGTCGCATGTTGTTCTGGCAGCCGCGGACCCGGGCCGCATAGCGGCTTTGGTTCATGGCGGGCCAGAAGAGCAGTGTGGCGGCCAGGAACACGCCGGCGGCAACCGCCAGATCACTCATCCGCCAGCGTGATGTAGGGGGGGCCACCGGCGGGGCGCGGCGCACCTTGCCCTGCGTGGCGACATACTCGCAGCAGCGGCTGGCGAGTCCCATGGGGGGAGCATAGCCCTCGCGGTCGCCGGCGAGCGGCAACAAGCTGCGCTCGAGCAGTTGCAATTCTCGTTTCAACTCGGGATCGCGGCCGAGCTCCGTTTCGACCTGGGCACGCTCGGCAGGTTCCAAGGCGTGCAACAGGTAACCGATCAAATCTTCACGCATCGCGCTCATGTCTGGCCACACTTACATCGCAATGAGATTCGTTTTAGTCTCTGTCTTCTGGATGGCTGGCCATCCAGGATTCGTTAAGTTTGAGGATCGCCGAGTGCAGTCGGCTTTTCACGGTGCCTACTGGGATATCAAGAATATCGGCCGCTTCGCGGTACTTTAATCCTTGGTAATAA
The DNA here is from genome assembly GCA_041741015.1 of Pirellulales bacterium. Classification (GTDB taxonomy): domain Bacteria; phylum Planctomycetota; class Planctomycetia; order Pirellulales; family PALSA-1355; genus JALHMI01. The sequence goes on from JBGSKX010000285.1 coordinate 12,671, forward strand.
ACCAGGTTGACGGCTTGTCGGAGGGCTTCGGGGAGGGATTCAACGGCATCACGGATCCATTGACGCTGGTGGGTAGCGTCCAGATTGCTCTCTGGGGCGGGTTCGCTACTGGCCAACAGATCGATAAGCGCTGCCACGTCATCGGAGCCCTCCGGTCGTGTATTGCGGTCCAGGCTCACGCTGCGGTGCCGCTTGTTGCGGCGCTGAGCGTCAATGGCCTGATTGGTTGCGATCGTATAAAGCCAGGGCCGGAACTTGCGACCTTCCTCGAACTGATCCCCCTTCAGGTGCACCTGCAAAAAGGTGGCCTGAAAGGCATCTTCGGCCATCGAGGCATCTCCCAGATAGCGCCGCAGGTAGCTGAAGAGCTCCCGTTCGTAGCGGTGCACGAGCTGGTTGAAGGCGTCTCGATCGGACCCGTCGCGGTAGGCCAACAAAAGCTGCTCATCGCTCACGCCTGAGCGGTCGGCAGTTTCTGTCGGATGCATGTTTCCGAGGACCTTATCCATAAGTCACTACGCGAGGGCTCTGCGCGGAGTTCAGCTCAGGTGGAAAATTAATCGGTTTCGGCCAAAAACGTGCCGGAACCGGTGGCGGACAAGCGGTGCAGGCGCACGAGCGCCAAGGCGGGAGGATCGGCCCGAAGCATATTCTAGCAAACCAATTGCTGCGACGCCCGCCCGCCCGCGGTCGAGTGCCGGGCACGGCGAATTGTAGCATTTGCGCCCGGGCCGCACAGCCGACTCGCCCCGTGCTGGCGATTCGCTATAATCGCCCCACGCGAGCGCGTGTTAACCCGGGGCTGGGCCTGAGCTTGGCCCCCTCGGGGCGTGAAATTCGCCGGGAATTCCCCGCCTCCCTGCTCTCGCACCGATCGCAGGACGGCCGCCAGGACCGGCGGCTCTGGACCAACCTAAGAAACAGGAGGATTTCTCGCATGCATCCCCTCGGCATGACGCTCGGCCGGCTGGGTCTGTCGCTTGTGCTGGGCCTGGCCGTTTCCGGCCCGTCCCCGGCGGCCGAACCGGAAACCTACGGCGACGCCTTCAACTTCCTGGTAGCACACACCAAGGTCGTGCAGCTAACCGGCGAAAATGGTGAACGCGTGGCCATCTGTCCCGAGTACCAGGGTCGCGTCATGACCAGCTCGACCAAGGACCTGGAAGGCCTCAGCCACGGCTGGATCAATCGCGAGTACATCAAGCGCGGCGCAGTCGACAAGCACTTCAATAATTATGGCGGTGAAGATCGCCTGTGGTTGGCGCCCGAAGGCGGCCCATACAGCCTGTTCTTCGCACCCGGAGCGGCGCAAACCCTGGCCAACTGGTACACGCCGCCGGGATTGAACGAAGGGCCGATGCAGATCACGTCCGCCGACGCCGATCCGCACTATCGGCTGGGCCGGCGGATTCGCTTGCAGAATGCCGCCCGGACGCAGTTCGATCTGGAAATCACCCGCGAGATCCATCTGCAAAAGGCTCATCACTTCGGCGAACTATTCGGCAGCGATGCCGAAGCGGCGCTGAAAGACGGCAGCCTGCGAATGGTGGGTTTCAAGACCGTTAACACGCTGACGAACCGCGGACCAGCCATGGCACGCGACAAGGGACTGTTCGCCATCTGGAGCCTGGGGCAATTTCCGGCCGGGCCGCGGACGTCGATTATCGTGCCCTATAAGGGACCTGATGATCCGACGCTCGGGCCGATCGTGAATTCAGATTACTTCGGCACGGTGCCGGCCGAGCGGCTGCGTGTGAACTCGCAGGCGATCTGGTTTGCCGGCGATGGCAAGTATCGCTCGAAGATCGGCGTCTCGCAGCCGCGGGCCAAGCCGATGGCCGGAGCGATCGACCTGGAGAACGGCGTGCTGACGCTCGTGCACTTCACCATGCCGGACGATCCAACCAAGTATGGCTACGTGAACAACAACTGGGGTCCGCAGAAGGAACCGTACCTGGGCGACGTGTTCAACAGCTACAACGACGGACCGCCCGAACCTGGTAAAGAGGCGCTTGGTGGTTTCTTCGAACTCGAGTCCCTCTCACCGGCTGCGCAATTGCCCACCGGCAAGTCCATTCTGCACACGCAGGCGACGTTTCATATCGAGGGAGACAACGCGGCGCTGGCCCGGGTGGCTAAGGCCGCGCTCGGCGTGGATGTGAAGGTCGATGACGTGGCAGGTACGAACAAGTAACGAGCGCAGGAAGCGCGTTTTGAGAAAACCGCGCACGCGTGCGTGCCGACAAGCGATGTCCAGCCCTTTAACACCGCCGGCCCCCGAAGAGTCGCGTCTTGCGCGAATGTACGAGCCGGAGGTGATGGACACCGCCCAGGACGCGTCCGACTACGACCAGATGGATCACGCGGAGGTGAACCGCCGGTTCGCGTCCGACTTTCTCAGCGCGAGCGCAGACGCTGGAATTTCAGACGCGATCGAAGTGCTGGACCTGGGCACCGGCACGGCTCAAATTCCCATCGAACTTTGCCGCCAGAACGCCAGGTTGCGGGTCGTGGCGATCGATCTTTCGGCCGAGATGCTCAAGCTCGCCGCGGAAAATGTCGCTCGCGCCGGGCTGACGGATCGAATCCAGCTCGAACTCGTCGACGCGAAGCAGTTGCCGTTTGCCGATGGAACGTTTGCCGCGGTGGTGAGCAACAGCATCGTGCACCACATTCCGGCGCCGGAGCATCCGTTGGCCGAGGCCGTGCGTGTGGCGCGGCCGGGCGGTTTGCTCTTTATTCGAGATTTGGCCCGCCCCCGCGACGACTTTTCGCTCGCCCGGCTCGTGCGGATGTACGCCGCCGATTGCAACGAGCATCAGCGAAAGCTGTTTGACGATTCGCTAAGGGCGGCGCTCTCGGTCGGCGAGATTCGCTCGCTCGTCTCGCATCTGGGCTTCGACCGCGAGAGCGTAAAGGCCACGAGCGATCGACACTGGACGTGGTCAGCCGTCAAATAGATGCGAGCACGCAAACGCCAAGCTCTGCTATTGCTTTGGCACGCGGACGGTTGCAGTCCGGCCAATCGCGTAAGCAGCAAGCGCGACGATGGCGACCCCAAACACACCGGCCAGAGCCACGGCGAGAAGCGGCGAACTGACGCCCGGTACCTCGTATTCCGGGACGATCGCGAAGGTATCGCCGGCGAGCGTGGCGAAGTTGAGATTCTCAGCAACACGCTCCAGCCCGTCCGGCGAAGACGACGCGAGCGGCGCCAACAGCGCGGCGCCAGCGATGGCAGCAGCGATGCCGACAATCGCGAGATTTCCGGGCGAGGCCAGGCGTGGTTGTGTTGCCAAGGCCAGGGCCACGGCAACGATCGAGACCGTGATCAGGCCTTCGCAAAGCGCGATCACCAGGTGCACACTGAGCATGGCGGTGAGCACGTCACCGGCGGCGTACGTGCCGCTGATCGCGAGCGCCGCGGAACATGCCACGACAGCGGCGAGCACCGAGG
>JBGSKX010000286.1:0-2791 GCA_041741015.1 Pirellulales bacterium
CCGGTGAGCGGTGCGGCCGGACTTCTCGACGAACATGTCGCGCGTGGCCGCGGCCGGCGCGACTTCGCGAAAATCAAACACCGCCGAGCCTTCCGCATCGTCTGGCACAACCAGCATGTATCCGCCACCGCCAATGTTCCCCGCTGGCGGATACGTGACGGCGAGCGCAAAGGCCGTCGCCACCGCCGCATCGACCGAGTTGCCGCCGCTCTCGAGTGCCTTCAGTCCCACGTCGGCCGCCGGCGCACTCACGCACACCACGGCGCCATTCTGACAGCGCACGGTGTCACTGCCGTGGTGCGGCTCGGTGTCGCTTCCGCGAAGCACCCCACCGGCGAAAACCAGTATGACTAAACTCAGCACCAACGTCCGTCGCTTCAAACTTTCTCGCATGGTTCACTCAAAGGCAGAGTTTTCGGTTCAATCCGCCAACCATCTTAACCCGAAGCCTGAGCGAGGTCTTCCTGCCCACTGCGTGCGCCTCGCGTGCTCGCACTTCTGCCTCGCTCACGCGTCAGGTTGTGGCTACATGTAAGCAGTGAGCGAAGAATTTGACCTCCGCCGCCGCGGCGATCAAAATGCCCGGCATGAACCGACACATCATCTGCTGCTCGCTGCTGCTATTACTGGCCTCCAGGGTCGTGGCGGCCGAACCTGCCACGACGCCTAAACCCGCCGCGCCCCCCAACATCGTCATCATCTTCTGCGATGACCTGGGCTACGGCGACATCGGCTGTTTCGGCGCCAAAGGCTACGGCACACCGAATCTCGACCGGATGGCCGCCGAAGGTATTCGCCTCACGCGGTTTTATGCCGCCCAGGCGGTCTGCTCCGCTTCACGCGCCGCGCTCATGACCGGCTGCTATCCCAACCGCGTCGGCATCAGCGGCGCCCTCGGCCCGCAGGCCCGCATCGGCATCAGTGACGAAGAGACGACGATTGCCGAGATCGTCAAACAGCGCGACTACGCCACCGCGGCATTCGGCAAGTGGCACCTCGGCCACCATCCGCAGTTCCTTCCCGTCCGGCACGGCTTCGACCGTTACTTCGGCCTGCCGTACTCGAACGACATGTGGCCGTATCATCCGGAACTGCTCAAGCTGCCGCTGAATGAGCGCCGCAAGCGGTTCCCGGAACTCCCCATGATCGAGAACGATCGGGTAGTGAACGCCAATGTCACGGCCGAAGATCAAACGCATCTGACCACCTGGTACACCGAGCGGGCCGTCGAGTTCATCGACGAGAATCACGAGCGGCCATTCTTCCTGTACCTCGCCCACAGCATGCCGCACGTACCGTTGTACGTCAGCGATAAGTTTGCCGGCAAAACCGATCGCGGACTATTCGGCGACGTGATCTCGGAGATCGATTGGTCGGTGGGCCAGGTGCTCGAGACGCTCAAGAAGCACAACCTCGATAAGCGCACGCTCGTGATCTTCACGTCCGACAACGGTCCCTGGCTCAGCTACGGCGAGCACTGCGGCACTGCCGGCCCGCTGCGCGAAGGGAAGGGCACGAGCTGGGAAGGCGGTATTCGCGAGCCGTTCGTGGCCCGCTGGACCGGCCGCATCCCCGCCGGGAGTGTCTCGAGCGAGCCGGCGATGACGATCGATTTGCTCCCCACGATCGCGCATCTTGTCGGCGCCAAGCTTCCCGATCACAAGCTCGACGGGCTCGACATCTGGCCGCTGCTCTCCGGCGATCTCGCGGCCAAGAGCCCTCACAAGAGTCTGTGGCACTACTACGCCGACAACGAGTTGCAGGCCGTCTCCAGCGGCAAGTACAAGCTCTACCTGCCTCACACTTATCGCACGCTCGCCGGCCGACCCGGCGGCACCGGTGGCATGCCCGCCAAGTACGAGCAGCGCACACTCATCGAGCCGCAGCTTTACGACCTTGAAGCAGACATCAGTGAGACGACCGACATCGAGGCCGCGCATCCCGACATTGTGAAGCAACTTCTGGCCGTCGCCGAAGAAGCCCGTTCCGACCTGGGCGATTCGCTGACCCAGCGTAAACCGACCGGCGCCCGTCCCGTTGGCCGTTTGCTGGCCGCTGACTAGCGCCGCCTCGATCATTTTGGAGGAAAGAGGGGGAAGACTAACCGCGGAGGACGCGGAGGTACGCAGAGGGAAGAGCGAGGAGAGCAGCAGGAAGAAGAAATTGTCGACGGGCAGATTTTTTCTGAACTTCTTCGCGCACGATCCGCGCGCCTATGCAATCCACACTTCTTCCACCCGTCCCCCGCGTCTTCTTCGAAGTATTTGCCCAATTCGCATCTTCCCTGTGTGGATCCTCTGACTTCCCTCTGCGCACCTCTGCGACCTTTGCGGTGAAGCATTTTTTCCACTGGCCTGTTTGCACGCTTGAAATCTTGCCACCCTTTCTGGCAGACTCAATCCTGGCACGACGATCTGACTGAAAGGAGCTCGATGTGAATACCACCCCGCGAAGGCTGTCTCAGCAGTTTGGCCGAGCGGTGGCGGTGCAAGTTGCCAGTAACTGCCTGGCAGCTTATGTCGAGCGAATGGACGTCTCTCCGACGGCACCAGAGACTTTTCGAGTCTAGGGTGAAAGGGGAGTGCATCGTCGGTAGCTGAACTCACCGATGTTTGATGGACCGGCCCGATAGATGTGAAGCGTCGGAGTCAGGGACGACTCAGGATTGCAATTGCTCGGCTTGCCGTGCATGACCAGCCAACGCCGCGGAAAAACGCAAAGCTCTTGTGAAATTGCCGAAGCGCATTGAACATGTGGCGGGCGCGTGTGGTCGGGAATCTCCGGACTCGAA
>JBGSKX010000287.1:0-153661 GCA_041741015.1 Pirellulales bacterium
CTCGCCGACGCTGGCCGCGTACGCCGTGTGGGTGATCGGCACGCCGGGCGTGGCACCTGATGCGTATCGCTGGGTCCGCGATCCGAAGGCCGAGGATGAGCACCGCACCAACTCGCACCGCGTGGCCGACAGCATCGACGAAGGCGAGTTCGTCACGTGGCAGCTGCCCAGTATCGGCAAGGCATCCAGAGGCGGCACAGCAACCGCGATCCGCGAGCGAATTGACCACACCCGCGTGGCTGCGATCAGCCTTAGCAGCATCGAGCATCACCGCTACTCGCCGGCTCTGGTTTGTGGACCAGTTGGCGACCTCACGCTCGACGAGTGGTTCGAACGACTGCCAGAGTTTTCCGGATAGTCCCCGTTAGTAATCCCCACATAAGCCCACACGTAAAGGCAGGTGAGCACGATGGCAGAGAACGAGCAAGCGACCGACGACACGACTCGCGTGGTTGACGATCCGGAGCCGGGATACTTCCAGCCGCTGAAGGCGCAGCGAGTGGCCGAGCGGCAGTCATCCGATCCGAAGTGCAACTACGGGACGTGCTCAGGTGAGTCGGTCAGCGAGTGCGTGGAGTGCCGGCCTAAGGTGATCAACGCCCCCGCCCCTGCCGAGGAACCGGAGACGGGGAAGGGCTCATCAGACGAACTGGCTCGCGTGTACGAGCTGTGCGAGGCATTTCTTGAGGACGTACGCAAGTGGAGGGCAAACGGTCCTGATTACTATCGCGGGATTGAGATTGCGGCGCTCGCAGTGTTAGCGGTGCGAAATGCAAAGCCCGCCCCTGCCCCTGCTGCCGAGAGCGGGGGAGGTATCGCGGAATCACTAGCGTTCTACGAACACGCTCCTGGCGAGTGGAGAATCCGTGGATACGACAAGGCGCTAACGAAAGACAACTGCGACCGCATCATCAAGCTACTCGAACGCTGCGAGCGGTTCGGGCTGACGAAGCGCAACCCGTTCCATGAAGTTGACGAACTTCGGGCCCAGCTCGCCAAGTACAAGCGGGACGCGGAAGCGTGGGAGGCGATCATGAAGTACGGCATTGCTGTCGGTCATGGCGGCGGGATGGCGTGCGAGGACGCCCCGATTCGGATGATGTACTGGATCGGCGGCAATCGGCGAACAGACTTCGCTTCAAAGCAAGAGGCCGCAACCCGAATGCGGTTCATCGCCGCTCAGCTCGCCTCACAGGCTGACCAGACGAACGGGAAGGATGGATCGACACGATGAGACGAACCATTTTCTGCAACCACTACCGGGCCATGTCGGAGCACACGACGTGCAAGGCTGACGTGCCCTACGACAAGTTCAAAGGCCAATCGTTTGAGTCGCGGCCATGCTTTTGCCGGAATGGAATTGCACCGCCGGGCTGTGAACTTGCGGAGTTTCCGACCGCTGAAGAAATCGCCGCGCAAGACGCCGAGATGAACAAGCGGTTTGAGTTAATGGGCAAGGCGCGAGCGGCAATCGTGGCGCATCTCGGAGGCCCGTGGAAGCGCGGGACGGCGGGCGCGTCTGGAACCATCGACTGCCCTGCGTGCGGCGCTGTTGCATCGCTTCGGTTCTCACGCGCCGGCTACAACGGCCATATTCACGCGGCCTGCAACACGGAGGGCTGCGTCAGATGGATGGAGTAACCAAACCGATGATGGACGCCCTGGAATCGACTGCGTGGGGCATGAAGCACTTCGGCAGCATCATCACGAATCGTCAACTGCCACTGGCCGTGATGCGTCAGTGCGTCAAGGCGGGGCTATGTAGTTACATCGGCATGGCGACCCCTTGCGATGCCGACGGTTCCATTGAGCACAACAAACAGGAACGACTTGGGTACGTGCTGACTGACAAAGGCAGGAAGGTACTCGTCGACTTCTATGCCTCACAGGCTGACCAGAAAGGGGATGGGTGATGAACCGACTGAAACAAGTTGCAGTGCTCACGGCTGGATTCAGCATCGCAATCTTCGCGGTGCTTGGCGGGATCGGTCTATGGGGCGGCGCGATTGTGTGGGCCGGAAGCATCAGCCCGTGGTTGTCGCTGGTTGCCATAGTGGTCCCGCTCGGTGCGATCTTCGCCCTGATAATCACAAGCGAAGATTTGAACGACCCAATGTAGAACCCCAACGCCCGGCACGCCGGGGGAGAGAGAACACGATGGCAACAAAAGAAATCGAACTTGAGAAACTGAAAGACGCCTACGACTGGCAAGAGGTTTTTGGCGAAGGCTCTGGCGGGAACTGCGACAAGCAGACTGACCCGTGCCCGCCCCAAAGCACCATCGACACGACGCCGCCGAGCATCGCGGACGTGGTTGAAATCATCGCGGCCGTGAACGGCGAGAATGACGAGTACTCATGGGTTGGCGTCTTTCGTCTCGCAGATGGCCGCTACTGCGTTGCCGAGGGTAGCTGCGATTACACAGGCTGGGATTGCCAAGCTGGCAACAGCATCCAAGTCGCTGAGTCTCTTGACGACGCTGTGACGTACGGACTGACGCCAGATAATCGCGCGCGTCTCGGACTGTAGCCGCCCCTCCCACCTCTAGTCAGTGAACCGAAAAGGGATGACACGAAAGATGCCGCGCAACATGAGCTTTTCAATCACGACCGAGCAGATTCGCAACCGCACGAAGACGGTGACGCGCCGCAACGGCTGGTGGAATCTCAAGCCGGGCGACGTGGTGAACGCCTGCGTCAAGTGCATGGGCATGAAGCCCGGCGAGAAGATAGATCGCATCTGCCAGATTCGCATCGTGTCGTGCACCAGTGAGCCGCTTCGACGAATGACCGAGGATACCGACTACGGATTCAGCGAGACGACGAAGGAAGGCTTTCCCGAGGGGCATCCCAAACACTGGCCGTCAGAGTTTGCAGCGATGTTCATTGCCAGCATGAAAGGCGACTTCGACACGCCGCGAAATCGAATTGAGTTTGAATATCTCTAACCCTGGAGTCCACATGACCCGTCTCACCCACGACCTGCCAGCCGTAAGGCTCATCAGCCTGGCGCTCTTGCTGCTCATCCCGAACGTCTGCCAAGCGCAGTCGATCACCGTCACGCGCGGCGACTGGTCGCGCACCATCCCGCAAGCCGACTTCAAAGCTCTTGAACGTGCCATCGAAGTCGACGGCCAGCCAGGCGACCGCGTGCATATCACTGGCGAGTTCGTCGGTGGACCTCTCGACATGCTGGACCTGAACAAGATCGCAGGCGGTGAGCTAACCGGCTCGGGACCGGAGAAGTCCCGCTTGATCTTCCACGCCCAGCACGACCGCATTGGACCTGTCGAGAAGCCGCAGAAGATTGCCGGCCCGGCGCTGCTGTTCCCCGACAACGGCGCAATCCGTATTGCCGGCCTTTACCTCGAATGCAAGCCGGACAACATCCGCGAAGACGGAGCACTCGGCGGCTGGACGAACCTCACAGGTGATGCGCTGTTCATCCCAGGTACGGCAGTGGTCATCATCGAAGACTGCGAAGTAAAAGCCCATGACTGGGGGCTGGTCTACGACTGGCAGTTGCGCAGTAACCGGACGGTGATTCTGCGGCGCGTTAACGGCGTGGCGGCTCGCATGTTCATCGCGCTGATGCACTCGGCGAGCACCTATCGGCTGGTGATGGAGGGCTGTGACATCGGCATCGACGGCAACCTCTCGCAGAGCTACAGCGAGACGAGCGCCAGTGATCCCGTGAGCGGCGGTGTACTATCGCCGATTGTGATGCGAGCTGGTTCAGGCACGGCAACCGGCTGCACGTTCTGGGTGAAGGGCATGACTCCGGCTGCTGGCTTCCCGGCGAAGTGGGTGCCGACCCGGATTGCCGCGATTGCGACGGACCACTTCAACAGCAAGAGCAATCCAGCAGTGCGATTCGCAGTGAATAACTTCAAAGTGAAGTCGGTTGAACCGGGCGCAGCGAAGGTCATCAGCGATTTAGACTTCCGCTTCGGTTCAGCGACGAGCGACAATGTCGAGCGAGAGGACAAGGCCAAGCAAGCCGGCGACAAGCTGCTGGCGGAAGCCAGGGGCGGCAGTGGCGAAGATGGGACAGTGAAAGTGTGGAGCGCGAAATGAAACCAACAAAAGGATTAGCCGTGGAAACATTTCAATCGTTCATGGACCTAGGCAGAATGCCGAACGAACACGAACTGGTCTACGTGTTCGCACTACTGAGCGACACAGGCGGGATGTTCGTAGCAGACCGTTTCCTAGAGGCCAGAAAGATCAGCGTTCCCGGAGTGGCGTGCGGTTACGTGCCAGGTCACGGCGGCGACCTGCATTTCGTTCGGCACGATGGCGGCGAAGAGGCGGATACTGGACGATCCGCGGAGCGGAGGCACGCATTAAGCGGCTCCGCACGCAACTGGACGACCTGGAGCAGATGAACATCGACTTACGCGATAGCCGGCATCGTCTGCTGATGAAGATTAAAGAACTGAAGTCGGCCGGTCAGTCTCAGGGAAGCTCTTAACAAGGGGGATTGATGGGATGGAAAATGAGTCAGCAGAAGCAACGCGAGCCGAGCTGAAGCGTCGAGACGCGGAACTGATAACCATCGCACCGGGTCGCTCGACTGTGCCGGGCTGCCGGACGCTTGAGCTGTGCCACAAAGATTTCCCGATGCCGCTTGGGATTATCTGGATTAGCTTTCCGGGGAGGGAGACTGCGTACATCAACAACAGTTTCGTTGATGAGCGATTCAGGCGCTGCGGCATTCGCTCAATGCTTCACTGGAAGCCGTTCGACTACTGGCCGAACCTCAAGCGAATCATCAGCGGTGGAGGCACAGAGCAAGGCAAGGCGTGGATGACGGCGATTGGCTACAAGCAAACGGTCGACCGCTGGGAGTTTCGGAAGAAGCGGATCAAGTAGCAGTTCCTAACCAGCCAGCACAAGGGGAGAGACGTGGGCAACCGGATGCGAATCAACGGCGGACCTTGGATCACGCTCAAGCGTTATCCGCTGGGGCGTCCCATCTGGCCGAGATGCGAGCGATGCAACCGAGAGTGTCACGCGCGAATCGTGTGCCGGCAGAACAATGGCGTGACCAGAGAACTACTGCTGTGCTCGACGTGCCGCCCGTCAATCGACGGAATTCGATCCGCGTGGCGAGAGCACCGAGAGCGAATGGCGGCAATCGAAACGATTCCGGTTGCCTAATGAAAACCCCCTCACACAAAACGGAGTTCACCATGATCCAGATCGCGGAGTCGATCGACCGAAAGCAGCCGATACCGGCGCTGTCTCAAAAGGACGTTGCCGAGTTCTACACCAAGTTCCGAGAGCCGCTGACGCCGCGCGAAGTACGCACCATCGAAGCAGCCGCGCTACGGAAGCTAGCAAGGCTTCCAGATGTTCAAGGTTTTCTGCCGGACCTCTTCGCCGAAACCCGTGAGCGTCCGGTACACTTCCGCCAGTGAGCGAAACTATTACGCCGGCCTAGGGAATGGGTGCGACGTGCAAGCATTAGCACAGAATGAGAAACGAGTTATGGCGAAGGCCGGGCAGGTGTTTATCATGCCCGACTTCACCGTGCGAGCGGAGCAAGATGGCCCGCTGGTCTTCGGCGCCCGTGATGGTGGCGTGCCGTGGTTCGAGACTTCGGACAGGTCGGCGCACGCCACGCTGGTCACGACGCGCGAGCGAAAAGCTTGACATCTCGCCCCCTGGTGGGTCGAATGAATGGGCACACGGGGTAACGCCCCGCAAAACTTCAGCAGCCCAGCTTTACGGGCCCCAAACGGAAAGAGCCCCGGCAGCACAAGGTAAACAACGCCCGCGCTGCCGGGGCCTGTTCAAAAAACTTAACGGCCACGACACGGCCACCAGCGACTAAAAGCCGCTGCTTCGATCTGGACACGACACGTCCGGGTCAGAGCAGCGGCTTTTTTATTTGCCCATACGGAAAGCCGCCATGCCCACCAAGCACCTGATCGCCGGATTGATTCTCGGCTCGGTAGCGACCGTGATGGTGGGCCTTGGATTCCTTCCGCGAGAAGCACCCGAACTACCGACCGCCTGGCATGACTTCGCCGACGTACCGCGAGACTCCAAAGAGTTCGACCGGCAGTGGCATAACCTCGGCACGGCGATCTGGCGTGAATCGATCAAGCATCCGCACGCGCAGTTGTTTCTCGCGTGCCAACTCAAAACACAGCCTCGTGCGGACTAAAGGCGCCGGCCGAGGCGGATAGGGGGTGATCTGTGGCTACTGGTGAATTGCGACGTACTGGCGGGCTGCTCGAGAAGTTCGGCAACCTGTACTCGCTGGCCGGATACCTGGACGACGCCGCGGCCTTGATTCCGCTGGTCCGCGAGTGGATGGCGATTGAAGCCGACTGGTCAACCGTGCCGGGCATTCGCGCCCGTGCGGCCATCATCGTCGCGGCTGGCAAGGTCGTCTCACAAGCAACCCCGAGCACGGTCGACGACGCGATCGTCGCTCAGTTCGAATCCCTGCTGCAAAACGACGCCCTGGTCGAGAGCGTGGCCTGGCTGATCGGCCGGTTCCGCGCCGAGGTTCCCGGCGGCGATCAAGCGGCCTTCCTGGCATTCGTCGAGCGATCTGACGTTCAAGAATCCCTGGCCGACCGGCAAGCCATTTCGCTCAGCGAGATCATGGCGGCCGTCAAGCTGATTACCGAACTGGTCACGCTGCTCAAGGGCATGTTCGGCGGGGCCGCAACCGCGGCGCCTGCTGGCGGCACTGGCGCGACCGGCGGCCTGTTCGACTTTTAACGGAGCACTTCTTCGCGCGCCTCGGGCGGCCGGCTTGAACGGGGAGTTCACCGGCCGCCCTCCTGCGAAAGCAGACCATGAGCACAGACCTTACCAAAATCCGCGAGATGTATGCCGCTCCGCAGCCGCCGGCCAATTCCGGCGTGCTTGCATGGGCATCGCTCCCGGATGGCGGCAAGATCGAGTTCGAGTGGGATAGCGAAGACTGGCACGTGTCACATGAGCTTCCGACGCTCCCGGCCTTGGAGCCCATTCAATGATCGCCAGCTACAGCGACTACGAGAAGGACGCCATTGCCGACATGCTGGCAAAGGGCTCGCGATGCGGCAATCACGACTCGCAGAACCTGGGCGAAAGCTCGTGGGGCATTCGCGAGGTGACATGGGGCGTCGAGAGCTGGGTCACTGGCCTGTCGCAAGAGGTGCAGATTGCACTTCTAACGCAGGCGTTCGCGTCGTGGGCCAAGGTCTGCAATCTGACCTTCCGCCGCGTCGACGTAAACAAAGCCAACATCGTCATCGGCACCGGCCGCGGCTCGCGATCGAACTTCGACGGGCCCAACGGCACGCTGGCCTGGGCGTACCTGCCGAGCGGCAGGGGTTTCACGGGCCGCCTGCAAATGCGGTTCGACCTGGACGAAACGTGGATCGACAATCCACGGCTTCGCGGGATTTTGTTCCTGAACGTGGCTACGCATGAGATCGGCCACACGCTCGGCCTTTCGCATATCACGAAGTCCGCGCAGTTGATGAATGCCTACTACTCGCCGCCGATCTTCGAGCCGCAGCAATGGGACATTGCCGACGTGGTGAGCCTCTATGGCCCCGCAGTCGCAACCCCGACGACGCCCACGACCCCGACCAATCCAAACGTGCCAGTCTCCGCAGTGAAGGCCGTCAAGGTGCAACTGGCAGACGGGCGCGTGTTCGGTGCTTCCGGCGGAACGGTGCTCGCAGAACTTCCCGCAAACGGCATGGTCGGCCAGGAATGGAGCTGGTGATGGTTGCACTTCGATTCATCGATTTCGTGTTCACCTGGCTGATGATCGTCGCCGGCAACATTCGCACGCTCTGGCTGGAGTGGCGGATCGACACGCCGAACCGACTTCGCAGACGGCGCGAGAGAGTTCGCCTGCGCGTCATGCGGAGGGAGCAACGACTTCAGAGGCTCGGATGGTAGCAGAGCGCAGTGCCTTCAATCGCGGCTGGTCGGCGGCCAAGGCGAAATACCCTGAGCCGCCCAAGTCCAAAGCGGTGGAGGCAATCGAGCCGCCGAGAGAGTTGGTTTCGGAGATTGAGCGAGAGAGCTACATCGACGGCTACCTGGCCTGGTGCAGCGGCAAGTATCACGGAAGGGATTGGCAGCGGCGAAGCGCCGCGGCAGTCAGATACCGGGAAGCTACTGCCCGATTTGCGGGGGCGGACTGATGAACATACACCGTTGCCCCGAGGCTGAGTTGCGACGAATCGACGCCGCTCACAGACGAAGCAACGACGACAGCGAGACGGTTCCCGAGCCGAGCCTGAGTCAACGACTGAGAGATGGATTCGCAATGCTGGCATACGACGAATGAGAACCGGAGGGCCGTTGGGATGAAAAAGTTCTGGATCACGGTGGCCGCGGCGATTGGCGTTGTTGTGCTGGTCGTCGGCGGCTGCACGATGTGGCTGATCGAATCGATGGCGGTGTAAATGATCGCTCCCATGAAGCCTGAAAGCTGGCAACTGAAAGATCGGCCGCGTGCGCCGCAAGAGACGTGCGGCGCGATGGCAGCCGCGACGGCGGTGTGTATCGGCGTCTGCGTGCTGGCGGCAATCGTGCTCGTGGCACTTTGTTTGAGGCTGTAAGTGAACGACGTGACGGGCCGACTGAGTCTGATCGCTGGCTGCACGTGGGCCGTGGGGCTGGTCATCGCCTTGATCGTGATCGAGGTGCTGACGTGATAACCCGTAGAGACGTGAAAGTAGTGTTAGCGACAGTTTCAGTCGCCGGATTGAGTTGGCTTGTGTGGTACGGCATCCAAATCTACATCGCAGTGACGATCTTTAGTCAACCATGATCCCCCTGCTGCTCACCATCGCCGCGCTCGCCACCCCGCACGCTGACGTTGTCAACGCGCACTGGCACGGCTACGCGCAGCAGCGGGCAGACGTTCGCTATCTCTCGTTGGAACACATCGCCGACGATCGAATCCTGGACTGGCACGCCGCGACAATGTTCGCCGTGTCGAGCGCGTCTCGCGGGGAGTCTCTTGCGAATCACCTGCCCAAGATTCTCCAGGGGACGAAGAGCTATTACGCGGACCTCGAATCGCTCAAGTGGAGCGCCAGCGACTTGCTGAAGGTTCTGGAAACGTACCCCTATTCGGCCGACAAGAACCCGCTGGTGATTCGTGCCGACTGGCTGCTAGATCAGCTTTTCGACACGCGCGATTCGAATGCATACTACCTGCTGCTCTACGGCGAAAAGGATATTCCCAAAAGTGACGCCGACTTTCTGGAGTTCTGGGGCGTCGACGAAAAGCAGCAGGCCGCCGGTGTTACGATCGGCTGGGACGAAGAGAATAGCCAGGTCAACCCGCACGGCACGCGATACGTCGAGCGGTTTATCACGGCCGGCAACAACTCGTTTGGACTTTCACTCTGGCGGACCAAGGATTCGTTCTTTGTTACCGCTGAAAACGATCCACTCGAAGGAACGCTCGACGGAAATTTCCTGCATCAGGGCCGCGAGCTGATTGCTCAGTTTCCGAAATCGCACTGGAAGAATGGCAAAATCTTCACCGGTGCAGCGCAGGCGTATCTCTTGGCTCAGGGAAATGCGAATCGCGCAAACAAACCGTTGGACGCTGCCGAAATCGGGAAGCGAGTCGAAGAGGCTCCGCCCGACCTGGTCCGCGACTACAACGATTGCCTGGGCGCCGGTGCGATCCTGAACAACGTGTCGTGCGTCGTCTGCCACAACGCCGGCATGAAGTTCCCCACGGCGAACGGCCTCGAGCAGCGATTGCGGATGGGCGTCGAGCTGCACGTCTACGATCGCGGCAAGAAGGAACAGGTCGAAGAGTTCCACCTGACGAATGCGGCGATCGAGATTGAACAGGACAATCGCCGCTATGCCGAGTTCATCGAAGCTTGCACGGGGCTCTCGACGGTTGATCTGTCCAAGCTGATCAAGCGGGTGACGGACGAATACCGGGCCGACCTATCCCTGGAAGACGCCGCGCGAGAACTGTACTGCACGCCCGACGATTTGCGGCTCGCGCTCGCGTATGCGTCCACACCGAAGAATCAGATTCTGTTGAACGGTCGGCTGGCCGAGTTAGCCCACGGCCACAAGCTGCCGCGCACGCAGTGGGAGCAAGAGTACCTTCGCGCCAAAGCGATGATCGGCCTGTGGCGGTCTGGCAATGTCACACGCGACAGCATGGCGGCAGTGCTCGGAACCGACCGCAAGCTGACTGATGAAGCCCCCGACAAACTGCGGTTCGCGATGGTCATCACGACGCCGCCAGGGGCGGAAGTGTATTTGAACGATCGCAAGTCGACGCAGTCCGGACCGCGGCATGTGTTCGCCATGAAGGTGAAAGCCGACTGGAAATCGAAAGTGACGGTGACGGCCGTGCTGGGCGAACAGCGTGAGTCCAAGGAAATCGAGTGCAAGGCCGGTGAGACGGTCGAAGTGGCAATGAACTTTGAAGCAAGCGGGGTGAAGTCGTGAAGTTTCTGCAAGTCCTTTCGGCTGTTGCGGTCTTGGCGTTGTGCATTGTCGCCGGCCTGCTCGGCGTGGTGACGCAGGAAGCGACCGTCAACGCGTTCGCTGCTGAGCCTGCCGCCGCCCAGCAGTTGCCCGAATGGAGCATCATTGACCTAACTCGGGCATTCGATCGAGCGAACACCGACCCCGAAAGCCTCGCCGAGTTTAAGGCGAAGTTCCTCAATCGCTCGGTTCGCTGGCGTGCATCCATTACGCCCGATGAAGATCGCGGTGTGCTCGGCCTGCTGGTTAGTGACGACGAATCGCAAACAACCGGAACGGTCATCCTCTGCGCGAAAGAGCCACGCGGAAAGCGCGGCAGCGGATCGCAGGTTGTCATCGAGGGCGTGATCACGGCGATTGGTCCTGAAGGGATGGTGATCACGCGATGCAAGATCGAAACCGCCAAGCTCGAAACCCTTGACGGCCCGCCACCGCCGCTCACCGGCCAACTCAAGCCCTGGACGCCGCCATTCCCTGGCGCGAAACCGCCACCGCCGGCAACCGATGTGGTTGAAGGTCCGCCACTGCCGGGTACTGAACCAGCAGAGAAAATCGCACCGATCACCAACTACGCCGCGTTCTCCGAAGCGATTACGAAGGCCAAGAGCGATCCGCCAGCGATGGCGAATCTCCAAGCCGAGTGGACAGGCAAGCGGATCACGTTCGAGTCGACGATCAAGCGAGTGGTTCCCGACGGCGATACCAGCCACTACCGAATATCGTCGGCCAGCGGCGACCCAATTGCCACGGACGCCGTCTTTCCGGTGGCCGGTCACTTTGATCCTGCTATGCCAATCGGGACTCGCCCAGTGTTCATCGGAACCGTGCAGGCGATAGGTGGGCTGGGCGTTCTCTACAAGGACGTCGAAGTTATGACGCTCGACGAAGCCCTCCACGCCGTTCCGCTCACTTCGAAGAACCTTCAGCCGCACAACATCCCGCTCAAACCGGAGAAACCCCAATGATCCCCCGCGTCTTACTCGCCACGCTCGTGGTCTTCGCCACGCATCCCGCATTCGTCTATGCCGGCCACTGCGGGCAGCAGGTGCAGCGTGTCGTCAAGCAGCAAGCCGTCGTGCAATACGCCGCACCGGTTGTCGCCCAGCAGGTGTACGGCCACGCCTACCAGCAGCAGGTTGTGCTCAAGCAGGTGGCCTATCCCCTGTACGAGTATCGGGTCGGCGCCAATCTCCAGAACGAAGCACAGGCCGAACTACTGGCTCGCAAGGCGCTCGATCTCTTGGAAAAGAAACTCGAAGATCAGGTCGCACGCCGCAACGATCGGCAGCCCGCCGGCTTCACGCATCCCGGTCAGACGGTCGCACAGCAGAAATGCGCTACCTGCCACTCAGCAGGCTCAGCCGCGACACAGAAAGCCGAGAGCCCGGCGCCGGTGTTTTTCAGCGGGCTCGGCGAATGGACAGGCACACAGGATCAAGCCGTCTCCGCAGTGAATGCTGCTCGCGAGGGCCGGATGCCACCGAAGGGACCGGAGATCGATACCGACTCCTATCTGGCGCTCAAGTCGTACCTCACCGAAGCGACCAGCCCGATCGGCAAATAGCCGAACACTCACCAACTCACGCGACACACGTTTTCCCCGTTCTCGAAAGGAACAACTCTCATGTCACTCGTATTCTTGACAGTCATCGGCTTCGTGCTCTTGGCCGTACTGGCCATGCTCTGTTCTCCGGCGAAAGGGTTCATGTCCCTGCGCGTCACGCACAATGGCCGGACCGCGTTTCGCAAGGGATTCAAGTTCGGCTTCGCCGCCGTGATGGTCGGTGTGCTCTTGCTCGGTGCTGCCACTCCCGCGCTCGCCACCGGCTACGGCCAGCAAGCGGTCGTCGTCCAGCAGTATGCCGTACCGCAACAGGTGGTCGTGCCCTACGCGGTCCAACAGCAGCAAGCCGCCTGCGTGGTGCAACAGTTCCAAGCCTATTCGGCGCCGCTGGTGCAGCAGCAGATCGTTCGCCAACAAGTGCTCGTGCCGCAGCAGTTCAGTCGGCAGCGATCGTTCTCACGCTCGCGCGGCGGGTTCAGCAGCTTTAGTAACGTTCAGCAGTTCAACAGCGGCGGCCGGCAACGCTCGTTCAGCATTCAGAGTTCGTCGAGCGGCCGCGGCGGACTGCGCAACCTGTTTCCATTCTGAAGCCATGCCGCTATGGACGCATGGAGTGAAGTAGAGCGGGGCTTATTTCCTGCTGCAATTGGATGAGCCCCGCGCGAAAGCCCGGTCCAACGGACCCGCGAATATCTTAAACCTCCCAGTCTAGAGACGTCCGCGTGGACAACCGTTGGCCGGGCCTTATTCGAACACCTGAGGAATCGAAATGAAGGGAATGCTCACGTCGCTGGGGATGTTCGGCTGCTGCATGGCGCTGACCGTGCTGGCATTCGAGATCACTGGCGCTCTGTTGTTCTCACAGGTCGAATTGCCGCCGCTCGAGGGTGCCAGTAGTCTCACGTCGGTCGGCTTCGCAATCTGGTACGGCTGGTACACAACGGCCAAGGCGATTCCCAGGATCATCGAAAAGCAATCCGAGCAGGTGGACAAGATCTTTTCCCAGCAGGCCGTGCAGATAGAAAAGCTCGAAGCGGCTCACGAGCGGCAACTAAATTCGCTGGCGGCGACCTTCCGAGATGAAATGCGCATCGCCCGCGAGCATTTCCAGTGTGAACGAAGGGACCAAGAATGACCCGACTCACCCGCTACCTGCTGACGGGGCTCAAGTAGATGGCCTTCAATCCAGCCGCACACCCTGATTGCGTCTACTACATTCCACCGTTCGGCGGAGCGGCCGGTGAACCGCTTGACTTCTGGCAGCAGATCTCCAGCGTCTCGACGCACCCGGCCGCTACAGACGATCCGATCGGCACGATTGAAACCGACATCGATGGCGTGCTATTCACGGGCGCTACGGCGGCTGGTCCCGACCGGCGCATCCGACTCGGGGCGGGCAGCGGCATTAAGGCCACCGCGGCGGACCAAGGCCTCCGGCACGCCGGCAACAAGACCCGAGCCCGGACGTTCCACGAAAACCAAACGATGTTCGTGATCGTGGCGTTCAAGATGACGAACGGGGTATTTGCTACTCGCGTCATGATGGACAACACGAACGTGTCGGCAACGAATCCTGGCTTCTACGTCGGTTCGCAAAACCAAACAACACACTCCCGCTTCAAAGTCCAGTTGAACAACAACGGGGCGACTGTTTGGACGATTCAATCAGATGAAGCGATCAGCGACGGGGCCGACCACATCGGCATTGGGTATCTCACCCCGACGCTCGGCGAATCGTATGTCCAGGTCGACGACGGCAAGAAGGTGTACCAGAACGCCACGGCTGGCGGCAGTGCGGTCGATGCCACGTTTGACACGTTCCTCTTGAACCGCGCGTCGTACAACACCCAATGGGATGGCGAAGTGTACGCGATGGCCGTTTACTCGGCACACCCTGGCCAAGACGAAATCGATAGCTGGTTCGCTACGTTCACGAAGGGCAACATTTCCGGCAGCCCTGAACTGCGGGTGGGAGACTTCCACCTTAACCTCGACAAGACGCAGCGGTATATCTTCGGAGCAATCTGGGCGAATGGCTACCGGATATCAACGCTCTCGACGGCCCTTGTCGAACACGGAGGCAACACGGTCATCAATGATGGCGTGTCGACCGGCAATGGCTGGGCTGGCGGGCCGCACGGTTCGGAAACAGTCAACAGCGTGCGCGTGTGGGTGGATGGCACCGAAGGCACGTTTGCAGACGGCAACATCTACGAAGGCGAGTCAACCGTCACAATCGAGCGCCAGTCGACGCTGGGGATTTCGTTCGACTACACGCAAACGCTGACGGTTGGCGACCACTACACGCGAGACCGCACGCAGCTCGTGCGGCTCGATGACGCACGGACGGTCGGCACGGTCTACATCATTCGCAACCCGCGCATCGTCGACTTCAAGGACTGGGCGTCGTTTGATCGGGATGGCGACTTGCTTGACGAAGGCACCGTCACTGCCACAAACGGCGATCTCACCACGGCCGACGACGAAGCTGCCATCGCCCTTGCTCAATGGTCGCCACTCACAGGCACCATGTCGCTGATCGTCATCACTCAGACCAATTGCACCGATTACGACTGGCTCATTGTCGGTGCGGCCGACAATCGCCGCGTGTACATCCGTGTTTACGATTCCGTAACCGGCGAAGGCACGACGGCCGAGATGGAAGCCCTCACGAAATACTACGCCACCGATGCTGGCTCGTGGAAAGCTCTCGCGCAAAGCGAACTGCTGGGGATACTCAGTGGAAACGGCGATTTCTCGGATGGCGGATTCGGGATAGGGCTTGGACTCGATCTGTAACAGAACAAATTCGAAGGGATAGAAACCGATGGCAAATCAATTTGGAGTTCTGACCGGCGACGTCAGCCAGCCAGCGCTCGACATGTTCCCGATTACCCCGCACAACTCGGACCTACTGGATCCGCCAGCACGGGTATTTCAGTGCCGCGGCGACGCAGGGACCGTGACCTACGTCACTCTGCGCGGAAACGAACGCCAAATCACGATCGCTGCCGGCGAAATCATTCGGTGCCAGATCAAGCAAGTGAAGGCGACCGGCACGACGGCGACGGGGTTGTGGGGTTACGAGTAAGCAAGGGCAAGAGGCCAGTCGTGTGGCACGAACGATCAGGAAGTCGAAAGCGGCAAGCCAGCGGGCATTTCTCGCTGCTTACGAGGAGTGCGGCAGCATCGTGCACGCCGCGCGGGCCGTTCGCATGGATCGCTGGAACCATTACCAGTGGATGAAAGAGCCAGGTGCCGAAGGAGACAGTTACCGCGAGCGATTCAAGGCTTCCAGAGAGTTTGCGGCCGATGCACTCGAGGTAGAGGCCCGTCGTCGAGCCATCGAAGGCGTCAACGAACCGGTGATCTACAAGGGCGAGCCTGCCGGGATCTGGGTGAACAAACGCGGCGACCGTGTAGCGGAAGGAACCAAAGCCGCGAAGTTCGTCCCGCTGACCGTCAAGAAGTTTTCCGACCTGCTGCTAATTGCCCTGCTGAACGCGAACAAGCCGAACAAATTCCGCCCCAAGAAAGATCAACAACCCAAAGCCGAGCCTCCGCCGTCGATTGACGATGTTGTGCGAGAAATCGCGGAGGCTCTGGGAGAAAGTGAATCCGATGACGACTGAGACAATTGAGAACCCCGTGGCCGAACCGGAAACCAAGTCGCCGGCCGACGTGATTCGCGACCTGGCCCGCGCCGAGGATGCTCTATTTCAGGCCTGGGTCAACGATGAATCCGATGAGACGGGCGAGACCCCGCCGCCAGTCGAATACTGGACCGCCTTCGACGAGTGGCTGGCCAGTTACGATCCACGCATCCTGCCGATCGCTGCCCGTGAAATGGCCGACATGGACCGGGCCTATTCCGAATGGGATGCGTCAGGCGAAAACGATCCGCCGAAACGGTTCTGGCTGGCCCGCCAGGCGGCCAATGAAGCCTGTCTGCGCGAGCCGCCCGCACTCGAGCCGCTCACCAGCGTGGCCGATCTGGTCAAGCAGAACGTCTACCCGCGTCAGATCGCCCGTATCTGGCACCTGCTACTGCCCGACGGCGAACCCGACATCCTGCGCGTCGAGCGTGAAATCAACAGCCCTGGCAGCGTGATCACGCCGGAGCACATCGCCTACGTGGATTCACTCCGCCTGGCGCAATTGGGATTCGGTCCGCCGCCCGAACTGGAAGGCGAGACGAGCGAACCGGAGCCTCCGGCCGCCGTGCGACCGAGCATCGAGCAGATGATTCGCGACATGGCCAACGTCGAGCAGATCGCTCTCGCGAAAGCCGAGGAGTTCGGCACGCAGCCCGGGCCATGGATCGAGCTGGTTACGGCGATGGCCTCGCTGATGGGGATCCGGCTGTCAGCCAATGCCCAGCAGACATCGAACGAAGGTGGCCGTTCGTTCAACGAGAGCCGCTACGGCAAGGCGTTCGTCGATCGTGGCGTGGACATTCAGCCGGCCATGCCGCCCAGCGAAATCACGATCAAGCGCGAGGGCGATGAGGAACTGGCCGAAGCCCCCGTCGAAGCCGAGGGCCCCGACAGCAAGATCGTCCAGCTTTTCCAGGACGGGCACGACGTGGCGGCGATCGCCCGCGAAGTGTCGCTGCCGGTGAAGAAGGTCAAGGCGGCGATTCGGAAATGGGAATCGGAGCAAATGAACGCCGGGAGTGAAATCACCGACGACTGATGGTCGCTCCCCGCGTCACTTCCGAGCAAGTTCAAGCCCTGCTTGCCAGCGGCCGCGAAGATCTCGTGCGCAAGCTGCACGCCTACCTCAAGGCCAACCCGGTCGCCACCTTCCGACCACGTCCCGACGTACCGGAAGAATTCGACGAGCAAACCGGCTTCATCGAAAGCAAGGCCACGTTCTCGATCGCCGTGGGCGGCAACGGCAGCGGCAAGACGGTGTGCGCGGCAGTCAAAACAGCCAAGCACGTGCTGGAGAACCCGCCACCGCGAGAGAACTGCCCGTTCTGGATTCTCGGTGAGACGTTTGAGCAAACCTGTGCCACCTGCTGGACGCAGAACCTCGCCCAGTTCATTCCGCGTCACATGATCTTGACCATCGATTGGTACAAGCCGAAGCGCAACTGGCCCAGGGCCGTGGTGCTGAAGCATCCGACCAAGAAAGACGCCCCAGGCTGGGTGATCACGTTCAAGAGCTACGATCAAGGTGCCTTGCTGATGCAGGGGCAGAGTATCGGCGGGTACTGGTTCAACGAAGAACCCCCGCTGGAGATCGTCCGCGAAGTTCAGGTGCGATGCCGCGATTACGACTCGCCTGGCTGGGCAGACTTCACGCCGGCCCACATGCGCGACCCGAGCTGGCCGGAGCTGTACGAAGACCCTCCGGAGGGCTGGCGATTCTTCCGCATGAACACGGCCAAGAACACGGCCAAGAAAGTTCAGCAGTGGGCATCCAAGTATTTCACGAGCATTCCTGAAGACGAGCGCGAGACCCGCATGACGGGCGCGTTCGCTGGCTTCAGCGGCCAGGTGTTCAAAGAGTTCTACCGGCCGGTGCACGTGATCGACCAGAAGACCAAAGAGCCGTTCTTGCGGCGGATCGCCGAACAGCTCGAGCAGCACAAGCTGCCCAACGGATGGAATTTCCTGCGGGCGATCGACTTTGGGTACTCCAACCCACTGGCTTGCCTATGGATCGCCAGAGACACCGACAACCGCTATTACGTGTTCGACGAGCACTATGCCGCCCAGAAGATGATCCGTGAACACGCGAAGGCAATTGAAAGTCGCCCGTGGAAATACGGCCACCCGTGCTACGGGCCGACGTGGTGCGACAACAATGACCCTG
The DNA here is from genome assembly GCA_041741015.1 of Pirellulales bacterium. Classification (GTDB taxonomy): domain Bacteria; phylum Planctomycetota; class Planctomycetia; order Pirellulales; family PALSA-1355; genus JALHMI01. The sequence goes on from JBGSKX010000287.1 coordinate 17,887, forward strand.
AGGGAATTCGGGAACTGAACGAAGCAGCCAGGAGCCCGACTGGGGCGCAGCCGTACTTCAGAAAAGTTGAGAAGCATCCCAATAACATGGGTCGGCAAATCTCACTCCTGCGTTCAATGATGATGGTGCAAGGTGATGGCCGACCGCGGATATATATCCTCGCAAAATGCAAGAACTTGATTCGGGAGATTCGGGGATATCGATGGCAGCAGGGCGCTAGTGGCCCCAATAGCCCCAATCCCCAAGACTCACCAGTCGAGAAAGACGATCACACGGTCGACGCGATGCGCTATGGCATCTGCCACGACGCGATGGGCGGCCGCAGTGCTCCGGATTCGGTCAGCCGCGGGGCACATGAGCGTGAGAGCATTCGATTTTCAGCGGGGAGGTCGTAATGACGACCAGTCTCATTAAAGAACTTGCGGCGTGCGCTCGAGCTGGCCTGTCGGTTGCAATTCACCCAGAGTCATACGATCGCATCAAAAAGAGTTTTTATGTAGCAATCGAGATCGCAGCACGAAATGGCGAATCGCTTCACCACGAGGCAATTCCTGCTGTTCACCTCAGGTCAGATGAGTACATTGCAATCCTGATCCGCGATGCACGAGAAGGCATCGAGAATCAGCGGAAAGACCAAAAGTACTCACCCATGCAGGCGACTCTCACATGAAAAGTCTCATTAGATTCTTGCGCTACGCAATTGCCGCACGCAAGCTCCGGAATGATCAATCTAAATTCCTGCTTGCTTTTCGCGAATGCGGCAGTGTGCTCCACGCGGCGAGAGCAACCAAGCTCGACCGCTGGACCCACTATCAGTGGCTAAAGACGGATTCGTCGTATGCCAAACGGTTTGAGTGCGTTAGGGAAATTGTTGCCCAAGAGATTGATGAATTGGCCCGACGAGTAGTCCCAACAACACGCGAGAACGAACTCTTTCGAATCCTTGTCAAGACGAGGCAGCGTGAGATGCAATCAAAGGTCAGGTAGCGAATGGCACTAACCCCCAGCCAACGCCGCGCGATGGAAGCCGCCCAGAAGGCGTTGCGCAATCTCCCCGCATCGCAGCGGTTGGCGATTCTCAAACAGCAGTTCGGCTCACGAACGCCGCCGAAGAGCAAGCTGCGCAGCACCACAACCGGCCGCAGCACGAAACGGACCGACCTGGGTGACCTGATCGGCTTGCTGGCCGGCAAAGACAGTCGGGCTTTAACGCGCGATCTGATCAGCCTAGCGCGCGGTCGTGGCGCCAGTGCCTTCCTGCGTACCCTGTTGGGCAGCATGGGAACGGCCGGCAAAGTTGCTCAGTCGCTCATCCAGGCCAAGGACATCACGTCGCCGAGCATCCCTAAATCAGCAGTCGAAGATGCAATCGCCTTGCTGAAGGGCGCCGGCTTCGAAGTGCGTCTACCAGAGAAGCCGGAAACACGGCCATCGCTCGCGCCCCAACCCAACACTGGCGAACCTGCCAAACCAAAGACTGGCCAGCCCGAGCCGCCGACGGTCCAGCCGTCCGAAGTCCAGGGACCGATGCCGGAAACCGGAGCATTCCCGGGCGGGCTGTATGTGCCGATGGAACGCGTGCAAAGCTCAAACGTGTACGCGATTGGCTACAACGGCGCGACGCAGACGATGCGAGTGCAGTACCTCGGCACGGCAATCAACGCCGCAGGCATCAGCGGGGCAGGGCACGCCGGCAAGAAACGCGTTCGCGGCGCCAAGGGCAAGACGGTCACCGGCAAGCGCTACGGTGGCGGTCCGACCTACGACTACTTCGGCGTGCCGGAAAAGGTATTCAACAAGATTCGCAACGCCGGCAGCAAGGGCAAGGCGATCTGGGATGGATTGCGGATCCGCGGCACCGTCTATGGCCACAGGTACGACTATCGGTTGACGGCTGCCAGCGTGGCCGACGTCATCGACATGAACACCGGCAAGCGGGTGGCGAAGGTAACCTACGTTCCGCGCAAGGCGACAGGTCCGGGCGGATTCCAGGCTCGCACGATGCTGCAGGGCGTGGGGCCAGCGGCGAGAGAGTATCGAAGCTTGCTGCGCAGTCAGCGCGGGAGGCGGAAGTGATCTGGATTGCAATTACAGCGTTCGTTGCCTTCCAGTCGGGAAGCCTAATCGGTTGGCTGATGGCCGTGGATCACTATCACGCTGAATGGTTTGGCAGCAAAAAGCGCCACGCAATAAGCATGTTTGACGGCATGATCGGAGTTGGGCTAATGGTCTGGATAGCAGCGGCAGCACTCAGTTCCGCCCCGGCCAAATCCGCGGACCGTTTGAATCTTCCGCGTTCTCAATCGCCTTCAGAAACCGTTCCACAGCATCCCGCAGACCAAGGCCACCCTGATCCACCGAGCGACATTTAAGCTGCAAATCAACCCGCTGATAAACACTGAGCTTCGACCAGCATTCCTGGCACAAATGCTCCGTGTGACCGCCGTCGAGTGAAACGCCCGATCCAACGTATTTGAGACATGACCAGCACGTGGGCGCTTTTTCGGGCATGGGCCTGATTTTATCCGCCCCATAGAAGGTAGGCAAACATGGCAGAAACCCCGCAGAACGGCGAATCCAACGGCAAGCCCACGGCCCGGCAGAACGCCCGCGCGGCGATGAGCAGCCGCCATCCGGACGCGAACCTGGATCGCATCGACCCGGCCCACAACGCCCCGAACATGCCGCCGAACCTCGGTCGCTGGGTGATGCCTCACATCCAGACGTTCTCCGGACTGGTCTCGTCGATCGCACGTTCGTACAAGACCCCCGACGAAGCGATCAAGCATTCGCTCGACAACGCGCGGCATATGCGCAACGACCTCACGGTCATGGAGTGCATCGAAGCCCGTCAGCGGGCCGTGGCCGGCCTCAACTGGCATATCGAAGTCGACGGCCCGGAACTCCCCAAGCACAAGGCCTTGCAAGAGCGGCTGACGAACATCCTCAAGCGAACCTGGCGATTCACCGAGTATCGCCGCAGCCTGCTCGAAGCCATCTGGTATGGCCGGCAAGCGGCTCAGCATCGCTATGGGTTTGTGATCCGCGACGGCCGCAAGGATATGTACATCAAACATTGGCTGCCGATCATGGGCGATAAGCTCGTGTTCCGGTTCGAAGATGGCACCGAAGACTTCCCGGTTGACCAGGTGGGCGTGCGCGTCGGCCCGCAGTACAAGCAGGGCGAGCTGGTCGGTGATCGCACGGTGGTTGCAACCGACATGGGCATGGGCGTGTTTCTCGCGACGTGGGAGCGGAACCTACTGGCCGTCCATAAACACATGATCGAGGACGCCGCCTATGAAGATCCGCTGTCGAGCGGCGCGATCCACGGCATCGGCATTCGCTCGCGGGTCTACTGGACGTGGTATCAGAAGCAGGAATTGCTCGCACTGTTCACGGAGTATCTCGAGCGTTCGGCGCTCGGCTTCGAAATCTGGTACTACGACGATTCGAATCCGAACGGCAAAGCGGACATGGAGGCCGCCGCCAAGAATCGCGTCGGCCGGCGAAACATCGTGCTCTTCCCGCTCAAGCCGGGCGAGGAGCGGAGCTATTACGTCGAGCACATCGAACCGGGGGCAGCAGGCGCCGAGGCCCTTCAGCGTGTGCTGAGCGAATACTTCGGCCACCAGATTAAACGCTACATTCTCGGCCAGACGCTCACCAGCGAAGCCGCAGCAACCGGCTTGGGGTCCGGTGTGGCCGAGCTGCATCTGCAGACGATGCTCGACATCGTGAAGTACGACGCCACGAATCTCGATGAGACGATCACCAACGAGCCGCTGAATTACCTCAAGGTGCTGAACGATCGCGATGCCGCCAACGTGGACGCGCGATTCGTCAGCGAGACGACGACGGCCAACGTGGAAGAGAAGCTGGCGGCCTACGAACGCGCGTACAACATGGGCGCGAAGATCAAGGAAAAGGACGTGATGGCCACGATCGACGCGGCCATTCCCGAGCCAGGTGAGCCGTTCCTGCAAATTGCCCAGGGCCGGCAAGATGGCAGTCAGCAGTCGACCAGTACGCAGATCAGTGTGCCGGAACTGGCGAAGCAAGGCGGCGATGCTGCAGCGGCCGAAGCGATCAAGGCCGAGTTCGGCGACGAACTAGTCGAACCACTGGCTGAACTGTCGCCCGGTGGGCCCGCGATGTTCTCTCGCACTGGCCAGCCAGTCCGCTACGCCAAGTCGCTCGAGGAAGCCGCGGCCGACGTGGAAGAGCCGAAATCCGCAGAGCAGGCCAAAGCCGGAAACTACCGGATGGGGCACACCCGCCTGCACGGACTTCCGATCACCATCGAAACCGCTCGCGGCCAGATGCGACGCGGGGTGAATGCCAAGGGCGAAGCGTGGGAAACCGAGATGGCCCACCATTACGGCTACATCAAGAAAACCGAGAGCGATGCGGACGGCGATCACGTCGACGTGTTCATCGGCCCATGCCCCGAGAGCGAAATCGCGTTCATCGTCGACCAGCAGAAACCATCCGGCGAATTCGACGAGCACAAGTGCATGCTTGGATTCACGAACGCCAAAGAGGCCAAAGCCGGTTACCTGGCCAGCTACTCTGCCGGCTGGAAGGGTTTCGCATCCATTTCCGCCATGACGCTGGATGAATTCACGCACTGGCTGCAGCACGGCGATACCGGCCGGCCGATCTGCCAGGGTGATCCCGAGCAGTACGCCGCCCAGCGTGGCCTGTTCGACGAAGACAGCGTCAATCGCGACGATGACGGGAAGTTCGCCAGCACAGGCGGCGGGAAGTCTGGTGGCAAGAGCGAGCCGATTTACGACACAAGCATCAAGGCCAGCGGCGCGGACCGCACGAAGGCTGTGCAAAAGAAGCTACTCGCCGGGATGGATGCTCTGCCAGGGCAGCAGGACTTGTTCAAGACGGACGGCGAAGAGCCGGAGCCAGCCAAGCCACAGCCGAAACCCGATAAACGCAAAGTTGCCCGCCGCACAATCCAGCAAGCGGCCGCCTTGCTCGACAATAAGGGCTACACGCTCACCGGCGTGGCCGAGTTCGACATGGTGAACATGACGGCCAATTACAAAGTGATCGGCCCCGATGGCAAAGAAGGCACATACACCTCGGCAGCGATCAACGAAATCATCGACGGCCCGTCGCGCGAGAATCACGCCCGCGTCGGCCTGGTGGTCCGCTACGCCCGCTGGATCACAATCGGCGGCGACGGTGGAGAAGACGGTGGCGGAACGCCCGTCCTGATCGGCGACGATGGCACGATCCACGCTGGCCTCAAGGCGCTGCGCGGCAAGAACCTCTCGAACCTCAAAGAGAAGCCCCAGAAGAAACGCAAGGCCGAACGCTTCGGCGGCAAGCTGGCCGAGGGGCACTTTCAGGACGTGGTCAAACGCGAGGCCGGCGAATGGGACTTGGACCCCGACGACCTGGCCGAAACCGTCGAATACGTGTTCAAGGAGCACGAAGAGCGAGCCCGGGCCCGCGAAGCTGCCAAGGAAGCCGCTCGCAAGGCCACCGGTCTAACGATAGGCGACATCGCCCGACTGGAAAATCAGGGCAAGGATTACACCAGCCGCACCGCTGGCGGATTGACCGGCGCGCGGCTGAAGCACTTTGACGCCTATGCCCAAGAGCTCGCCCGCGAACAACCGGACCTCGAGTTGGGCGACCCGGACGATCCCGACACTAACTTTGCCGAGAACCTTTGGAACGTGCTCCGCGAGGGCAAGCAGTCGCTGCCGCATAAATACGATCCAGCGATTGTGCGTGAAGCCGCGCAGCTTCTGCATTCCGCCAACAAGGCGAGCAGCGGCGGAAATGAAACCCCGGAATGGGATGACTGGGGCGACGACCAGTGGAGCGATGCCGAGCACGAGCCGTCGGCCACTGAGGAAGAGCTGGCAGCGGTTCCGTTCTCTCGGCAGTCGCGAGAGCCGGACCTGGTTGAACGATTCGCGGCGGTCTACCAGCGGATGCGAGCGGAGGTTGTCCGCTAAGAGGGCGGCAAAACTATTGACAATGAGTAGCGAAAACGCTTACCTTGAACGCATGCGGTCATCGAACCGCGATCAGCTTGACTATATCCGCGACCGGCTGAATAAGATTTTCGATAAGCTGGAGCCTGATTTTACCGGACAATTCGAAATCCGGGTGCCTCTATTAAGAGGCATAGCGGGAGAAGTCAGCGTCGTGACGACCGAACGACAACCGAAACGAACATAAGCCCAGAGAAAATAATCAGAGCCGCCGGCCAATCGAAACACGAAGCCAAGCCGCTCTAAAACTTTCCGCCCGAACTGGCGGCACATAACCTCAACAGGCCAATCGACACACGAAGCCCGTTGCCTTTCCCATTCCGGGAGAAGCAGCGGGCTTTTTTTATTTGCTTATGGCAACAGCCGAACTCCACAGCCCGGACGTTTACCCGCCGCTCGATGCGTCGAAGTTCGACATCGTGCACGACGTGGCGGTGTTCGATGCGCATGAGGACGTTGAGGCCGAACGCGATGAGCAAGGCCGGATCATTCGTGATTCCGAAGGCCAGGCCAGGAGCAAGAAGATCCGCTATACGCGGGACGTGCTCGAGAGTATCGCCGAGAACCTGAACCGGCGGATTCGCGACACGGGCGACTATACGGCAATCTGTCTGGGTCACACGCCAACGCCGGAAGAACGCCGAGCCGGTGCCAAACCGCAGCCGGCCGTCGGTTTCGCTGGCCCGTACTATGTCGGCGAGTTCGGCGGCGATAGCCGGCCCGTCATTTACGCCAAGAACTGGGCGATCTTCAAAGACGACGCCGATCTGGCCCGCAAGCACCCGCGCCGCAGCGTGGAAGTCTGGGCCGAGCCGAATCTGCATGATCGCATCTTCGATCCGATCGCACTCTTGGGCGCTGAAACGCCGCGCCGCGATCTGGGCATCCTTTATTCCCGAGTCAACACCGGACGCCCGGTGATTCGCTACTCCGCGGTGTTCGCGAGTGGTGGCAATACCTTCGTTCCCGGCGCCGACGTCAAAGAGCGCCAACAGGCACCAGAAACAAAGGATCACTCGATGATCACTGACGAAGATCTCCAGAAAATCATCGCGGGCGTCTCCAACACGGCCGAGATGCAATTCGTGCGGCAAATGATGGAGGCCGAAAAGGCCAAGGGCGATCCAACCCCCGAAGCACCGGCCACGCCCGAGCAGTTTGCCGAGCCGGAAGCCGATGACCATCTCCCCGCCGACGTTCTGCCCGAGGGCACGCCGAAGGAGCGCAACAGCGAGGCCGAAATGGACCCCGAAAAAGAAAAAGAACTCTACCGCCGGCGTGAGGCGGACCGGATTCGTTACTCCAAGATCGAATCCGACATCAAACGCGTGGCGGACGAAAACGCCCAGCTTCGTGCTCGCGTCGAAGCCAGCGAAGTCGAGAATCGCCGCGTCAAGCGGTACTCGATGGTCGAATCGCTCGCCAGCGAATACCTGCTCGACCCGGCCGAAGAGCTCAAGCGTGCCGACACGTTTGACGACACCCGCTGGGAAGAGCACGTCGGTCTGATCAAGACCCGCTACGCTCGCAACCCCGTGGGCCGTCCGATGCTGCCGAGCGGTGAAGTGTCGCAGCCGGCCGACAAGAAGGCCGACGCTCGCAACGCGAAGGTCCGCGAAAAGATCGAGCACTACTCGAAGAACAACATCCACAAGGCCTATCACGAGATCGAGGCCGAAGTCGACAAGGAGTTGGGCACCGCCGCCTAGCTCGTAGCTAGGTCACCCGCGTACCCACCCGGCGAAAGGCTCGTCGCCCCGTCGGCCCGAAGATTCACTAAGCAACAGGAACGGTTCACATGAACACTTCTCCCAACTACGTGGCGGGCGGCGCGATTGCACCGTGCCGCTTCGTGAGCATGACGGCCACCGGTGCGATTCCTGCCGACCGGACCGTCTTTCAGTCGACGGCTGGCGCCGGCACCGAGGGCGACAGCGTCTCGGGTGTGTCGCAGGAAGGCACGCGTCGCTTTGACGATGCCACGAATGCCGCGATCGCTGGCGACCAGCTGTGCGTGCACGGCCTGGGCGACCAGTGCCTGCTCGAACTGGGCAGTGGCGGAGCAACCGCGGGCGTGCTGCTCAAGAGCGACGCCAGCGGCAAAGGTATCGCCGTCACGACTGACCAGGATCGCGTCGGTGCCGTGGCGCTCGAAGCGGGTGCCGCGAACACGAAGATCCTCGTGCAAGTTGTCCGCTTCCACAATCAGACCATCTAGTTGAACTAAGGGCGGCACGGCCGGCCAGCCGGGTTCGTTTCGCACAGCGAACCACGCCGCCTTAAACAATAACGTGCGAATCCACCGGCGCTGTGTGCGAAGCGTATGGCAAGACGATGCCCCCTGTTTACCCTTCCGGGAATAACACGTTTATCCCGAGTCACGAAGAGTCGAACCGGCTCGTCGTGGATTACTCTCGGAATCCCTCCAAGTTCGCGCTCAATCGGTACATCCAGCTTGTGCCGTGCGACAAGACCGAGGGCTATTACCTGCAGATGACCGTCGAAGAGTGCATGCGCATTCTTGGCGATGATCTGGCTCACTATAGCTGGGCGGACGGTGCCGATGCCCCGACCGGCGTGGACGGCGATGAGTCGTTCAACTGGGTTCCGTTCCGGTTGCTTCGTCGTCTGTTTGCCGCACGCCTGGGCAACATGTCGATCAGCAACGCCAGCTGGCCGCTTGTGCAGCAGCACAACAACATCAAGGCCCAGCAGGCGATGACGGCCCGCTCGGTGATGGCGGTAAAGGCACTGACCACTGCCGGCAACTACTCGTCGGCTCACACGGCAACCACGACGGTGGCCGGCGGCGGTCTGTGGCCGAATGCGACCACGGCGAATCTCTTCATCCGGAAGAGCATCAACTACGCCGTCAAGCAGATCCTGAAAGCGACCGGCGCGGTCGTGAAGGCCGAGGACCTGAACCTCGTCATCAGCCCGGCCTTGGCCGCGTCGATGGCCGAGAGCCAGGAAATCGCCGACTTCGTGAAGGGTTCCCCCGATGCGCTCGCCTACATCAAGGGCGACATGGGTGGCCCCGAATCGAATCGCCGCTTCGGTCTGCCGACGCACTATGCCGGCGTCGAACTGGTGATCGAAGACGCCGTCAAGGTGACGAGCAAGAAGGGCGCCACGCTGGTACAGGATTTCGTGATGCCGGCCGACAAGCCGTTCATCGCGGCCCGTCCTGGCGGACTGATCGGCACCTACGGCACGCCGAGCTTTTCGACGGGCACGTTGTTCGTCAGCAAGGAAGACGATCTGTCGGTCGAGACCAAGAACGACACGGACAATCGCCGCACGGTGACCCGTGTCGTGGACACCGCCAAGATGGAAGTCACGGCTCCCACCAGCGGCTTCTTGTTCACCGGCGCGACCGAGTAAACGGAGTGAGCTTTGTCCTACGCCACGCCAAGCGACCTGATCAATCGCAAGAGCGCCGAGACAATCGGCGCTCTTGTGAGCGATTCAGGGACTGAGGCGACGGAGTCGGACCTGGCCGATCCGCTTACCACCGGCGGTGAACGCGTGCAGGCGGCGCTCGACAGTGCCGCCGGCATGATCGAAGCCGCCGTGCTCAAGGGAGGCCGCTACACCACTGTCGACCTTGAGGGGCTGACGGGAAACTCGGCAGCCTTCCTGGTGATGATCGAGTGCGAGATTGCGATGGCAATCTTGTTTGCTCGCAAGCCGATGTATGCGGCCGACGACTACAAGGCGGCGATGGAAATGCAGGACATGTTCCTGAGCCAGCTCCGCAAGGGAGAAACGATCTTCAACGTCACTGCGAACATCGACGCCGGAACGCCCAGCTATGCCGCGCCATCGGTCGTCGAAGTCCAACAACTGGGGCTGATTCGCGATATCGCGCGGCCCTATTACCCCGCCCGGAGAAGCCAAAGCGGCTAACGCACGATGGCAGAAATCATCAACGTGGCTGGTGCCACTCCGGTCAAAGTCGGCACGGGCAACGCGGGGGCGCTCGAAACGCTCGGGTACACCCGCGACGGATGTCAGGTCATCTTCGAAGCCTACAAGGTCGGCGTGAAAACCGACGACAACGGCGGCGAGAACGGTCCAGACGCTGACGTGCAGTACCTCGGAGAAACGGCTCGCATTCGCTTGGAAATGACCAAGTGGGATGAAGCCGTGGCAGACAAGCTGCGCGCCCGCTTGAACGGGGAAACACCTGGCGCCATCGCTGGCGTTGGCACGCTCTGGATTGCCGGCGGTAAAGCCGTTCGCGTGCTGCTGCATTCGCCCACGCGTCCGTACAACTTCCCGGTCGTGATCTTCAGCGAGCCGCACGAGATCAACAGGGGCACGAAGTATTCGACGTGGGTTGCCGAGGGCATCGCCTACAAGAACGCCTCGAACCTGCTCTACAACGCCTCGGTCAGTTAGGGAATTGCATGTTCGGCTTTCGCAGCAAACGCCAGATCTTTCACTACCACGACGGCCAGCGAAAGCGAGCCGCCGATCCGATCGTGGTCATTCGCGCCATGTGCTCCCATCCAACGCTTGACCTGGAGACACACCTTCAGCAGTTCAACTCAGATGATGACAAGCTCCGCAACGAGGCCGGGGGAGTGCTCGTCAAAGCAACCCGCGAAATCTTTGACGTGAAGGGATTCACCGACAGCCACCGATCCGGACTAACGGAGCGAGAGACGCTTGACGTACTGGACTCGTTCATCGCGTACATCGACACCTTAAAAAAAAATGGCAGTGGGCAGCCGACCTAGCCGGATGTTACGGCGCCGACGCCCTTGGGAGCATCGATTACGAATGCCAGGTTGGCTTGTGGCTGAATTTGGGGCGGGCAGAAATGCGACGAGCCGCCGGAGTGCTCAAGGCAATCCAGTCATCGCTGGCAGACAAAGTTGATCCCGCCTTTTACGCGGCCCTGGCCAATGACGAACTCGAAGCCGAAGCCATGTACCAGCGAGACGTATCTCGCAGCGAAAGTTAACCATGCTCCCGATTGCAGCACTGCTGTCCAGACTGCTTGCCTCGCGGCTCGGCTCCGCGGCGGCTAAGGCGGCTAGCGGTCTGCAGGGAATGGGCGGACTTGCCAAGCCCACTTCGAAGCAAGCACCGGACCCCGTCAGCATGCTGGCCAGTGCATTCGGTTCGCGCAATGAGCCCAAAGCTCCGCCGCGCCAGCCGGACGGACTCGCACCGCCGCGAAAGCAACCCGAATCTGGCGGCATGCTCGGCCGCACCGTGCGTCATGTCGTGAACTTCGCGGGCGGACTGATGGGCCGTTTGCCGGCCGACGAACCATCCGAACAGGCTCCCCGCAGCCAGCCGCAGCAGTCGCCCCGCGCCGCAGCGATCCGCAGCAGTGGCAGCGGACTTGGCACCGCCGCTCTCGGCCTGGCCATGAAGCACCCAGTTGCCGCCGCGGGTTTACTGGCCGGCGTGTTTGCCAGCGTGGCAGTCGGCGCGAAGCGACTCGGTGAAGCGCAGGCCGAGGGGCTGAAGCACCTTCGCGCGTACAACGGCCAGATTGCCGCCGCTTACGCGCGCATGAGCCGCAGTGACGTTCTGCGAACACGGCAGCAGGCCGCAGCAACCGCGGGCAGTACGTCGGCAGTCGTGGACGCTGTCGCAGAAATGCGTGACGCCTGGGCGCCCGTCGAGAACGTCGTCACGAACATCAAGAACAACATCGGCACCGCGGGCGCGAAGCTGTTCGAGCAGATCGGGACTGGCCTGTCGGCCCTGATTGCCATCGGCGAGAAGGTCGGAATTATCGCGAAAGCAGTCGACAAGCCGAAAGCTGGGCCCTGGCAACAGTCCATCAATGACCTGGCTGCCCAGTACCGCGATCGCAACGCGCCCAAGAAGCCAGCATTGCCCGTCGCACCTCCCAAGGGAGGTAAGCGGCGATGAGCACGACCGTCATATACAACGGCGTCGAGATCCGCAACTGCCTCACCAAGCGGTTCGATCAGGAGTGCGTTTACGACGATAGCGGCACGGACAAACTTTACGACAAGTTCACGGTCCGCGTGGCCGGCTACATCCACAAGATGTACGTCTCGACCAATCCGACCGTGGGCGTGATGGAAACGAACAATCCCAACAGCGGCCTGTCGCTGGGGCCCAACAGCGTAGCGGCGAACCAAACCCGTGCCCGCCAACTGCTGATGGAACCGCGCAAGCCGTTCGTGATGCGTGTCGGCGGCTTTGTGCTGCTCGAGTGCGCGCCGCGACTGACGGAAACCAGCGGCGACGAAACGACGCTCGAAGTGGCCTTTGGCGACGTGAACAACGGGCCCAAGCCGCGGCACTGCAACATCACCTCGATCATCAACACGAACCTGCTGCCGATCGAGTTTGAAATTGAAGTGTGCGTCGTCGACTGTGCGTCGCCCCAGAATTACACGGGCGTGATCAACAACCGCTGGGCGATGAGCGACCAGATCGACGGCGACTTTTACACGACCCGCACGATCACCGGCCGGCTTCGCGTGGCCGACGTCAACATTAACCCCCAGGCCGTGCGGGCACTGTTCGTCCCGCCACTGCAGCACGGGTTCAAGCGGGACTCGATCGAGGCCACCACGTCGATGGACGGCTTGACCGTCGATTACAAGGTGGTCGACAAGGAAATGTTCGCCGCCGCGCCGGAAGAGGGCACGACCTGGGAAGGGACGCACTCGCTCACCACGGGCGATGGCAGCCAGACCCATGGCGAAGTCAACGTCTGGATTGAAGGCCCGAAAGACGCCGACAAGCGAAAGCTGATCCAAGTCCTGGCCGTCATCTGCCAGCAGAAGCTCGACTTGCTGGACCTGGGGAACTTTATCACGCAGGCCTCGATCGTCGACTATCTGCACCGCAATCGCGTCGAGATGCGCGTGCAAGTCGACCAGACCGGTGCCGTTCAGAATCCGATTGCCCTCTTGAATCTGCCCGACAGCAGCTTCGGCAAGATCATCGAGCTCCCCGGTTACAACCGCGACCTGGCCCGTGTGCCGTCCGTGTTCGGTACCGCCACGGTCACTGGCCTGTTCGTGTCCTACCTGCAGAGTCCCTGCTCGCAGCGGCACGCGATCCCCACGACAACCGCCGCGCCACCCGAGCCCGAGGGCGGCGAAGAGCGCAGCGAGAACTCGCAGACCTACACCTACGACGGCGTGCTGCCGATCGACACTGGAGTTGCGAACAACTACAGCCAAGAGGCCTCGCAGGGCGTCTATTCCTACTACGAAATGGAAGTCGCCTATCCGCAGGACCAGAACGTGGTCGTGCTGCCGATCGCCAAAAGCTCGAACACCGCGGCCGATCCCTATGCCCCGACTGCGGCTATGGTGCGGCTCGCACCATCCACAGCCAGGCGAACGGTGCGACTGAAGGCCGTGCGACTCGGCAAGCCGCCGCTGCTGCCGGAAGCGAAGGCCGTAATCGAGCTGACGCAGGGGCAGGAGATTCACCTGCTCGAAGTGACGCCGGTCTTCCACACGCCGCAACTCACGGCCGACGGTAAGACCAAGCGGCACACCGTCGAGATGCTGTACGAGTATGCCTTGCTTCGGCCCGTGCTGAGTAATGAGGTGTTCGGCATCGGCAAGCTTCCGTGGGACACCAGCAGCCTGGGCGATAACGCCGTGAGCCCTGAAATCTTTGTTCCGGAGCTGCTGCAATGACCGTCATCAATTACACCGCCAACGCCCCGACGATCGCCCAAGTCGACACGCTCACGCCGGGCGGCACGATCGCGGTTGGAAACGATTTCACGGTGGCCGTAGGCAACAAGTCGCTCACCTATCGCGCGACCGGCGCGACCGTGGCCAGCGTGTGCACCGGCCTGCAGGCCTTGCTCGCCGCGTCGACGTACCCCGAGTTTCAAGAGATCACGTGGGTCGATGCGGTCACCGCGATTACTGCCACCGCTAAAGTTCCGGGCCGGCCGCATGAAATCGTGCTCAGTGACGCCCAGGGGGCGGGCGGCACGGACACGCACAGCTTCAATAAGACCGCAACCACGGCCAACAGTGGACCGTCAGACGTTGCCGCGGTGCTCAACTATTCCAGCGGCACGCTGCCGGCCAATAGCGACACGCTCAACTTCGATGGCCTGGCGGTCCCGATCCTTTACAACTGCGACGCGCTGGCGGCGCTGTCGGCGTTGATCGTCAACATCACGAACTGGAGCGGCGCCTTCGGCCTCCCCGCGTGGAATCCGGCCGGCTATCCGGAATATCGCCCGACCAGCTTCGTGATCCCGGCGGTCGTCGTGAATTACTCCGGTTCGGGCAGCCGTGCGAAGTTTGACATTGAAAACCCGGGCGCTCCGTGCCTGTTTACGATCACGGCCCCCTCGTCGCAGTCGGCCGAGTCCAATGTGCCAGCCATCCAGATCATCGGCGGCACGGCGACGAATCACATCGACCTGAAGGCCAACAAGGGGAACGTCGGCGTCGCGATCAATGCCGGTGAAGTGGCCCACATCGGTAGCTTCATTGCCGGCTACCAGACGAACCAGACGACCGACGCCAAGGTCAAGTTCGGCCCGGGCGTGGTGTTTCAGGATGACGAATACACAGTCCTCGGCGGACAGGTCGAATCGCAGAGCGACGTCGGCACGATCACGCTCTACCCGAACGCGACGGTCAAGGTCACCGGGGGCGCGCTCGACACGCTGGTCGACAACCGCGGCGGAGTGTTCATCTACGCCAGCCCGGAAACGCCCATTGGCAAGTACATCGGCTATTCCGGCTCGAAGTGCGATCTGCGCCGGAAGCTCGATCCTTTTGCCATCACAGACGTGGATCTGTATGCCGGCGCGGAAATCATCGGCGGCGAAGGCCTGCTGTCGGTCACGAACCCGATCAATCTTCTCGGCTGCGGACTGGACGACGTAAAGCTGCCCAAAAACAAGAACATCACCGTGGCAATCGCCAACATCTAAACCCGTTTTTCTTGGAGATACTAATGCCTCCGTATACCGAACATGGCCACCCGACCTCGGGCACGACCGCCCAGCGGCCCACCAACTGCCAGATCGGCTTCCGCTACTTCGACACCGACCTCGGCCAAATGCTCGTCTACCACGGCACGAGCTGGACGCCTGCGACGAAAGTGGCAGTGCGGACCGTGGCCGTCGGCGGCACCGCCCAAGCGGACGCCAATGCCGTGATCGAGGGCTTCAACCTGGTGACCGGTGCCGATGGGACGGCCGCCGTCGTACTGCCCGTCGCTCCGCTGCCGGGAACCGTGATCACGCTCAAGAACAACGCGAACGCCGTGCTGAAGGTGTTCCCGGGCGTGAGCCAGACGGTCAACGCGCTCGCCGCGAATGCCGTGTTCAATCAGCCGGCGTTCACCTGCTGCGATCTGGTCGCCTACAACGCGACGGCCTGGTTCAGCAAGCCGCTGCTGCCTTCGTAAGGCTCGGCGGAGTTCCCCTTTTCCCTTCACTGTTTGGAGATTGCAACGTGTCAACGTGCGAAACGACACCCGCGGTCCGGCACCGAGTGCGAATCGGCTTGCCGGGCCCATCGTTCATGTTCTGTGCTTTCCAGGGCGTCTATACGTCCAGTTATAAGCACGAGTGGTCCGTCTCGAATTCCAGCATGGGCTGGGACGACATGAACCAGCTTTGGGCCGAAGCTCTCAATTCCGGCGAGCAAGGCGAGATCACGCACTTCGCGATGCTGCACAGCGACATCGGCCCTAATGAGGGTTGGCTCGACGTGCTGCTCGAGGAATGCGACCGACTGAACGCGGACATGATCAGCGTTCCCGCGCCGCTCAAGGATCACCGTGGCGTGACTAGTTCCGGCATCGGCGATCCGGAAAGCCCGTGGTCGCCGCTCAAGCGGTTCACTGTGCGCGAGCTGCAGGAAATGCCCGAGACGTTCAACCAAGCGGACATCGGATATCCGAATCACCCGCTGCTGCACAACACGGGCTGCTGGGTCGCGGACCTGCGCAAGCCGGTGTTCTACCAGGTCGACGAAAAGGGTGTGCTGGTCGCCGATTTCAATTTCCCGCTTTCGATCATGCGGGATCCGGCAACCGGTCGCTGGACCCACCGGCGCGAAAGCGAAGACTGGCACTTCTCTCGGAAGCTGCACCAGCTCGGCGCCAACAGCTACGTCACGCGCAAGGTGAAGTTGATTCACTTCGGCGGCGGCAGCTTCCGGAACGACCAGGCGTGGGGAACCTACGAACGCGGCGACGAAGACACCAAGCACAAGTGGGCGAAAGCGGAGGGCGAATAGTTGGCCACGCTAGAGATCCCGCTCGCCGAGGACGCCGTCGCGAAAGACTGCCGTATTTCCAACGGCAGCAACGCCGACAGTCCCAACGATGGCTCACAGTTGATGATCGGCTCGTTTACGATCGGCGGGCCCGGCAGCTTCTATCGGTCGCTGCTCTCGTTTCCACTAACCGGGCTTCCGGCCAACTCCCTGATCGTGTCGGCCGAGCTCACGCTGGTTCGGCTGGCCAGCACGGTCATCGGCACGCCTTCATTCGCCTTCCAGCGGCTGACGCAACTCGGCTGGACGGAAGCCGCCACGTGGAATCGCTACGATGGCACGAATCTATGGAGCTCCGTCGGCGGCGATTCTACTGCCGTGAACGCAGGGAGCGTGGTTTACGGCGGATCCGGCAACATGACGGTCAGCGATCTGGGCGACCTGGTGGCGGACTGCGCATCGCTTTCGCTGGCGTCCGTCGATCTGCTCGGGATCGGTCCCGAGAACTCCGGCACCAGTAACTATTTCGCGGCCTATTCGTCGGCGGCCGTGGATCCGGCCAACCGCCCGAAGCTGGTGATCACGTATTACAAACCGACAATCAGCGTGGTCGACAACGGCGACGGCACCGGGGCCGTCGCCACGATTGCCGGCAGCGAATCCGGAGCAGCCAACTCGGTGTATGTCGCTCCGGCGACGGGCCCGCCGGCGTTCGAGCTTGAGGGCAGTCGTACCGACGACGGAGCGGTCGCTCTCGACCTGGCGAACGGCAGCTACTGGATCTACGTGCAAAGCGTCGGCGCGAGTGGCACAGTGTCATCAACGCTCGTGTTCTTCACGGTCAGCGGCGGCGAAGCCCCCACCCGTATCGCAACCACACTACCGGTCGTGCTGCAGGCCGTGGTCGCGCGGCTGCGGGATCAACTCAGCCTGAGCGAATCCACCTGCTACTGGATGCTCGATCGAGAGGACGAAGATCGCCCGCCCCCGACAGGTAAGAATTTCTACCTCACGGTTCGGCCAGACGGTGGTGAGTTTGATCGCGGACTGTTCGAAGGCGGCGGCCCCGATCAGTTGACGGATACCACGGGCATCGTGGTCACCATCCACACGCACACGCAGCTCGATCGCGGCGGCCGGGATAAGCAGGTGCTGTTTCACGCGACCGCTGGCCTGCTGCCCTACCTGAAGCCCGTCATGAAAGCCTTGGCCGGGCATGACCTGGTGATCAACGGCAATGGCGACGTTTGCCTGCGCGAGCTTATCCGTCCCGTCGGCTACAGCACGCCCACCCGCAAGCAGAAAGAACGCTGGTCGCACACGGACGTGTATTTCGCTCTCACCTTCGATTGGGACATGTCGGAGGACGAATGATCACGCTGGCCGGAATTCCGCTGCTGCTGCCGGACAAGACCGGTGAGGTCCAGGGCTGGCTCGACGCCTACCTGCCGCTGGAAACCATGCGCGAGCAGGCGACGCCCGTGGCCCTGGCCAGCCATCGTGCCCAATCCCGCAGCGGCTACCGGGCTGGCGTGGGGCTGCCGATGCCGAACTATCCGCCACCGCCGAAGCCCAAAATCAACTCGCTCTACTGGCCAACAGGCGCCAGCCGCTGGGCGCGCGGTTACTTCCTGGCCAGCGACTCGATCCTCGAGCAACTGCTCGCAGCCATCGGCGACACGAACGCCGTCCAGTCGCTGGTGCTGAAGGATGAACGGCAAGACGTCACGATCACGGCCAAGGTCCACCTGTTGCCGCCGCGGCCGATCACTGCCGTCGAAGCGGTCGAAGGGCAGGACCGCAAGGGTCTCTGGCTGCTGCCTGTGGTCGATGCGCGATACTACTGGCAGTGGAAGCACGCCGCTAACTTCGAAGTCGACAACGAAGCGACTTGGGAATCCCTGTTCAGCCTGCTCGGCACAGCCGTTGGTGCAACCGTGGCCGTCGATCCGTCCGTCGGCGATTACAAGCTGCCCGACGTGGATGAACTCACCCGGCGATACGAGAACGCGGCGGTTCTGCTCGACGCCCTGGCTCATTCGAGCGGTCGGCGGATCGTGGTGAACTTCGACGGCTCGGTCAAAGCGATGGGCTTTGCAGCGGCTGACACGACCCTCGGTGAGAATCTGACAGAGTACGCCCTGGTGGCCGGCGGAGAGATCGAGGCACACCTGGCAGCCATCACGCCGGCGACAGTGCTGGTGACGTTCCCGAAGTGGCGGGAGCATTATCCCGACCCCAACGGCGATCTGCACACCGTCGAAATCGAGGCCGAGGGCGGTTCGACGCCGGACACCGTCAAGGTCATTCACTCGAGCGCGTTCGCCGACTTCACTGAGAAAGATCCGGACCCTGACAACGACGCCGACTTGGATGCCCTGGCCGAAGTCATTGCCGGCGACTTTTACGCCAGCCTGAAGCACTTCGATTATTCGCTGCCGTCGCTGTTTGCCTGGACGCCAACCAGCTTTGACGATGCGATTGAGTTTCGCTTCGGCAGCCTGCGCGAAGGGGACTACGAAGCCTATTCCAGAGTGCACAGCCGGCCGTACAACTTCGGCGACGAAGAGCAGCTCCAGCAGTTCGGGGATATGAAGGTCTATCCACGGCTGGCACGATTCAAGCTGACGGAAAATCTTGAAATCGGCGGCGGAGCCAGTGCGATCTTCATCGATGGCAATGACGGAGAGACCGACACCGACGACGAATTGACCGTTCACGACACTCTCGGTGAATCATATGGGCTCGCTGGGGAGGAAATCAGCGATAAGGGGTGGGCCGAGTACAAGAGCGACTCCCTGCAGTGGGAAATCGTCTCGATGGATGGCAGCCTGACCCGGCCTGGCACCGCGAGCGGGGCAATCTCTGCAGGGTCGTCGGGAAGCATCAACATTGGCACGACGGTTACGGGCGTCAATCAATCGTCGGCGGACGTTGAATCCGGTGACCGAGTTCTCGCGCACTATTCACCGTCCAATCAGGTGTGGTTCTTTACGGCACCCGGCAGCGGAACCCGCAAGTTCTGGCACTGCACGCTCAACGATGAGATTCCCCCAGGTGCTACCGGCACGATCACGCTATCTGATGCGACGATCGGCACGGCTGGGCAAGTCGAGGCCGAGAACTGGAGCAACACCCACCCAGGCGTGCAGGGCGCGCACGGCATGGCGTGGAAGGACGTTGACGATAGCTATCAGTTCTTCCCTGATGCGGAACGCTGGTGGCTGGCTGCGCTCGACGCGGACCTCGCAGCATCCGACGCAACCGCAGCGATTAAGAATGTCGTCTCGATAACCGGTGGCACCGTCCCTGGTTCATTAGATGCGGCTGATAACCAGTTCGAGTTGTCGGGCAGCGAAGACGACACGGTGTTGATTGTTGAATCGCCGAACGCGGGTTCAGAAAAATACATCCTGGTTCAGATCACCAGCCGAGCCAATAAGCCGCGATGGTTCAAGGCGAAGCTCAACGGCGCATTGAACCCGGAAGACGGCACCGCCACTGTCGATAACGTCGTGGCGCTCGACGGCGGTTCGTCGCCCACTATCACGTCGGTTAAGAACCCGCACGCGCGCCGCGGACTCGATAATGCCGACTGCCTATTCGTCGAAGATTGGGGCGACCTCGACGAAGACGATAACCCAACGCATATCCTGGCGGACATGCGTGAGGAAGGGCCGTACCTCTGCAAGACCGATATCGCAATTAACAAGGCGGCAAGCGGCACCTGCTCAATCTGGACAGGCACGATGGGTTCAGAATCTGACTCTGGCGCGAATGTCACAGCCTACAACCGCTTCGCCAATGTCGGCTCGGGCAAGTGGTGCTGGGTCGATTGGAACGGGCACGCGTTTTACATCATCGCAGCGGAGTGCCCGCTGACATGATGGAAACCGTCTTCAACTTGCTGGCGATTTGGCTGCTGGTGGCAGCAACAAGCCCGCTGGCGTTCTTCATGTGCTGCTGCGACGTTCCGCAATGCGTGACGTGCGAAGACCCGGACTTCGGCAGTTACGAAATGGAAATCATCATCGCGGGCGTGACTACTCAGTCCTGCCCTCCGGGAAGCGGAACGACGTGCTCAAATTTAAACAGAACCGCAATTGGCGCTGCTTTCTACTCTTGGCCGGGTTCGGTAAACTGCCAGTTTCCCGTGAACTCCGGTGGGACAGTGACTAGTGCCTGTAGTAGCACTTATACTTATTTCGCCCGCGTGTTTTATCAGACTGGAACAGACATCACCGAGGTGTACGCGGAGGTACGGAGAACCAACGGCGGCACTGCAGGCACTTGGCAGGATGACATCAGCGGAAAGATTGACTGTTCGGATGGCGTCGTGAGCCGATCTATCCCGCTCACGTCCGACAGCGACCCAGCCTGTGATTTCTCGGCAGCAACCTGCACCCTGACTCTATTGCCGCCATGATGTGCCAGTTTGAACAGATCCCAACCGAACCCGGGCACTGGCTGTGCGTTAATTGCAGGAGGCCAACGCATCGCCTACGCACCTACGAGGTAGCTCCGGATCGCCAGTGCAAGAAGCTTGGCTGGGGCGACGTGCTCGCTGCGTTTCTGTCCATGTTTGGTATCACCAAGAAGCGAGTGAACTTCGCAGCGAAGCTGTGCGGCATCAATAGGGGATGCGGTTGCGATAAAAGGCAATCGTGGCTGAACCGTCTTGGGTCACGAGCTTGGCGATGGGTACTGGCGGCCCGACTCACTCCCCGTCCCTAAGCAGCTCTAGCCGTTCGCGCTCAGCTTCTCTTTCCTCAGGGCTCGTCATCAGCATCTGACAAGCAGCTACAGCTAGGACGACAGCGATTACTAATCCGGCTGCTGTCCAGAACGGGTCATCGAGACGAGGGCGGAGCAAGTTAGGGCGAAAGGTCATCGCCTTTCCACCGGCGCAAACGACCACGCCAAAGCAACGACCCAGCCGAGAAAGGTCCACCCGAGGAACACGTTCACCACGGCAAGCGATTGAATCGACTTAATCCCGCGATACGCGCCGATCGCAGTGGGGGCAAAGTACACGACCACCCCAAACGCGAGCGAGATAATCAAGAACGGCGTGGCGGCCAACAAATCATCCGGGCCAGCTTTTTCTGAAGGATCGGACGGCCCTGAACTCGCCAAAATTATCACTGATGCCAAGGCCACAACGAAGATCACACCAAATACGACGGCCAAGGTGAGTGCCGTTTGATCGACCTTGCGACGCCGTCGGGTAACTGTTTTGCGAGACGTGGTCGGACGCGTGCGGATAATGGGCGGGAACTGACCGTCACTCACTGGGATTAATTCTCCCGCGCCTGCCGGGCGGCTTCCTTAGAGCTGTAGAGCGTCACGGTTGATCCGTCGTCGAGCGTCGCGATCCCAACGTCCCCAGACCAAACGATCGCGGTCCCGGCTGGAATGACGCGGCCGGACGGATTGAAGACTTCAAAATGATCGAGCGAAACGCCGCCTTCGTTAGTCTCACTGACCATCGGATTCCCTTTCGGTTTCTTCGGCCGTTACTCGCCGCGCATCCACTCCAGCGACGCCGAACTGCCGGCGAGCTCGCTCACGCTCGATCCACTGCAGTTCCAGCCGATACAGCCGCTTTTTCTGCCCGATCTTCATGCTCCCGGGATACTCGCTGATTCGATGCAATTCGGTTTCATGCTCGGCCAGCTTTTCCGGATCCGGCGTGCCGGCGTTCCGGGCGTTCTGCAATTTGGTCTCGTAGCTGGCGTCGTGCGCTTCGAGCGTGAACGGCTGAATGCCCAGCTTCACGACCGCGGCGGGGAAGGGGGCCGGTTTGCTGGTGGCTGGTGGCGATGCTGGATCCGCAGCCAGGGCAATGGCGAGAATCATCGCGGCGATCATGGCTTCTTCCCCCGCTTGTCGATCTTGAGCGGGATCTTCGTGTCGCCGAAGTGCAGCGTGTACTTGCGCGCCTTCCCCTCGGGGCCGACCTCGCAGGCAATCACAGCCAGCTTTTCTTCTCCGGGGTTCAACCGCACGCCCGCCAAGGCGAAGTTCGGGCTCGGCTCGGTAAACTCGTATTCGGCGCCGCGATCGTCTTTGATCACGAAGGCCTTGTCGGGAACGCCGACCGGCTTCAGGCCGTTATTCTTCAGCATGATCCGCGTCCAGAAGCTCGCGTCAGTCGCCCAGTAAGCGTTGAGCACGGCCACGCCGATCCCACCGGTTGCTGGCGGTTTGGGCTCGGCTTGAACGCCGGCCAACAGCAGGCCAAGGACGGTGAGCAGGGCGGCGGCGGACATGGCTCGGGTGGTGGTTCGCATGGTGGAAGATTACCCTCCCCGCGGGGCCCGTGCAAGAAAAGCTGGCCGCGTTAGGTCTCGTGACCTCGGTGCCACTGCCGTAGCGCTCGCTCGAATCGGAATATCTCCCGCAGCCCCCACAGACCGGCGACGCCCGGGATCGCGACTATCAAGGCCATTGCGAGCATGATTGCGGCCAGGCCGTACCAGCCGCGGCCGACGGCGGCGAACGCATGGTAGACCGCTGCCAAACTGCCAAGCGGGAAGCCGATCGCGGCAATCGCACACAGCGGGAAGTTCACGTCGGGCTGCTCGGGCGGCAGATTGCGTTGCATGCGCGACATCGTACCTGCATACATCCACGTATGCAAAACGGTTGCATGACGGTACAGGCGTGGTATGATCCGGGGGTCAAGAACATCCACGGGGGTCGATGGCAATTAGAGAGCCGTCGACCCCCGGCTGTTTTTCTCGGGAATTCTTCCCCAAAAACGTTTTCGATAACCTGCAAATCTGGTACATTGCGCATAACCAGATCAGCGGGATGTTCTTGACACAACCTCTCGCCACTCTGGCGAACCGAACCCGCGTGAAATTAGGCCAAAGACTGGCCGAGCGTTTCAAGGACTTCGCGGTGCTCGTGCTGTGATCGTGCCGGTCACTGCCACGTTATTTGACAACGCATTAAAAAAACAAAGGCCTGCCAGCTCGTAACTGGAAGGCCCTGTTCCACCCGTCAGAGCTCGGAAGCCTGGCTGACGGGGGCCGGTCGATCGTGCATGACGCACGCCAACCCTGAATGCGGTTTGCGATTATGCCCAGCGGCCGAGCTTTAAACAAGCTCCATTTTTCTTGCTGGAGCCATTTCAATGGCAAATCGTAAAGAAGGTGACTGGGTTTATTGTCGGTGTTTTCGCCACTGGCGAACGGGGAAGTTGGTCTACAGAAAGAACGGCGGGTGGTTTCGATTCCCGCGCCGTAAGTAGGCGTTTCCGCTGACAATTCGATTATACCAACAGGTGCAAGGCCGCGTCTCGGAATTCCCGGGGCGCGGCCTTTAGTCGTTCCTGCCCAACAAAAAAGCCCGATCCACGACGGGTAGGTCGTGTCGGGCGGGGCGATGGTTGCGATCGAATGCAGCCGACCGCAAAGCAGTCCTGCTATCAGCATCGGCCAACATCAGGCCCGGGCTGTGGTCTTTCTTGGGTCTGCCGCCCAGTCTGCCCCGGCTTCACGCCCAGGTAATGCAGCTCGGTCAGCAGATGCTGCAGTTTGTCCGCCGCCGCGACCGTCTTCAGCCGGAGCGGATCCTGCGCGTCGAGCACGTGATCCATTCGGCTCGCCAGCTTGCGGACGTAGCGAAGCATCGGCCGGACCTTGGCGCCGAGGGCCTCGAGCTGGTCGCCGGTTAGCTCGTTGCTTCGCATGGCTGGGGATCCCTGGCCGCTGACTCCATGGTCTCGGGCACGCCCACCGCCTGGCTGTGCTTCGTGATCAGGTCGATCGTCCCCAGCAGCACGTCGCGATACTCGCTCTGCAGCGCCGCGGCCGCCCGCTCGAGGATGGGCTTATCGGCCAGCGGCACCACCACGGCCGTCGAGTTGTCGGGCATCGGAAAGAACTCACTCGCATCGAAGTCGAGCCCGCTGGCCAGTGCGTGCAGCGTTCGCGCGTGCGGCTTGCCCTTGCCGCGCAAAATCGCCTTCACCGTGCGCTCGTGCAGCTTCGTGGCCTTCACCACCTGGCGGAGCGTCAGGTCACGCTCGACCATCATGCGCCGCAACGTCGTCGCGTAGTAGCTTCCCGTCTCGCTCATGGCCGAAGCTCCGGAATTGCCGCGTGAAATTGCCGCCGAAATCACAGCGCACAAAGGGGCCAACTCGGTCAGCGGTTTCTGCGCGCCACAACAGATCGGGGTGACTTTTCTATTGATGCGGTCAGTGTATGTCTGTACACTAAGCCAGTCAATGCTATCACACCAACGGGGCGGCTGGTTTGCCTCTGAACCCGGATGCGGCCCGCCGTCACTGGACCGCTAGTAGCTGCACCGGCAGCGTTCGCGCGAACACACTCTGCAGGGGAATGGCCCAGTTCTAGCCTGGCGCCAATCCTTGTGCGGCGATGACCCGGTGCACACGTCGAACAGCCGCGCTCGCGGCCAGGCGGAGGGATACCACGATGCTCGAAGGGAAGTCTGCGACGATTTACGAAGTGTTATTCCAGCGAGGCTCGAAGGTCCGGCGGTGGGATCGATTGCTTCGGCCGGAAGAGGTGGACGATTGCTTGGCAGTGTTCAACCAGTTCTCATCGGTCAATGGCGTTGTGGCGATCGCCCAGCCGGTGTCGGTCCAGCTACCCTGTCTCAAGGGCGACTTTGATGGCGAGTGGTAGGCTCTTGCGGGCGTAAATTTCGGTGGCCTGAATTGTGTTTCCCAACTGAGCCTGGCTCCCTTCCAGATCGTACTGTTCACGCGTGAGAGTCGCGCGGGCATGACGAAGCTGGTGGGGATGCCAGCGATTCACGGGGTTTTTCGGATCGCGGCCCTTGTCCATCAGGTCGAACCCATGGGCGAGGGCCTGGTAATAACTGTCGGTGAAGTATCGTTCGCGATAGCGGTACGGATTGAAGCGGGACTTCTTTCGCTTGCCGTAGCGTTTCGACTTGGCGGCCGTGCGGCGAGCTTCATAATGCTCACGCATCGCGATTCGCGGGCTGAAGATGCACTGCTCGACCGGCACTTGCAGGTAAGGGACGAGCAGCGACTGAGCCCGGGGACCGATGCAGATGATCTTTGGTTTCCCCGCATAAGCCGTTTTGTGCTGCACTGGCCGGTAAATCCACACGTCCGCGCGAAACTCGATTTCCTCGATGCACATGGCAGTCAGTTCGCTCGACCGCATTCCCGTCAGGTACTGGACTTCGATCATCGCGGCCACGACGGGTGACACGTTCGGCAAGAGCTGCTCGGCCTCGGACCACAAAACGGGCGGAACCTCGGGATGATCGGGGGCTTTCGTCTTGCCCTTGCGAAGCCCCTTCACCGTCTGGATGGCCGCCAGCTGCCGCGGTGAGATCAGTTCGTTCTCGACGCCCCACGCAAACACGGCCCGCAGCCGGTTGAACTGGGCGTTCACGTGCTTCCGGCACCAGCCGTTGCGGACCATGTCTTTGCGGACCAACTTCAGCCGGACGGGTCCAATCGTCTTGATCATCCGCTCGCCGAAGCGGCGACGCAGCGGACGCACGGCCCGCTTGAAGTGGCTGAACTCGCGGCCGTCCCCGTGGTGCTTCGCGGCCCATTGCATGAACGCTGCCACGAAATGCTCGACCGTCTGGATCGTGTCGAACTTCAGTACCTTGGCCGGTGCCGCCTTCGCCATGTGCTTGACGATGCGAGCGAGCTGCCGATCGTAGTCAGCCAGGCTTTCCTCTGACCCGTAGGCTCCGGCCAGATAGCGTGGGTTCGCGCCGAAGATCGGCCGGTACTGAATGACCGCGCGCCCGCTCGGTTTGTGAAGCCGGTACTTTGGGAAACGCAGGCCGCTCGGGTATTTCTTGAGCAGCTTTCGGGTACGAAGCTCGACTTGCTTCGGCGTTAAGGCGATGCCACCAGCCACTTTAGATATCCCTCCGTGAATGAAGGAAGCGGCGAGTTAAAAGTCCGTTGCTCTACCGACTGAGCTACAGCCTCGAAAGGGCTTCAATCTAACAGCTTGCGTGCACACGGGAAAGTGCCGATCGCAAGGGCTCCGATACGGCATCTCTCGTGACGCTCATCTGTAATCGACAAGTGCCGATGCGAATCTGTTCACTCGGGCAGACGAGCCGCTAATTCCTCGGTTTCTTTCGAGCGATGAAAACCAGGCTGGGAATGGCGATCGCCGCACCGAATCGGCCAAGGACCCAGCGAACGGCGCTTTTTAGCTTGCCCTGCAAGCTGCGTCCCGCGAATTCGACAAGCGCCGCGCGGTAGCAGATAACGTCGTCAAACACCACCGAAAGTTCAGAACGCATCGAGTCGAGATCGAACGATGTCGTATGCCCCCAACGGTGAAACACGTGGCTGCACTGGGGGCAGACCGTTTGGCTAAGATCGAGTTTTTCTTCCCAGGGTACCGTGCCCAGCAGGCGCCCACCGGGTTTGAGTGCCCGATAAATTCCACGCAATGAATGGCGTCGTTCGTCGCTCGAAAGGTGTTCGAGCACTTCGGAAGCCACGATAAAATCAAAACTCTGATCTGAAAAGGGCATGAGCGCAATGGAACCAACCTCGCCGTGTGCACCGGCGGCAGAGATCGCTTGCACAGCTTGTTCATCGGGATCAAGCGACACGATCTTCCAGCCGCGACGCAGTCCTTCACGCTCGAGATTCCCGTCGCCAATGCCAACATTCAGCACGACCGGCGATTCGCTAACCGAGAATCGCTCGATCATCCGAATCAGGTGGGCGTGGCGCCCGTGCGAGCCGGTGAATCCGTGACTCTTGCCCTTGCCCTGAAAGTGAATCCAGATGTTTACCAGGGAGGACTGATCAGGCATCGAATTGAACTCGGTTCGCCAGATTGCGGGCACGGGGGGGCACGGAGCGATAGGTCCTTACTAATGAGCCGGGCCCGTTGCAATCTTACTGCGTCGCCACGGCAAATTCGCCAAGGAGTGGATGCTCGAACGCATAGTAATCCGAGAACTTCATTCGAATTGCTTCCGAGTGGGAGTGTCCTTCAAAGGTGATGAACTCGTCGCCAGTGAGCGACTTGTCCAGAATGGTTTGAGCGCCATAGTGCGTGCCGAATGGTGGAAGTGCCCCTTTCTCGCAATCGGGACAACGCTCGTCGATCTCGCGCTCCGTCGCCAACTCCAGAGACACGCCGCCCAGGAAAGTTCGCAGCTTTTCAAAGTCAATTCGGTGCGTGGCGGGCAACACGGCGACATAGAAACCGTAGTCATGCTCTGCTCGAAGCAGAACGCTCTTAGCCACTTCGCGGCCAGGCGTGTGTAAGGTCTCCGCAAGATGCTGGGCTCCAAAGCATTCGTCGTGGGGAACTACTTCATGCGGAACGTGCCGACGCTCGAGAAACTGCGTGATGCTCATGATTCGCTCCTGCTGCCGATGCGGAGTCGAAGCCCGGCATACCCCGACATGAAGCAGCCGGTCGCTCTAGTTGAAATTATACGCAAGCCCGGGCGCAGGACGACAAGGAAATCGCCTTGCAAATCCGTCAGTTTGACGATGTTTGGCGTACGACCTCGATGTACGCCATGACGTTCGTTTCCAGGACATCGAGCGGAATCGCGCCGGCGGCCAGCACCACGTCGTGAAACTCCCGAACATCGAAGTCTTCGCCAAGTTGTTTCTCCGCTTCCGCCCGCAAGGCCCGAATTTTGAGTTCGCCCATCTTGTAGGCGGTGGCTTGGCCTGGCCAGGCGATGTAGCGATCCACCTCGGCGGTGATGTTGTGGAGAGAAAGGGCCGTATTAGTAGCCATGAAATCGATTGCCTGCTGCCGGGTCCAGCCCAGGTAATGCATGCCCGTATCTACGACGAGCCGGCAAGCTCGCCACATCTCGTAGCTGAGGCGACCGAAATCGCGATAGGGATCCTGATAGAAGCCGACCTCGAGCCCCAGGCGTTCGGAGTACAGCCCCCAACCTTCGACGAAGGCCGTCGCGTGTGCGAACCGCCGGAAGTCCGGCAAGTCGGCGAGCTCCTGCTGCAAGGCGATCTGTAAGTGATGGCCGGGAACCGCTTCATGCAGCGACAGGGCCTCAATTTCGAACAGCGGCCGACTCTTGAGGTTGTACGTATTCACATAGTAGAAACCGGCCCGGCTGCCGTCTCCCGCCGGCGGCTGATAGTACGCCGTCGTCGTCCGTGGTGCAATGAAGGCCGGTATCTCGCGAATGCCGTACGGTGTGCGCGGCAGCTTGCCAAACAGCTTGGGCAATTCACCGTCCATCTTCTTGAGAACCAGGCTCGTCTCTTTGAGCAGCTGCTCGGGCGTCTCGGCATAGAACTTAGGCTCAGAGCGCAAGTACTCAACGAACGCCGGCAGATCCCCTTTAAAGTCAACCTTGTTGAGGATCTCCTGCATCTCGGCCTTGATTCGCTTCACTTCGGCCAGGCCAATGTCGTGAACCGTTTGTGGATCGATTTCAAGTGTTGTGAAGTGCCGGACACGATAGCGGTAGTACTCACGGCCATTGGGGAGTGCCGAAGCGCCGATCTGCTCGCGACAGGCCGGCAGGTACTCCTTTTGCATGAACTCGAGCAGCGTGCGGTAGCCGGGCACGACATGCTCGGCGATGGCCTTACGGCCCGCCGCTGCGAGCCGTTCGCGATCGGTTTGGCTCATATTCTCTGGAAACTGAGTGAATGGCTGGTACAGCAGGCTTTTCGTTGGGTCATCGACGATAAGCGGTGCGAGCACCTCGTCCATGTCCGTGAGAACCACGCTCGGCAGCGTGAAACCCTGCTTGATCCCCTCTCGCATTAGCTCGATATGATCCGCGCTGAACTGGTCGAAGGCATTCAGTCGTGCGACATAGTTCTCATAGTCCTTCGTGGTCATCAAAGGCATGTGCAGCGGCAGCTCGGGAAACGTAACGTGAAAACCCGAGCGATTGGTGACCGGCATCAGGTGGCCGCGGAACTCAAACTCTGCGATCGAATCACGCTTGCCGCGGGCGAAGATGTCGTAGTTCACCTGGTCGGCGCGGTTGAGGTCGCTGCGAGGAATGGCCTCGAGTCGCTTGAGGAACTCGCGCTCTTTGGCGATTCGCCGCTCCGCGTCGGCCAGCGTCTCGCGCGGCAGCCGGTCGTTATAGCGATTATCGCCGGCATGTGTGGCGAACAGGGGATCTTCGGCGAGCGTGAATTCCCAGCTTTCCTTGAAGAGCGCATCGAGTTGCTCCTTGGCCGTCGGGACCTCGGCCGCGTGAACGATGGCGGGACAGCAGGCGAGTAGCGCCAGCAGCAATCCGATGCGAGTCATTCGGAAACCTCGGTGATTTGAAACGTTCCGCGGGGAACAGGCATTACTATATACGCTCGCGAGGCCGGTCGGGCTTAAACGACCTCTGCGTGGGGATGCACCGATTATACCGGTCGCACAGCATTGATGCCTGTGCCGTGGAAGCTGCGATCGCCTGGGGAGTGCCCTGCAACCTACGCTTTTCGTAGATCTCGGGCTTCGCCCCGAGACCGACGCAATAGCGGCACACCACGGAGCGACAACATGATCAGCCCACTACGCCTCTTGGCGATCGCCTCTGGACTTGCGGCCCTGGCTCTCACGGCGAGTATCGCTACGGCCTGCACCGGCATCCGAATCACCGCGGCCGACGGCTCGATCATTTATGCACGCACTTTGGAGTTCGGATCGCCCTTGAGTTCCGAAATCCTGTTTGTGCCGCGCCAGTTCGAATTTGCCGGCACGACGTCCAGCGGTCGGCCTGGACTCACTTGGCGAAGCAAGTATGCGGCCATCGGGCTCAACGGTTTGGGAAAAGAAGTCTTCGTGGATGGTGTGAACGAGGTCGGGCTTGCCGCGGGGATCTTCTACTTCCCCGGCTACGCCGGTTATCAAGCAACGACTCCCGACGCGGAGGGCCGCGTTTTGGCTCCTTGGGAGCTGACCACCTGGATGCTGACGAACTTCGGCACCGTTGACGAAATTCGCGCCGCACTCGCAGACGTTCGCGTGGCCGCGGTACCGCTGAATGCCCAACTCGGCATTCCCCCGGTTCACTACATTGCACACGATAAGGCCGGTCACTCGCTGGTCATCGAGTATGTCGACGGCCAATTGAAGACATACAACAACCCGCTGGGAGTGGTTACGAACTCGCCATCGTTCGACTGGCACGTGACCAATCTGCGCAACTACATCAATCTCACGGCGACGAATGTGCCGCCGGTCGACTTGCGAGGAGTCGAGTTCGCGCAACTGGGGCAAGGGAGTGGCTTGCGCGGAATGCCGGGAGACTTTACGCCCCCCTCGCGTTTCGTCCGAGCCGTAGCGCTCAGCCAGAGCGCTGAATCCGGCGCTTCCGGAGCGGACGCCGTCGGGCAGGCGTTCCACGTGCTCGATTCCTTCGACATTCCCGAGGGTTCGGTTCGTCCCGCCGCCAGCTCGCGCGAACCGCTGGAACGCACGCAGTGGACGGGTGCCGCTGACCTGACTGCGCGGCGGTACTACTTCCACACGCACGACAATCGCCGCGTGCGGATGGTCGACCTGAACAGCTTTGACGCAGATACGACGGAGCCCACGGTCATTCCGATCGGCGGTGGCGAGGACGTATTACAAATTGAGCCGCCCAAGGATCTGGCCGCGCTGCCAGTGCTTCAGTAGAGCCAGATAGGGTAATAGCGCACGAACGGCGCGACCCGGCTCGTTTCTTCCTTGAGCAGTTCAATTTCGTTATTGAGCATCTCAACCTGCCAAGCGAGCTGCGCTTCGCGCGTCGCCCCGGCCAGGTGCTTACCCCGCGCGAGTTGCAGTCGGGCGACCTCTGTCAGCAGACGGAACCGGTCAACGTCAAGCGCTGGAATCGTGTCTTTCACTTGTCGATTCGCCGCCAGGGCGGTCTGCCAGCGGTTATGCGCCGAGCGATAGGCGCTCTCCGCGCGGCGGAGCCAGATGGCCAGTTCGTCCTGTGGCGCTTCCTTGGCCGCTTGTTTAAACTGCAATTCTGCCGTGGCAGCCGCATCGCGAAAGTCGGCCACCACGCTTCCCGGCACCGTCCGGTCGAGCCTCTTGTTCATCTGCTCCACGCGCGACAGGTTCGCCCGGGCCAGTTCCAATCGCGCCCGCGCGTAGCGCAACTCCAGCGATTCTTCGGACGCGGCTTCACGCGGGGCTGGATGCTCAGCGGGTTGTATGGTTCCCAGCAAGGCTAGGGCCAGAATGAGTTGGGCGTGCATGGCGGTTCCCTGACAAAGTGGTGCGTTGCGAAGGCAAGTTCGCAATTTCATTCGCGGCTTATTCACCCGGCAAGCGCTGAGTCCGGACTGTTAAAGCGTGCGCTTAAGAACGGTTGTCTTGGGTTTTTGTGTTGGACTGCGGAGCTTGGAAAAGGTTGATGGGTCGCGGTGCCCGGTCCGATACGGTAGCAGAAGGCTGTTCCGCTAACTTTACCGTCAGAGGCGAGGTCACTCTCTTGCAAGACACTCATCGCACATCGAATCCCGGAGAAGCGGCTGCCCCCCGCTCTTTTTTGGGCTTAACTTTGAGCGGTTGGTTCGTCGTGGGCGCCATCGGGGTCGTCACGCTGGGTACCGCCCACTTGGCAGTCGTCAAACCTATGAACCGGGAATTCGGCCGGCTCCGGGGAGAAGTCAAGACTTTGTCCACCAGCGTCGAGCGGCTGACTGCCGAGCGCGACAAGGTTGCCGCCACCAACTCGTTGCTCTCCGAATTGGTGCGCCAGAGCCAGCTCAATGAGCAGGCCGTCGAGTCGTTGGACGGCATCGCCTCGGTGCACGAGCGGTTGAACGCTCAGACGGCTCAGGCCGAGCGAGCCCTGGAAGTGCTTGAAAAGCTCGATGCCCTGCAGAGCCGGCTGCTCGCCAAGAGCGCCGAGACTCGTCGCGCATCCGATGCTCTCGATGCCATCGACGTCCTCGAAGGCCGTCTGGTCGCCGGCAACTACGCGACCGACGAAAGTCACCGCGCGATGGATGCACTCGACCAACTCCGCGATCGACTGCTCGCTAGCGAGATGAACACCGAAGCGGCTGGAACGTGCCTGGACGAGATCGACGCGATCCGCAATCGCTTGATCATTGAACATCGGACCAACCGCTCGGCTCAGGACAGCCTGAACGCCCTGGTTGACATGAAGGACATCGTCTGGGAACAGCACCCCCAATTGCCCTACGCATTCGAAGTCCTCGGTCAACTCGTGCGACTGAAAAACGGTTTGGCCAACAATGGCAACGACGTGGCCGACGCTCAGACTGTGCTGAAGACGTTGACTTCGATCCAGCGGAATCTGGCCGCGTCGTCGATCGAGGTGTGCGAAGCTCGCGACAACGCGAATGCCCTGCTCGCCCTGAGCGACAATCTGCTCTGCCGGGGCGCCAATAACGCTGAAGCTGACAAGGCTCTGGAAAGCTTGATCTCGATTCGCAACCGACTCGACGATCAAGGTGATGGGATCGAGATCGCCCAGCAGCGTGTGGCGCAGCTCGTCGACCTGAAGGACCTGGCAATCAGCCAGACCTCGGACGTCGCCACGTCAATCGAGAGCTTGCAAGCGATGGCCGACGTGCAGCAGCAACTCCAGCAAATGGCGCATACCTTTAGCAAGATGCGCACCTGGGTCGTCGAAGTGGTCGCCTTCGAGCCCGTACTTACCAACGCCATGCGAAGCCTGCAGCCGCTGATTCAACTCGGCAACCTCCGCCATATGGATCCGGCTGAACTGCGGGCTGTTCTCCGCACAATGGACAAGCGGAACGGTGCTCAGCTTGCCGCCGAGCCTGAGACCGCCCCCACATCCGTCAGTGAAGGGCCTGCCGCGGTGCCGGCCATCGGCGACGCCGCCCTGGCTCAGTAGCCTCTAGTAGTGCCGAACGCCGTCGCAAAAACTAGAGCCCGGGGAATTCTTTCCCGGGCTTCTTCTTTTCGGAGGTGGACAGAAACAAGCCGATTTAGCTTGCGTGTTGTCGCTGTTCAATGGAGAGATCGATGACATACTGGGCGACCGCCGAGAGCGTAGGGGTCTCATAGACCCACCATTCCAGGTCTTTAATGTCGATGCCGAAATGCCTTTCGACCTCGCACAAGAACTCGATGCCCTCGAGTGAGCTCAGGCCCGCGCCGATGGCGAACAGGGGATCTTCGGGCTCGACAACGCCATCGACTGCGAACCGCTCAACGAGCAATTCGCGGAGGGCCGCCATAGTGCGGTCGATTCCGAGTTGTGTCGCGTCCAGGGTCATGGCCTGTATCCTCCTGTTACCTCTGGCGACGAGCCTCGCGGCATCCATCACATGCAATTTTAGCAGGGTGTTGCGAAGCGGTGAACAGAAACGACCACCTGCGTGCCGATTGTTATCGAGAAGAACCGCCCAAGTCGGTAAAGATGGAATGGTCGTGCTAGCGGCCAGCCTGGTCGCCGTGCGTACACTGTAGCGATTCGGCAAAACTTGACGGTCCATCCCCCCACCGATAGATTGACCCACTTCGTGCCGCGAATCGCCCTGCGGCTCTCCCTCCTCGCCCCACCACCGGTCCGGCATGTCCAATCTCGTCGTACAGCCTGTTAACACGCGCGCCCAGCAGAAGCAGTTTATCGATTTCGCCTGGAAGCACTACGCCGGCGATCCGAACTGGGTGCCGCCGCTCCTGATGGAGCACAAGAAACTGCTGGGGTACAAGCATCATCCTTTTTACGATGACGGCGCGATCCAGACCTTCCTGGCCTCGCGCGACGGCAAGGTCGTGGGCCGGATTGCCGCCATCATCAATAACTCTCACAATCGGCGGGCCGAGGAGAAACGCGGGTTTTTTGGCTGGTTTGAATCGACCGATGATCAAGAGGTCGCCAGTGCCTTGTTCGATGCTGCCGCGGCCTGGGTCAAAGACCGCGGTATGACGTCCTTCCGCGGACCAGCTAATCCTTCGCTCAACTACGAGTGCGGTTTGCTCGTGGAAGGGTTTCATTCGCCCCCCACGTTCATGATGACCTACAACAAGCCCTACTACGGCAAGCTGGTCGAAGGCTGGGGGCTAGCCAAGGTTCAGGACATGTACGCTTTTTGGGGGCATATCGACATGCTCTCCGGCCTGAGCCAGAAACTGTGGTTCATCGCCAACGAGGCCAAAGAGCGGTTCAACGTCAAGATTCGAACCCTGGATCGCAGAAACTTCCGCGAAGAAGTCGAAATGTTTCTGCGTTTGTATAACGCGTCGCTGGTCGGTACCTGGGGGTTCGCGCCGCTCTCCGCTGCTGAGGTAAAGGAGCTCGCCTCGGGACTAAAAATGCTCATGGCTCCCGAACTCGCTCTCGTGGCCGAAGTCGATGGCCAACCAATTGGCGCTTGTCTCGGACTTTTGGACTACAACCCGCGGGTCAAGGCCATCAACGGCCGCTTGTTTCCGTTTGGCTTCCTGCGGCTGATCACGAACAAGCATGCAATCAAGAAAATGCGCGTGATCAGCATCAACGTGGTCCCCGAATATCAACGATGGGGCCTGGGCATTGTGCTGCTCGGCGGACTGATCGAGCCAATCAAAGCCTGGGGCATGCACGAAGCGGAGTTTTCTTGGGTGCTCGAGTCGAACACGCTTTCGCGCGGCAGCCTGGAAAAGGGCGGCGCCCGACTCGACAAGACTTACCGCATGTACGATCGCGATCTGGTGTAGCACTCCGACTGACGGGCTGACCTAGGTCCGCTTGTGCCGCCTCTAAGGGATATGCTTTCGCTGACTCGGGGGATTCTCAGCGGGGATGCGCCAATTGGCGACATTCGCCCCGCCACGCGTATAGTCGGCGTCAATATATAGATGAACGGTTGCGCCTTCACCTTGCACGCACCGGCCCCGCACGGCGATGGAACTTTTTCATTCCCTATACGAGTTTGTTCGCGAACTTTGGCCGCACCTCGTCGCGGTTACGGCATTCGTGCTGATGGTCGCTGCGTCCGCGCACCTGGTGATGTACAAGAAAGATACCCGGGCGGCGATTGGCTGGATCGGCGTGGTGCTGATGGTGCCGATCTTCGGCGCCGTGCTGTACGGCATTCTCGGAATCAACCGTATCCAGCGACGAGCGATCAATCTTCGCCTGCACCGAAACCACAAGGGCGGACGTGCCAAAAAGAAGGCCATGGATCCCCTGCGGGCGGTCGAGTTTCCGGAAGCGGCGCACCTTGGTAACCTGCAGCACCTCATCGGCAAGCTGACTGGCCGTCCCCTATTGGAAGGCAACAGCATCGAACCGCTGACTGGTGGTGAAGAGGCCTATCCCCAAATGCTCGCCGCCATCGACGACGCGCAGAAGTCGATCGCCATGGCCACATACATCTTCGATAACGACCGCGCCGGTGCAATGTTTGCCGACGCACTGGAACGTGCTGTCGAGCGTGGCGTCGAAGTGCGGCTGATTATTGATGCCGTCGGGGCACGTTATACGTTCCCATCGATCGTGCACCGTTTGGAGAAGGCCAAGGTGCCCGTCGCGCGTTTTTCGCCTACCTTCCTCCCAGGACGGCTGCCGTACGCGAACCTTCGTAACCACCGCAAGATTCTGGTCGTCGATGGGAAGATCGGCTTCACCGGCGGTCTCAATATTCGCGAAGGGCACGACGCCGCCCTCACTCCTAGCCATCCCATTCAGGATCATCACTTTCGCATCGCCGGACCGGTGGTGGCCCAGATGCAAGAGGTGTTCGTCTCGGACTGGGCCTTCTGTACGAACGAAGTGCTGGATAGCGAAGTCTGGTTTCCTGAACTGAAGACCTGCGGCGATGTACTGGCGCGCGGAATCTCAGCTGGACCGGACGACGATCTCGATAAGCTCCGACTGACTCTCGAAGGTGCGCTCGCTTGCGCTCAAAAGAGTGTCGCCATCATGACTCCCTACTTCTTGCCGGAAGGTGCGCTAATCTCCGCCTTGAACGTCGCGGCGCTGCGCGGTGTTCAGGTAGACATCATTCTGCCCGAGGCCAATAACCTCACGCTGGTGAAGTGGGCCTCGACTGCCACCCTATGGCAGGTGCTCGAACGCGGCTGTCGCGTGTGGATGTCTCCGCCACCATTCGATCACACCAAGCTGATGGTCGTGGATGACGCCTGGGTTTTGCTCGGCTCTGGGAATTGGGATCCGCGCAGTTTGCGGCTGAACTTCGAGTTCGACGTGGAGTGTTACGGCGGTCCGTTTGCCGAACATGCCAGTCGGCTTTGCGCCAGGAAACGTGCCCGGGCACGCGAAGTGACCCTGGCCGAAGTGGACGGGCGAAGTATTCCGATTCGGCTCCGCGACGGCGTGGCTCGGCTCTTTACGCCGTATCTCTAGGGTTATGACCCGACTTCCCGCCGACCTGCGCACGACAATCGTCGCGGAAGCGCGCCGGTTTGACCGCTTATCGGCGGGTTACTATATTCGATGGACGAGCGAATCCCTTGCCTACCAGACGCTTAGGCGGCGATATGCATCGCCGCGTTTACCCTCCCCGACACGCCGCTCGGCGGGAGTCATTATGCTCCGTCACAAGTTCACTTGCGGCTGCACGGTTGCGTTCGCCCTTGTGGCGTGGCAAGTGGTATTGTTCGCTGCCGAGCCTGAACCATCCGAAATCGCGTCCGGCGACCCCTCGGCCGTGGAGTTCTTTGAAAAGCAAGTGCGGCCGATCTTGATCGCCCGCTGCTCGGAGTGCCACGGCGCCGAGAAGCCCAAGGGTAGTCTGCGGCTCGATTCGCGATCCGCGATGCTGGCGGGCGGTGATACCGGCCCGGCCGTCGTCCCAGGCAAGCCAGACGAGAGCCTGTTGATCGACGCGATCCGCTACGGCGACCTTTATCAGATGCCGCCCGACTCGCAACTGCCCGCCGAAGAGATCCAGGTGCTCGAGCATTGGGTCGGACGCGGTGCTCCCTGGGGTGCAGAAGCAGCCGAATCATCATCGCCTGCCGTGAAACAGTTCGATCTCGCCGCCCGTGCTGGCCACTGGAGCTTTCAACCGCTCGCCACAGCCGCACCTCCGGACGTTGCCAGTTCCGGCTGGGTTCGAACTTCCGTGGATCGCTACATTCTGGCGAAGCTCGAGTCGGCAAGTCTGCAGGCCGCGCCGGCCGCCGACCGGCGCACGCTATTGCGTCGCGTCACGTTCGATCTGACCGGACTGCCGCCGACGCCTGCCGAGATTGCTGCCTTCTTGTCTGACAATTCTCCGAATGCTTACGAGAAGGTAGTCAATCGTCTGCTGAACTCGCCTCACTACGGCGAGCGCTGGGCCCGACATTGGCTCGACTTGGTACGCTTCGCTGAGACACTCGGCCACGAGTTCGATTTCGAAGTTGCGAACGCCTATCGCTATCGCGACTACGTTATCCGCGCGTTGAACGCCGACTTGCCATACAATCAGTTCGTGGTCGAGCATATCGCCGGTGATCTGCTGCCGCAGCCCCGCCGCCATCCTGGAGACGGCACGAATGAATCGGTCATCGGAACAGGCTGGTATTTCTTCGGAGAGGCCGTGCATTCACCGGTCGATGTGCGCGCTGACGAAGCCACTCGCGTCGACAACCAGATCGACGTCTTTTCCAAGGCGTTTCTCGGACTAACGGTGAGCTGCGCCCGCTGCCACGATCATAAGTTTGATGCCATCTCGACTAAGGACTACTACGCGCTGGCCGGTTACCTGCAGAGCTCGCGCTATCAGCAGGCCTCGATCGAGCCGCCAACGTTTCTCGAACAGGAGCTTACCGAGCTTCGAGCGGCGCGCGCCGAACACGAGCAACTGCTGGCGGGCTTTCTGCGCAACGACCTTCCAGTGCGACTGAACGGTATTGCCGAGGGACTTGGGGCGCTCGAAGTCGCTTCACTCTCGGAGGAAGCGCGCACGCGGAGCGAGCATCCGCTGCATCCGTGGGCCACTCTCACGAAAGATGCCGACACGATTACCCCAGACGAGTTCGCGCGCCGGCGGATCGAACTCGTTGCCAGGCTGACAGCTCAACAGCAGGCGGTCCGCGAACAAGTCCGGCCGATCGACTTCGATGGGCAGGGTTTCAAGGCCTGGACGCGTAGCGGGGAAGCATTCCGCGACGAGCAAGTGCCTGCACCGGCCTGGGCTTTTACGGCCGCCGGGGAAATTCTGCTTCAGGTAGCTGCCGCGCCGACCGCGCACTCCGGGCTTCTGTCCCCCAAGCTGCAAGGGGAACTGCGTTCACCGACGTTTGAGATCACCGGACCCACGCTCTGGTATCGAGTGCACGGCAGCGGCGGCAGGGTCCGACTGATCATCGACGGCTTCCAGTTAATTCGCGCTCCGATTTATGGCGGCCTCGAATTCACGCCCGGCGGTACCGAGCCACGCTGGCAGCCGCAGGATTTGAGCAAGTGGGTAGGGCATCGTGCCTATATCGAACTAGTCGATGATGGCGATGGTTACCTGGCGCTAGATGCTGTTGCATTCGCCGATGCGATGCCACCCGCGGCGCCCAATCGTCAGATCGTGACGATGCTGGAAGATTCCGCGATCGACACGCCCCGCGCCCTGGCAACTGCCTATCAAAGGACTTTCCAGCAGTGTGCAGTGCTGGCGGCGGACATTACACGGCACAACGACCCCGATGCGCTCGTACTGGTCCAATGGCTGCTGCGGCAGCAAGAAGTCGCTCCAACTGAACTCGTCGCCGCGCGAACCGTACTTGCCGAATCGCTTATCGCGCTTGACGATCGCCGACGGGCAATCGAGGCGCGAATTACTCCGCCGCGTCGCACGCCCGCGATCCTTGACGGCACCGCCGAGAACGAACAGGTCTTTATCCGAGGGAACCATAAGACCCTCGGCGACGAAGTACCCCGGCG
The DNA here is from genome assembly GCA_041741015.1 of Pirellulales bacterium. Taxonomy (GTDB): domain Bacteria; phylum Planctomycetota; class Planctomycetia; order Pirellulales; family PALSA-1355; genus JALHMI01. Next base: position 56,945 of record JBGSKX010000287.1, read on the forward strand.
ATTGCTCCAAGTACTGGGCGGCGCCGACCACTCTCCGCCGGCCAGTGGCAGCGGGCGTTTGGAGCTCGCTCGCCAAATTGTTTCACCGGAGTACCCGCTCGCTCCGCGCGTGATCGTGAATCGGCTGTGGCATCATCACTTTGGCGCCGGGCTTGTGCGTTCGCCCGACGATTTTGGTGTGATGGGGCAACCGCCGACGCATCCTGAGCTGCTCGACTTCCTCGCCAGCGAACTCATCGCAAACGGCTGGTCGCTCAAGCATCTGCATCGGCTGATGGTTCTGTCGAACACCTATCGCATGTCAAGCCAGATCAACGTGGCCAGCGATACCGCAGATCCGCAGAATAAGCTGTGGCACCGCATGAGCGTCCGCCGGCTCGAAGCCGAGAGCATCCGCGATGCGTTGTTGTTCGTCGCTGGCCAACTGGACGTCACGATGTACGGTCCGGGCGTGAAGCCACATCTGACGGACTTCATGGCGGGACGCGGTCGGCCGGCCGAGTCAGGTCCGCTCGACGGCGCGGGCCGGCGAAGCATCTACCTGACCGTGCGACGTAATTTCCTGCCGCCGCTGTTCCTGGCGTTTGACTATCCCACGCCCTTCACCACGATCGGTCGCCGCGGAACGTCGAATGTTCCGGCCCAGGCATTGTCGCTGATGAACAATCCGCTGGTTGTACAGCAGGCCGGCGCCTGGGCCGATCGCGTGTTGGCCGAGCCGCACCCCGACGCCGCCAGTCGCATTCGCGCGATGTACGAGAGCGCATTCGCCCGTCCACCGCAGGACGACGAGTTAGCAGCTGGTCTTTCGTTCGTCGCGGCCGATGATCGACAGGCGTGGACGGACTATACCCATGTGCTTATGAACGTCAAAGAGTTCATTTGCATCCCCTGACGCTCTTACTCAATCGCTTCCCAGCACGATGCACTGCCACCGCTTCACGCCCGTCACGCACAGCCGCCGCGAGTTTCTTGCGCGCGCGGCTAGCGGCTTTGGTGCGGTGGCATTGGCGGCATTGGCTGGTGAGCCGGCATTTGGCGCCGCTGCGAGCGATCGCCGCACGAATCCGCTCGCTCCGCTGCCCACTCATCACGCGCCGCGAGCGAGAAACGTCATTTTTCTATTCATGGACGGTGGAGTCTCGCAGGTCGACTCGTTCGATCCCAAACCGCGACTCGATCGCGAAAACGGCCAGGAAATCAAGGCCCGAGTGCAACCCACGCAATTCGACAACGTCGGCAAAGTGTTGCAGAGTCCCTGGGCGTTTCGCGCGCGCGGCCAGAGCGGGATCCCAGTGAGCGACTTATTCCCGCACATTGCCGAATGCGTTGACGATCTGGCTATCGTGCGTTCGATGGTCTCAAACTTCTCAGAGCACACCAGCGCCAACTACTTCCTGCATTCCGGTAGCGGCCAACAGGGTCGCCCCAGCATGGGTGCCTGGGCGACTTATGGCTTGGGCAGTGAATGCCAGAACCTGCCTGGTTTTGTGGTGCTCAACAGCGGCATGATTCCGCCCGGCGGTTGGGATTGCTTTGGCAGCGGCTTTTTACCGGCTTCGTATCAAGGGAGTTCCTTTCGGGCGGGCGTGCAACCCGTCGCCGACCTTGCACGAATGGAAAGCGATGACGCGCGCCAGCTTAAGAAGCTGGCCCTGATGCGCTCGCTCGATCAAGCGACTCTTGTCCGCACCGGTGCCGACGATCAGCTAGAGAGCGCGATCGCTAATTACGAGTTGGCTTTCCGCATGCAGACCGCGGTGCCGCATTTGATGGACATCTCCGACGAGACCACAGAGACCCAGCAGCTTTACGGTCTCGACGATCCCGTCACGGAGGCGTACGGCCGCGAGTGCCTGGTTGCGCGGCGGCTCGTCGAGCGCGGCGTCAGGTTCGTTGAGCTCTTGTGTCAGAATCTTGGCCACGATCGCTGGGATCAGCACAGCAACCTCAAGGAAGGGCACGAGCAGAATGCTCGCGCGACGGATAAACCCATCGCCGGACTGCTAAAGGACCTTAAGCGGCGCGGGTTGCTCGACGACACGCTGGTCGTTTGGGCCGGCGAGTTCGGCCGCACGCCGATGGCTCAGGGCACCAACGGCCGCGATCACAATCCATTCGGCTTTTCGATCTGGCTGGCCGGCGGCGGCATCAAGGGTGGCACGATATACGGCGCCACCGACGACTACGGTTACTATGCCATTGAGAACAAGGTCGAAATTCACGATCTCCATGCCACGATGCTGCACCTCTTGGGCATCGACCACACTCGGCTCACCATGCGCTTCGGCGGTCGCGACATGCGTCTCACCGACGTGCACGGCAACGTCGTGCGCGATATCATCACGTGAGCCCTGACACCGCGATTCATCGAGACCACCTCACATGAAACTCCGCAATCAGCTCGTTCGATGCGCTCTTGGCCTTGCCTGCATGCTCGTCGTGTCGGTCACGCGAGCCGCCGAACCGTTGAAGGTCTGCCTCGTCTCGGGCTCCTTGGAGTACGAATCGAACAAATCACTCGCGACCCTGCAGACGTATCTCGAAGCGAATTACAACGTCAGTTGCTCGCGCGCCTTTGTCGAAGGTGAGGACATTAAGAGCCTTCCCGGCCTTGAGAACCTCGACACCTGCGACGTCATGCTGCTGTTCACGCGACGATTGGAGATCGATGGCGAGCAGCTACAGAAGATCAAGGACTACTGCAATTTGGGGCGTCCGATCGTGGGCGTGCGGACGGCGAGTCACGCATTGCAAAACTGGCTCGCCCTGGACAAAGAGGTGCTCGGCGGAAACTATCAAGGGCATTACAGCAACGATCTGGTCACAGAAGTGAAGATCGTTGAAGAAGCGCAGGACGACCCGCTGCTGGCCGGCGTCACGCCATTTCGTTCGGTGGGCAGCCTGTATAAGAACAAAGGCATTTCTTCCGACTGCCGCGTGCTGATGATTGGCACTAGCCCTGAGTCAACAGATCCGATCACCTGGACCCGAATGCACAGCGGCGGCCGCGTGTTATATACGTCGCTCGGTCATCAGCAGGACTTCAAGGAAGAGAGCTTCCGCCGGTTGCTGGCCAATGCCCTCCACTGGGCAGCCGGGCGCGAGCCACAGTCACCGCAAGCCAAGTAAGCGATGGCGAAACGTACGGCGACTGGCGCCTGGAGCAAACTTAACGAGCAGATCGCGGCTTGCGAGCGCTGTCCGCGACTGCGTATCTACTGCGAACAAGTCGCTCAAGAAAAACGAGCCGCCTTTCGCGACCAGGACTACTTGGGAAAACCGGTCGCCAACTTTGGCGACCCTGCGGCACGCCTCCTGATCGTCGGACTCGCGCCGGCGGCTCATGGTGCGAACCGCACCGGCCGGATGTTCACCGGTGACCGCAGTGGCGAGTGGCTGTATCGCGCACTCTTCAAAGCAGGCTTCGCCAATCAGCCGACCAGCGACAATGCCTCCGACGGCCTCAAGCTACATGACTGCGCGATTACGGCTGCGGCCCACTGCGCTCCGCCCGGCAATAAACCGCTGCCCGGCGAACTGGCGAATTGCCGCGAGTGGCTTGATGCCACGTTCGAACTCATTCCGGCCGTGGTCTATCTGGCGCTTGGGCAGATTGCCTGGAAGTCGCTTCTCGGCGTACTTCGCCGGCGCAAGTGGCATAGCGGACCCGTGCCGCGATTCGCTCACGGGGCGGAAGTTTCGCTAGCGGGCGGCCGCTGGCTGCTGGCCAGCTACCACCCCAGCCAGCAAAACACGTTCACGGGCGTCCTGACGGAGCCGATGTTTGACGCAATCTTTCAGCAAGCACGCCGCCGGATTCCGGTTGCTTAGCCTACTGGCGCCACGGAGCGTGGTTCGCTTGCTGTCCTTGACCCTGAGCGTCGGATTCCGGTATCGTCCGTGCCCTGTGCTGACCTGACCGTTAAACGAGATGATGCCATGAAATGGCTACCGCTGATACTGGGTTGGTTGTTGATTGCGATCGGGTGCGCACAACCTTATTCCGGTCGCGGATATGCCGCGCCAGCGAAGCACAACTCGCGCGTTGGGATAGCCGCAGACGCGCAGCCGAAGGATGTTCAGTCTGCGCTGCAAAAGTACATTGGCGCAAACTGAGGCAAGTCTCTGATGAGCTGAGCTAGCGTACCGAAGCTGGCGAACTACAGCTATGCAGTCGATTATGTCGGCTGCATGTCTGGTGGGGAAATGTCCTTGCCGGCGGCTGCCCTTGACCGCGCTGGTGGGCATCCGGTATCGTCCCCGCCCGTCTCGAGAGCGGTTCGCATGTTTCCGGGGCTTGAGCCGTGCGCCAGTTCAGCGGCGCCTCTCACCAGCGAATCGAGCACTCGTCAAAGGAACCTGCCATGAAGTGGCTCACCGTATCGTTCGGTCTGATTGTCGTTACCTGCGGTTGCGGTTGTTGGCGGCCGTACTACGGGCGAAACTACGCGCCGCCGGCCACTGCTCCGGCTTTTGCGCCGGCGACCTACCAACAACCGGTTGTGCAACAGGGTCCGCCAATCGTTGCGCAGCCACAAATGATGCAAGCCGCGCCGATGGTTCAGCAGCAACAATGCGTGCCGTGCCAGCCACAACCAGTATGCGTTCCCTGCTACTAGCCCAAGTTTGAGCCGATTAGAGCCGCCTACCTTGAAAAGATTCGCTCAATAGCTGCCGGCCGTTGCGGCTTGTCGGATTCGCCGGCCTCGCCCGCCTCTTCGATTGCCTGTCCCACGGTGCTCACGGCATTCTTACTTTGCCGTTTAAAACGTGCGCCTGCTTCGCGCAGCGCATGGCGATCGATTGTGATCTGAACCTCACGGTCGCTGGTCTCCACACGCACCGACTGCTTGACGAACCATGCCATGCCGCCGAGCACCGACGCGATCAAGAACATTTTGAAGAGCCGCATGTCCTCCCTCCTTGCACATTGCGATTGATTCCTTCTGTCGCCTGAGGAAATCGTAAGTTGGCCGTGCCGGGCGGCAATGGGCTGCCAGTTCGCGGACTTCGGCCTTGCCGGCGACGCAAACCTTGTCGCTCGGTGGATGCCGGTGCTAGAATCTGGGGAAGCTTTATCGACCGTTCTTCTCGCTTGCTAGCACAGGACACACGCTCGCCATGCAGTACGTTACCAGGCGGAGTTCGCTCGCATGGGCCGTTTTCGTGGTCTTGTTGGTCGGCAGATCGGCTGCGGCTGTTGAGCCGCTCGCTCAGGCCCACGCTCATAATGACTACTTGCACGATCGTCCGCTGCTCGATGCGCTCGATCATGGGTTCACCAGCGTCGAGGCGGACATCTTTCTGGTCGACGGCAAACTGCTCGTCGCGCACACGAAACGCGAACTCGAGCCCGAGAAGACGCTCGAGAAGTTGTACCTTGAGCCGCTGCGGCAGCGTGCCAGAGCTAACGGCGGCAGCGTCTATGGCGACGGAAAGCCGATTCACCTCCTGATCGATTTGAAGAGCGCGGGTGAACCGACCTACGCCGCCCTGCACAAAGTGCTCGCAAGTTATGCCGACATTCTCTCCAGTACGAAAGACGGCACGCACAAGAGCGGTGCGGTGGACATATCCATTTCAGGCGATCGTCCAATCGCCGTGATCAAGAGTCAATCAGAGCGCTATGCGGGGATCGACGGCCGGATTAGCGATTTGGACAGCGACGATCCTGCCGATGTCATGCCGCTGATCAGCGATAGTTGGTTCTCGCACTTCAAGTGGCTTGGTAGCGGCGAGTTTAAAGAAGCCGATCGCCAGAAGCTCCGCGACTATGTGAGTCGCGCTCACGCCAAAGGCCGGAAGGTTCGCTTCTGGGCCGCGCCCGACAAGGCCCCGGCCTGGCGTGAGCTGCAGGCGGCCGGCGTGGACCTGATCAATACCGACAATCTGGCCGGGCTCGAAGCATTCTTGCGCGAGCAGCCCGCGGCCAGTGAGTAACCCTGTTCAAACAGTAACGCGTCCCAGAGCACAATAGTTCCACGGAGCTTTCCTCATGGTCGATCTTCCTCCGGCCGCGAACGGACCGCTAAAGGACCTCGAAGAATGGGAGGATGATTTGCGCCGTCGCTATCCGGAGCCGGCGAACGAGCTCGCTCCGCAGTCGACCAAAGCGAAGGAAGAGTTCCGCGACTACCGCACGACGACCCGCCCCAGTGTGCGCGAGTTCTACCGGCTCAACCACCTGTACCAGACAGTCGACTTCGTGCGCGCGAAGCGCGACGACTACCTGCGGTTAAACCGCCGCAAGATGGGCCTTTGGGACGGCCTCGAATTTTTGAACACGCTGGTCGACGACAGCGACCCCGACACGGCGCTGCCGCAGATCGAGCACCTGCTGCAAACCGCCGAGGCAATTCGCCGCGATGGGCACCCCCGCTGGTTTATCCTCACCGGCCTCATTCATGATTTCGGCAAGGTACTCTGCCTGTTTGGCGAGCCGCAGTGGGCCGTCGTGGGTGATACCTTCCCGGTCGGCTGCGCTTACGCCGAAGAGATCGTGTTTCGCGAGTTCCTCGATGAGAATCCCGACCGCGAGCGACCAGAGTACCAGACGCCGTGCGGTATCTACGAGGAAGGCTGCGGGATGGACAACGTGCTGATGAGTTGGGGACACGACGAGTACATGTACCACGTCGTGAAGGACTACTTGCCGCCCGAGGCGTTGTACATGATCCGATATCACTCGTTTTATCCGGGACATCGCGATGGCGCGTATGCTCACCTGATGAACGCTCAGGATCGGAAGTATTTCAATGCCGTGAAGGCCTTCAATCCGTACGACCTGTACACCAAAGCCGCCGAACGACCGGACATCGACAAACTCCGGCCGTACTATGAAGACCTCTGGAACGAGTTCTTCCCGCCGCAGTTGGCCTTTTGAGAGTACCTTACCAGCGGAACTCCATACCGGCTGTCGCACCGTGCGCATACCACGTCGAGTCGGTCGAGCTGAATGCCGGCACCGCATCGCCAACGAGCGTGCCGCCGTTGATTTGCGTTGGGTTCAGATCGAGGCTGATCGCATCGCCCGAACGCTGCACGCGATTGATATACACGAAGGTGTAACCAATGGTTGCCCGCAAGTTGCAGGTAATGTCCCACCGCAGGCTGGCATCGGCTTCCGGCACGATCGCGAATACGTCGCGGGTGTAGTTGCCGATGTTTGTGGGCTGGGCCAGGAGGCCGCCAATGTTTTCGGTCGGAGTACCGCCGACGGGCGTGAGCGTATTGTAGCCGTTGATGTACGTCTTCTGACGGTTGTTACCGAAGGCGCTCTTGGCGATCAGTTCGATGCCCAGTCGGCCGTGCTGCGACTGGTATTTGAGGCCGATTTCACCGCCGTTGAAGATATTCTTTGAGCTAAACTGGTCCTGGCTTGTGAGATTGAATTCAGGAACCGCGCTGCTGGTTGGAATAAAGGTCGACGAATCGTCGATAGTCACGCTGTCATCGACTCGCAGAAAGCGATAACCCAAGAGCAGGTCCAGCCGGCGCTGCATCGTGAAGTCGATCCAGACCAATTTTCTGAGCAGGGCGCCGGCGCTCTGCACATTGCTCGTTGTGCGAATATTGATCGACCCGTCAAGAGTGCCGGTGCCAAGCTGGCCTGGCAACTGATAACCATCCGGGAAGGCTACGATTGCGGCATCATTGGTCGGTTCAACCAGGCCAGGGTCGAAGTTTGTAAACGGACGGGCCAGGATGATCGCGTTGGGGTCGCCGCCGGAGAAGTCGCTGTTCGCATTGAACGTGGTGCTGCCGGTGTTCAGAGCCCAGTATTGACCTTCCACGCCCAGGAACTCGCCATCGACCAGCCAGTAGCCGAGGTTGAGTCGGGCACCGTTGCGGCGTTCGTCGTCATAATTGCCGTTGCCGAACAGAATCTGAGTCGTGGCGCTTTCCGGCAGAACGCCAGCTTGCGCCTGCGGGGTGCCCAGCGGGCTGGTAGTGACCAGCGGCGGGAGCGGATTGCCCTTGGTCCAGAACGACAGGTAATCGACTTCGGCATAGATGCGGCGGTGAGCGTGAACTTCGTTCCACATGTCACTGCACCACAACGGGGCGAACAGGCCGCAGCCATGACCGCCCGCACCGGCATTGGGATCGCAGTAGCCGCCGTCACAGTTGTCGCACCCTTCGCCACCACAGTCTTCGCAGTCGCACCCGCCCGTGGCCATGCTTTCGTCGATGGAAAATGGTTGGGCGCCGATTTGCTCGGGAGGCTGTACAGGCGCCATAGCGTCATCGACTTCACCTTCATCGGAGACCCAGGTGCCCGTCAATTCAACTGGCGGAGTGCGGCTGGGACCGTTGGGCGATGAGCGACGCGGCGCGAATGCGCTCGGGCCCGCGCCCTGAGCCGGCAACGGCTGTTGACCCCAACACAACCAGGCTGAGCTGAGCAGCGTGGCGAGAGCAATGGCAAGTCTGGCGACGAATCTCACGGTCTTCCCCCTTTGTCTGCACCGAATCGTCCCGGCGCGTCTCACGCGATTCGCATCGCTTGCGAAGTTCTGCCGCGCTTCTGGCAACGCAACTACGCTGCAAGAGCGCGGCTGCTAAGACGTAGCACTCCGGCTATGTGTATCGATTCGACCGATTGCGCCGATAATTCCAGAGAATTCGGAATAATTGGCAGCCGCACCGCAAGCAGCAACCTTCGCGGGACCCACACAGCTTTCCCATTCTTAGAGCGAAAGCGCGATTTCGACCCGCCGGCGGTAGAATGCGGATTGAACTTTAGTCAAAAGCGATTGGAACGCGCCTGAAAATGCAGTAGATTGACCGTGTTGAAGACCCCCTGACAGCGTGACTCGCTAGTGCCGCATGCGGCGCCAAAATGCCGTTAAGAGAGCACTAAGTAACCAACCAACTGGAGCCCCCGCCGTGGCCAAAGACATCGAAATTGAAGCCCCCAAGACCGCTGCCCCGGCCGAAGGCCAGCGCCAGCAGGTCCAGGTCGACACCAGCAAGACCCATGCAGCCTACGCGAACTTTTGCCGCGTGACCGGCACCCCTGAGGAGCTGATCATCGACTTCGGGTTGAACACCCAGCCGATGGGAGTGCCGACCGACCCGATCGAGATCACCGAACGAATCGTGATGAACTACTTCACGGCCAAACGGATGATGGCCGCCCTTCAGATGTCGCTCCAGCGGCACGAAGCGGCCTTCGGGGTGCTGGAAACCGATGTCCAAAAGCGGGTTGTGCCGGGCATGCGGAAGTAGGACGGCCCGCTTCAATTCTTCCCACCCGGGGCCAACCCCCCCCCGCGAAAAGCCGGTCCCTCCTGAGAAAAGGGGCGGTACTTCGCTGCGCGCCTCTCTCAGTTCGTGTCGGCTGGGCCGCTTTATTCCGCCAGTCGACAGAGACGGCAAAATCGCCAGAAAGAACCGCCCGGAAATACTTTACGCACGTTGAATTGCCCTCCCACTTTAAGTAATCTGAAGTCTCCAGCTTTTCCGGAACACCTCCCCTCTTGTTCGAGTTTCACAGGCGGCTTCAACGGTTTTCGCGTGGCGCGATAGCACTTGAATCCACCTAAATGAGTTAGAGGCAACTTCAACCGCTGGTGCGACTCAGGGCACGCGTCGCACCGGCAAACCGTGGGAACAGCATCCCCGAGTGAGCAGCCAGGCGGACGAGGAACATTTCCGAGGCACTTCGCCCCCCCTTCTTTCTCCGGGATGCACGCCCCACTTCGGGCGCCAAAATGGTTTCCGCGCACGAAGCGCACCCACGGCCGTAATGGTCCGTATATGGGGGCTGGCAGGCAATAGCCGCACCCCCGCCAGACGGCCGGCGGGAATACTCGGGGCACGCGGTAACGATTTCAGGCTCATCAGGCACTACTCCGGCAACAGAGAACTATGAAAAGCTACTGGTTCCGCATCTTCCGCTTTCGTCGTCGCCGTCGCACCAATGTCCGCAGCTCGAGCGTGCTCTTCCGTCGATATTCGATGTTCGAAGGGCTCGAACTACGCAGCATGCTCTCGGGCGACGGCCTGGGCGACAGCGCCCTGGTGGCCGATGATATCCACTCTTCGCCGCTTGAGCAGTTGAGCATTACGCAGCTAATTGCGTCGAACCTCGATCAAGGCGGCGCTCCGACGGCCGAGCCTCTCGCCGCCGAAAGCACTAGCGATCCGGTCGCCGATCCGCTCGTCGAAGGGGTTCTGGGCCAGGTAAACCTGCGCTTCACCGACCTCAGCGGCAACGAGATCACCGAGATTACGGCCGGCCAGAGTTTCAAAGTCGAGTACTATGTCGACGACCTCCGTGACACAGGGACCTTGCTAGGCTTCTTCGAAGCCTATGGTCGCCTGAACTACAACACCAGCCTGGTGCAACTCCAGGACGGTGATTCGGTAATCGTTGACGATAACTTCGACAACCTCCTTCCGTTCGTCGACAAGGGTACGGCCGGGACGATCGTAGCTGGTGGCACACGCACTGAAATTGCAGCGCCAGGTACCGCGCCGCAAAAACTCTTCACGGCGACTTTCACGGCGTTGAGCTCAGGGTCGGCCGCATTCACGCCGGAATTCTTCACCCAACAGGACAGAAGCTGGCTGCTCTATGACCCGACCGATCCGCTGACTGCCGAAAACCTCACGTTCAACACCGCTTCGCTGACCATCGAAGCCCAGCCCACGCTCTCGATTGGTGACGTTTCGCAGAACGAAGGCAACGCCGGCAATTCAAACTTCCTGTTCACAGTCACGCTCTCCGAACCGGCAACAGGCGAGGTTACAGTTCAGTACGCCACACAGCCAGGTACGGCCACGGGCGTCGACCCCGGTCAGGACTTCGTGCCGCAGTCGGGCACGATCACCTTCGAACAGGGCACCACGGTCAAGGTCATTACGATCAGCGTCGTGGGCGACACCACCTCGGAAAGCAACGAGAACTTTACCGTCCTGCTCGCCGATCCAGTTGGTGCCACGCTTGCGGACGCCACCGCCACGGGCACGATCGAGAACGACGACCTGCCCGTGGTCAGCATCGGAAGCGTCTCGCAGGACGAAGGCGATGCCGCCGGCACGATGGTCTTCACGGTCTCGCTCAGCGCGCCGGCAGCCGGCACGGTCTTGGTCAACTATTCCACGGGCGGCGGCACTGCCACGGCGGGCAGCGACTACACCGCCCAAAGCGGATCCATCTCTTTCAGCGCCGGCCAAACTGTTCAGACGATCACCATCACGATTAACGGCGACACCACGGAAGAAGAGAACGAAACCTTCCAGGTCACGCTCTCCAGTCCGGACGGAGCTGTAATTAACGGCGGCGGAGTCGCCACGGGCACCCTGCTGAACGACGACGGCAACGTCCTGGCGCTCGATCCGACTTCGGTTTCGCAGACCGAAGGCGATTCAAATTCGAATATGGTCTTCACGGTGAAGCTCGAAGAGGCAGCCAGCGAGAACGTAGTCGTGGTTTACAACACGGCGAACGGCACAGCCACGTCTGGCAGCGACTACACCGCCACCAGCGGCACACTCACGTTTGCACCTGGCGTCACGGAAATGCTGGTCACGGTCCAGTTGCTGGGCGACAATCTCGACGAAGCCGATGAAACCTTCTCACTCGTGCTCAGCGCTCCGCAGAATGCGTCGATCGCAGCGGCGACCGCGATCGGTACCATTCTGGACGACGACGGCCCGGCGATCACGATTACCGGCCCGCAGTCGGTAAACGAGAACAGTGGTCCGTATGTCGTCACCGTCTCGCTCGCCTCGGCCAGCGACCAGCAAGTGACGGTCGTCTACAACACGGCCAACGGCACGGCCATTGCGGGCACGGACTACACCTCTGCCAGCGGCACATTGACGTTCGCCCCCGGCGAGACTTCGAAGCTGGTCACGATTGCGTTGATCGGCGATTCGACCGTCGAGCCCAACGAAACATTCACGATCAATCTGACGGACGCCGTCAACGCGGAACTGCCGACCAGTCCCTTCACGGCCACGATCGCCAACGATGACGACGTGCCCACGGTCGAAGTGATCGCGCCCTCGTCACAGAACGAAGGCAACTCCGGTTCCACGCCGTTTGTGTTCACCGTACGTCTTTCGGGCGCCAGCGATTCGGCGATCACTGTGCAGTACAACACGGCGAACGGCATTGCCCAGGCTGGTAGCGACTACACCGCGACCAGCGGCACGCTAACGTTCGCCCCGGGCCAGACGCAGCTGCTTGTCACCGTGCTCGTCACCGGCGATACGGTCGTCGAAGACACCAACGAGACTTTCCGGCTCGATCTCACCAATCCAACTGGCGCCACGCTGAAGACCGGCGGCAACACGGCGACCGCGGTGATCGTCAATGACGACTCGGCGCCGGTGATCACCATCTCGGACGCCTCGGTGACTGAAGGCGATTCGGGCACCAAGCCAATCGTATTCACGGTGACGTTGACGAATTCGTCAACGTCGACAATCACCGTGCAGTACGCTACACAAGACGGCACGGCGGCGTCCAACGGAGACTACACCGCAACCAGTGGCACGCTGACGTTCGCCGCCGGCGAAACGGTCAAGACGATTACGGTTAACGTCGTCGGCGATTCGTTCAATGAAGAGGATGAGACCTTCCGCGTACTGCTGAGCAATCCGACGAACGCCTCGATCGGCGACGCGGCCGGCATCGGCACGATCCTCGATGAAGCGGGCGACAATGTCAACGTTGTCTCCTCGACCATTACCGGCAAGGTATTCGTCGATGCTAACAGCGACGGCACGCAAAGCGGCGTCGAGAAGTCGCTCGCCGGCGTGACGGTCAACCTGACGGGCGGCGCCACGATGTCGACCACCACGAACGTCGACGGATCGTACAGTTTTGGCAACCTGCAGCCGGGGACCTATACGGTGAAGGTCGTGATGCCGAACCAGTACAAGACCGCGACGGCCCTGCTGGGCGACGATGGCGGGTCGCTGGTCGACGGCGGATTCACCTTCACGATCGAAAATCCCGGCGGCGTAACCGCCGACGACTACCACTTCACCACGAAGGGGCTGAAGGCCGCGTTCCTCTCCATGCGGAACTTCATGGCCTCGTACCTGGAAAGCGACAGCGAGTCGGTCGGCCAGGTGAGCGTTTCGATCTCAACGGTCACGAATCCGATCAACGCCTCGAACGCGACTAACACCACGATCAGCGGCACAGGTACCGTCGGCGCGAGTATCTCGGTAGTAGCCTCGTCGGGCGGTACCAGCACCGCGCCCGCGACCACAACGGTCGCCGCGAACGGCACCTGGTCAATCAGCGGGATTAACGTACTTACGCTGCCCGATGGGACGATTACGTACACCGTAACCGCCACGGAAAATGGTACTACTGATACCGAGACGATCACGTCGATTAAGGACACCGTGGCTCCGACTGTCGACGCGACTTCGGTCACTAATCCGGTCAACAGCAGTAATGATGATGCAACTTCGGTCAGCGGTACCGGCACCGTCGGTGCCACGGTGAGCGTGGTCGCCAGCGACGGCACTAACTCGACCGCACCCAAAACAGCTGTTGTCGATAGCAATGGACAATGGACGGTCTCCGGAATCAACGTCACTACACTCGCCGATGGAACCTTGACCTACACTGTGACGATTACGGACGCCAACGGAAACACCGCGACCGACACGATCACGACGACCAAGGATGCCCAAGCTCCGTCGCTGACAGTCAGCACGATCCCGGCGTTTATCAACGCCAGCACCCAGGGCGATTTCAGCATCAGTGGAACCGCCACCGCGGGCTCCACGGTCACCATCGCGTTTGCAGGTATCAATGGCACGACGATTCCTAATCGGACGGTAGCGGTCGGTGAGAACGGAACCTGGACGATTGACGACATTGACCTTACCAGCCTGCCCGACGGCACGGTCAGTTTCACGATTACGGCGACCGATGCCGCCAGCAACACGACGCAAGTAGCTCGTTCGTCAATGAAGAATACCGTGATCGATGTAGCAATCACGGATGCGACCGACCCGGTCAACGCAGCGAATGAGACCGCCGCCAGCATCAGTGGCACGGGCGAGGTGGGCGCCTCGGTCGTGGTGGTGATCAGCGATGGCGAAAATGAAGTGACGCCGGCCGCAGTCATCGTCGGCTCCAATGGAACTTGGACCGTAACTGGCATCGACCTTTCGAGCCTCGACGACGGCGACATCACTTACACGGCAACCGCGACCGACGAGGCCGGCAACACCGACGTGGCCGAGACTAATGCTGTTAAGGACACGGTGGCACCTGCTCTCGAAATTGAATCCGTAACTAACCCGATCAACATCGGCAATGCCGACGAAGTCGCGATCAGCGGCACCAGCGAAGTCGGCGCCACGATCTCGGTTGTTGTCAGCGACGGTACGAACGAGATCACGGTCGCCCAAACTGCCACAGTCGACAGCGAGGGCAACTGGACGATCACGGGTATTGACGTCTCGAGCCTCGAAGATGGCACGCTGACGTTTGAGGTCAAGGCCACGGATGCCGCAGGTAACGTCACCGAAGACACGATCGAATCGGTGATGACGACGCTCAACGTCGACGACGTTACCGACCCGATCACGCAAGCTAATGAAACTAACGTGATGATCAGCGGCACCGGCCAGGCAGGCGCGACGGTCGAGGTTGTGGTTTCGATCGGCGACGACGAAACCATCACCTATACCACTGAAATCGCCGAGAACGGGACCTGGTCGATCAGTGAGATCGACGTTTCGGACCTGGCCGATGGCGAACTGACCTTCACCGTGACCGCGATCGACGGCGACGATGAAGTGGAAATCACCGTCGCCGCGGACAAGGACACCGTCGCCATTGGCGAGATCCTCGATGCGACCAACCCAGTAGGTTCAGGCAATCAAACTGCGGCTTCGATCACCGGTGAAGCCGGGGACGGATCGGCCGTGACGGTTCGCGTCACTGATGGCGACCTGACCACGACCGAGACGGAAGCCGCGTTTGCGGCCGGCATCTGGTCGCTGGCCAACATCAACCTGACCAGCCTGGCCGATGGTGACATCACGTACATCGTCAAGATCACGGACGCCCTGGGCAATGTGACGGAGTATGAATTCCACGCCGTAAAAGACACGGTCGCTCCGGTGCTGGAAGTGAATGACGTCGCCGGGCCCATCGGCATCGCTGGCCAGGACAGCGTTTCCGTGAGCGGGACCAGCGAGGCAAACGCGACGATCACCGTGATCGTCAGTGATGGCGACGATTCGACGATCGAATACACCACCACGGCCAACGCTTCCGGCGAATGGACGGTGAGCGGTATTGATGTCAGCGAGCTGGCGGATGGCACGCTGACTTTCACTGTCACCGCGATCGACGCCGCCGGCAATGAGACCGAAGACGACAGTGTCACGGTCGTGAAGCGAACCCTGGCGGCCAGCAATCTGGAAGATACGATCTCGCAGGTCAACCAGGAAACCGTCACGGTCAGCGGCACGGGTGATCCGGCCGCCACCGTCTCGATCATCGCTCGAAATGGAGCGCAGTCGACCGCGGCTGTGCAAGTTGATATCGACGAAGATGGCAACTGGACGGCCATGATCGACGTGAGCGACCTGGCGGACGGAACGATCACGTTCGAAATCACCGCCAGCGTGGGCGAGAATGAAGTCGAGACCACGATCACGGGTCAGAAAGACACCGTGGCGGATGGGGCAATCCTGGGCGCCACGGATCCGGTCAACGCGAATAATGTCACCGCCGCGTCAATCAACGGCACGACCCAAGCCGACTCCAGCCTCGAATTGACGGTTACTGACGGCGAGGTCACGACCGATCCCATCAGCGTCATGATTGGTGACGACGGTGCCTGGTCCCTGACTGGAGTCGACCTGAGCACTCTGGCCGACGGCGAGATCACTTACACGGTCAAAGTGACCGACACTTTAGGTAATGTGACCGAGTACACCGTGTCGGCCGTGAAGGACACGGTGGCTCCGAGCCTCGCAATTGGCGACGTCACTGATCCCATCGAGATCTTCAATGTCGCGGCGGCCAGCATCAGCGGCACCGGCGAAGCGGGTTCCACGATCACAGTTGTTGTGACTGACGGGGCGAACTCAACAGCTCCGCGGACGACGATTGTCGACTCCGAAGGTAACTGGACGATCACCGGCATCGACGTCAGTGGCATTGAGGATGGCGAGATCACGTTCCAAGTGTCGGCCGAAGACCCAGCTGGAAACGTGAGCACCGAAACCATCGAATCCACGAAGTCGACCGTCGAACTCATTGGCCTGACGCAGCCCATCACTCAGGAAAATGCGGACAGCGTGATTGCGAACGGGACGGGTCAGATCGGTGCATCGGTCGTCGTGGTTGCCAGTGATGGCACCAATGAGGTCACCTCGAATGCCGTGATTGTCGACGAAACGGGTAACTGGCTCGTGACGATGGATCTGAGCATGCTGGCCGATGGCGAGATCGCGTTCACGGCGACCGCGACAGACGGCGAGGCTTCCGCGGTCGATACGGACTCGACTGAAAAGGATACCGTCGCAGTTGGTGCGATCCTTGCCGCGACTGATCCGGTCAACAGCAACAACGACGAGAACGCCGCGATCAACGGCACGGCCGAGGTAGGCTCGACCGTGGAGGTCACGATCATCGGGGGTGAAGAGGGCAGCGAAGTGCTCATCGGCCCCGTTTCCGCCGCGGTCGCCGGGGATGGAACCTGGTCCCTTACGGGCCTCGATCTCAGCACGCTGCCCGACGGCCCGATCCACTACGAGATCAGGGTCACTGATGGCCTCGGCAATGAATCCTCGTATTCGTTGAACGCTGTCAAGGACACGGTCGTTACTGTCAGCATCATCAATCCTGTGAATGGCAGTGCAGTCACCGCAGAGAATGCCGTCAGTTTCGCGCTCGCTGGGCAGCGTGAAGCGGGCTCCAGCATCCAAATCTCCGTCACGGATGGCGTGAACACAGTCACAGTGAACATCAATGCGGGTACTGGTATCTGGGCCACGACCGTGGATTTGAGTGCCTTGGACGATGGAACGCTGACTGTTTTGGTAACGGCGACAGACGCCGCTGGTAACACTGCGACGGAAACGATTGAGCTCGACAAGGACGCCCTTGCGTCCGAGTTGCTGGCACTTGGCTCGGATGAGGACGACTTGCTCAGTCTCGAGTAACTCGGCCAGCAGATTGCATGAGATCTGAAAAGAAAAAGGGGGCTCCGCCAGCATTCAGCAGGCGGAGCCCTTTTTTGATTGTTCCAGCGATCGTTGCGAGTCTTTAGAAGTTGCACTCGACGCCCAGGTTGACTCCCTGCAGCCAAACGTCCGACTCGTTGAACGAGAACACCGGCGATGTTCCTTCGTCCTGTGCAGGAGGAAACTGAGCTGGATCGAGGTTCAAATCGATCTGGTCGCCCGGCCGCAGCACGTTCGTGAGGGCCATGACGGTGTATCCAACGCTGACTTTCCACAGCGGTGTCCACTGATACCGAAGATTGATGCCGAATTCGGGGATGGCCCCGAACACAGTCTGGTTGTACTGACCGCTGTTCGACGGCAAGGCCAGAATGCCGGCATCATAGGTCTGGACGTCGTCGTCCGTCGGAGTGATTACGGTCGAGCCGTTGATCCGAGCCTGCTGCGACACACCACCCAGGGCGATCTTGCCGAGCAGGTCGATCGTCCAGCAGCCGCGATAGAGCTGCATGTTCACGCCGACCTGGCCGCCGTTGAAGTTGTTGCTCGTATTGAAGTGATCCTCGATCCTGAACTGCGTTCCCAATGCCGCGCTCTCGAGCGAGGTGTTGTTGTTGTAGATGTCGAGTGACTCGCCGAGCCGCATGTAGCGGTAGCCGGCCAGGACATCGATACGGCGGCAGCAATCGGAGTACAACGACCGGCGGAGATTGAGTTCGTTCGAGTAGAGCTGGCGGCTGGAGGTAATGTTAATGCCACCCACCACCACCTGCGGATAGGCGAACACGATCGAGTCGTTGCTACCGCGGTCTACGTTGAAGAATGGCCGAGCCAGAATCGGATCGCCCGACGAGCTGGCGTTGTACCCGTCGCTCTGACCGCCGATGAAGAAGAACGTGTTTTCGATCCCCAGCGTTTCGCAGGGATCGAACCAGTATCCCAGCGTGAAGCGTCCGCCTGAGCGTCCGCTGTCGTTGATTTCTTGATCGCCGAACAGGATCGTCGCATTGGGTAGCACACCGGCTTGTCCCGGCTGGGTGCCTTGCGGGCTGGTGGTCACGAGCGGCGGCACATAGGCGCCGCGGACCCACCACATCAGATACTCCGCGCGGCCCCAGAATCCGCCGCCGCACCCGCCGCAGCCGATCCCGCAGGAACCGTCCGAGCAGTCACCCATCATCGGCTCTTCCCAGACTTCGCCGGGATAATAGTCCCCTCCCGACTCGAGAAACTGCCCCTGCGGCATGGGTTCAGGTTGAACTTCCTCGCGGACGGCAGCCTGAGCCTGCCGCACCGTGGCCTGTGTTTGTCGAACGGGGCGTTGCGCCTGCCGGGGCGGCGTCTGCATTTGCCGCACGGGTCCGGCACTGACGTTCGACGGACGTCGGTACTGCTGGGGCCGCATCGGTGCCTGGGCACTCGCCTGACGCACTTGTGGCTGCTGTTGCACTGTATCGCTGAGAGTTACCGCGGCAGGCGCAGGTTTCTCCCTGGCCAGTTGCCGGTCATAGTGTTCCAGACTGGTCGAGAGGTTCGCAAACGGATCGGCCCACGCCCGGGCAGATACCGAAAGGCCTACGATCGCAAAAACGATGGCGAGGCGACGCATAGAACAGTTCCTCTCAAATCGGCTGCCGGAAACCTGGAAAGCTCAGTGCCACCGCGAAATTAGCTGGGCCCTGTTGGGCGGCGACTCACGGTCGGGTGAATGGGCGCGGACACGCCGACGCACTTCACAGCCTATTTGTCGGTTGTGCCGATCCTGCCAGTTGAAACGAAATCGGAGGATGTATCGCTTCCGCCAACTTTATGGCCTGGGCGACTTGACGACGCACTTCGCGCTGCCCAAACCACCAGCCGGATGTGCCTGGCTTCTAAGCAGGATGGGACATGCGATTCGAACGTCTGGAACCCCCGATCAAAACGGATAAGTCATTGATAAATAACAAGATGTGGACTCTGATGGCTCCCTCGAAAACGGAGGGGCGCGACATATGCCTAGGGCGGACGTAGTCGCTTGCAAGGGATGCAAGCAATTTGTGCCAGTATCTTCCAGCCCCTCTCCCGCATGTACTTCCACCATTTTCGCCAAGCTCGCTATTTCTTTTGGCTTGTTGGTCTGCTCGCCGTGATCTTGATGGGGACCAAACCGACAAGTTCGGCAAAGGCCTCTCCCCCGAGACCTGCCGAGGCGGTGAGCTGGCACATCACGGAGACCGATAACTTCCGCGTGCTGAATTACGGCACGCGACCAGTTGACCGCGCCATTGGCAAGAGCTGCGAGCGATTGCGAACGCGTCTGGCAGTCCAGTGGCTGGTAAAAGTGAGTGGCAGTTGGAAGCCAAAGTGTGACGTGGTGCTGCACCCGAGCGACGCGAGCTATGACCACGAGGTCGGTGCTGGCGGCAACAGCACGATTGCTTCTGCGCTGGTCGACCGCCGCCAGAGCAAAGTGTCGCTACGCAGGATTGATGTCCGTGCCACGCGAGCCGACTGGCAACAGGCGGCGCTCGCGCACGAACTGACACATGTGGTCCTGGCCGATCGGTTCGAACTTGACGTGCTGCCTCGTTGGCTAGACGAAGGGATCGCGATTATGGCGGACTCCGCCGCGAAGCGAAAGCAACACGCGCTTCGCGCGGGCCGCGACGTGACACAGGGAACTCATTTCGCGCTCGCGGAGCTATTGCTGCTGGATGGTTACCCACCTCCAACACGATGGGGCGCCTTTTACGACCAAAGTGCTGCGCTAGTCGAGTTTCTCGTCGCTCAAGGGGGATATCAACGCTTGATGGAGTTTGTCGATCTGGCATGCGAGCGAGGCTATGACCACGCTTTCGAGGAAGTGTATGAGACAACGCCACTCGAACTCGAACGGCGGTGGCAACACTCGCTGACGGTCCGCACGCGTCCAGCGAACCGATCCCTCTCGGCTCGTTCGGCAGCCTGGATGCCCGCCGACTCAGGCGGCTAATGCCTGACCAGTGCCATGCCAAGTGGTCGGGCTCCGACCAGTAAACAAGCGATGGCCGAGCACTTTTTCTGTCGAAGGGCAGGCCCAATTCCCCACCCGAATTCTCGCACCGCGCACATAAGGGCCGCGAGCTAAGTCATGTGTTGAAGCGACATTCGGTCAAGACGCGTGACAAATACCTCCGTCCGGCGAAGCTCTTCGGATCTCGCGGAGGACGACGACGCGCCTAGTCGGCCCGAAATTTGCCTTTCGGATCACGCGGTTCCACTCCCGGCCAACCGCAATCTGCTAACGCATTGTCGCCTCCGAAGGAACATGATTCATGATTGACGTACCCCGCACCCGAACTCGAAATCGACGACGTGCTCCTCGCCCAGACAATTCTCCGACGCCCGAGCAAATTCGTGAACGGACTGAAGAGATTCGCCGCAACTGGACAGCCCGAGAACGGCGCCGCCGTTCGAATACGGTTCCCTTCATGCAGGTCACACAGATGCCTTTGGAACCTCGCCGGAAGGGCTTCTGGGGCGATTAACGCGGCTGAAAAAGCGGCACACTTCCGCGGACAGTGATCGGGCGGCGGAGAATACAGCGGTCCGCCCCGGATCCTATAAGCGGCACAGTCGAGCCCTCTATGGTGGCTCGGCACTGGGCGTCCGCCGGCGACTGCTTGGCGGACGCCCATTTTTTTTGCCTTCAGCCCACCAATTTTGGCTCTCGCCACGTAGAAACCAAGACGCTGGCGATCTTCCCTTGCGAACAATAGGGTAGAGTATCTAAAATTCATGAGCACATTCGGCCTGCGGTTCTGCCGACAGGCTTGGTGCCACTGGGAGAGGTGGCTGAGTGGTCGAAAGCGCCGGTTTGCTAAATCGGTGACCGGGTAACTGGTCCGCAGGTTCGAATCCTGTCCTCTCCGTTTGAACGAGTCTCCTGGGTGACGATCGTCATGTCGCGCTGCTTGGTGCGGGTGCGCTCAGGTTTAAACCGCAAGCAGGATCGTGACCAACACGGTTGTATCCTCAATCGCTTCGAGAGCATGCGAGTCGCCCCCCTCCAGGTGGAGCAGATCGCCAGGTTCGAGAGTCTGCCGTTTTTCTCGGGCCTCAAAGTCGACCTTGCCCGATAGACATTGGACGACGACCTCGCCCGAAACGGCATGCGGCGGAATCCGTTTGCCGGCGGGCAGCACCAGTCGAATGAGCTCCACTCGCGGCGTTTTGATGAGTGTCGTCGTCCTACTCGCTGATTGACCCATTTGATCGAAAAGGTTGATAACCGTTCCGGCGTCCGCGTGAGAGATTGTCATAGTCGAGCTCTCGTGCTTCAGGCATTCGCTGGTGACTTGCGGAACGAATGGCCAGTCGCCAACCCCGCTATGAAAGTCACCAACGCCACCGCCCCCAGAAAAAAGATCGTATCTCCAACAACACGCAGCCATCTCAGATTCTGCATGATTGGAGTCTGCATGAACTCGGCACTGCGAGCGTACCAGTAACCGTGTTCCACCGAGGCCCAGGTTTGCAGCAAGCCTACCGGAAGGAGGCTGAGCAGACACATCGCGGCCAGGCCCAGATTCAGCGCCCAGAATGAGAACCTGACAAGTCCTTCTTTCCAGTCCCGACCCGGCACAAGCGTTCGTAGGCAAATCAGGGTCAAACCGATCCCCAGCATGCCATACACGCCAAACAGCGCGGCGTGTCCATGCAGCGGCGTCGTGTTCAGGCCTTGCATGAAATATAGCGCTATCGGCGGGTTGATCATGAATCCGAACAGCCCCGCGCCGACCATGTTCCAAAATGCAACCGCGACGAAGAAGTATATGGGCCATTTGTAGCGTTGCACCCATACCGAGGCGTGCGAGCGGCGCAGGTCTTCCGTGGCTTCAAAGCCCACAAGCACCAGCGGCACGACTTCAAGCGCGCTAAAGACGGAACCCCACGCCAGCACCACGGTAGGAGTGCCCGAAAAATACAGATGGTGGCAAGTTCCGATGATACCGCCGGAAAGAAAAATCGTGGCCGAGAGCAGTGCGGCCGCCGCGGCCAGGCCCGGGCGAATCAAGCCGAGTCGCATGAAAACAAACGCGATCACCGTGGTCGCGAAGACTTCGAAGAAACCTTCCACCCACAAGTGCACAACCCACCAGCGCCAGTATTCGACAATCGACAGATGCGTGTGCTGCCCCCACGTCAGGCCGGCGCCGTAGAAGCCAGCGATGGCCGCCGTCGACACGGCCAACAGCGCGACAAGTTGTTTCTGTTCACCAGGACGGCGCAAGGCCGGCCACAAAACGCGGAGCATCAGCGCTAGCCAGAGAAGCAGGCCGGCCATCAAGGCCAGTTGCCAGACGCGTCCCAGGTCGACGTATTCGTAACCTTGATGTCCGAAGTAAAACGCCGTGGTGTCAGACATCTTGTTGTGAATGCTGAGCCACTCTCCCGCGAGCGATCCCACTACGACGACCAGCAGCGCGATGAACAGAACGTTCACTCCCAAACGCTGTCCGCGAGGTTCGGTTTCACTGACCAGGGGGCCGATGTACAGGCCCGCCGCGAGCCACGCCGTAGCTATCCAGAAC
This sequence comes from Pirellulales bacterium, assembly GCA_041741015.1. GTDB lineage: Bacteria > Planctomycetota > Planctomycetia > Pirellulales > PALSA-1355 > JALHMI01. Next base: position 79,690 of record JBGSKX010000287.1, read on the forward strand.
AGGCCCAACTGGATGTGCCAGGTTCGTGCAACGCTGTAGGGCAACCATTTCGACAGCGGTATCCCGTAGAACCCGTCTCCTTCAACGCCGTAGTGGGCTGTCACCACGCCTAGCAACATTTGCACCAGAATCAAAGCAGCGACGACCCAGAAGTATTTCACGGTCGCGCGCTGCGACGGTGAGACGTCCCAGGTTCCCAGCGGATCGGCCTGAGTGAGTTCCTTCGCGGACTCTTGCTCGCGCTGAGATGCATACCACCAGGCCATCGCCGAGATACCTGCCAGCAGCATGATGATGCTGACGCCCGTCCAGACGACGGTGTCGCCGGTGGGACGATTCTCAATCAATGGCTCGTAAGGCCAGTTCTGCGTGTAGCTGACATCTTCTCCAGGCCGATTGGTCGACGCGGCCCAAGCAGTCCAAAAGTAGAATGACGCGAGCTGCTTTCGTCGTACGTCGGTGGTGACTGCGCCGGGCGGAATCGCGTAGGCGGCATTTCCCTCGGTGAAGATGTGTGAGAAGTGAGCCCGGTTGCTTTCAAACGCCTGGGCACGCAGTGGATCAATAACAATGACGTTCGTCGCTGGATCGAAAGTGTTTTCGCGCCAGCGTTCGGCCAGACGTCCACTGAGTTGGGCTTGTCGTTCCTCGCTGAGTTTGGCGAACTCGCTGCCGAACTCTTCGCGCGCCCAAACGTCGAGCGCGAATACTGCTTCGCGGTGCAGCCAGTCGGCTGTCCAGTCCGGCGCGACGTAACTGCCATGTCCCCAGACCGAGCCAACCTCCATGCCACCCAGCGTTTGCCAAACGTTCTGTCCGGCTTGAATTTCGCCGAAGTCGATCACTACCTGCCCGTCGGTCGTCAGGACGCGATCGATGAGCGGGGGCGCTTCCTGATAGATACGAGTGCCCAACCAGCCGAGCACTGCAAAGGATGCAACCATCACCAGGCCAAAGAGTGCCCAGAGCCGCCTCATGCCAGACTCCTCGCAGTAGGTGCTAACGAACTGTTCGCGCTTCGGAACTCTCGCAACGCGCATTTATCGCGCAGTTGAAGCCTCCCAGTAGTCCGGCAGGCCAGCTTTGGTGGTTCGCAGGATTTCGAGGATCGTGGCGCGATCTTCAGCTGACAGGTGTGCGAACTTCTCGGCATCCTTACCTTCGGCCAGAATCTCCCACAATCGCCGCCACACGAAGTCTTTCATTTCGCCGGGCAGAGCGTCGAACGCCTCGCTGTAAATCAGGTAACTGCATGGATAGCGAAACATCCGCCGCTCGAGATCGAAATCGCGCAGCGACCGCCCTTGCTCGTCGCGAGGCCCCCGTTTCGTGAATTCCTCGGCGTAGCCCGAAGTCCCTGCGACTGATGCGCTCAATTCGGCTTCCTCTAGGAAAAGCAGGGCTTCGATAAGGTCTTCTCCCGCGCTCGCGATGCGGCTCGTAGTGCTTTGCAACCGCATCTCGCCAGGTTCACCCAAAGCTCGATTGAGTTCGACCTGGTAATGCAATGCCTGCCTGGTCGCAAAGTTCGCCTTGGTGATTCGATTCTGCACGAGCGTCTGGTGCTCAAGGACCATCAGCGCGATGATATCGCTGTGCGGAGTCAGGTACTTGTCGATAGCGAATCGATTGCCTAGTTCCGTAACATTCTGTCCGGCATCGTTGTCGATCGTCGTAGGTACCTCGCGACCCGGCACAATGAGGTTCCCCAGGTGCGTCTGATCACCGTGCGTGCCGGTCACGTACCACCCGCCCCAGCGTCGGTCGAATGGTGTTGTGTGATCCACAATGTTGCTTCCGCCGGAAAAGATCGGCTGGCCGCTCGAAGTCACGTACAGCGAGCGAACCAGATGACCTGGCACGTTTTCGGTTCGCGACGAACTATGGCACAGCAGGCAACTATCGGTCAGTCGAACGAATGCCGGCTCCTTTTCAGAATCCTGATCCAGCGTGTAAAACACCGCGCCCAACTGCGGGTCAGACACCGAAATCTCCAGCACTTCGCCTTGTTGGCAGAATCCCACGTAAGTCTGATCGTTGAAGTAGATCGCCCGTGGCGTGCGTGGTGATATACGCTCACGCTGCAGGCTCGTTTGCGAAAAGACCAGCACCTGCGATGACTCGGGAATCGCAAGTGCTTTGAGCAGTGCAGGCAGATACCCTTGTTCCTCCCCGCGCGCGAGTTCTAATCGGCCGCTTTCGATCTCGTCAATCAGTTTCGATACTGCGTTATTCGGTGTCGCTGTGCTGTACGCGATCGGCGGCTGCTCAAAATCCTGAGCGCGCGAGAGCGGCAACGGCACACTAACAACGATGGCCACGAGCAGCAGAATGCAATTGGCAGGTTTCATCGAACACTAGTGACAGCGGTGAGCGGGTGACGGCGGGGGGCCGGGCGAGCCTGATAGTGACGAGTTATTAGGTCGTTTTGCATCCACAACAGTTTACCAAACGCCCGCAACGTTTGCTCTTCAGTTCGGCGTTCCAGCCCAAGGCTCAAGATGGTCGCGGTCAAGGCATCAGCCACGAAACCCAAGAGGGCATTCATCTGTACCAGCGGCACGTCGAGCTCGGCGGAACCCGCGTGTGGCGTGTGCATTTCGCCCACCCGATTCAAATACACGAACACTCTCGAGTCAAATGGCTTAGTGACCAGCGTCACCAGGTATCGGGCCAGATGATTCTTACGGAACAGGATCATCTCGTGATCCTGCCGGAGCGAATCGAGGCTCTTGGGCAGTTCGCCGTCGTAGCCGGTCTGTCGAGGCACAAAATGCCTTTTGGTTGCGTCGTAGCCAAACAGCTTGTCATACACCGCATCGACTAGCGTCGGCACGACGGGAGCCAGCACCTCGGCGGCGCCATGAATAGCGGCGACATCGTCTGGCGTAAAGCCCATGAACTCGGCCAGGTATTCCACGCGGTACTGCAGATCGGATTCGAGCCGTGACTCGTCGATGCGTTTCATGGGAAAAAGTTGCTCCAGGCGTTGATGGGTGATTCCCGGTCTCGCGTTTAAATGGATATTCATATCCAGTTCTCCGGCATGATAGGCTCCAGATAAGTGGATGTCAATATCCAGAATATCCGACTTTGAGGTCTACTTGCTTCGCTACTGCCGCTGCGATACGAATAAGCGGGTTCGCCCAGCGGTTTACTGGCCACGGGCTCGCCCGTTCACTTCTCAGGAACCTAATGTCATGTCCGGCGCTCCTTACACACGTCCGATGCTCCCTGCGGGAACTTTTTCCGGTCGAACTATCGTCGTCACGGGAGGCGGCACCGGCCTGGGCCGTTCGATGGGTGAGTACTTCTCCAGGCTCGGCGCAAACCTGGTCATCTGCGGTCGCCGTACCGAGGTTATTGAATCCGCTGCCCAGGAAATCTCCGCCGCAACAGGCGGCCAAGTGCTTGGGCTGGCGTGCGACGTTCGCAAGCCCGACGAGGTCGAGGCGATGTTCACGGCCGGTGTCTCTCGGTTTGGTTCGCTGCATGGTCTGGTGAACAACGCGGCCGGCAACTTCATCTGTCCGACCGAGCGACTCAGCTACAACGCCTTCAATTCGGTAGTCGACATTGTGCTCAAGGGGACCTACAACTGCACGCTCGCGTTGGGCAAGCGCTGGATCGCCGATACCACGCCCGGCGTTGTGCTTAACATCAGCACGACCTACGCCTGGACCGGCTCGGGCTATGTGGTGCCTTCGGCGGTGTCAAAAGCCGGCGCATTGGTAATGGTGCGATCCCTTGCGTCGGAATGGGGCAAGTACGGAATTCGCTTGAATGCGATTGCCCCTGGCGCGTTTCCCACGGAGGGCGCCTGGTCGCGGCTTCGGCCACCAGAGTTGGGCCCCAACGCCGATCCGATGAAGCGAATTCCACTGGGGCGCCATGGCGAACATCAGGAACTTTCGAATCTCGCCGCCTATCTGCTTTCGGACTTTTCGGCCTACATCACCGGCGCGTGCATCACGATCGACGGCGGCACCTGGCTGCGCGGCGCTGGACAGTTCAACGCGCTTGAAGACGTCACCGGTGAGCAGTGGGACGATTTGCAAGCCGCAATGAAGCGCAAAAAGTCCTGATCGGAAAGCGTCTACAGGGACTCGCAACGGCCTCATGCGTACCACAGCTAGCGTGCGCAACTTGCCAGCAGCGCGCGAATGCCGTAAGATCATGGTGCCGGTGCAGATACATAGTCTCGATCGCGCGCCTTCGGTGGCGTGAGGCTGGGTCAATGTTGTTGCGCGGCACACTCCGCAAGTGCGCAGTACCGCCGCAATGCGAGGCCAGGGATGTCAGGAGTGTTTGCCTCAGGAAGTACGCTGCTCGCGGCCGTGGCTGAAGAGCCCTGGCACGAGCTTTCAATTTTCGAGCCCGCCTCTCCAGGCAGCGCGGCGATCGTGCGGCTAGCGCTGTTGGTGCTCGCCGTTGCCGCGCTCATCTTTCTAGTCGTCGAAGGCATCCTGTTCTACACGATCGCGCGGTTTCGGCATCGCGGCGGCGCAAGCGACGTCCCGCCCACCGAACCACCACAGGTCTACGGCAGCAATCCCATCGAGATTGCCTGGACGGTCGCGCCGGCCCTGATCGTATTCTTTCTGGTGCTCGTCTCCGCGCGAACGTTGTGGGAAGTGAACGCCGCGCCGGCCACCAGTCGCAACGTGATCGAGCCGCTCACCGTCACCGTCGTAGGGCGCCAGTGGTGGTGGGAATATCGCTACCAATCGTATGACGGACGCAAGCTCGCGTTCATCACCGCCAACGAACTCCATATCCCCGCAAGCGACCCCAAACACGCGCGCCCCACAAGACTGCTGCTCGAATCTGCTGACGTAGTGCATAGCTTCTGGGTACCCCGGCTCGAAGGCAAAGTCGATCTGATTCCCGGCCGCACAAACCAACTCTGGCTGGAAACCGACGTCCCGGGGCTCTTTTTGGGTCAATGCGCCGAGTTTTGCGGCACGCAGCACGCCCACATGCTGCTCCGCGTGGTGGTGGAATCACGGGAAGACTTTGAAAAGTGGCTCGCGGCACAAGCCTTGCCCGCCGTCGATGATCCGCAGCAAGCCGCAGGTCGCGAAGCGTTTCTCTCGGAGTCGTGCGTGAACTGCCATCGTGTGCGCGGCACATCGGCCATGGGCAACTACGCGCCTGACTTGACGCACTTGATGAGCCGCCAGACGCTGGCTTCGGGGATCATTCCGCTCGACGAAACAAACTTGCGTCGTTGGATCCACAACCCTCACGATATTAAGCCCGGCTGCCTGATGCCGGCCTTCGGATTGTCGGCCGAGAAGGAAGAGTTGATCGTCCAGTATTTGCTGAGCCTCAAGTAACGCCTTTCTCTTTTACTCGTCAGCGCATGTCCCTAGCCGATCACCCTTCTGCTCATGCGGACGCCCCGACCAGCCCGGCCGGTGTCGATCTGGCTTCGCGCTTACGCGTGTGGACCACCACGGTCGATCACAAGCGAGTGGGCATCATGTACGTGCTCATGGCGGTCGTGTTCCTGGTAATCGGCGGCGTCGAAGCCGTGGCAATGCGGATTCAGCTCTGGAGTTCTGATCTCGAAATCATTTCGCCGGATGTTTTCAATCAGCTCTTCACGATGCACGGCACCACGATGGTCTTCTTCGTGGGCATGCCGATCCTGATTGGAATAGGCAACTATGTCGTGCCGCTGATGATCGGCGCTCGCGACATGGCCTTTCCGCGGCTGAATGCGCTCGGCTTCTGGGTCACGCTGTTCGGCGGGATGCTGACATACTTCAGTTTGGCGACAGGTGGCGCCCCGGCCATCGGCTGGTTCGCCTACGCGCCGCTCACCGAAACCACATTTGCTCGCAGCGCCGCCGTCGACTTCTGGGCGCTGGGCCTGATTGTCGCTGGGATCGGCACGGTCACTGCCGCGATGAACTTCGTGGCCACCATCCTGGCGATGCGCGCCCCAGGCATGACGCTCAACAAGATTCCCTTTTTTACCTGGACGATGCTCTGGACCAGCGTGCAGATTCTGATTGCCGTGCCGCCTCTGACCGCCGCACTCGTCATGGTGCTCTTCGACCGTGAGCTCGGAGCTCACTTCTTTGATGTCCAAAATGGCGGCTCGGCGATGCTCTGGCAGCACCTGTTCTGGTTCTTTGGTCATCCCGAGGTTTACATCCTGATCCTGCCGGTGTTCGGCATGGTCTCGGAGATTATTCCCGTCTTTTCACGCAAGGTGCTGTTTGGCTATGAGTTCATGGCCGCCGCCACAATGGCCATCGCCTTCATCAGCCTTGGCGTCTGGGCGCATCACATGTTCGCCGTCGGTCTGAGTCGGCAAGTGGACCTGTTCTTCATCGTCGCCAGTCTGCTGGTTTCGATTCCAACCGGCATCAAGTTTTTTAACTGGTTAGCCACGATGTTCGGCGGCAGGATCTGGTTTGCCTCACCCATGCTCTTTTGCTTCGGATTCCTGTCGATGTTTCTCATCGGCGGATTGACGGGCATCATGCTGGCGCTCGCGCCGTTCGACTTTCAGCTCACGGACAGCTACTTCGTCGTCGGACACTTCCATTGGGTGCTCATCGGCGGCACGCTATTCGGCACGTTTGCCGGCATTCACTACTGGTATCCCAAGGTGACTGGCCGCATGCTCAGCGAGCGGCTCGCCCATTGGCAGTTCTGGCTGCTGTACATCGGATTCTTTGTAACCTTCGCGCCGATGCACGTGGCCGGAATGCTCGGCATGCCGCGGCGGATCTTCAGCTACGAGCCGGATCGCGCCTGGGAGATTTGGAATCAACTCGCAACGATCGGCGCGTTGATCCAGGCGCCCAGCTACCTGATATTCGTCTACAACCTCGTTTCCTCATACCGACACGGCAAGATCGCCGGCGACGATCCGTGGGACGCCTGGACGCTTGAGTGGACCACCAGTTCTCCGCCGCCTTCGTATAACTTCGAAAAGATTCCCACAGTTCACAGCCGCCGCCCGTTGTGGGATGCCAAGCATCCCGACGACCCCGACTGGCAATACGAATAACGCAACCTCAGTTGAAGCCGACAAACGTGAATCAGCAGAACGACTACTACCAGACTGCGGGCGGGCCAGCGACGACCTTGCCGGTTCCCCCCGACATTGCGCCTGAACATACGTTGAACGCACACGAATGGGGCATGCTCAGCTTTCTGTTCTCTGAAGTTGCATTCTTCAGCACGTTGATCGTGGCCTATGTGACGTTGCACAACGACAATCTCTCCGGGCCGACATCCGAGGTGCTTTCGCTGCCGCTCGCAGTCGCCACGACGTCGCTTCTTTTGGCGAGCAGTTTCACCGTCCACCTGGCGACTCACGCCTTGGGGCACGGCCGCGCCTCGCTTTTCAGCCTCTGGTGGACCCTGACGATCGCTCTCGGCATCGCGTTTCTGGCCGGCACGGCCTACGAATGGTACGGCCTGGTCGTTCACGACGGTTTGACGGTCAGCCGCAATCTGTTCGGTTCGACGTTCTATACTCTCGTCGGATTTCATGCTCTGCACGTTTCGGGCGGTGTGGTGGCGATGCTCATCATCCTCGGGTTGTCGTTGACCGAGGCCATTGGACAGGCAGAGTCGACTGGTGCTCGCATGGTCTCCTGGTACTGGCATTTTGTCGACGTGGTGTGGATCGTGGTTTTCACTGTGGTTTACCTGGCGTAATGAACTAATTGGCATAGCCAACATGGCCGAGCAACTCTCCAGCAAATACGATGCGCATGCAGAGGGCGTGGAACTTCCCGCTCCTACCGCCGCGCCGCTCTCGCTCGCCCTGGGAATCACCGTGCTCGCCTTCGGCTGGGCTACGCATCTCGCGTTCATCCTGGTGGGTCTCGTGATCTTCATCGCGGGCCTCGCCAATTGGATCGCACAACTGCTACCTGGACGAGGGCACGTGATAGAACCTTTGGCCGCGGAAGTTGTACGGCCCAAGCCCGTGGTTGCCGCGCTTGGGCGAGTTGGGCAACTCCGTCCTGGCATGCCCGGCTACCGCTTTCGACTGCCGGAAAAAGTGCAGCCCATCTCGGCGGGGCTCAAAGGCGGGATCGTCGGCGGTTTGGTGATGCCAATTCCGGCACTTCTCTACGGGCTCATCAGCGGCGAAGGCATCTGGCTGCCGATCAATCTCCTCGCCGGCATAGTGCTCCCCGGCGTCGAACAACTAAGTGACGCCGAACTGCGCGCCTTTCAGCCGGTGCTGTTCACCGCAGGTATCGTGATTCACGTTGCCGTGTCATTAATGTTCGGAACCATCTACGGAGTGCTGCTGCCCACGCTGCCGCACATTCCGCGAGCGCTCGCTTGGGCGGCGCTGTTCGCGCCACTTGCCTGGACCGCGGCCAGTTTCATCGCGACCAGCTTCGTCGATCCTGAAGTTCAGAGTCTGATCGATTGGCCGTACTTTGTGTTATCCCAGTTCGTGTTTGGAGTCACGACCGCCACCGTGATCATGGCTGCCGAACCCGGGCGCAGCATTCTGGCCGGATTGTTTGGCGGGGCGATGGGCGGCCTCCTGATGGCCGCCCCCGCCATGCTCTGGGGCTTTGCCTCGGGACATGGGATCTGGTATCCGGTCAATCTCCTGGCCGTGATGATTCTGCCGCACGAGCAAAGTTACTCGATCGCGGAACTCGAGCAGTTCGACGGCCGTTGGTTTGCGGCCGCGTGCGGCTTGCATGCGGTGTTTTCGCTCACTTTCGGATTGCTGGCGGGCTTGTTGCTTCCGCGGCTCGGACGCATTCCCGCCCCGTTTGCCTGGGGCGCGATGTTGATGCCGCTGCTTTGGACGGCAGCAAGCTACAGCATGATGGGCATCGTCAATCCAGCTCTGCAGCAACGAGTCGATTGGCCTTGGTTTGTGGTTTCGCAGTTCGTGTTCGGCATCGCCGCGGCCATTGTGGTCGTGCGTTCCGAGGAGATTGCCATCGCTCCAGCTGGCCGAGGAGTGAGATCATGACCTCCGCCAGACGGTTAAAATCATGGCGAGTTGCCGGCCTGTTCCTCCTGTTGACGTCCTGCGGCTGCCTCGACCAAATGCCGGGAAAGCCCAATCCCGCAAGCCGTCCCAAGTTGCCCAGCGAGCAAACGGATTTTCTGGTACTGTTTGCCCGCAGTTGCAGCGGCTGCCACGGTGCTGATGGCAAGCTTGGCCCGGCTCCGCCGCTTAACGATCCGTTGTTCCTGGCGATTGTGCCTGATGGGGTGCTGCTCGATGTGATCACTCGCGGCCGGCGGGGGACGCCGATGCCCGCATTTGATAAGCGACTGTCAGGAACGCTGACCGATGAGCAGATCCAGATACTTGCTGAAGGTTTGAAAAATCACTTCAAGCCGACCTTGGCAGGGGGCGATGCTCCGCCGTACAAAGGTGAACTCTCCACACAGCCTTCGGCCGAACAAATCGCGCGGGGCGAGAAACTCTTCGTTAACGCGTGCGCTGCCTGTCACGGCGACTCAGGGCAGGGGAGCGGCGACGACGATACGGCTCCCGGCCGCGTCAATGATCCCGCACTGCTGTCCTTGTTCAGCAATCAGGCATTGCGGCGGATCATCATCACAGGCCGACCGGACCTTGGCATGCCGAATTATGCCGAGACCGATGGCCGCGACGGTGACTTCAAACCGCTCACATCCGAGGAGATTGACGACCTGGTTGCGCTCTTAGCCCATTGGCGCGACCGGCCGCAGCAAGTTGCGTCGAACATGGGACCCGGCGAATGACCAAAGCGATGAACCACGAATCCCAAACTCCGCCGAATGGTAACCCTGCCAGACGAAGCTTTCTGAGTTGGATCGCGGTCGTGATTGGGCTGGTCGCGAGCGCGCTGGTTGCCGTGCCGGGAGTGCGGTTTCTAGTAGGCCAGCGGCGGGTGAAAGTCCCGTGGGTCAATCTTGGTCCGACCACTGGCTTCGCCTTAAACGAAACGCGCCTCGTGACGTTCGACAATCCGCTCCGCCAGCCGTGGGACGGCATTACCTCGCAAACCGGCGTTTATGTTCGACATCTGGACGTGGTTGAAGAAGGCGATCCGCAGTTCCTGGTGTTGAGCGTCAATTGCGCCCATCTTGGCTGTCCAGTCTCGTGGTTTCCGCAGTCTGAACTCTTTCTTTGCCCCTGTCACGGCGGTGTGTACTACGCCGACGGGTCACACGCTTCAGGACCACCGCCACGAGGCATGTTCCACGTCATGTGGCGAGTGCGCGCGGGCGAACTCGAGATCCAGGCTCCTCACTACCCGACCTTACAAGACACGCTTCGCCAGCCGACCTGATTATCCGACGAAAATGAACTCGCGCCTCAGGCAAATTGAAGCTTGGATCGACCGCCGACTTGGCGTGCGCGAACTGCTTACGCACACGGTCTTACACCCGATTCCGCGCGAGCTGGAAAGTCCGATGGGTTGGTGGTACGTCTTCGGCAGCGCATCGCTTACCTTTCTGTTACTCCAGATTTTGACCGGCATGGGACTGGCATTGGTCTACGTCCCCAGTGCCGACCAGGCCTATGAAAGTCTGCTGTATCTCGACTACGACCATCCGCTCGGTTGGTTTTTGCGAGCGTTGCATTACTATGCTGGCTCAGGGATGGTCGTGATGGTGCTGGTGCACATGACGCAAGTGTTCCTGCAAGGTGGGCATAAGTATCCGCGCGAGCTGACCTGGTGCGTCGGTGTGGTGTTGCTGCTGTGCGTGCTCGGCATGTTTTTCAGTGGGCAGATTTTGCGCTGGGATCCCGATGCGTACTGGGGACTCGCAGTGGCGGGCTCAATGGCGGGCCGCGTGCCGATCATTGGGCCAGATGTGGTGCATGTGCTGCTTGGCTCCGAAACGATTGGCGCTGCCGCACTCTCGCGTTTCTTCACCCTGCATGTTTTCGTAATTCCCGGGGCGCTGCTGTTCTTCCTGGCGATTCACCTGTGGCTGGTCTTGCGCTGCGGCATCAGCGCGCCGCCAGTGCCCGGGCAGATTGTCGATCGGGCAACATACGACCGCGACTACGCCGAGTCGCTCAAGCGCGGCGTACCGTTCTTTGGCGACGCATTCTGGCGCGACGCACTGATTTCCGCGCTAGCGGTGATCGTGGTTGTGATTATCGCGGCGGTGTTTGGCCCTAAAGGTCCCACCGATCCGCCCGACCCGACGCTGGGCGGTGCGAATCCACGCCCCGAGTGGCCATTCCTGTGGTTGTTCGCGCTTTTGTCGCTCAGCCCGCGCGAAGCGGAAACATTCATCATCCTGGTGTTTCCGCTGCTCGTTATCGGCGCATTGTTCGCCGTGCCTTTCATCAGCAATCGGGGTGAACGTGCTCCCAGCCGGCGACCCGTCGCCGTGCTTTCGGTGGTCGTGATTTACACCACGCTCGGTGTGCTCACCTACCTCGGCTTTACCGCCCCCTGGTCGCCCCGGATGGACGCTTGGACCGCTGACCCCGTGCCGGTCGCAATTGTACAGCGATCCACCGTGCCACAACTCGTAGGCGGTGCCGTCTTTCAGTACAAAAATTGCCGCAACTGCCACGCGCTGGATGGCGTTGGCGGCCGACGAGGTCCCGACCTCACGAGTGTGGGAACCCGGCTCACTCGCGATCAACTCATCATGCAGGTCTCAAACGGCACTCCCGGCGGTGGTTTAATGCCTGCCTACGGTAAACAGATTTCGCCGGCTGAGATGTCGGTGCTCGTCGATTTTCTCGTTAGCTTGCGACCCGAGGGGCAGCCACCTGCTGGTTGGGCAACTCCTGGTCCGTCGCTTGGTCCTCAGCAGGCCGCCGAGCCCACTTACGCGAAGCAATCGCCTCCGCCCGATGCGTCATGAATCCCACGTTCGACGCCTTTCTGCGTTCGTGGCCCATCAGCCCCTGGCTGTGCGTTTCGCTCACCATCGCGGCAGCGGTCTACTTGCATGGCTGGTTCAAGCTGCGGCAGCATGATCCGCTCCGCTGGAGTGGCCTTCGGCTCGCAGCTTTCCTGGGTGGACTAGCGGCAGTCTTTCTGGCCCTGGCTTCGCCGATTGAGGTGTTTGCCGATCTGCTGCTCAGTGTCCACATGGTGCAGCACATGCTGCTCATGATGGTGGCGCCGCCGCTCGTCTGGCTCGGTAAACCGTTGCTACCGACGCTCCGCGGGCTACCTCGCGTCATTCGATCTGGGATCGCTCTGCCGATCCTCCGCGCGCCGCTCGCGCGCGACGCATTCGCCCTACTGACGCACCCGCTTATTTCCTGGCCGATCTTCGCTGCTGCCGTCTGGATCTGGCACGCCCCAGTGAGCTACGAACTCGCGCTTCGCGATCCGACGTGGCATGTTGCTGAACATGCCACGTTTCTTGCTGCCTCGATGCTATTCTGGTTTCCGGTAATTCAGCCGTACCCAAGCCGGCCGCGGTGGTCACGGTGGCTGGTCCTGCCGTACCTCGTATTTGCCGACGTACAGAACACGGTACTCTCGGCCTGGTTGGTATTCGCGTCGGAGCCGATCTATCAGCACTATATGGAAGTTCCCAGCATCGTCTCCTGGTCGCCGCTCGCCGACCAGCAGCTCGCGGGCGTGCTGATGTGGGTGCCTGGCTCGGTGGCTTTCCTGCTGCCGGTGTTCGTAATTGGAATTCGAACGCTTGGCGGGCGCTCTTCCAACATAGAACGACGTTTCACGCAATCCGAAAGGCCGCATCCGCTGCCGTCGCTTCCGATCGTCAGTCTGACTTCGGCAAGCTGTCATGTCGCCGCGACAGCCACTCCCGCCTTGCCGTGGGACATGTTGAAAGCCCCGCTTGTCGGACGATTTCTCCGCTGGCGATTTGGGCGGCCGGTGCTGCAAACCGTCATGCTGATCGCGGCAGTTGTCGTGATGCTGGACGGCTTCACGGGACCCGAAGTTGGACCGGCAAATCTGGCTGGGGTTGCCCCCTGGATTCATTGGCGCGGTCTGGTGATGTTTGGGCTGCTGGTCGGGGGCAACTTCTTCTGCATGGCTTGCCCATTCACACTACCGCGGCGATTTGCCGGATACTGGCTGCCGCGAGGCCGAGCATGGCCGCGTGCCCTGCGCAGCAAGTGGCTGGCTGTCGCACTCGTCGCGGCATTTCTGTGGAGCTACGAGGCGTTCGCCCTGTGGGATAGCCCCTGGCTCACCGCCTGGATCGCCTTGGCTTACTTCGCAGCCGCATTCGTGATCGATGGGCTGTTTCGCGACGCGGCCTTTTGTAAGTATGTGTGCCCCATTGGTCAGTTCAACTTCGTACAGTCGCTCGTCTCGCCGTTGGAAGTCCGCGTTCGTGAACCCCAGGCTTGCACCGCCTGTCGGACCAAAGACTGCGTTCGCGGCAATGAGACCGCCTCGGGCTGCGGGACGCATCTGTTTCAGTCGCGCAAGCTTGGGAATCTTGACTGCACGTTCTGCCTCGATTGCGTGCAAGCTTGTCCCCATGAGAACATTGGCGTCCTGGGTGTTACGCCGGGCAACACGCTGATCCGGCTCGATCTGTTTCGCTCGGGCATCGGACGCCTCGGCCACAGGGCGGATGTTGCAGCCTTGATCTGGCTGCTCGTCTTTGGTGCATTTGCCAATGCAGCTGGAATGATCGCACCTGTTGTCGCATACCAAGATCGACTGGCCGAGTGGTGGGATATATCTCAGTTAGCAGTCGTCGCGTTCTACTACTCCTTTGCGCTCGTCGTCGGTCCGCTAGCGATTCTTGCTTCAGCGGCTGCGATCTCGCGCTGGTGGGGCAGGGCACGGCGGTCCTGCGGGGCACTCGCGATCCGTTTCGCATATGCGTTCGTTCCGCTCGGCTTTGCGATGTGGCTGGCCCATCATGGATTCCATTTCCTCACGAGCTACGCCACGATCCTGCCGGTCTCCCAACGCCTTTTCGGCGATCTTGCCGGAGTGGCGGCGATTGGTGAACCTGCGTGGCAACATGCTTGTTGCCTGGGCGTAGCCGATTGGATTATCAAGTTCGAATTACTCGCACTCGACGTCGGGCTGCTCGGATCGCTCGCCGTCGGCTATCAGATTGCATCAGACCGCACTCGGTTCACAAGACCGCTCAGGGTCTTTGCTCCGTGGGCGCTCCTGGCGGTTGCGCTCTTCGTTGTAGGCGTGTGGATAGTGCTCGAACCTATGCAGATGCGCGGCACGCTGCCGCCGGAATGAGAGACTTCATGCACTGCTGCAACTATCGATGGCAGGTGTTCGCGTGGCTCGGGCTGCACCTGCTTTTCGCGCCTCGCCTCACCCTGGCCGATGGCGGCGCCATTCGCGCGATCGAGAAGAGTGAGGGGCTCGCCATTAGCGTCTTTACCTCGCCAGCGATTCTGACGGCCGGCGAAGTCGACATCAGCGTGCTGGTCCAAGACGACCAATCACAGCAGTCGCTGGCGGATACCCAGGTTCAGGTCACGGTCATCCCGCGCGAGCATTCCTATCTTGCCGAGCGACACGCCGCTGTCGAGGAGCTTGCCGCGAATCGACTGATGAAGTCCTGTCACGTCCAGCTCCAGCAGGGGTGGCACGAAGTTGAAGTGCTCGTGGACAACAAAGGCCGGCGCGGACGTGTCGATTTCGCCATGTTCGTTGGTCCGCCCTTGGGGCGAGCGGCCCATTTCTGGCCCTGGTTTGCCTGGCCGGCGGTCCCGATCATCCTGGTTACAATAAATCTCGCCTATCGACACCTTCGTTCTAACAGTTTGGCTATAATCAACCGCAGAATTGTCGATTCCGCGACTCACGACCCGTGACCCGGTGCCGCACCGATGAAGCTACTCTTCAGAATCGCACTCAGCGCGAGTCTTGCCTTGATCGTTTCGTCGACCTTCGCGGTCGAACCGGAACCTCCAGCCGAACCGGTCGAGATCCCCACGCCCGAGTACGTGCGGCTCATGATGGCTCGCGACGGGGCAGTGCAGCGGGAACTCAAGCTGTCGCCTGCGCAGAGCGGGCAGCTCAAAGCGGCAGTGATCGAAGTTGATCAGCCGTTTTGGCGTCTGCGAGATGTGCCGCCTGCCGAGAGTGCACCTGAGCTGCAGGCCTTGGACGCCAAACTCCGCCAGCGATTGGAGGTGGCCCTTTCACCCGAGCAGAGTTTGCGTTTTGAGCAACTCGTAATGCAGGCCCGCGGCGCGAAAGCCCTCACCGCGCCGGACCTTCGCCAACAGCTCACCCTCACGGAGGCTCAATCACGCAGCATTTCCGGGCTGATTGCCACGGCCGACGGTGGGACCCTCTCCGCTCAGAAGGTCTTCGAAGTCCTCAAACCGGAGCAGCAATCGAGACTTGCGGAGTTGTTCGGACCACGCTTCGATCTCGGCCAGATCTCGCGCATCGGTTGCATGGCTCCCGAGATGCGCTCAGTCGAGTGCTGGATCAACACTTCGCCGCTGACGCTCGAGTCGCAGCGCGGCAAGGTCGTCGCAGTGCACTTTTGGGCATTCGGATGCATCAATTGCATTCGCAACCTGCCGCACTATCAGGCATGGCACGAAAAGTTTCCGGACAAAGATCTGACGATCATCGGCATCCACACCCCGGAAACGGCTGCCGAGAGAGATCTCGACAAGTTGCGGGCGAACATCATCGAACGCGGTATCAAATACCCGGTCGCTTTCGACCTGACTGGGGAGAATTGGAAGGCCTGGGCCAACAATCTCTGGCCCAGTGTCTATCTAATTGATCGCCAAGGGCAAGTTCGCTCGTGGTGGTACGGCGAACTCAACTGGCAGGGCGCCACGGGCGAAGCCCAGATGCGCGAACGAATCGCCGCACTGATCGCTGAGCGGTGAGCTCAGGAGTCGTCCGTTTGCGCGACCTAGCTTGGTCGCGTAGCACGCGAATACTCGTTGTAGGCCGGCTGCGCCGTGGGCTGCAGATTGCGAAGGAGATAGAAGTCTTCGCCGCGAATGAACTGACAGCCGACCAGATGGTTCTCCCCGACGCCTAGTGACCAGCGAACTTTCAGCTTTAATGCAGCTTCTCCGTTTGGCGTTGTGGCAATAACGTGCACCACGCGACCCGCCGGAGACATGCTGGTCATCAGGCACAAACCGCCCTCGGACAGATCGCGAACCAGGCCACTGAGCCGATTCTCTCCGAGCGTCCATTCGACATTCACAGGGATGCGCGTCTGATAACGCACTGCGGAACGGCGTTCCAAGAGACCGCTCGCGAGCACATCGTTGAATCGCGACTCAGTCATTCGTGCAAGAAACTCGCACTCCACGAGCCAGTCGCCGGCCAGATTCGGCCGTGCCCAACCAATTTCGGCGTCCAGCTCCAGCGGACGCGCCAGCTTCGAACTGTTGAGCCGCAATCGGCAGCGACTCGGAAGTTGCGGTGGTCCGGCCATCAGCAGCTTCGCGCTCGCCGGCGAGATCTCGCGCAATTCGACGGCAAACGGCTCCGCTTCGCTCGACGTTGGTTCTGGAAACACCATCGCGTCGACCATTTCCGGATGCACAAGCGGGTACGATCGATCACACGTGGTCTGCATGAGCGCCATTGCTTCCTAACTCCTTCAGGCGGGCGAGTGAGTGGCCTGCTGTTCGACGCACAAATCTAGGTCGCTGACGGCCGTGCGCGAAAAGCTAGTTGCAGACTGGAATATTTTCTCGCGCGCGATGAATTATGCCGGCATGATGAGATCTGCATGAGTGACCCAATCGTTGCGATCGGTGCATCTACACATCGCGAAACTCCTGCAGATTGGCGGTGCAATCGGGAGAGGCCGCACAGCTTTGCAAATACTCATTCACACTTCTTCGAATGCTGTCTAAGTGGCTCTCATTTTCATGGACAAACGCTGGTCAATTGCACCATAATCAACGAGTTCCGCGCGACGCCTGATGAGGGGAGACCAGTGCGCCACGCGAGTTTTACCCCATCTCAATGCCGCTGAGCACGTCATGGCGAACGTGGTCGATCCGAATTCCTGGCGCATGGTTCCGTTACCCGATTCTCATCCATCGAAGCTGCTTCGTTCAAGCGATTCGCGCTTCGAACTCGCCGCCGAGACCGGCAACCCGGCAGTCGGGCGGCTTGCAGCGGCGCTGCAGCGCACGTTCGGCGCCGCTAGCGACCGAGTGGTGTGGCGCCTGCAAGGCACGAACAGTGAGCAGCAACTCCGCATCGATTCGAGCCACGGCTTTGCACATACAGGCGCTGTGCAGTCCGATTCGACACTGCATGCTGTTGACGCCGGTCCACCATGGCTAGTGCTCGTGCAAACCGCGCAGGAACTCGCCAGCGAGAACGGCTCTCCCGAAATGCGCACCGCCCTCGAGCAGGATGCACGCCTGCTATTGGTGATATGCGGTGTCAGGGAAGCTGGTTTGCCAGCGGTCGGCCCACGTCAGCTGGCAGAACGCGTGGCCTCGCGGCTTCACCTTCGATATCGGGAACCGGTCTCTCTCGACACGGATGAAGATCTAATCGGGCTGCTGGCCGACGTCAAACACAGCGGCGATTCCAGCGTATTGTACTTCGATACTGCTTCCGCTCCGCCACCTCCGCACTTCTCATCCGCCGACTTGACCAACTCGGGCGCGTCCTCGCTCGAGCAAACCTACCACGAGTGTGCGATTGAATCGTTGCAGGAACTTGAGGCTGCCGATTCCAGTGTCGTGCACTTCTCATCTGAGAGTGAGATTGATGATACGGTCATTCTACTCACACGTTGTCAGTCACTGGCGGCTGCAGGGCGGCACCCGTGCCTACTATTGCCGCTCGACGAGGCGCTTGCCCATCTGCCTGTGATTCGCCGCCTAGTTGCCGACGGTGACTTGGGAATCACACTCGTCATAGAGGCCGGCAATAAAACTCAAGACCTGGCACATTCCTCGCAACTGTCGGCGTTTCGCGAGCTGCCGAGGGTCAGGATTCTGGCGCCCAAAGACGGCATCGAGCTGGGCCAAATGCTTGCCTGGTGTACCAGGCAGAATACCCCGGCGATAGTCTGGTTGGCCGAGAGGGACCTGCCAGAGGTCAGTTGGCCTTGGGGCGAGGAAGTTGACGCCGGCCGAGCGGAACGCCTTGGCGCAGGCGCGGACGTCGCCATCGTGGCGTGGGGCTCGACAAGTGCTGCCGCAGCGATCGCGGCCGAGAATCTCGCTCAGCTGCAAATTCGTGCCACAGTTGTAAACGCTCGCTTCGCGCACCCGCTCGACGTCGAGTGTATTGCGAGCGCGGCTGCCGAGGCTGCTTACACGGTGATTCTGGACGACTGTGAAGCGGGTGGTTTCTCAGCCTGGGTCTGCGAGCAACTGATCCGCCGTGGTAGTGCGCCGAATATGACGATCGTATCGCCTGGCGCTGTCGAATCCACTGGCGCCAAGGACGTGCATCAAGCGCTGGCCGACTTGATTGTCCTGCGTTGCCGCTGGCTGGGCGATCATCTGGCCCAGCCGAATGAGATTGAAGAGGTTGCGATTGCGCGGATCGATCCGGCCGCAGCGACATGCCAGGGCCAATCACATCCTGAGCCGGCGGTTCTGCTCACGGAGCTGGCGGGGATACCCGACGTGCAGTCGCAAGTCCTTGCCACGCAATTCAGTCCGTTCATTGCCGACTGGGTCGAACGATACGGGCGAGTCGGTTCGCGTGACGTATATTTGTGGCGTTGGTGCCTGCACGGACTCGATCTGACGACGCTGTCGTGCGTCGCGCCTGCGCTACGTCGCGACCTGTGCGATACGAAGCTGCTGGCCGTGATGTATGGAGTCATGCTCGACGACGTGGCCGATCATGCCGGCGGAGACGCGTTTCTCGCGGCGCTCACCGGTATCATTGCCGGCCGTGCGGACCGCGATTTCAGCGCGTTTTCGAGCCAACAGCAGGAGTACGCGCAATTTACGTGCGACCTATGGGATACGTTCCGAAACCGTCTGCAATGCGCGCCCTGTTACGCCGAATACACCGAACTGCTCGACTACGATCATCAGCAGATCCTCAATACGTTTGCCTACTCGCTGATGGTCAACAAGCAACCGGCGCTGCTGAACGTTCAGGAGCACGACATGTATCAGCCCCACAATATGCAGATGATGAGCTTCGCCACAATGGACCTGATGTGGTCGCCCGACTTCGATCGGGCGGAGCTCGGTCGATTGCGCGAAGTGGTCTGGCACGCTCAAAACATGGGGCGAATTGGCAACCTAGTCAGTACCTGGCAGCGAGAGATCGCCGACCGAGACTTCACCAGTGGGGTGTTTGCTCGAGCTTTACGCGAGGGGGATCTGAGCCTGAACGACCTGGCCAGTGCGACGCCGGACAAGATCGAAGCGGCTGTTCGTCGCGGCGAACACGAGAAGTATTTCCTGCTCAAGTGGGAAGCCCATCGGCAATCGATCTCCTCCCTGGCGGCCGGAATTCGCAGTATCGACGTGGCCGCTCTACTCCGGGCATTGGCCCAGTTGCTGCGGATGGAACTCAAAAGTCGTGGATTCAAATAGCAGATCTAAGTGTCCCGGCGTGCTGCGCCGGGTCCGAGTGAACGGCAGACGATGCTGGCAACGCTGCTCAAGAAACTTGGACCTCATTACATCCTTGTAATGATGATCGTTACCCGCCTGATCGGCTCGATCGGCGGCGTGCTGACGATCTATTACATCGACCTGACTCTGCACGTCACTCCGGAGGTCCTTTCTCACTTCCGGCTATTGGCGGCGGTGGTCGTAATTGCCGCGGTCGTAGCTACGACCCTGCAGGGATTGTGGGAAACTCGTCGCTTGCGGCGAGTGCTTGGAGATCTGCAGCACGGCCGGGTTGTCGAACTGCCACGTGCGCTGCAGGCGGGGCGTGATGCCGTCGAGTTTTGCGGCAAGCACCATCTGCACGAAGCTCTACTGGTGCCCTTGGTCACCGACGCCGTGCTCTGCCCAATCCTCTACATGTGGGATCAGGTCGATTCGGCGACGCTGATTAACATCTGCCTCGGCACGTTCCTGGGCGTTTCCACATCCTTGATGCTGTCCTTCTTCGCGATTGAGTTCTGGATGCGTCCCATCATCCGGCATCTCCTCGACGAAGGTCTGCCCATTCCCTATGCCCAGCTCCCCGTCTCGCGGCTTCAGTCGCGGATGACCATCTGCTTCGGACTTACGATCGCCGGCACCGCCCTGATGATTGGCGCCCTCGCCAACCAGCGCGCCGTCGAGATCGTCAACGATCCGCAGAATCAGGCTGCCACGCTGGCGAACATGCAGTGGCACATCATGATGATCTTCATCGCCGCGGTGACGATCGGCCTGATGTTGTCGGTAGTGCTCGCCCGTAGCGTCGCTTCCCGGGTGGCCGAGCTGGTGCAGGCAATGAAACGCGTCGAGCAGGGCCAACTCTGTGAGCGGCTGCATCCCGCCGGTAACGACGAGCTCGACATCCTCGCTCGCCAGTTTAACGTGATGGTCGAGCAACTCGATGAAAACGACCGAACGATCCGCGAACTGAACACGAACCTGGAGCGCAAGGTGCGACGCCGCACCCGCCAGTTGTCCCGCAGCCGACGCAGCTTGCAACGCTCGCTTAACAAGCTCACAGAGCACGATCGTCTGAAGACAGAATTCTTCTCCAACGTCAGTCACGAGCTTCGCACGCCGCTGACTATGATCCTGGCGCCTGTCGATCGACTACTGCAGCGTAACGCGGAAGCGCTTTCGCCCTCCGCCAAACACATGCTGGAGATGGTTCGACTCAACGGTTACCGCCTGCTCGACCTGATCAACCGGTTACTCGACTTCTCCAAGCTCGAGGCCGGGCAGATGAAGCTCAACGTGGCCGCCACGGACCTTAACAAACTGGTCGACTCGCTTACCAAGGCTGCTTCGCCGCTGGTCCAACAGCGCGGCATCGTGCTTTCAATCGACTGCGATCCGGAGCTTGCTCCCTTTGGTGCGGACGAGGAGAAAGTCGATACGATTGTTAGTAACCTGCTTTCGAATGCCATCAAGTTCACGCCCCGCGGCGGCAGCATTCACGTCGAAACCTACCGCACGGACGATCGCGTCTGGCTGTCGATCACCGACACCGGTATTGGCATCGACGAAACGCAGCGCGACAAGGTTTTCGAACGCTTTGTGCAGGTCGACGGATCCAGCTCGCGTGAGTTCAGTGGAACGGGCCTGGGACTGTCGCTGGTTAAGGACCTTGTCGAACTGCATGGCGGCGAAGTGCATCTCAAGAGCGAACTGGGCCGTGGCTCGCGGTTCTATTTTGACTTGCCGCTGCGTCCCGTACCTCAAGGCCAACTGTCGGTGAACCACTCTGGCGAGCAGCGACTGGGCCGAGCCTTTGCCGATCTCGATCAGTTCAATATCGAGCCGGAAGCGGCGATCGAGAGCGGGATTCACGACACCGGAAATCCGTTTACGCGCACGATCCTGGTCGTTGACGACACGCTCGAAATCCGCGTGCTGCTCGGCGAAATGTTGCGCGATGAGTACCGTGTTGTGTTCGCACGCGATGGTCAGGAAGGACTCGAAGTCGCCCGACAAGTCGCCCCGGACCTGATCATCTCGGACGTGATGATGCCGCATGTAGACGGGCAGGAATTCTGTCGGCGGATCAAGGAGGACTCGGCGACGGCTCACATTCCCTTCGTCATGCTCACCGCCAAGGCCGAGCTGTCGATGAAGATCGGGGGCCTGAATTGTGGTGCCGACGACTACCTGATCAAACCGTTCGAAGAAAACGAACTCCAGGCGCGCGTCCGCTCGCTGCTTCGGCTTCGCGGCCTGCATCAAGATCTCGACCGGCGAAATCGCGAGCTGCGCACGGCTTACAACGAGCTGCGTGATCTACAGAGCCAGCTTGTTCAGGCTGAGAAGATGAGTTCGCTTGGACAGTTGATTGCCGGCCTCGCGCACGAGATCAACAACTCGATCAATGCCGTCTACAACGGTATCCGTCCCTTGGCCACCACCATCAAGCGGGTGGAGAAGCTAGTCGAGGCGGAGCCGACTTCCGAGGGCGGTCCGAACGAAGTGCAAGCCGCGTTCAAGAAGATTCTGACGCTCGCAAGCGTGGTCGAAGCCGGCGCAGCGCGAACGGCCCGGATCATTAGCGATCTGAAAACGTTCTCGCATCCAGGTAACGAAGATTTTCAGGTGTTCGACCTGCACGAAGCGCTCGATATGTGCGTGAACCTGCTCTCCAGTTCGCTGCGCGACCGAATCGAAGTCGTTCGCGACTATGGCGAGATTGGCCGCGTGTTCGGCCCTGCCGGACAGTTGAACCAGGTGTTCATGAATATTCTCAATAACGCCCAGCAGGCAATCGCCGACAACGGAGCAATCACGATCACGACGCGGCAGGAGGACGAGTGGGTGAGTGTCCGCATACGCGACTCTGGCTGCGGTATTCCGGCAGACGTTCGCGAAAAGATTTTCGATCCGTTCTTCACGACTAAGGAACCGGGGGTCGGCACCGGGTTGGGTCTCTCGTTGAGCTATGGGTTGATCACCAAGCTCGGCGGATCGATTGAATGTCAGAGTGAGCTTCAGCGGGGCACGGAGTTCGTCATTCGTTTTCCTTGCGTGGCGGAAGCGCCAGCCTCGGATGACGACTTTCAGGAACAATTGGCGTTTCAGCGAGCACTCCCATGAAGCGAGATATCCTTTACGTCGACGACGAGATGGAGAACCTGGTCGTATTCCAGGCCACGTTCGAAGACTATTTCAATATCGTAACTGCTTCCAGCGGTCAGGCGGCACTCGACCTGCTCGAGCACCACGTTTTTCCGGTCGTGATTGCCGATCAGCGGATGCCCAAGATGAGCGGCGCCGAGCTGTTCGAGATCATGCGCCGAAAGTATCCACACACCAAACGGGTGATGCTCACGGGCTATGCCGATTCCCGAGCAATGCTTAGCGCAATCAACCAGGGCCAAGTGTTTTATTTTGTCAAGAAGCCTTGGGAGCAGGACGAAGTGTTCTCGATTCTGCTCCGCGCGATCGAGGCGTACGATATGTCGCTGTCGAATATCGCCTTACAGGATCGGCTCGTGGCTTCCGATCGCTGCGCGATGCTGGGCCGTTCGGCTGCGCGTCTTGCGCACGAGATGGGTAACCAACTGTGCATGCTCCCTCTGCTCGAATTGATCGAGGACGAGTACAGTGACAAGCAAGATCTAGTCCAGATGGCGGGTTTTGCGCGCGGTACGTACGAGCGACTGGTGCAGATCGTCGACGAGGTGAAAGCCTTCGTCCGATTCGAACATCAGCAAGTGGTGACGCAGCCTCTGGCACTCGCCGAGGTCGTTCACGAGCTGCTCGAGTTCCTGAGGTTCGAGCGCACTTTGGACGTCGAACAGCTCGAAGTCGTCATCGAGGGCGAACCTTGGGTCAGAGCGAATCGAGTCAAGCTTCAGCAGGTCTTGATCAACTTGCTCAAGAACGCAGCCTTTGCGATCAAAGATAAGCCCAATGGCCGCATTCGACTTTCGCTGGCTCGTCGCGACGAACTGGTCGAGATCGCGGTTGCCGACAACGGGTGTGGTATGAGTCCGGAAGTTGCCGAGCAGATTTGGGAGCCGTTCTTCACGACTAAGGGAGAGCAGGGTACGGGGCTGGGCCTCGAAGTCAGCAAGTCGATCGTGGAGGGGCACGGCGGAACGATTGCATGCGAATCGTCGAACGGTGCGGGCGCCACGTTCACGATTCGGTTGCCGGCACTTGAATCGCCTCCCACGCCGACAACATTGGCAGCGCCGGCGATCGTAGCTGCAGCAACACCACTTGGCGCATCACCAACCGTCAACTCCAGATAGTTAAGTGTGGGCAAAATGGATTCGGAGGCCCTCGCATTATGAAAGTTCTGCTCGTCAGCCCTCGCGGGTTTTGTGCCGGCGTGAACATGGCGATCGACGCGCTGGACAAGGCGATCGCCCTGTTTGGCACGCCACTCTACGTGTTTCACGAGATCGTACATAATCGCCACGTCGTTCAGCGCTTCGAAAACAAGGGCGTCGTTTTCGTCGACCGAGTTGAGCAGGTTCCGCGCGGCAGCCACTTGATGTACAGCGCGCATGGCGTCTCGCCGGCCGTACGCCAGCAGGCCCACCAGCGCGACCTGCAAGTGGTCGATGCCACCTGCCCTCTGGTGCGCAAAGTTCATCTCGAGGCGGTTCGCTTCGCGCAGCTTGGATACACAATCGTGCTCATCGGTCATCGCGATCATGACGAAGTAGTCGGCACGCTGGGGGAAGCGCCTGCCCAGATGATCCTGGTCGAATCCGTAGCCGATGTTGATCGACTGCAGATCGCTGATCCAAACAAAGTGGCCTACCTCACGCAAACGACTCTCAGCGTTGATGACGCCGAGGTGATCATCCGCCGTTTGCGCGAGCGTTTTCCCGCCTGCGTTGGTTCACCCAAGGAGGACATTTGCTACGCTACCCAGAATCGGCAGGAGGCTCTGAAGGCTGGCGTTCAACAGGCGGACTTGGTGCTAGTCTTCGGCAGTAAGAACAGCTCGAACAGCATTCGCCTGACGGAAGTCGCCGCCGAGTTTGGGCGTCCGACACATCTCGTTGATAGCGTCGCCGAACTACAACCAGAGTGGTTCCGCGGGGACGAGACGGTGTTGATTACCGCCGGCGCGAGCGCGCCCGAAGATTTAGTTGACGCTTGCGTCGCGTACTTGCAGCGTGAATACCAAGCCACCGTCGAGGTCCTGGAAATCCGGCAGGAGAACGTCGAGTTTCCGCTGCCCTACGAGATCCGCCCACTGCCGGCGACCCGGTAACGGCAACCTCCCGCCCTTCTCTTGGGAGGGGCGCTCCGGTACGGTCGCATACGGTTTACCTACTTTCCTGGGATGACGCTTCTTTCTCGCGCAAATCCCTTCCAGTCGCTCACCCAGTCGAATCGAATAAACCAGTACAGCCATTCGGCTTACAATTCGACCTTTCCGTTTGGGTAAGCTCGGTCGGGGCCCATCAGCGCCGAGTCATTTTTCCGCTCACAAGCGGCGTGGAGCGATGCTTATGAGGTTGCGCCCGGTTCGATTTCTCGTGGTCGCGCTCTTGGTGATGCTGTCGGTCTTTGGCGCTGAGCGCAGGGTGTTTGCTGACGGCTTGGTGCGCGATGGCCTCGGGCCAATCTCTGGTGGCCGAGGCGGCACCAACCAGGCCTTCGCGGACAATGCGGCGGTGATCATTGATAATCCCGCTGGCATGATGAACGTCGCCGGCAATGGGCTGGCCGAAATCGGCATCGACACAGTCATTCCCGTCGTCGACTACTCCGATCCTTACAACGACGTGCAGAGCAAGATCCGGCCCCTCCCGCTACCGAACCTCGGATACATTCGCAAGGTTGACGATCGCTGGGCCTGGGGCATCGGCGCGTTTGTTCCAGCCGGCTTTGGCGCCAGCTACGGGGTCATGAACGAACCCAATACCGGCGCCAATCTGTTGCGTTCGCAAGGCGGCATGGCCAAGTTGTTGCCGGCATTGAGTTTTCGCGCCAGCGAGCGACTTTCGCTAGGCATCGCCGTCGGGATTGGCTTCTCGTATGCGTCGCTCGACGGTCCGCTCTACTTGCAGGACGGTCCGCTGGCCGGCGTGCCCACGATCATGGACATGGAAGGAACCGGCGTTGCGCCCGTGGGCTCCGTCGGCATGCAGTATCAGTTGACCGAGAAGACCATGATCGGCGCCACTTACACCGAACAAAGCAACTACTGGATGCACGGTGCAACGAATGCCGTGTTGCTGCCCGGTTTTGTGCTTGAGAGCCGTTTTGACAGCAAGATGAAGATCCAATGGCCGCGTAGCGTTGCCGTGGGCTTGAAGCACGACTTTTGCCCGCATCGTCGGTTTTCAGCCGACGTCATCTGGTACGACTGGGCTCACGCTTTCGACAGCCTCGAAATCGTGCTCTACAATCCATCGAATCCGGCCGTGGCGCCCATTCTGGGCTCTGTTGGCCAATCGCTTCCCGTCACACAACATTTTCCGCTGAATTGGACGGACTCGATCTCGATGCGTTTGGGGTATGAAGTGGACTGGACCGACGTCGACACATTCCGCTTCGGCTATGTCTACCATTCGAGTCCATCGCCCGACTCGACGTTAAACCCGTACCTCGACGGCATTCTGGAGAATACGTTCACGCTCGGTTACTCACGGCGATTTTCGCGGGCGACGTTCAATGCGGCCTACCAGTACTACTTCGGCGACACGAGATATGTTGCCGACAGTGCGATCGTAGGCGGGCAGTTCGACGACTCGACGATGAACGCGCAGGCACATTTCGCGATGCTTAGCTTGCTCGTGCCATTCTGACCAGCGAGCGGTCGCAGCCTCCCAACATTAGCGTGCGTGCTCCACGGATGCGTCAAGATCGTACTCGCACGAACCCGGATTGATGAGCGCGAACTCGCGCCCATAGACGTTCTGCTCAAACACGTAGATCAGCTTGCGGCCGCTCATCCGCAAACGGAAGGGTAGCGGAAACATTCCTTCCCAGATCACGTGTGGGGCCAGAAACAGCACCAGTCCGCCGGTGCGTACAAAGTTCTCATAGGGTCCTCGATAGGCGAGCAGCAGGATCGCGTAAGCCACCCCGGCGATCAGAAACGCGACAAGTGCCCCGCGGTTGCGCAGGGTGCGTTGCCGTTCGATGAGTTGCCGACAGTTCGCGCATGCGGGCACGCGAATCACCTCCGGCCAGGCGACCGGTCCAAGCAGTTTGCGCCAGGTTGGCGCGCAAACGGGCTCTTCCAGCGATTCTCCCGGCCCTGGGCACCCACACAGGATGCAGCGGTCAGGAAAATGTGCCTCGGTCTGCGCGTCCAAACTCACTTCCATCGTCATCGCAACTCACGCCATTCCGCCCCGCGCAAATCCGCCTGACCCATCACTCTAAAGTTTCCGCTCGCACTCCGAACGGCGAGAAGATTCTAAGCTCTTGATTTATCGCAACGCATCTGCCGCAAATGTCAGGCGGGCAGACACTCGAATACCCGGTCGAAGTGCACGCTCATGACCGGCTGAAGTGGTTGCCAATCAGGCAATTTGCCGTCGCTCAAACTTACGCCGCATCTCGCAAATCCGTACACAGGCATCCGGCATTTGTGCGCAAATACTTTGCAGCGGTGTTGCCATGCAACTCGTACAATCGATCCAAACGACACTGTGAGTACATCCTTCTCCCCGAAATCAACCGAGCTTTAAACCGTCTACTCGGCCGTCGAGCGGACGGGGTTCGAGAGTTTCCCCACCCCTTCGATCTCCACCTCGACGGTGTCCCCCGGTTTGATAGAGCTCGTCCGGCCCGAAGTGCCAGTGAAGATCAAGTCGCCCGGCTGCAGCGTGACGTATTGGCTGATGAAGCTCACAAGCTTCGGTACGCTGTGAATCAGCTGGCTCGTGTTTTCTTGCTGCTTCACCTCGCCGTTGAGGCGCAACGTCACCAGCAGCTGGTCGTAGTCCAGTCCGCTCGCGATCACTGGCCCCACCGGACCGAACGTGTCGCTTCCCTTGGCTCGCCACCACTGCACGTCTCCCTTCTGCCAGTCTCTCGCGCTCACATCGTTGCCGCACGCAACGCCAAGGATGCACTGTTCTGCGCCGGCTTCGTCCACTCGCTGCGCTTTGCGGCCAATCACGATCACGAGTTCGGCCTCGTAGTGCACGTCGTTCGTCCCCGGCGGGATGACGATCGGCTCGCCGTCAGCGATCAGACAGGCAGGCGTCTTGAAGAACACCTGCGGAGTCTGAAACTTGGTCGGCACCTCGCCGGGTTTCTCGCCATCGACCGTGGTCTTGCTGTCGGAGGTGGTCTGGCCCGTCTTAAGATTCGTCGTAACCTTGGTGGTCGTCACCACCGTGGTGACGAAATCCCCTGCGCCCAAATGGCTCTTGTAACTGCCGGCCAGCGCAATCACCTGGCTCGGTCGCTCGACCGGCACCAACAACTTGACACTCGAGAGCGGCGTCACACGTTTTCCCTCCCGCCACTCGCCGAACAGATCGCCTTCGATCTCGCGCACCTGCTCACCATCAACGATGCCGTAGCTGATAGTGTCGCCGAGGCTGTACCTGACATAGCGTTTCACTTCGCCATTGGCGGCCAGTACCGAAGAAGCAGTTGCTAAAGTAAGCGTCACAATTAGCACGAAGTTGCGCGGCATGATATTATTCCCTCGCGTTAGTCGTTCAATTCGTGAAGGCATTCCGCCGACTGCTCGGGCGTCGAACGGCGACGCTATCCTACTGTGCCGCCGAGCTTTCCGCGAGTTTTTCTAAGTCCACCGCGCCGCCGGCTTCGTCTTCCAGACCCAGATGATCCAGTCCACGTTCTTAGGCTCGCCACCGAATTCTCTGAGCCGGGTCATGCATTGCCCGCGGTGATGCTGCGAGTGCAGGCGAGACTGCATCAGAGCGTCTTGCACCGAAATCGTGCAGTCGGGAATCCAGGGGATCTGCACTGGTCGGACGAGATCACCTTCGCCCAACGATGCCACTTGGGCGTTAAGTTCGCCATGGACGCGTACCGCCCAGTCTTTCAATTCGGCGTAAGCGGGTGCCGGCTCGTCTCCTGGCAGCGAGGGAATCTCCCCGCGCAGCACGGCCAGGAACGCTTGCTGTACACCCAGAATGTGTTGCGCACGCCCGCGGAGTTCTTCCTGGTCGCGTGCAGGGCCTTTGCCCCAGGTGTGAAAGAATACGGCGTCGGCCCATTCGCAATGGGCCCCCAAATCCTGCAGAAGCTCGAGCATCTGGCCGCCTCCTTTTAGGTCTGCATCGATCATGCCGGCAGCGAGCCGGCCGACGCCGATTCTATCAGAGGCCAATCCCTCGACTAAGTATTTTCGGCGGTCTTGCGACCCGGCCAAGCCAAAGCCTGCTCAATCGCCCTCGTCACACTTTCTCGTGTTGCCGGCTTGCGGATTCGCCACGCAAACGGTTCGTGCTCGAGCACCACTTCTTCGGCATCAGGATGACCGGAGACCAGCACGACGGGAACGCCCTTTGCCGCCAATAGCTCGCCAGCGGCCAGGCCGTCCATCACTGGCATGTCGAGGTCGACAAACACGACGTCGACAGTTAGCTCGGCGCACTTATTGACCAGCTCGTCACCATCACTGGCCGCATAGACGACCGTGTGCCCTAGGGCTTCCAAAAATCGCACGAACACCGCGCGAACATCCGGTTGATCGTCTGCGAGCGCGATTCGAACGGCCGCCGATTGCCTGGGTTCCATGCGGATCTCAAGATGGCTGATCGAAAGGTAAGAAGCGGAACGACGAGCGAACGCTCACCGAGGGGAAATGTAGCATTTGTGGTGCCAATGGCACTCCGCCTCGGCCACGCAAACCCGCGGTTTCCAGCGCTTTGCGTAAGAAATGGCCAGCCCCCAGCCAATGTAGCTGATCCAAAATCGACTGCCGCCTCATCACTAAAGATGGGGCTATTCGGCCGCAGCTAAGAAATATCCGCGAGAGGGCTCGAACCTCTAACCTTCGGCTTCGGAGGCCGACGCTCTATCCAATTGAGCTACGCGGACAAGCTCTTCAAGTATATCGGGTTGCGGCGATTGTTAAAGGGGCGAACGCCCGCCCATGGGGCCACTTAGTCACGCGACAGAAGATCACCCGAGCCGACAGCCCCGATACACGGCCACCGCCGAACCATCCGCAAAGAAAGCACTCGCCGGTTTGGCAGCGAGAGCTTCGGCGAACGACTTGCCATAGAGCGAGGCGGCATTCCCACGAAACCGCGCTCGCTTCGCTGGCCATAGCTTCCACCGCGGATGCTCAACACGATACTCGATAGTC
The DNA here is from genome assembly GCA_041741015.1 of Pirellulales bacterium. Lineage (GTDB taxonomy): Bacteria > Planctomycetota > Planctomycetia > Pirellulales > PALSA-1355 > JALHMI01. The sequence continues at coordinate 109,482 of JBGSKX010000287.1, forward strand.
GCCCGATCAGGGCCGCCCGAGTATCCCCAGTAGTGCTCGATGACGAACTCTTCCAGCGATCCCTCGGATGCAAATTTACCGTCACCTTGAGCCGCAATCGCCACGCTGCCATGGCGACCTGCATGTCGCCAGGCGTAGATCGCGTCGTGGTGCTCCTTGCCGTCGGCTCTCCTGACGAGCACCCGGTGACGCATCGGCACGCAGGCATAGTTCTCGCCATAGAATAGCCGCGCGATCCAGGCGACGGCATGTCGGGGCACGAGTTCTCGAATGAACACGACCCCGCGCCGCCACCCTTCTTCCGACTGGCGCCGTACGTAAAACCGCAGGTTGATTTCAGCAAAGTCTCGATGCCGCGGAATGCCGATGCCCCACACACGCGTTTGCAGGAACTCAAAGCCGACCAGACTGACGAGAGCCTGTCCTTGCCACAAGTCGAGCTCCGTTCCGCGTGGGAGGTGTGGAAGCAGCGCGGCCGGCTCGATCTGATAATTGAGCACCGCCAGGTTCCGCCACTCGGCGGTGAGAAATGGCTTCCCGACCGCTTGAGCATCCATGTGGCGAGATCGAACGAGTTGAGTGGCTTCCATGGCGACGGCTTTCCTGAAGGACAAAGGCACTCTTCAAGATAAACCGCTACGCTCGGAACCGCATCACCAGTCGCAGAAAAAGAATCCTCGCGTCGCTTTACACATCCGCCGGCGTTGGCTCCATCCGCTGGGCCTCGCGGGCAGTGATCCGATGCTGGTGCAGCATCCGTAGAGAGTCGAGCGAATAAATGCCCACGGCCGTCCAGATCAGCGACAGGGAAATCACCTTGGCAGTGCTGAGCGGCTCGCGAAAGATCAGCACCGCGATCAGGAACTGGATCGTTGGGGCGATGTATTGCAGAAATCCCAGCGTCGCGAAGCGCAGCCGCTTGGCTGCCGCCGCAAAAAGTAACAGCGGCACGCACGTCACAATGCCGCTGGCTGCCAGTTTCAGGCACATCGCAGGATCGCTCACGACAAACGCTGAGGCCCCTTGCAGCTTCAAGTAAAGTACAAATCCCACTGCGAGCGGTACGAGCAGCAGCGTTTCGACAAACAGCCCCAGCAGTCCGTCGACCGCGACTTGCTTCCGCAGCAGTCCGTAGAATGCAAACGACAAAGCCAGCGACACAGCAATCCAGGGCACGCCGAGAATGGCCACCCCGATGGCAGCCAATACCACGCTCGCCACTTGCCAGCGGCGCAAATGTTCCTTCAGCACCAGAACGCCGAGCACCACGTTGACCAGCGGATTCAGAAAGTAGCCTACGCTAGCCTCGACCACCTGGTTCGTCGACACGGCGTAGATGTAGACAAACCAGTTGAACGCCAGGAGCAGCGTGCTCGTGGCAAGCGCGGTCATCACCGGCCGCGAACGCAGCGCCGGCAACACCTCGTGCCAGCGTCCCACCAGCGTGAGCACCAGTGACAAGAGTACAAAAGACCAGACGATGCGCTGCGCGACGACTTCTTGCGGTGCGACACTCGAAACGAGCTTGAAGTACAACGGGACGAGGCCCCATAGCCCATAAGACAATACGCCGTAAATCACTCCTTGTCGCGACGGATCGACCGGGCGCGCGGTCGAGCCGCTACTCGCGGGTACAGGCTCAGTGTCGGTGGTGGATGTCGGTGGCATAGCGTTTGGGGTACGACACGCGGCGCCGGTTCAAGGTTCGATCGGCCGCTGTGCGGTAGACGCCGATTCTACCGCTTGTGGCCAGTGTGCGCGAACCCGAAGCAAGCTCGCGCAAAGTACTCAACGGAATCGTCGCCTAAGCGATGATCTCGCTGATGACGTTGCCGAAGACGTCGGTCAGCCGCTCTTCGCGGCCCTGATGGAAGTAGGTGAGGTGCTCGTGATTGAGCCCGAGAAGCGCGAGTATCGTCGCGTGCAGGTCGTGCAGATGGACCTTGTCGACCGCGGCCGCAAACCCGAATTCGTCCGTCTCGCCGTACGAGATTCCCCCCTTCACGCCGCCGCCGGCCAGCCACATCGTAAACCCGTACGGGTTGTGGTTGCGCCCCGGCGCGCCTTCTCCTTCGGCGAACGGCATGCGGCCGAACTCTCCACCCCACAACACGAGCGTGCTGTCTAGCAAGCCGCGGCGATCCAGATCGGTGAGCAATGCGGCGATCGGCTGATCGACTTCGGCGCCGTGCTTGCCGTGGTTCTTCTCGACGCTCTCATGCGCGTCCCAGGTGTCTTCCAGGTGCCCGCCGCCAGAGTAAAGCTGCACGAACCGTACGCCGCGCTCAACCAGTCGCCTCGCCACGAGGCAATTCCGACCGAACTCGTCGGTGGGTTGCTGTCCCACGCCGTACATCTCGAGAGTGAACTGGTCTTCCTTGGTCAAATCCACTGCCTCAGGAGCTTCGGCTTGCATGCGATAGGCCAATTCATAGCTTTGAATCCGCGAAGCCAATTCCGCTCCGCCGGGCCGCTGTTCAAGATGCTGCTGATTCAATTCCGCCAGCAGGTCGAGTTGTCGGCGTTGGCTGCCGCCTTTAAGTGGTCCGCTCAGATCGAGCACGGGCTCGCCGACCGGTCGGAACAGCGTACCCTGATAACTGGCCGGCATAAAACCGCTGGCCCAGTTCGGTTGTCCGCTGATCGGCCCGCCGCGCTTATCCATGATCGCGACATAACCCGGCAGACTCTGGTTCATCGTTCCCAGGCCGTACACAACCCACGAGCCGAGCGACGGGCGACCGATGAACGTGCTGCCGGTATTCATCGCCACGAGCGCCGAGCCATGTGCATGACTGTCGGTGTGGCAGGAACGAATCAGCGCCAACTTGTCGGCATGCTCGCGGACCTTGGGGAAGTAATCCGATATCATCAGGCCGCTCTCGCCGCCGGGCCGAAAGGGGCGCCAGGCCGGCGTCAAAAAGCCCATCTTGCGGCCGCCGGAATTCGTGAATTGCTTGTCGGCCGGCAGCGTCTGTCCGGCGTACTTCGCCAGCGACGGCTTATAATCGAATGTGTCGACGTGGCTCGGTCCGCCGTTCATCATCAGAAAGATGATGCTCTTGGCCTTGGCCGGATAGTGCGACTCGGCCGGCGACAGTGGGCTCTTCGGCGCATTGGTAGCGGCATTCGCATGTCGGGCGAAGAAGCCATCCTGAGCCAGCAGCGATGACAGGGCCAGCCCCGCAAAACCGGCCCCCATTTCCCACACAAACTCGCGCCGCGAGACGCCGCAGGGAAACAGCCGTCGACCCGAGCTCGCTCGTTCATCTCGTGCCATGGACTTCATCTCTCGTTCAGTCGACGTATATGAACTCGTTCGTATTCAGCAGCACATGGCAGAGCGAAGCGAGTGCCGGATCCCCATCGCCGCTGCTGGTCTGCGCCTCGAGATGCGAGAGTGCCGCCGCCAGTTCCTTTGCCGTCGGAGCGCGTGAGAGCGCCAGCCACCAGGCCCGCTCGAGTTGCTTCACGCGATTTTCGCCCACTTCGCGGTGAAGTCGCGCGGCGAATGCTCGGCTTTGTTCATGCACGAATGCGTTGTTGAGAAGCGCCAGCGCCTGGGGTGCGACCGTCGAAATACTTCGCTGCACAACCGGTTGCGTTGTGTCGGCAAAATCGAACGTCGTCATCAACGGCAACAACAGCGATCGCTTCGTCATCATGTACACGCTGCGCCGCTTCTGGTCCTCGGGCGGAGATTCCTTCCAAGCTCCGGCTTTCATCGACAGGCCTTCCAAGGCCTCGCGCGAAACCGGCGGCGCGAAGCTCGGCCCCCCAACTTTCAGATCTAACTCGCCGCTGGTAGCCAGCATGGCATCTCGCAACGGCTCGGCCTCCAGACGCAATCGATTGCGCTTCCACCACAGGCGGTTCGCAAAATCTACTTGCGAGCACTCCGCCTCACGCGGATGGACTGAATCCATCTGATAGGCGGCCGAAAGCATGATCAGCTTGTGCAGGCGTTTGAGCTTCCACCCGCCATCCACGAACTCCAAGGTGAGCCAGTCGAGCAATTCTGGGTGCGTCGGCATTTCACCCATCGTGCCAAAGTTATCAGGCGTTCGCACCAGTCCTTCGCCAAAGTGGTGCTGCCAGACACGATTGACCATCACGCGCGCCGTCAGCGGATTCGCCCGATCGGCAATCCACTGGGCGAGTTGCAGTCGCTGCGGAGCGGGCGTGGGTGCGGGATTCGCCGCGGCTTTCGTGTCGTGCACCAGCGAAACCATCGTCAGGTAGCCCGGCGGCACCACGTCCCCTTCGCTGGTGTGGTCGCCGCCGTTCAGAAGCTTCACCTCGGGTTTCTGTGCAGGGTCGCTGGTGAACGCCAGCAGTTCGCCTTCGGCCGCCTTGCCGCCGGCAAAGAAGTTCAGCACGGCGTAATAGTCCGTCTGCGGGATTGGGTCGAACTTGTGATCGTGGCAGCGCGCGCACTTGAGCGTCACGGCCAGAAATGCCGTGCTCGTGGCGTGCATCAAATCGTCGAGCTGCTCGAACTTGTAACTGGCCGGATCATTGGGCTCGTCGTCGAAGGTGCCCACCCGCAGGAAACCCGTCGCGATTCGTGATCGGTCGTCAGCCCCTTCGATCTGGTCACCCGCCAATTGATGCACGACGAACTGGTCGTACGGCATGTCGGCGTTGAGGGCCTCGATGACCCAGTCGCGATAACGCCAGGCATTCGGCTTCAGGGCGTCGCGTTCATAGCCGTTTGTCTCAGCAAATCGCGCAATGTCCAGCCAATGCCGGCCCCAGCGTTCGCCATAGTGTGGACTCGCCAACAGCTCGTCGATCAACCGCTCAAAAGCATCGGGCCGCTCGTCGGCTACGAACGCCTGCACTGCCTCGGGCGTAGGCGGCAAACCCCACAGGTCGAAGTAGGCCCGGCGAATCAGCTTTTCCCGACTGACTTGGGGGGCCTGCTGCCAGCCCTGCTCGGCAAGTTTTGCGAGCACAAACCTATCGATCGGATTGGTGACCTTATCCAGCACGACGGGCACGGCATGCCGCACGAGCGGCTTGGTCGACCACAGCCCTGCCTCTTCGTGGCTGAACGAAGTACCTGCCGTCCAGGGTGCGGTCGCGACCAGGATCGCCACAATCAGCTTCGTGCTGCCACCAGGTAGTTCCGCCTTGCTCATGCCTGTTGATCCTTGGCCTGACTGCTGCTGGCTCGGGAGTTGTGCGGCCAGGGTCTCAGTTTAAGTCAGCACGCAGCGCCCTTCAATTAGCTGCGATGAGCCAACCTCGCACGATTTCTTACGGAATTGTAAAGAATGAAGGCCGCGGCGAATCTCCCACCGCGGTGTTCAATCACGGGTGAAGACTCAATCTCGACGGTGGATGGTGCGCATAGCCAGCGGGGCCGTGGCCGGAATGACGGCATTTGGCTTCGTGTGGCTACTCCAGCGCGCTCGTGGAGTTCCCGACCCGTACTACTTCCGCGTGCTCCTGGCCGGCGGATTGGCTAGCATCGTCGGCGTGTTAGGGCGAATGTTCGCCGATGAAGTGACGCGGCAGTAGCGCGACATCATTCCGCGATTCGGCGGCGCGGATCAATTGCCAGCCAGGCGATGGCACCGATGCCGTAAGCCACGGTCGACAGCGCAAAGCTGGCCGACCAGCCGTAGCTTTGTGCCAGCCGCATCACGACTGAGATGCCAATTGCCGCGCCGAGATTACCGCACATGTTGCCCACTCCGAGCACTGTACCGGCAAACGAACCTCCCAGGTCCTGATACGTGCACCACAGCGCTCCCAAGCCGAAGTCGCCTAGCAGCGAAGCGATGATGAGCAACGACACGATCGCCAGCGGATCCTCGAGAAAGAAACACATAGCATACGCAAGCGATGCCCCGCCATACGATATCAGGCACGGCACACGTCTGCCCCAAGCAAGGCCCAAACGACGCACAAGCCGATCGGTTGCCATTCCACCGGTCAGGCAGCCGACCATCCCTGCCGAAGCAGCGATGCTCGTCGTGATGCCCGCTTGAACTTCCGTCCAACCATGCATCTGGATCAGATACGTCGGCAGCAGCGTTCCCACTAGCATCCAGCCGACGTTAATGCAGAAATTGCAGACCGCGAGCGCCCAGATCGAAGGGCTTGCGAGAAGCCTGCCCGCCAGCACGGACGCGGGTACTCGTGGTGCATCTTGCTTCAGATCCTCAACGGACTCGCTGGCCTGGCCGGCAATCAGCGCTCGCTCTGCCGCGTTCACTCCCGCGTGCTCTGCGGGGCGGTCGCGAAACCAACGCCAGAAGATTACGGCCCACGCAAGCCCGACGGCGCCGTAAGCGATGAACACTGGCCGCCAGCGAGCGACGTCCGAGCTGAGCATTCCGACAAACGCCATTGCCAGCGCCGTGAGCGCCGGAGCGAGCACGCCGCCGGCGCGGCCACCCAGCGAAACGGCGCTGTTCGCAAATCCGCGAGTGTCAAACGGCATCCAGCGGCGCAAAAAACTGGCGGTCGTAGCATAAGCCCCGGCTTGTCCAACGCCGAGCAGGCCCCGCATAATGACCAATCCCGTGACGGTCGTGACCAGGCCCATTCCTGCGATCGCCAGCGACCAGGCGACGACATATAGCGTGAGCGCGCGGCGTCCTCCCCAACGGTCACCGAGCCACCCGGCGGGAATCTGTAGAAACGCATAGATCCAAAAGAAGACGCCCATCGCTTCGGCGACTTTCTTCGAGTCCGCGTTCAGGTCGACCGCCATCGCCGGCACGGCCACCGTCATGGCCATTCGGTCGAGATAGAGAATCACGGCCATCGTCACGGAGAGCACTAGCACGCCGTAGCGCACCTTTGTCGGGCGATCCGCGATCAGGGGTTCGAGCGTCGTCATCGGCACTTGGGGCGTCAAATTCGCAGGGAACGCCTATCCATTGCGGTCGCGCTACCCGTCGCGTTAGCATGGCGTGCGCCTAAGCCTAACCATCGGCGCGCCACTTTAACAGCAGGAAAGTCACGCAGCATGTTGATCTTCGACGCGCACCTCGACCTGAGCATGAACGCGCTGGAGTGGAACCGCGACCTCACCCGGCCGATCGCAGAGATCCGCGCTCGCGAGCGCGGCCTTACCGACAAACCTGATCGCGGGACCAATACGGTCTCGCTCGGCGAGATGCGCCGCGGCAAGGTGGGCCTGTGCGTGGCGACGCTCATCGCTCGCTACGTGAAGCCCGCTAACAAGCTTCCTGGCTGGAACGCCCCCGAAATCGCCTGGGCGCAAACCCAGGGGCAACTCGCATGGTACCGCGCGATGGAAGACGCCGGGCAGATGGTGCAGATTCGCAATCTCGACGAGCTGCGTCGTCACGTAGCCCTCTGGCAGAATCCGCCGGCCGGTGCGCCGATTGGGTATATCCTCAGCCTCGAAGGCGCCGATTCGATTCTCACGCCGAAACACCTTGAGCGCGCCTGGGGGCAAGGCCTGCGCGCCATCGGACCCGCGCACTACGGTCCCGGAACGTATGCCTTCGGCACGCATGCCACGGGCGGTATCGGTACGCTCGGCCGCGAACTGCTCCAAGAGATGCAGCGGTTCGGCTTCATACTCGACGCCACGCATTTGTGCGACGAGAGCTTTTGGGAAGCAATGGAGCACTTCCACGGTCCGGTCTGGGCCAGCCACAACAATTGCCGCGCACTGGTCAACGACACTCGCCAGTTCAGCGACGAACAGCTCAAAGAGTTGATCGCGCGCGGTGGTGTGATTGGCGCGGCGCTGGATGCCTGGATGATGGTACCCGGCTGGGTGCGTGGAAAGACGACGCCCCGGGAGGCCGGCGTGACACTTGAGCACATGCTCGATCATATGGACCATGTTTGCCAACTTGCCGGCAATGCGCGTCATGCGGCCATCGGCACCGATCTGGACGGCGGCTTCGGTAGGGAACAGAGCCCTGGCGATCTCGATACAATTGCCGATCTCGCCCGGATCCCCGCAATGCTAGCAAAGCGAGGCTATTCGGCTGCGGACATTGAGGGCATTATGCACGGCAACTGGCTGCATTTTCTGGAGTCAGCCTGGCGTTAAAAAGGCCATTCGAAGGGGTCCCATAGGGGTGACATTTCAGGAAAATCAGTTACAACTGGGTAACAGAACCACGTGGATTTCGCCTCGTAGTACAAGGGCAGGTGTTCGGGGCAGCTGCAATTGAGATATGTAAAATCCATCCGTTCTCGTGCCGCTGGGGCGACACCGGCGCGAGGCACCCCGTGTCCCTCCTTCCGTTTCGCCCATTCCGTTTGGAGTTTCACTCTTGAGTAGCGTTGCATCAACCGCGGTCGGTTCGGCCGATCGCTCCGGTTCGTTGTACATGGTGGCGCGAGTCATTTCCGACGTGCTCAGCCCGGCGGCGCTTGCCGTGCCCGGCCTGATGCTCGGCGTCTGGGCCAGCGGCGACCCGAGTACATTTCGCTATGCTTTGCTGTACTTCGCCTTTGCGGTTCCAGTGCCGATGCTCTATGTCATCTGGCTGCTGAAAACCGGACGCGTTGCCGATATTCATTTGCCGAACCGGCACGAGCGGGTCGGACCGTTTGCCGTCGCTTCGGCGGCTGCATTGGCCGGGGTCGTCGCATTGGTGTTCATCGGCGCACCTGCGGTATTTGTCGCGCCGATCATCGCTGCCTTGATTCAGACGCTGTTGCTCTTCGCAATAACGCTCGCTTGGCAGATCAGCATTCACACGTCGACTTCGGCCGGTCTCGCCACCTTTGCGGCCCTCGGCATCGGCGGCGGCGCGATCCTGTTTTCGCTGCTCGTGCCAATCGTAATGTGGGCCCGACTTTACCTGAAGCGGCACACCCTCGCCCAGACGCTGGCCGGTGCCGCTCTTGGCTGTGGATCGTTCGCCGGGCTGTTTCTGCTGCAAGGCATTGCCTGGTAGTTCCGCGGTTGCTGCACCCTGCAGAGATCGTCATCGCGTTCCGCATGGCACTGCGCTGATGGTTCTCAAGCATGAAAGTGGTCGACAAAGGGCGCTTTGTGGGGTATTCATGGTACAGCCGGGGCTGAGGCGCCCTGGGCAAACCTTGCTGCCGGCGCGACGATCACCAAGACGAACTGCGGAGCCGACCATGGCCAAGAAAGCTAAACCTGCCGCCGCGAAATCCGCGGCCGAGAAGCCCGCCAAGACGAAGCAGGCCGCGGTGAAGTCAGGCAAACCCGCAGCCAAGCCGGCTAAGCCGACCGCCAAACCAGCGAAGGCTGCCAAAGGTCTGCCTTCCCCGTGTGTGGCAAAAAAGCTCGCGGCTCCGGCCGCCGCACTGCCGCTCGGCACTGCCCCGCCAACTTCGCCGCCATCCCTATCCGATCGCTATGGCAGCTTCGAAGACGCCAGAAACGCGACGATCGATACGCTGCTTGCGTCGATCGAGGAGGCCGAAGCACGGTTGCTGGAAGTGAAGCGGTCTTCCACCTTCGAGCAGCTCGAACCGCTCGCCAACGGCGCCGGCTAACGGCATTCGCCAGCCGATCGCATTTCCTCGGAGGTCGGCATCAGCATTTCCGTTGCCACCGCCGGATCGTGAGGGCCCACGATACGCACATGTAGTACACCGGATAGAATAGCGAGATCATCGCCCACTGCCACGACTGCTCGGCCAGTTTGGCGTCCTCCGGCGGGTCGCTGGCCGGTAGCGCCCACAGCACCCACAGCAGCATCACCACCCACACGCCGCCCAGGAAGTTGCTTAACCGACTGAGCACCGCGCCGCGGCTTGGGTACAGGTAGTAGCTCGGCACGAACGTCAGCGCCGCGAGTATCAGCACCACCACCGAAGACAGCCAGCCGGGCCATTTTAACACATACAGATAGAACGCGACGATGTTCCAATACGACGGAAAGCCCACAAAGTAGCCGTCGCTGGTCTTGGCCGGAATCTGGCAAAAGCCGTAAGCACTCGCCACAAGCGCCACGACCAGCACCCACGACATACTCTCGGGCACAATCCCCGCGCGCCACATCAACAGCAGTGGCAGGCTCGTGAATGTCAGGAAGTCGATGATGTCGTCGAGTTTTGCCCCATCGAAGCCGGGGATCAGTTCCTTCACACGCAGCCGCCGCGCGAGCGAACCGTCGGTCGCGTCAACCAGGCACGCCACCAGCATCAGGACGAACGCCAGTCGAAACGACTCGGCCGTGCCTTCGACAATCGCCACAGCCATGCCCGATGCGAGTACCAGTCCCACGCCGGTAAATGCGTGAGCGATCCAAGCCACCCAGTTTGGCCAGGTTGGCGGGTCAGGAAATGTGCCGCCGCGTTGGTATTGTTCCAGGCGACGCGCTTCGTGGTCGCGTTGAATCATTGCATTACCCGGTCGGTTGGTCCGTGGATTGCCGAGGCGGCTGTGGTATCGCTCGCGGTGGATCCCAAGCACCGGTGAAGCGCGAGACGACTGGCATCAAAACCAGGCCAGCCGCCGCAGCGACAATCCGCACGGGAAACAGGGTTGACTCGCCGGCGTCATCCATCCACGCCGCGCTTCCGCCCGGCAGCCACATCGCAAACCACTCAGCATAGGGAATGAACGGCGGCACGCGCAAGATCGGTTCGCCGCCTCCCAGTCGCAACAGCAGCGACACGGCAAAGGCCACGATCGAACCCGTGCGATTTGCTCGTGGATCGTAAAGCGCGTACACGAGCTGGGGGAACAGCAGCACGAACACCAGATCGCTGGTAAAGAACCACAATCGCTGCACGCTTTGCACTTCCAGGGCAAGCATTGCCGCCAGCGCGCCGAGAAGCAAGATCGACAAGCGAATCGCCCGTCGCATGCCGATGGTCGAGACATTCGGCCGCGCGATCGCGCGCACGAAGTTCCAACTGATCATCGAACCGGCTGAGAGGATCGAGGCGCTGAAGCTTGACGTCACCGCGCCCACGATCGCTGTCAGCCCCAGGATCGCAACCAGCGGCGGCAGCGCGTACTGAAACAGCAGGGGCAGCGCCATCGTGGGCGAAGCCGCTAGTCGCTCGCGTGCCGTGTCACTCCAGTGCGGATAGGCGAACGCCACCACACCCAACAGCAGCGGCGGAATTGTCAGCACCATTGTGATCAGCCCGGCAGTGATCGAATGCCACTTGGCTTTGGTCGGTGTTTCACACGCTTGAATCCGTTGGAAGTAACAGTTCCAGGGAATGCCGCCGAGCATGAGCATAACGGACAGATCCCACCAGCCAACAATCCGCGGTGCGGTCCAGAAGCCGTCTGCCCTCGTGGGCGGAATCACACGCGCGGCCGTGCCGTGTGCTGCAGCGTACGCGCTCCAGACGGAATCCCAACCTCCTGCTGCGTGCAGTGCAAGCGGCAGCGCGACGAGCAGTCCGAACGGGATCAGCATGAACTGCACCGAGTCGGTGTACCCGACGCTCCACATGCCACCCCACAGCGTATAAAGCGTCACCACGCCGGCCGAGACCAGGATCGCGGTCGTCAGGTTCAGCCCCAGCATCACGCCGAAAGTGGCTCCGATTGCAACGAGAAGTTCAGCACTCCAGAAGATCTCACCGAGCAGTGCCGGCACCGAAAGCACGGCGGACCAATGTCGCCCGAATCGTGCGGTCAGCGGATCGACGAGCGTCACGAACTCGAGCGCGCGCATCTTGCGTGCGAAGAATAAACCGCCCAGCACCAGGCTCATTCCGAAGCACATTCCGCCCTGCCAACCCGAGGCGATGCTGGTCATCGCCCCTTCGGCCGTGCCCAGCAGGTAGCCGCCGTCGATCCAGGTGGCGGCCATTGTGATCGTGGCCATCCAGAAGGGCATCGAGCGCCCGGCCACGAGAAGTTCGGTGGCACTGCCGACCTTGATACGCCGCGAAGCGCGCCAACCGACGACCAGAAACACGGCATACAGGAACGAGACGGCCGCGATGCCTGCCCAGTTGGCTCCCTCCATCGCGCGAGTTCCTCTTACTGTGGCGTGCTGTCCGCTGCGTGTAAGTCCTTTACAGCGGCTGCGGACGCCAATTCCGGTCCTGAGTCCTCGCCAGGATCAACTTCTTCGGCCGACTCTGCCGGACTCTTGCGTAGTACGCCTGCCGGGGCCGAGAGCAGCGCCGCTCGCATCCGTGCCATCAGGCTGGCCGACTGCACATACAGCATAAACTGATGTTGCTTGCCGACGTATCCGCTGACGTCGATCTGCGTCACCTTGGCGGCCTCGGGGCCAAGTGCGCGACGGCTGATGCCGGCATATCCCAGGGCCACGCGTCCTGAACGTCGTCCGGAGAGTATCTCATAGCGTTTCAGCAGTCGGTCGGCGCAGTTATTCACCAACAGCATGTGCGCGGTCATAGTCAAAGCCTGCCCATGAAACCTGCCCGGCAAGATCCAGCCGTTATCGAGCGCCGAGGCCAGCAGCACGGCATTTGCCGGGACGCGCTCGGGATGCACTCGCTCCAGCACTCTGCCGCAGAGTTCGCCGCCACCCAAGAGATGCAAAGCGCCCGTTGCCGCTCGAGCGCCGAAGCTATGAGCCCACAGGCTCAGCGGGGCATTGGGATCGAGACGATCCAGGAACCAGGCCAGGTAGTACGCGGTGGTATCCGTGCGAGCTGCTTTGATCCGCGCGTCCTCAATCGGGCCGCCCATCTTGTCGCTGGGCCACGACCAGGCGATATAGCGAATCGGCCGCGCGTCAGCGCAGCGGACCAGCGAACGATAGCTCGTCCAGGCACGCTCGAACGCATCGCCGGACGACAGCCGGTTGCCATGCAAGTAGACAACCGTGTTGGTCCCTGGGTCTTCGACCGCCAGCAACTCATCGAGATTCGCGCGTGTCCAGTGTCGCTGGCAATCGTAGCGCCAGTATTGCAGGCGCGGTTCCATACAATTGCTGGCGCATCCCAGCGAGCGATCGCTCACCAGCCACAATTGGTCCTGTGGTCGCAGTCCACAGCAGCTCCGGCCGCCCGCAACTGCTTGGGCCGCATAAGGAATGGCGACGGTCAAAACCAACGCGGCCAACAACGTGCGGCGAAGAAGCGACTGCGTGCGGTGCATGTCTTGCATGGAGTGGCCGCTGGGGGATACTGGCGCGAATGTGTGGCGATCGTTCCGCGGGCGCGGTCTGGCGAAAACACATGCGACCACGAGCCTCACGTAGAATGTAGCACTTTTTCAACCTGGGTGACGCGAAAATTCAACGTGTTGCCAAATCTCAACGCGCCGCGCTTGCCGCTTCATCCCTACAGGGTAGAGTTGCATGCCGAGCTCGTGAGATGCTTGCTCGGCTCCTAACTGTCGTGTCGGAGCTAACAGTCATGAAGATGCTTCTGGTTCTCGCGGGCGTAGTGCTTATGGCCAGCGCATGCGGTTGCCGCGGTCGCCAAACGGCGTATCGTCCTTGTGCGCCGGTTTCACCGTGCTGCACGCCGGCTTGCTCGTCGGGCTGCTCGCCTGTCACGGAGTATGCGACAAGCGCTGAAGGCTACTCGGTCGCACCCTCGACGGGAATGCCCGCGCCCACCCTGTCAGCGCCGGTAACCGTCAGTCCGTCGACGATCATTCCGGGCCCCGAGGCGTACACGCCGGCTCCGTAGTAATTCGATTGACCCGCGCGGCACATCGTCGAGGGCTTCGAGCGCTGTGCCGCGCGCCGGTTTCAAATCGAACTCAATCCCGTGAGTGCGCCAGGCCGCTCGATCGCTACCAGCAGATCTTGAGCGGCCTTTCGCGTTTCCTTTTTTGCCGTCGGTGGGGCACACCACGTCGTTAGCCGTTACATTCCGCACAATCGCCACGCCGCCCGCAGCCGGGCCTTGAGATTCCACAACTGCGCCCGAGATTCACAATCTGCCGCGACTAGAATGAGAGAGTTGGCCGGGGCGGCATCCTTCTGCCGCGGTTCAGCGCCTTGCTATTTCTGATTGCACGGACGCCTCTCAAGCTTTGGGAAACAACCGCCGTGCGAATCTCGTTGTTCTGTTTGCTATTTATTGCCGTCGCGTTGTTGGCTGATGGTGTTCTGTCGGTTGCCGCCGCGCAAGAGAGCGTCGATTCCGGCAAGGGGCCCGTTCTCGGCGACGAAGTCACCACCAAGCTCAAGCTCGGCGTCACCGTCAAAGCCACGGGCAACATGTTCAACGGCATCGCGAACATCCCGATCCCATCTGAGTGGCCCGAACAGAAGGTCAAAATCTTCCGGGAAGATGTGACGAGTAACGTCAAACGCGTGACCGAGCGCGACATTTCGGGCGGCGGCGGACTAAAGCAGATGGTTGTCGAGATTCCGCAGCTCGCCGGCGGCCAGGAAGCGCACGCAATCGTCATCTATGAAATCACCCGCCGCAAGATGCAGCCGCCGGCCGACACCTCGATCTATCGCATTCCCAAGAAGCTCGATCGAGCGATGCAGCTCAACCTGGGTCCTAGCCCCATGATCGAGAGCCGGCACCCCAAGATCGTCGCCGCCGCTAAGAAGGCTGTCGCCGATGCGGGCACAGCCTGGGACCAGGTCGATGCAATTGCCAACTACGTGCGCACGAACGTGCAGTTCAAAGAGGGAAAGCTGAAAGGTGCCGCGAAGGCGCTGCTCGATGGCGACGGCTACACCGACGAACTCGTGTCGCTATTCGTGGCGATGTGTCGCTCGCAAAAGATTCCCGCTCGCACCGTGTTCGTCAAAGGCGATTGCTACGCCGAGTTTTATCTTGAGGACGACGACGGTCAGGGGTATTGGTTTCCCTGCGTGCTGACGGGCGGTGCGCCACTGGGAACGCTCGACGAAGTTCGTCCCGCACTGCAAAAGGGAGATAACTTCAAAAATCCCGAAAACACGAAAGAGACTCTCCGCTATGTGCGAGAGTTCTTTCAGGCGGCCGGCCGCGGCGGCAGTCCCAAAGTGGAGTTCATCTCCGAGCCGGTTGCGAATTAGCGCTCGGCGAGCGCGGCAGTGCGTCGGGCCAGTGGCGTCCCTGGGCAGCCGCCGGCTTTGCCGTGGGGCCACTTTCCTAACCGGAACTGCTCAACTAGACGCATGCAGTTCTTTCTCTCACTGCGATACGCTGTCGTCCGCGAGTTCGCCGGGCTCGAAGCCGCGGATGCCGCTGTTCAGGCCTATTCTTCCGCCGGCTGCGTGCCGCTTTTCCAGACGCTCGAGTGCCCCTGGCGGCAGCTCGATCTCTCCATCCTTCACCCTTTGCCGCAGCTCGGCAAAATGTTTCTTCGCCTCTTCGCGATGCTCTTCGACGGTTTGCGTCGGCGGCAGCCAGCGCACCCAAACCTTGTACGGACCCCCGCTCAGGATTTCCCGCTGTACACCATTGCGAACTCCGGAAATCTCGATCGTGTCTTCCTCATGCACGATTCTGAGGAGCCCCTCTTTGAGCGTTCCCAGCGGCTTCGAATCCTTCAGCGGCAGCAGCGAGAACTCGATCTTTGCCAGCCCCGGAATGTCGCACCAGGCCAGCGGCGAGCTCGACATCGATAGCCTTCCCAGATAGTCGTGGTCGTTCAGAATGATGGGCGAATTCGGGAAGCCGAAAGACTCCAACCAAAGACTGCTCAGTTTGAACTGGCGAGGCCTCTCGGCTTCCACGACGGTGGGCGAGAGGCTCAGCCGATAAACCCGGCCGTCAGCGTCACGGCACAAATCCAGCGACCGTGCCCCAAGGTCGGTCACGTCGTACTCGATGCTTTGGGCCTGCGTTCGCCGGTCTTCTTTGTCCGGCTCGACGGTGACATTAGCAAGGAGCTTTCCCTTGCGCGCCTTGGCTTCGATCGAAACATCGAATCGCCGCTCCTCGCTTGAAACCCCCAGCGTCAGCGTGCCTGTGCCGCTCGTGGCGCCGGCAGCTACGGACTTATAGCTCTTCAGCGGCTCTACAGGGATGAGAGAGAAAACCTTCGCATTGATCCAGAACTGATTGAGCGGTACTTCTGCTGGTTCCACTTCGACGCCGACGACCTCGGCAGCGGCGCGAGGCTGCTCAATAGGCCCAGCGCCCCCAAGAGCCCACAAAGCGGCAACCGCTGCTGGGCAAACGATCGTCTTTAGCCGCAGCTTCATGGCGTGTTCTCCGTCTGAGGATAGCGAGAGTTTGAATTGATTCGGCCGACTCCACACAGGTAGGTTTCGCTGACCGAATAGCCCGGCGCTTCTGCGGCCTGGCGTCGTGCGACGATGCGTGAATCGCCGGTAGCGGAGTGATTTTGCGGATTCTCGTTCGCGCCAGCCGCAGAGGGCCCGTCGGCTTGCCTTGCCTCAAGCCAGGCCGCGGCGCTTATTGACGCCGTGATTGCGAGCAGCGCGAGCAGGCTAGCGGCTACTGGCATCGGCACCGAGATCGAACGCCGCCACCAGCGGCGCTCGCGCGCAGCATCGGCCACCCGCAATGCTGTGGCCACCATCGCCCGGTTAGCGAGCCGGGCAGACATCGAAGGCTCGAGCCGCCGCAATTGCGCGAAAGCTTCGGCCAACTCGGTGTCTTCTGGTTCGCCAGGCGAACGTTCGTCGTCGTTCATGACTCGGCTTCCTTCTCGGCGAAGATCTTTCGCAGCCGTGAGCGGCCGCGATGGATGTGGCTCTTGACGGTGCCCAGTGGTCGGCGATCTCCTCGAGCGAGCACTCCTCGACGAATCGCAGGAGGAGGACGTTGCGGACTTGTTCCTCGAACTGGCTGATGGAGTCGAGCACGAGCCCAACCTGTTCACGAGCCGCGGCGCTCGCGGCGGGCGACGGCCGCTTGTCGGTCAGTTCAAAGGCTTCGGCCAGTGGGACTGCAGCGTTCTTACGCTCGCGCACTCGTCGCAGTTGAACATGGCGCGCCGTCGCAAACACAAAAGCGCGCAGTTTATCGTTTCCCCCCCGCATCCCGGGCAGCGTCTCACGAGCTGGGCAAACGTCTCAGCGGTTTGTTCCTGGGCGACATGGTGATTGCGGTGATCGCAGAAGAAGAACCGAAACAGGGGGCCTTCGAACTGTTCAATCAGCGCCTCGAAGGCCATCGGTTGCCCCGTTCTGAGCTGCGCAAAGGTGGCGGGGTCTAGTTCCATGCCGCAAAAGCTAACCGATGGGAAGGCCGCCGACCCGATTCGAGCCAAGGAGAATCGCCTCTGGCGTACACCAAGTAGGTGCCACCAGCGCGAAAAAGGTTGCAGCGGGACGTCATGGCAGGAACTCCCGCGGCGACGCGATTTCTGCTATCCAACCATCGCCGGCTGGCGTACTGTAAGAAAGAGATTCGGAGCGGACCGGGCGGCCGCTCGGCGGGCAGACGGAAACGACTGCAACGCCGGGAGGAAAGTCCGGGCTCCGCAGGGCAGGGTGGTGGGTAACGCCCACCGGCCGCAAGGCCCGGGAAAGTGCAACAGAAAGCAAACCGCCAACCGGCGGCTTCGGCCGTCGGCGGTAAGGGTGAAACGGTGAGGTAAGAGCTCACCAGCAGACTGGGTGACCAGCCTGGCTAGGTAAACCCCACCCGGAGCAAGGCCAAACAGAGTGGATCGAAGCGCATGCTTCGAGCGGGTCGGCTCGGTCCGCCAACTGACACTCGGGTAGGCTGCTAAAGGCGACTGGCGACAGGCGTCGTAGAGAAATGGCCGCTCCCTCGCGGCAGCGCATGCGCTGCCGCGAGGGGACAGAACCCGGCTTACAGGTTCGCTCCGAATCTTTTCTATTCGGCCATCTCGCCGCTGTTTACTTAGGCGGCCGGTTCTTCCGACATTCCCATGCCAACTTCGGCCGGGACCAGTTCGTCATCGATCTGCTGGAGCAGTTTCGAGATGCACAGCTTGTTCATGCTGGTGTGCCGGTCGTGGGCTTCCGACTTCAGCGACTCGTGGAGGCTCTTCGGCAGCCGGACGGTGATCACGCGGGTCGGCTCACGGGGCCCACCGGGCAGGTCCGCGTCGTTCTCGCGAAGCTTGGCCAGCATGTGCTGGATCTTTTGGTAGTCGGGGGATTGTTCAAATTGGGCAAGAGCTTCAGGCGTTCGGTACATTTGCCGCACGATTCCATCCACGCCCAGCACTTCACGGAAGAAGGTCACCCAGCTCGGACGCTGTTCAAAAATTTCCTCCGCCGCGCGAAAGACATCTTGTCGTAGTTCGCTCATGCTCACTCTCCTGAAACGAATTGGAAAGGACGGGTCGCATAGCATCGACCCTGTCACGTTCCAATCGTAAGCGGCCAGCAAGGCACAGCACGAATGTCATTGCTGTCATAGCACTTGCGACGATTCTTTGGGTGTCGCTGAAAGCCGATGCAGGGTTGCCTCGGAACTGGGCACGGCTCGGTTGCCTAATAAGTAGGCAGCGGCCGTTTTCTCATTTGCCAAAGTGTCCAGTTCGGATTGCCGGAAATTTCCTCAAGATTTGACCTGGATCCGCTCCGGTAGCATGCAGCTATCTGGCTGCTGCTAGCGTAAGGGTTGGCGCATAAAAAGGGCATTCACGGTCGTTCCGTGAATGCCCGTCGAGTGTATTGAATGGCCGGATTGCGTTAACTAGGAGAACTGCTCGCGAACCTTTTCGAGGAGCTTCTTAGTGGCCAAGATCCCCAGCGGTTCTGAAAGTTTGGTGCCCTCGTACTCGATTCCCACATAGCCGTGGTAGCCGGCATCAAGCACGATCTTCATCATCTTTACGTAGTCCGTTTCGACGTGGTTGCCGTCCTCGCTGAAGTTGTGGCTCTTCGCGCTTACCCCCTTGGCGAAGGGCATCAGTTCGGCAACGCCCTTGTACGGGTCATAGCCTCGAAAATTACCAAAGTCCGGTAAAGTTCCACAATTAGGCAGATTCACTGCCTTGATCACATTCGCCAGCCACTCACCGTTAGACGACAGCCCGCCGTGATTCTCGACAATCACGTTGATCCCCGGGCCGGTCGCAAATTCACTTACGCGGCGGAGCCCATCGGTGACGAGCTTGGCCTGTTCCTCGTCGCTCCCCTTGGAGTGTGCATTTACACGGATCGAGTGGCAGCCGAGGAACTTGGCGGCATCCACCCACTTGTAGTGGTTCTCAACTGCCTTGGTTCGCCGGGCCTCATCTGGATCGCCCAGATTGCCCTCTCCATCGATCATGATCAGAACGTTGGTCACGCCGAAGTCGGCCGCCCTCTGCTTGATGTCGGCCAAGTACTTCTGGTCCTGGGCCTTCGTGGCGAAGAACTGGTTCACATATTCGACCGCGTCGATCCCATACTCCTCCTTCGTCACCTTGGGGAAGTCGATGTTCGCCAGCTTCCCGCTGAACAGAGTCTTGTGTAGCGACCACTCGGCCAGCGAGATCTTGAACAGCGGATCTTTGGTCTTTGCCCGGGCCGGTGTAGCCAGCGTCGCCAGACTCGCTCCGGCAGCCGCCAGGGCAGAGTGTTTCAGGAAAGAGCGACGGCCGACGGCGTTGGCTGGAGTCATGTTGGGCACCTTCTAAGTGAGTTGTAAAGGACGACGTCCGCTGCAGCGGATACACCGAAAATCCCTGAAAAGCGGGCTATTGGGGACGTGGTCTCAGCAGCAGGCGATCTGAAATCTACCTCAGCCGCGACGGAAAGCAACGTTATCGCCGCCGTTCAGGCCCATTGTTTGAGTTCCAGCTCGCTCGGCAACTGACCGATCAGTTTTCGTCCTAACTCCAATCCGCAACAACAGTTGCTGATTTGACCGCAACCCACGTCGCAGGTTACAATCAAAAGCTGCTGGGGACGAGCATTTCGAACACGGCGGGCCGGTTTTTCCTGGTGGCGGACGTTCGTCCGATGGGCTCGTCACAAGTCGTCTCGGCGCGTTTTTCAATTCGACCGTTGAGCAGCGAAAGAGGGGCTTCCGCGAATCAGCCGGCGCGGCACCATGCCGTTTGGCAGTTCGCCGATTGTCTGAGTGGCGACCTTCGCAGGTCGTCTCAAATCCTAAAGTTGTTCGCGGCCGCTAAGAGCATTGATGAGCGAAACCTCCAGCCACCAGCCTGCTCCGCGCGCTAAAGGCTCCAGCCTTCATCCGGCTTTGGGCACCGAGCCGACGGGCTCGGCTCCTGGTTCCGCTTCGGGTCGCGCCCTGGTCGGTGATGGCCAAACCGTGATCTCCTCACGCCCGCCAGTGCCTGATCTGCCGTACGCCGGCAGTGTGCCCAGTGAATCGGCCCGCCAATGGGAGGGTGAACAACTCGGCCAGTTCGTGTTGCAGAAGTTCGTGGGCGGTGGCGGAATGGGCATCGTCTTCCGGGCACACGACACCACGCTCGATCGCGAAGTGGCGGTCAAGGTTCTCTCACGCGATCAGTCGGCTGACGAGGAAACGCTCCGACGCTTTCGCAACGAGGCCCAATCGGCTGCTCGACTCAATCACGACAACATCGCCCGCGTATTCTATGTTGGCGAAGACCGCGGCGTGCACTACATCGTCTTCGAATTCATCGAAGGCATTAACATTCGTGATCTGGTCGATCGCGAGGGACCGCTGCCGCTCAATCAGGCACTCAGTTACACCTACCAGATTGCACTGGCGCTTGACCATGCCAGCCAACGCTCGGTCATACACCGCGACATCAAGCCTTCGAACGTCCTGGTCACCCCCGACGGCAAGGCCAAACTCGTCGACATGGGTCTCGCTCGGCTGAACCAAATGGCTCAGGCATCGAATGACCTCACGGCGAGCGGCGTCACCCTGGGCACGTTCGACTACATCTCGCCCGAGCAAGCCCGCGATCCACGCAGCGCCGATGTTCGCAGCGACTTGTACTCGCTCGGTTGTTCGTTCTACTACATGCTGACGGGGCGGCCGCCGTTTCCCGAAGGGACCGTGCTGCAAAAGCTGTTGCAGCACCAGGGGGACGTTCCGCCCGATCCGCGGAGCGTTCGGCCTGAGTTGCCGCCGCAAGTATCCCGAGTGCTGACTCGCCTGCTGGCGAAGAATCCCGCCGAACGCTATCAGCAACCGCTCGAACTGCTCGAGGAGCTCGCACACCTGGCACAGCTGCTGGGCGTGCAGTTGGGCGAGGCTCCGCCGCCGCGCAGCGCGTTGTTGCCAGCGCGGCGCGAACTTCCGTGGCAGCGACATCTGCCTTGGTTGGTGCCCGTCGTGGCTCTGCTCCTGGTCGTTTTAGGACTCGAGATTTACGGCTCGCAAACGCCGCCGCCCCCTGCACCGTTGTGGAGCGTCAGCTCTGCAGGCTCGACGAGTCCAGCAAAGCTCGCTCCGAAGCCGGCGGAAATCCAGTCGCCGACGTACGCGCGTCCGGAAACGGCACACCCGCTCAGGCCAGACGATTCGGCGGGAGGCACTGCCGGCGCCGGTACAACGACCATGCCGCCGCGAACAGACAATCCCGGGGTCTCGAGTTCGACTCGCCCGGAAGGCCCGGCCGGCGGTGGGCGGCCGATTCCCGACGGAGCGCATGATGTTGTGCCAACTCCAAATCCCAATACGCTCGAGGGCATGCTCGATCTCTGGAATCGCTTGCGAGAGGCCGCTCAGAAAAGACAGGCCGCTGACTCGAACGGCGACGGCTTCAACCTGTCCGGCAGCGCCGTCGATCCGCCCCCCAATCTGCCGGCGCAAGGCGCGGGTCAGATCCTGACGGTCGGCGACGACTCACTCCCAAACAATTTCACCAGCCTGCTCGCCGCCTGCAGCGCGGCCAAAGATGGTGACGTCGTGGAACTGCACTACAACGGTTCTCGAACTGAGCGACCGCTCATTCTTTCCAACGTCAAATTGACGATCCGCGCCGGCAACGGATATCGTCCCACCGTAGTCTTCGCGCCCGAGCTCGACAAACCAATTGCCGAAGCTCGAATGGTCAGCGTCTCGGGCGGGCAGCTCCTGGTGCGAAACGTTCAGTGGGAGTTGGAACTGCCGGCCAACTCCCCGACGGAACGTTCTTTGTTCGAAGCGCAGCACGCCGACCTGCTCGATTTTGAAAACTGCACGTTTACGGTCCGTTCTCAGCCGCCATATTACGGCGGCGTCGCGATTTTCGACGTTAAGTCACCGCCAGGCGCGGGCACCATGGACATGAGCTCCGGCACGGCCATGGGGAGTCACGTGGTTAGCATCCACCTGGAAAACTGCGTGGCCCGGGGCGAAGCGACCTTGCTGCGCGACACGGACTTGCAGGCCGTGCGGCTCACTTGGACTGATGGTCTGCTGGCAATTGGAGAACGCATGCTCGTCACCGAAGGGGCCTCGCTCGAGCCTCGCCAGGAAACGACGGTCGAAGTCGTCTTGCGTCACGTGACAGCCATGGTTGGCGGCGGCCTGGTGCTGATGACCAGCAGCGACGAAGAACCCTATCAAGTGGTCGTCGACTTGCGCGTGAGCGACAGTGTGATTGCCACAACCGGCTCTGCCCCGCTGGTCGAGCAACGTGGCCCGGCCGGCATCGAAGAATTTCAAGCGCGTTTCCGCTGGAGCGCCGACAGCGTCTACTTCCAGGGCTTTAGTAATTTCTGGCAGATCATGAACTCGGCCGGGCCGGGCGGGGCCAAACAGCTCTCTTTTGACGACTGGCGTGAATGGTGGCGGTTCTCAAGTCGCAATCAGTTTGCGGGCCCGGGTGCCGTGGTCTGGAGTGCGGCACCGCCGGCATCACGCCCGTTTCACTCACACCAGGCATCCGACCATGTGCTTTCGAGCACGAGCGCCGCTGTCGGAGGCGCGAGTGACGGCGGAGACGCTGGCGCTCCGCTGCCGTATTTGCCGACGCTATCGCCGGCACCGCCTCAAAGCGAACGAACCGAGTCGTCGCGATCAGAAACGATGCCACCCGACACGCGTCCCATGGCAGCCCCTATGCCGATGCCGGCCGAGCCGATGCTTATGCCCCCGGAACCGTTGCGAATGCCCGAGATCAACGACTAGGATTTGCCAAGATATACAGCGTGCGTTCCGCTCGTTGCGCCTGTTGGCAATGGGCGGTTCTGCACACAGATTGCCGCTGTGAAAGAAGTCGGCGACCCACGTGAGGGCGTTCGCTTGACAGCCAATCAGGCAGTGATTCTACTGATTCTCCGTAGCGGAAAACCGCTGCATTGCCTCGCTAAGTAGCGGAACTTTCGCACTGCAAGTGGGGCGACTGCCGGAACACTCCCGCCCGAAGAACCCCCGCGTTTCCTTCCCGCCAGACCATGTCGGTGCCTGTCGCTATCCACATAGTGCCCGCTACGCTGGCCATCGTGTCGCAATTAAAAGTGAGACTTCCATGAAGAATTTCTGTCTGCTCGCGCTGTTTGGCTTGACCGCCGGCATGCTGTTGGCCCAAATCGACTCGGCCCACGCCATCGATCCGTTCAAGAAGGAGTTTGAGGCGAAATACGTGAAGGCCGAGCCTGGCTCGCCGGAGGAAGAGGCCTTTGCCGCCGCAGTCAAGCAGGCCAAGTGCAATGTGTGTCACGTGGGCGTGAAGAAGAAGGATAAGAACGCCTACGGTATCGCGCTCGACGAACTGCTCGACAAGAAGACCGATGCGAAGGATAAGGCCAAGATTCAAGAGGCCCTCGACAAAGTCGCGGCCATGAAGTCGAATCCGGCCGACGATGCTTCGCCGACGTTCGGTGAACTCATCAGCCAGGGCAAGCTGCCGGTATCGGACGACGCCCAGGCAGCAAAGTAGTCTTCGTATTGACCCGCCGAATGTGAATCAACAGAGCCGGTCTCCTCAGTGGCGAGGAGGCCGGCTCTTTGCTTTCGCCGCTGGCGGCTTCTCGCTAGCACCTGCTTCCACCAATTGCTAGTCAAGAGAAGAGTCGACTCAAGCCGAAAACTCTATCTAATCCCTAGGCTCGCTACGCGCAGCGAGCCCGATCGAATCCACCTCCCGCGCGAGTGACACATCGTGCAACAGAATAGCCACTTCACACGCTTCTGGCAGTCGCCGGCCGTTCGCGGCACGCGCCAGCTCGCTTCGCCACGTTTATGGTACCGGCAGCTTACGGCCCATCAGCGCCCGCTTCCCGCGTGTATCATCGCCGGCGCTCAAAAGGCGGGGACCACTTCGCTGTTCGACTACCTCTGCGGACACCCGCAATGCGCGCCGTCGTTCACCAAGGAAGTGCACTACTTCGACGACGCATTCGATCGCGGCGAAGGCTGGTATCGGATGCACTTTCCCTTGGACTCTCGCGAGCGTCTATGCTTCGAATCGAGCCCCTACTACATGTTCGACCCGCGCGTACCCGCACGCGTGCACGAACTGCTTCCCGAGGTGAAGCTGATCTTCCTGCTCCGCAACCCGGTGAGCCGCGCGTACTCGCACTATCAGCATTCGGTGCGGCGTGGGCATGAACCGCTAGCTTTTGAAACGGCCCTCGACGCCGAGCCACAGCGGCTGGCGGGCGAGCACGAGCGATTGCTCGCCGAGCCGTACGCTCGCAGCAATATGCATCGCTGGTACTCCTACGCGACGCGGGGTCACTATGCCGACCAGCTCGTGCACTGGTTTGCGCTGTTTCCCCGCGAACAGATCCTGCTGCTGCAAGCCGAGCGGCTTTTCAAACAGCCTGCCGAGGCATTTGCTGAGGTCCTGCGATTTCTACACCTCGACCCCTGGCAGCCGACCAGCTTTGGCAGCAGCAATCGCGGGCGCTATCAGGAGCCGATGAGCGAAGCGGCCGCTGTCCGCTTGCGGCAGGAGTTCGCCGCATCGAACCAGCGGTTGTTCGAACTCATCGGCACCCGCTTCGACTGGTAGCAATTCGCGTTTCTGTGCCGCGATAGGCTATGATGTTACGGCCAGCAACGGTCGGCCAGACATCTCGAATCGCGGTTTCGCATGCGCACTCGCCTCTCGTATTACTGGGATTCGCTCCAGACTTCCTACTGGTTTGTCCCCGCCCTGCTGAACGTGCTGGCCGCGATCGTGGCTGTAGCCATGATCTCGCTGGACCACCAGATCCAAGACGTCGCCCGTAAGACCGACGTCTGGTGGATCTACGGCGGAGGACCCGAAGGCGCTCGGGCCGTGATGTCGACGATCGCCGGGTCGATGATCACCGTGGCCGGCGTCGTGTTCTCGATCACGATCGTGGCCCTGTCGCTGGCCTCGGGCCAGTTCGGTCCCAGACTTCTGCGTAACTTCATACGCGATCGCAGTAACCAGGTCGTATTGGGTACTTTCACCGGCACATTTATTTACTGTTTGCTTGTTTTGCGGACCATTCATGGGACAAACAATGGGCTGTTCGTGCCCGGCGCGGCGGTGGCGCTGGGAATTGTACTCGCGCTGTTGAGTCTGGGAGTGCTCGTGTACTTCATCCACCATGTCGCGATCTCAATTCAAGCGCATCAAATCGTGGCTGCGGTAAGCCGAGAGATGCACGACACGATCGATCGACTTTGGCCCGATCCGCTGACCGACGTGAATCACGACGGCAAGGACGTCGAAAGCGAGGAACTGGATGGCAATTCTGATCGGTCCGCATCACTGGTTTCCGCCCGCAGCAGTGGATATCTTGCCGCCCTCGACGTCCATCGCCTGGTAAGCCTGGCGAAGGAGCGAGATCTCAAAGTGCGGTTGGTCGTACGGCCCGGTCAGTTCGTCATCGCTGGAAGCCCGGTGGCGCTGGTGACGCCGGGTTCAGCGGTTGACGATGATTTGTGTCGCCGCGTCAACGAGGCCTTCCTGCTCGAATCGCAGCGTACCCCTTACCAGGATTTGGAATTCACGGTTGATCAGATGGTCGAGGTGGCGCTCCGCGCGTTGTCGCCGGGCATTAACGATCCTTTCACGGCGATCATCTGCGTTGACTGGCTGGCCGAAGCACTTGGCAGGCTGGCAGGTCGCTCGATTCCCTCGCCACGCCAGTACGACGACCAGGGAAAGCTTCGCGTCATAACCCGGGCCGTGACGTTTACCGATGTGACTGACGCGGCGTTTAATCAGATTAGGCAGTATGGCAGCAGTTCGGCCTCAGTGATGATTCGTTTGCTCGAAGCGCTCTCGCGCGTGGCTTACGTGGCCCGGCGTCCGGAAGATCAGGCCGCCCTGGTGCGACATGCCCATCTAGTGCGCCGAGCCTGCGAGCGCGATCTGCCAGAAGTAGACGATCGCAACGACGTGCTCGAGCGTTATAACGCCGTCTTGCGCGTGCTTGATACGAGCGAAACTTGATCAATCAAACGTCTCCTTGAACCAATGCACGCACTGAATCTGCCCCTCCGTAACCAGTTTGTATTTCTTGCACTACTGCTATCCAGCACATTCGGCGCGCAATTGCGGGCGCAGCATCTGGTTTGGACAAACTTGCCATCCATTCCCGATGCCAAAGGCTTCGCCGGCCCAGTCGCGGGCATCACGGACGGCAAACTGCTCGTGGCCGGGGGCGCGAATTTTCCGGACCGACCGCCATGGGAAGCCGGTATAAAGCGTTGGCACGACTCAGTCTTTGTTCTCGATGAGCCCGGTGGCGAATGGCGGACTGTCGGCAAATTGCCACGCCCCCTGGGCTACAGCGTCTGTCTCACGACGTCTCGGGGCATTGCCGTTCTCGGAGGCAGCAACGAGTCGGGACATCTCGCCGATTGCTTCTGGTTAAGACTGGCCGAGGGCACACTCCAGACGGAACCCCTGCCGCCGCTGCCGTTCAGAATCTCGAATGCATGCGGCGCCGTGCTTAAGGGGCGGATTTACCTGGCTGGCGGTTCGGTCAGCCCCGATGCCGTCGAGCCGCTCCACGTCTTCCTCTCACTCGATTTAGGTCGACCTGAGCATGGCTGGCGAAATGAACCCGCGTGGCCGGGCGCCGCACGGATGCTTGCCACCTCGGCGGTTCAGGACGGCGAGTTTTATCTTGTCGGCGGCGTTTCGCTGCGGGCGGATGATGACGGTCGCCCGCGTCGCACTTACCTTCGCGATGCCTTGAAGTTCACACCGGCCGTCGGCTGGTCGAAGATCGCTGATTTGCCTTGGCCGCTGGCGGCCAGTCCCTCGCCAGCGCCGGGCAGGGGGCCGAGCACGTTTCTGCTGCTGGGCGGCGATGATGGCAGCCAGGTGACCGGTCCCCCACAATCGCACACCGGCTTTCGGCGCGAAGTCCTGATGTTCGACCCGCGCGATAATAAATGGTCTGAGTTGGGCGTGCTACCGGCGGCGCTCGTGACCACCACCGCGGTCACCTGGCACAAACGAATCATTGTGCCGGGGGGTGAAATCCGGCCGGGAGTGCGCTCCACGATAGTTCTCGCCGGCAGCGCGAACTAAGACATCGGTGCTGCGGTGCGATCACTCGCTTAAGCTAGTCGACGCGAATCTCGACTCGCGCGCGAAAACTCTCGCCGGGGCCGAGTACGCGCAGTTGTGGCTCGACTCCTTTTTCCAGCAGGGAGAACGGATCGGGCAGTCCGGTGTAGGGTTCGATGCAAACCGCTTCGCGATGCGGCGGATTGAACACAACGCAGGCGGTGAATTGATCGTCGAATTCTTGCGTCACGCGGCGACCGCTGTGCGGATCGCGAATCGACGTCTCCAGACGATGGTTCGCGAACTGCAGCCCTCCGAAGACGCTATCGAACCGCATTTCGCCGGCCGGAATTCCTGCTGCCAGCTTGTCCGCATTCGGCGAAGGCCCGACGATTCCCGTAGGCAGCAGATCGGAGAGTTCCCAACTCGTGGAAACTGGAACCTTCACAATGCAATCGTCCGCGCTGCGGCCACCGACCGGAATGCGAAAGTAAGGATGCGTGCCGAACGTGAACGGCAGCGGCTTCTCATCGGGATTCTCGATCAGGATCTCCGAGCTAAGAGTGTTGCCGGCGATGCGATACTCAACGGTGATTCTAAAATCGGCCGGCCACAGTTCGAGCAGCGATTCGTCATCGACCGAGGCCTGAAACTCGCCAACCACGCGATCCTTCTCCTGCGACTTCACACGCCACGGTCGGTTGTAAACGAATCCGTGAATCGCGTTGCCGATTCCGTCCATCGCTTCGAGGGTGTAGGTTTTCCCGTCGTAAACAAACTGCGCGCCCCGAATTCGGCCTGCGAACGGAAACATCAGCGGAATGCCGCTGCCTGTCGGTTTAGCGGTGCCGTCCGTGAAATCAGGCGCCGACCAGAGCACTTCCACAGGACCCGAGGGCGTGCTCGCCAGGAAACCGTAGCAGTTGAATCCCACGCCCGGCAGAATCTTGGCTTTCGAGCCATGGACCGGGTCGGCAATCGTAACGCAATCGAGCGACTTCAAAGCAGATCCCTCGGAAGACTGGCGCGGCGGGTAAATGGCGGGTGGTTCCATTGAACCCGATGTTTCACGCGACGCAAGGGGGATCTCGGCTGTTCGCACAGGCAGGGGCGTCGCCGCTTGTTGCACAGCGGTTGCGGTCGCAGGCTCACTGCTCCGCAATCGCACACCCACCATCAGCAACATTAGCACAATCAATACCACCGTAGAGCGCCGAGCCATGTCGCGTTTGCGATCGCCCAGAATGAGCGCCGAGAGCAGGTTCATTAACAGCATGGCGAGGCCCACTCCGCCGAGCAGCAGCAGCGTCGCCGATGCGTCGCCTCCCATCAAGTTCCGTCGTGCTCGCTCCGGCATAACGAACGCCACCCACAAACCGACGGGAAGCTGGAGCATGACTGCTGTGATGGCAAGTCGGCCGCCGAGCTTGAGGGTGCGGTCTTGTAACGATGCCTGTTCGTCGTTGCCACCTCGCGCAATGAGTCGCTCACCCAGAGCCAGCCACACCACGACCACGCCCGCTACGGCCACCGCCGCCAGCCAGAGATGGAGTACCCGCGCGAGCACTTCCGGATCAACGAGCAGCCGTCGATACTCGGCCCGCGCCAGCGGTTGGGCGAGCAGCCCGGGCCGAGCGCGGATCACGGAGACCGCCACGAAGAGCGTCGGAAAGTGAATCAGCAGGTTCGTGGCTGCCGCGAGCGCCACTAGACCGTGGGCGAGGCGTGCCCGTTGCCAGCGGCGCCATAGCATCGCGTAGAGCCCCAGGCACACCAGCGAAAAGAACCACTCGGCGCCGGCAAACCACAAGCGATCGCGGGGCACGACCGCCAAGGCGCGGAAGTAACGCTCGTCAGCCGCGTACCGAATTGCCAGCAACACTCCGCCCAGCAGCCCGCCGAGAACCAGGC
This sequence comes from Pirellulales bacterium, assembly GCA_041741015.1. GTDB lineage: Bacteria > Planctomycetota > Planctomycetia > Pirellulales > PALSA-1355 > JALHMI01. The sequence goes on from JBGSKX010000287.1 coordinate 138,532, forward strand.
CGCTCACGGAGATCCAGGCCAGTTGGCGGCCGAGTTCCGCAAGCACAGGTTGCGATTCGCGCCGCGCCCGCCAGTCGCACCACACGGCCAGGAGCGGTCCGATCATGGCCACATCGACCAGCAACAGATGAGCCGTGAGTAAAACTGTCGTTACAGTCCAGTGCACAGTCCCGTCCTCTCGAAGGCGCGAGCCATTCGGCGCGCACTCGCCGCTACCGCGCGAGTCAAGCTATGCGCGCTAGCGGGTGATTGTACGAAATGTGCTAACCGGAGACGAGTTTGGCGAAGCTTTCGAGCGCCATTCGCGCCTTATTGATGCCGCCCAGTCGGTCTGCGAGCTGCTTGGCCGCTACGAGGTGTTCGAAGGGCACAGAGCTGGCTGTCGCCGCGACTTTGGCCGGTTTGCCGTTCGCGGGGAGTTTCGCTCGCAGCATACTGACCTGCGCGGAAGTGACTTTGACGCCCTCGCTCTTGAGCGCCGCAATCACGTCTCGCGGACGAGCGTCGTAGCCGAGTTGATCGAACTTGGCGCGGATGGCGTCCGCTTTGCTGACTCCGCCGCGAGCACGACGGGTTTTCTTGGCTTTCGAGCCGCGCTTGCGGTCGTACTTGAGCTTGTTGATCAGCGCGATCGATGCGGCCACTCCCCGTGCGTCGAGCTCGGCTTTGATCTCTTTCACGGTCGCATTTGGTTTGGCCGTGAGTACCTGGCGGATTGAATCACTCTTACTGGTTGACGCTGCTGGTTTCTTGGCCAAGACAGGCTCTCCTCGTAGTTGGTGGTCGGTGTCCGTTGTTACGGTTCAATATCCCGATTTGATCGGATGTAAGCGATTTTGTTGTGTATCAGCGCGCTCATTACAGCAGGGCGTGAATGTAAAGATACACGGTGCAAATAGCGCGTGCGCATGCTAGCTCGTGTAATTTACAATAGACTAGTGGGCAGAGAGACTTTTCCGTACCCTCCCGGTGGGGCGCAAGTGTTCTCCCGGGGCGGAGGGCTGACGATCCACCGCAGCAAAAATGTTTGCGGGCCGCACCGGGACGTGCGAGTGCACACACTGCATTTGGCTCGCTCACTGCGGCGCGGACTTTGCCATTCGGCCCGCATGCGATAGACTTTGGAGCTGGCCATTCAGATGGGCGATTAGCTCAGTTGGTTAGAGCGCCACGCTTACACCGTGGATGTCGGGGGTTCGAGTCCCTCATCGCCCACTCCGCAAGTGACTGTATCGCAACGATTTAAGGAAACGTCGCCGCGAGCCAGTCGCCTGTCAATTACGACGAAAAGGGGTCGTACGACCCCTTTTCTCGAGGAGAACCAGAAATGTCACGTCGCATTCTCAAGTACCGCGAGCACAAGAACGGCCAGGCTTTCATCAAGACTGTGCGCCTAAACGATGGCAATGAGCTCTACCTGGGAAAGATCGGCAGCCCCGAGAGCATCGACCTCTATCAACAGTGCCTCCGGCAGCTCCGGCAGCTCGATCAGAAGCTGCAGGGCGACTCTCGTTTTGTAGCAAAGGACGGTCCGCACACCGTCCTGACTATGGTTGCTGCTTACATGAGCCACGCTAAGACGTACTACATGACGACGGACGGACTGTCGCAGGAGTACCAGGAGCTTGTATATGCACTGCAACCGCTCCTTGACCTGTTCGGCGGTGTTATGGCCGACGATCTTGAGCCGCGACATTTAGTTGCAGTCCAGGACTGGATGATCGAGCAGAATATCTCTCGCAGGCTGATTAACGGCCGCGTCGGTCGAATCAAACGAGCGATTCGCTGGTCATCGAAAACCGGCGTCGTGCGCGCTGCTCTGTTTCATGAGCTTTTGTGCGTTGACGGGCTGCGTGCCGGCCGAACGCGAGCACGAGAGACCGAACCCGTCAAGCCGGTCGACGCGGAGGTCGTCAAGGCGACGCTGCCGTGGATGACGTCGGTCAGCCGCGCGATGGTACAGGTCCATTACCTGTGCGGGATGCGGTCGCAGGACGTGGCGAACATGCGGCCGATGGACATCGACCGCAGCGGCGAGGTTTGGCTCTACCGGCCGGCGAAATTCAAGACAAAGCATTTGGGTTACAAGCGGGTGATCGCGATCCCGCCCATTGCCCAAAAACTACTCTTGCCGTTTCTCGATCGAGCACCGGACGCCTACGTTTTCTCGCCGCGCGAGGCGCTTCGCTGTAAGCACGACGCCATGCGGAAGGAATCGACTCGAAAAACACCTGTCTACCCATCCGAGCTGCGCGCACGTGCCAAGCGGGCTGAAACGAAGGTTCGCAAAACCACGCGGGTCGTTGGCACGCGATACAACCGAGTGAGCTACCGACAGGCGATCACAAATGCGATCCGGAAGGCGAAGCGGAAAGGCGTCACCATCCCGCACTGGCATCCGCATCAGCTTCGGCATGCCATCGTGACGTTCATCTCCAATCAGCTTGGCCCGCGCGAAGCTCAATACTACGCGGGGCACAAGCGGATGGAGACGACGAAGATTTACGATTCAATGCAAGTCCGCGATCTGGTTGAGATCGCCCGTCAGCTGGACTCAATTTTCCCGGCTGGCGGCCTCTAGTGAGCACCACTCCGTTAGCTTAGTGACGACCGCTTCCGCGGCGACGACGATGGCGAATGAATCCTTTGCGGACTTTGCGTATGCCGAGGCAAACCTTGCCGCTTCGGTGATCGTGAACGCGCCAGATAGCATCCCGACATTCCCTGCGTTTTGAACGATTGCAATCCTGCAATATGACATCGCGAGCCCCTTGCCTGGACGTACTGCCTCCCATTTTTTACGGCGGTTCCACTGCATTCAATCGCGCCAGCTTTGAACACTATGGATCCACCTGTGCTTGCGCGATTATGAACGATTCATGCGATTCCTTAACCCACCCGAATAGGCGTATTTCTGGCCTTTCCGTAAGGTTTTGGTCGTCACCATCGTTCCATCCGCGCAAAGCGTCAGGGTCGCAGGGCGGTGAGCCACTCACTGACGGGGAGCTGGGCCGGGTGCAGGGGCAACGTCGCCCCGTGGGTGCTAGCGGGCTATAGTGTACAAATGTCACCTTGGAAGAGCAAGTATTTTCCGGCCACTTTCGTTGCTAGTGCAGTCCGTCCGAGGTAGTCTGAAGCCTCTGGGCAACGATAGCAGTATGGAAGGGGCAAAAATGCGGCGCGCGTTCACTCTGGTTGAGCTGTTGGTCGTCATCACCATCCTGGCGATGCTGGTGGCGCTTCTGATCCCGGCCGTGCAAATGGCACGCGAAGCGGCCCGCAAGACGCAGTGCCTGAATAACCTCAAGCAGATCGGCCTGGCCGCAGTCCAGGTGAACAACTCGAAGGGCTCGCTGCCGTCAGCGGTGGTTGCCACGCCAGCTGCGGCACCGCCGACTGCGGAGTTCATCGGCTACGTGCCGCAACTTCTCGCGGGACTCGAGCGATCGGATCTCTACCGGCAGTTCATGTCGACCGGCATTCTCGCGCCACAGCGGCTTGAAGTGTTCGTGTGCCCGACAGATCGGCTCGATGCCCCCGATCCAATGAGCTACTTCCTGAATGCCGGGCGGTACGACGTTGACACCACGGGGGCCAACAGCGACCAGAAGCCGCTCGATTGGCAAGCGAACGGCGTGAGCCATAATGTCGCCTACCGCGGTACGTCAGGCCGAAAGCCGATCTTCAAGACCGCCCTCGATCAAGTTTCCTCAGCGGACGGAACGACCTACACGATCCTGATGGGGGAAGTTCGCTTTCAGTTTCCCGCAGCGACCGGCGGGCTCGACACGAATGGTCACTGGGCTCAGGCGTGGCAGAACTATGGCGAGCACGAGTGGCACAACGGGCTCACGTGGACTACCGCGCCGGGTGCCGAGCTCAATCAGCCGCCAGTGAAAATCAACCAGGACTTACCTACGTCGCTGACGCCGGCCCAGGTCAAAGAGTTTTGTCAGTCGCGGCCGAGCAGCGCCCATAGCGGCGGCTTCCACCTGCTCTACTGCGGACAGGCTGCTCGATTCCACTCCGAGGACATGGACTATCGCGTCTATGCGGCACTAATGGCTCCCGATCAGCCGAACCTCAAGGAGCCTGGCGACACCATCGCCACGCCTGACGTGTGGCGTAACTTGAAAGTCACCGATGCCGACGTTCAGTGATCGACTGACGCTCAACACGACGATCATTGCGGTCGCGCTATTCTTTACGGCGCTCGTGCTGTTTCAGCTCGGGCCTTTTGCGCCAGTGTACCCACGATCTCAGCGAACGGAGTCGATACTGATCGAACATCACTGTGCAAGATGCAGCGAGGTTTCGTTCTTCACTGCTGGACAGGATGTGCATTGCCGGAAGTGTCAGTCGACTGCGGCTCACGGCTCCTGAACCGCCTCACGGCCTCATCGAAGACAGAGCCGTACGCGTCGAGAATGTTGATCGGAATGCCGAGCTCCTTCGCCTTGGCTTTGGCCTCGAACTTCGCCTTCCATCCTCGCTTCTTCGCGGCCTCTTTGATCCACTTCACGATGGTCTTGCGATTTTCGAGACATTTCTCGATGCCCCAGGCATTCATTGTCGCGATCTTGTCTTCACACCCACAGCCTTCGTGCGCGGTGCCGCCAAGCCCGGCGATGACTTCGGCAAGCGCATTGCCTATACCGAACACAGCAACAGCCTTCTCTGCGTCGGACTGCACTAAGCACGTGCGGGAGACAGGACCGAACGACGCGGGAAGCATCCGCGCTCGATTGCAGTGAATGCACCGAGCGCTGGGCTTATCATTGCTTTCAGGATATACACAGTCCATCAGTCGCTACTACCTAAGCTAAAGATAGGAACCATGTTAATGAGCTTCCCAGCTGTGAAGTTACAATATCCGCAGCCGCCGCTAGCAACTGTGCCGGCCTGGCCACCCGCGTACAAGACCCAGTCGCCAGCAACTATGTCGCCTAAGTCCTCACACAACTGATCCCAGGTTGAGCCATCCTCCGCCGGATAATTCCAAGCAGCGAAGCCAAAGGTCCCAGAGGTGTGCAAGTGCCGTGTAAGCAACGTATCACGCAGAACGCCTATGCACAGATCAAGCCAATAGAACGGATAACCTGGAGAGAACGTGTGTGCTTGGCAGTACGGCGGTCCAGGGTATGTGTAACGATATAAGCAGCCGCCGCTGAATCTTGGCGGTGTGCAGCCGCCTGCTCGTCTGTCGAAAATTTTTACGCCATTGAAGTCATCGCAGCAAGTCATGTTGCAAGCAGGGATGCCGACATAGACATTGTTGACGACGCCCGACACCTCAGCGGCGACCGCGACCATGTAGGTGTTGTCTGTACAGAAGGAGCAGCCGGCGATGCACTTCGGACAATTCTCTAACTCGTTGTCGAACAACTTGAACTCACTAAAGTAAACGCCACCGCTGACGTTGTTACTTACTTCGAGCTTTGCGACGCCTGTGCCGCTGTTCGACGCAGCAACCTGTGCGGCAGCAATCCAACTTGTCGGATCTTCTTCAGGCGTAGTCACCTGCACATTCACGCTACGAAGACCACCCAATGCGCAGAAGCGAACAACCAAGCCTGACGAGGAGCCTATGCCCAGCACGTAGTCAGTGCCGTTGATTTTCCACGTAGTGCTGTTCACGCGACGGATCGTGCAAGAGTTGCTACCTATGTGTAGCTTGACCTCGTCATTTGCCGTCGGCATACGAACGTGAACTTGAAGTACGCCTTCATCAACAAGGTCAGGCAGAACTGCGTTGCACTCAATGACCCCAGTGTCAGTGCATTTGAGTTGGCGAAGTGCAGTTGCGTATTCAATCAGCCATGTGCCGCTGTCTATGGTCCAGTTGCAAGGGGAGATCAGCGTCCCTGCGTAACTGAAAGTGTCATCATAAAAGTCATAAAGGATCAAGCAATTCGACGGTGGTGTCGGCGCCTCTGGACAGTCTTCTTCATCGGGCTCCTCGGTCTTGAGCCGATAGTACGCAATCGACGAGAACTCGACGTTGTCGGCCTGGTCGCCTGTGCCTACACCGACATAATCAAAGTCTGCCGCATCTGTCGTCGCGGCGACCGCGGCCTTGAGACTACCGACCGTCACGGTGAACGTGCCGTCACCCAAGTAAAGGACAGCGTCAATGCTGGTCGCGTCTGCAAGCGAAAGATACATCACAGCAAGGAGCGTAAGACCGCCGCCACCTTCATACAGGTAGACGCACCCGCCGATCACGAACCTCGCCATGTAGTACGATGACGAACCATCCTTGTATCCGATGATCACGTCGATTTCGTCATCTTCGTCACCGCTGAACGACACGTAGAGTGCTTGGCTTGAAACGCGCCGCGGATGACGCGTCTTGAGTATCGCAAGCGCCGACGTTGAAGCTGTGGTGAGCTTGCCGCTCGCGACCGACCACGTGCCGCTTATCGTTTCGAGATTTTCGTCCTCGATGTCCGATGTGTTCTCGAACTGATGTGAGTCGATAAGGCAGGTCGGCGCAATACTGGGGCAGCTGTTGCCGGACAACTTATGTGTCTCGGCAACGAGGTTGTCGATGTACACCGAGTCGCTCATGCAAGCCAGGCCAAAGGCTGGCGTGCGAGTCATGCTGCCCATGCCGCCATCATCCACGACTGCTCTGATCGTATGCGTGGCACCCGTGGCGACGAGATTGTGGGTCTCCTCGCCGTCCCAATAGACCTTGAGCGTGTAGAAGGTATCAGCAGCCAGTGAGACGTAGTGTTGATTGAGCTGTGTGTCGGTTCCGCTGACGCGTTTGCCGATCCTGACTTCGCTGGCGACACCGTTGAAGTAAAGTTCGCCGTACAGATAGTTGTTGCTGTCGATCACATTGACGAGAACACGGCCGATGGCGCCTACGTCAGGGCTTTTCATCTGCACCGAAACAATGACCGCCGCATCGCCGTCAGGTTGCTCGGTGATCGACTTCATGTATCCGCTGCCGGACACGAATACGAGCTCGTTATCTAAGATAAAGGCATCGCTGATGTCCTCCCAGAAATCAGTGTCGACATCGCCAAAGCCTTCGCCGTCGAACGGATCTGTGTAAAACACACAGTCCTCGCCATCGCAGCCGCAGCAGCCGGGCTTAAATCGAAACGGTCCTACCATGTCACTACACCTCCGCCGGCACTGGATCGCAGCTCGCTTGAATCATCTCCCAATACGCCGGATGATCGTCGCCACGCGACGGAAAATAGACGGCGACCACCCATGACTCTACTGGGATACTCTCCCCTGCTGGCAGTAATGGGCTCGCACGCACCTCGACGTTAATGGCGGTGTCCTCGTAGTCTCCGGTGCCGTTCTTCCAGTGAATGCTTAGAGTGGCGTCAGACTCTGGGTCCAATGCCTCATCCAGGATGCCGCTCACGGTCACCAGGTGGCCGCTGATCGGTGTGGCGCGGCCAGTCCAGTGAACATGCACCTGGATAATCGAGCCTTCTGCGTAGATTTTCGATGCGGTAGGGTCGGTGATGATGTCGAGCTCAATCTCCGGATCGGTGTCCTCGAACTTAGCGGTCGCGGGATTTAACCACTGAATCACGGCCGTTCGGTCCGCGAAGTCAGAGGAGCTTGGCGTCTCGTGCGGCGTTGGTCCGATCCATTCAGTGAGGCGGACCCACTCAAGCCGAACCGGGCGCGGTGTGCGATCGACCTGGTCACTGCCGGTGCTGATCGTTGACTTGCCGCTGCCCATCTCTGGCAGGGAGCTTCCGACAGCGGCCCTCATCAGCTCATTTAGCCGCGCGGCGGTGATCTCATCGCCCGGCTTCCAGGGAGTCGGCTTTGCCATGACCGCCCCTAGTACAAGAGATTGAAATTGCCGGTCCTGTAAATCTTCTCGCCGCCCTTGAGTTGCAGGCGGTCCCAGGCCGGCGGTTCGACTTCGGAGTTGAAGAAGTGATTCCAACCGAGGCTCGTCTCGCCGTCGATGTTGCGGCTCACGAAATGCAAGTCGACCTGCCAGCTGTCATCGCCCTGATAGGAGAGCGTTTGCTGGTAGTCAGCGCCCATGAACAGCAGTGTCTCGGCGGGGAACTCCTCGAACTGTGTGTCATTAACCTTGCCTCGCAGGCCGCGGAACAGCGCCTTGTTGAGCGGGTTCGCTACGCGATGCCGCGTGATCGTCCACGACTCCATGCCGATCATCTTGCCGGCGAACAGCTCTGGATTCTTGACTGCCTTAGTGCCGGTCGCCCATTCCAGCCGCAGGTTCGGCAGCGTCATGAATTCGCCGGTCGCGGAACCACGGCGGGTCAGGATCGAACCGCCGGTGGACGACTGCTGGTACGGGATCGTCTTGTACTCGATCTCGACCTCGGCCCAGCTATAGCTGTTGACCGGCGAAACGCCCGTGATGATCGCGTTGTTGTTCGGGAAGGGCTGGAACGTCACGTGCTGCGCAAACAGCACGTTCGAGCCAGGGAACAATGCGGGGAACACCGGAAAGCCGCCGAACGACGCCGGAAAGAGCTGCGCGAATAGAGCGGTGATGTCCGACCACGCGCAGATCCCCCGCCGGACTGCCGAGAGTTCAGTCTGCGATCCGCCGTAGGTCGGGCTGTTTGCAAATTCGACGAACATGGGAATCCGTTCCCGCTGGCGAGACTACCCGGCCTTGGGGTTCTTGGGTGGTTTGGTTTCCTTGGATGCACTTCGCTTGTCGATCCGGTCGACCATTTGCTTGATGAGCAGCGACGTGGACGCGATCTCCTCGGACTTGTCTTTTTTCTGCTGACCGAGCCCGAGCTGGATTTGTTTGTTGAAGTCAGAGAAGCCGTGGAACGATGTTTGAAACGGTTCCTTCTCTTTGGGCAACTCGGGCAGTCCGCGCTTCTTGCGGTCCGCGTCGACCTCTTTATTCGACTTGAGCTTGTAGGTCGTGTTGCCCTTCTTGTCCTTGTCCTTTTCGAGCAGATCATCGCCCATGCCAAACAATCCGCCGGGCATCGGCTTCATGGTGGCGATCTTGGCTTTCATTGAGCCGCCGCTCATCATTTTCTCGGTAAGAGAAGCCTTCTTGGTGCTTTCCTTGGCGGCTGCTTCCACCATCGCTCCCATGAGTCCGGTTGCCTTGCCCGTCAAGTCCATGCCCATGCCGCCGCCAAGAGCACTTCCAATCGGGCTTACGCCGCTGTCGAAGCGGGCTTGCTCCTTCTCTTGCGACTTCTTCTCGGCGAGCTCTGCTTTCCTCGCGGCGAGCTTCTCGCGGACCTGGGCGGCCTGTTGCTCGGCACGCATCGCATCGGTTGCGTCCGCAACCAAGTCGTTACGCATGGCCGGCGTTCCGCCCGTGAATTTCTTGGCATCGCGGTAGGCGCCCTGAGCCTGCGACTCGCCGGGCATCGGGGCTGACAGAGCACCGGCGCCGATTAGAGCGCCGCGCACGCCGGTCAACTTCTCGTCTCGCTCTGCCTCTAGTGCGGCCAGTGATCCCTTGAGTGCCTCCACCTTTTCGTCGGTAACTTCGCCCTTCGCTGCCTCGTCAGCCGCGCCGGTGTTCTGATTGAACTCCTTTTCCGCCTCCATCTCCCGCTTGAGCTTCGAGACAGCATCCTGGGCCTCACCGCCAAGTGCGGCGATGCGGCCGAGCATCATCATCACGTAGTCGCCGAACGCAACGCCCTCTAGTCGTGCGCCAATGAACGCGGCGGCAAGTAATCCAACGACGGCGACCAGTGCCGTCATTGGATTGACCAGCGCCAGAAGGCCACCCGCCTGAAAGGTGGTAATTAGGCCGGCAATTGATGGAGTCAGCGCGGTGATCGCACCATGCAGTCGCGACACCACGACGGCTCCGATAGCCAGCGCACCGAAGTCGCTGGCGAGCTGAATGACTGTGCCGCAAATATCCTGAAACGTCTTGAGCCATGCGGCGGCCTGTTCAGTGTTCAGCCACTCCGTGAACTTTTGTAGCTTGACGCCGGCGATTTGCGTGAGCTGCATGGCAACTTGCCCGAGGTCGGCGGCCATCATCCGGACGGCATTACTGTTGACGAATGCCCAGAGATTTTCCAGGCTCGCCATGCTGATCTGATAGACCCACGTCGCGGCATCCTTTAGGTCGCCCGCGAAACCCGCTGCACCGTCGCCGGTAAGCCACTGCATGGCCTGATCGACCTTGGAGTCTGCGAGCTTCGTTACTTGCTTGACGATCTCGATCATCCGCTGCTTGAACGCATCCGCAGCGCTGGAGTCGAGCCACGTGACGATCGACTTGAGACGGCCCCAGGCGGCATCAAAGAATGACCTGCCGATGTCGCGCATCGCGAAGGATGCTTCATCGCCGAGCGTCGACATGAGGCCGGACCAGGTCGTGCTCTGCTTGGCCATCATCCCGCCGAATCGCTTCTCCATGCCCTCGATGATGATCGGCAGATATGTGGCGGCGTCGAGCTCGCTGTTTTTGCTCATCTCGCGAATGTTGGCGACGGTCTTGCCGGTCTTTTGGGCGATGATGTCCCAGGCGGGAACGCCGGCAGACGCGAGCTGCCGCATTTCGGACGCCATAATCTTGCCGTTCGCGCGAATTTCGCCGAGAGCGTAGCTGATTCGCTGGACGCCTGACTCCATGCCGGCAGGCGAGGCGGCTGCGGCGTCGCCGATAGCCCTGATTGTGGGCAGTAGTTCCTCGGCCTCGAAGCCAAAGATTTTCAACTGCACGATGGCTTGCGTGAGGTCGTCGGTCCCGAAGGGCGTCTTGGCCGCCATCTCCTGAATGCTGCCGATCATCTCATTGGCTTTTTGTTCCGAGCCAAACAGAACGCTCAAGCTGGTTTGGTACTGCTGCAGCTTGTCGTTGGTCGTGATGAACTGGCTGGCGAGACCGGCGAGTGAGCTGGTCATGCTCTGGATGCCAGCGGCCGCGAGAATGCCACCGGCGACGGCGCCGATCTCCTGCATCGTGCCGAGCACGGCGGACTTGATCGACGAGAGCCCTTCAGAAATGAGACTCTGATCCATCCGCACGCGGACGTAGGCTTGGCCCAGCATGTTTCCGGCCATTCCAGCCATTTAGATCACCCACGGTCGGTTCTTCTTTTCGTTCAGCCTTCGCTGGACCTCGACTGCCCCCTCAAGCGTGAGGCCGTTTCCGACAAACCCGTTAATTTCCTTCTCGGTCATGCAGAACAGTCGGATCTGATACAGCGTCCAGCCGCGGACTTCTTCAATCGAGCGGCCGGAATGAACTGCACTCCAAAACCACCTGCGCCACGGCAGCCGCTCCTTGCTACCGCCCGAGTCTCCGGCCAGTTCAGGCGGGAGCTCGGGCCAGTCTAGTTTCCCAGTGAGCCCACGCCTGATGCTTCGCCAAGCTGGTCCGCGAGCCGACTCCGCTCCTCGTCACCCATCTCCTCGAACAGCTCAAACATCTGTTCGAGCTTGAATTCCTTCGGGTACTGCTTCTCGAAGCACACCCAAAACGCGTAAGCAACCCCGCGAGGGGACTGTAAGAACTCGAAAACCTCCTCGCCGCTGACCGTGTTCTTCGCACGGGCCTCGGCCAAAGCCAGCTCCATCGACTTCTCGATGATGCGCTGGGCCTGGGCGAGGAATCGCTCACGTGCCCTCGGGTCCGTGAACTTGGCGGCCTCATCCTCGACGCGAATCGAGGTCGTAATGGCCGCATCCTGCGCGATAGCCAACGGATTGGGCCGCAGCGAAAGCATGTAGCTTTCGATGGTCCCCCAATCTTCGGCCGAGAGGCCGCGGAGGAGATACTCCCTTCCCTGAAACTTGATCGTGGTCGGCGATCCCGCCGCACGCGACATGCCATCCATGACATTGCCCCTGCTGTCGAATTCTGGTGACTAATCGGTCGTTTACGAGTAGGACGGTTCGGTCCAAGCGCCGTTCGACTTCCACGAAGCCGACACCTTAATGGCGTTGCCGTCGTTGATGTCGACGGTGACGTCGTACGATTCGATCATTGCCGGCACGACGTACTTTTCCGTCGCATCGAGAAACAGATCGAGCGTGACCGACGAACCTTCGACGAGAGGGCTGGCGGCCAGTGAGTCGTACTTAAACTCAACCGTACCGGTTGCGCGCTTGACGCCCGCAACCGTACTGCCGTAGCCCGGCACTTCGCTCGACGCAAAGTCGTCGATGTGCGCGTTCTTCTTCATGGTCCAGCCGGTGACAACACCGACCGAAGCCATGCCGATTTTGACTGCCCCGTTCTTCCCTGAAATGGGCGTGGCCATTCAAAGCCCTTCCGTGAGCCCCTATGCCTTTGGAAGTATGCAAATAAAAAAAGCCTGGCGGCCGTGAATCATTCACGGCCGCCAGGCTCCTTGTGATTTAGTGACGCTCTGGCTGCCCGTCATTATAGGCGGGGGTCGAATTCAAATGCAATTTTCAGGTACGCGGCACCCAGTACATGATCCGCCCTTCAATCCAGCCCTGGGCGATCCGTTTGGTGTTTTCCTCCATGCTACCGCCGTTTTGCACGCGAAATAGCATCAAAGCACCAGCATCGAGCGTCGGCGGATTGTCGTCGTGAAATGCGTCCTCCGCGGAGAGGGTTGTGCGGTGAGCGTCGACCATCCCCAGATCGCGGTCGAATACTTTCAGGTGAAAGATGAGCTCGCAAATCACGCCCTCGGAGGTCGTTTCGACGCGGCCGTCAGGATCGAAGTTCATTACGACGTACGGAAACTCGGCTGAATCGGGGTCGGGAGCGAGGTCGCGAAATGGGCCAGCGAAAGTCTCGTTCAGCCCGCAGGCGATGAAATGGGCCTTGACTGCGGCGAATACGGCGTTTTGCGCTTCGATGATATTCATGCGATTACTTTCCACTCGTAAGGATTGCCGAGATTCGACCGCTCATTTGCCCGAGAATCGTGCGGCGAAAAAAGGGCCGTGCGGCCGACTTGCTGGTGCCGATCTCGATGTGCATTGTGTGTGGAGCGCGCGAGTAAAAAACCAGCTCGCTGCCGCTGACGTAGTACCCGATTCCTTGCTGGAGCTCGTAGGTATCCGCGTGCGGGAACGCCCCTGGGCGGCTGGGACCATTTGTCGCTGTCGGTGTGCCGATGTTCTTTTTGAGCCGGGCGACTGTCTCTTTTCCGGCACGGTGCAGTCGCCGCTCAATCTCAAGATTGATCGTTTTCTGGAACTGATCGAGATACCACTCGTCACGTGCCATTTACGGGTCTTGCCGGGCTTTCAGGTGATCGGCGTACACGATCCAGAACACGGGGATGCCCTCGCCGTCCCGAACTACCTTCGCTTCGCCGATGACCTGCAGGTAGATGGCAGCGTCGTCCCAGAAGATCAGGTGTCGCGGCTTAATAGACGGGTCCGCGCTGAAGCGGAGCTTGTAGTCGCTGGCCGGCGCGCGAATTGAGTGGTCCGTTCGCTCGTCGGCGGTCGACTGGTACACGTGGCAGCGAAGCTGCGCCTGCGACTGATATGTCCACTCCACGCCGCCCGTGGTGCCGATGGTCGACACGCCGAGCATGGGCGTCACGAGATGCCGGCTGCAAAAATGTTCGATTGGCATGGCTTACAACCACATGCGGCCAAAGTGCTTGAATCGAGAGAGGTCGCGCATCGCGTTCGGCGGGATCGTGACTGCCATACCCGAGATCATGGCGACCGACTGCGCGTCGTAGCTGACCGAGTATTCGCCGCCGTAGGACTCCGACACGATCGGCATGCCCTTGCGGAGGGTGCGAGCCTCCATCGACAGCTTCTGTACGATCGACAGCGTCGCCATCTTGATTTGATGGGCCTCGCCGCCTTCATCCAGGTCCGCGCGGCCCCAGCCGCCGTTGTAGGTGATCTTGATCGTGCGCGGCTCAGACAGCCAAACGCCGTTGCGGCGAAGGTGCCCGTTCAGCGAAACCAGATTGCCGCCAATGCTCTCGGAAACGTCGAGATAGTAGTCGGTGCCGCGATTCAAGATCGAGCTGTCAGGGAACGCTCCGCTCGCCTGCCCGCCCAGTGAGCCCAGGTGCTCGCGAACCTCAAGCGTGTCATCCAGGGCAACCGGAACGTGCCGGAGCTGCAGGATGTCATTGCCTCGCCGGCCGTGTGCGGTGAACGCGAACGTCGAAGCGGCAACACGCACGTCATTCAGCAGCGGATCGACCTCGCCGCGGCGCCATTCGCTCGGCAGGAACTCGACGTGCTCTTTTTGCAGCGGGTCGTAGTCGAGGTAATCCTTGACGGCCGCCTCAGCACGGCCACGGAGCTGCTCGATGACGGCGCGGCGGGATTCATTGATCTCCTCGACGCCGAGGATCGCCGCGATCTCCTCCACACCCACGATATGCGTCAATGCGTCGGCCATTTTAGAGTCCCGTGTCCCCGTTCATCGACCGCAGAACCTGGACGATGAACTCTTGAGTGAATTTGATCGCGTTAGTGGGCCCGATTTCAGCGCTATCCACGACGCTGATTTCGCCGAGATAAGCCCCCGGCGTGAGTGCGGCCAGGTCGCCCTGCGCAAGGCGGACTCGAATCGCGGCTGGCGACGACAGGCTGTCGACGATGACGCCCGAGCCGTTCTCGGTGGTTTCCGTACTGTCGAGGTCGAGGTCCACGTCATTGCCGTTCGAGCGGCCAATCTTGACGCGAACAGTATCGGTCTCTGACAGCGTGATCCCGGTCGATTTGTCGGCCGCGTACAGTCCGCCGGTGAACTCGGTAGTTCGGCCGCGGCGCACGAATAGCTCGGCCAGCGGCGCGATAGCCGTAACCGGACCGCCGCGCGGATAGATCGTGGCGCCGCCCGGGAACTTCACGTTTCCGGTAGGCGTGGCGCTTTCCAGTAGCGCCCCGATTAGCCCAAGAGGCTCGAGCATTGCTTAGTCCTTAGTCAACGGTGATGGATCGGCCCCGCGGTGTCGAGACGCTGTTGAGCGCGGTCCCGTTCACGTCGTAGATAGCCTGCCGCAGGAGCTCGACGGCCTCCTCGTCGCCCAGGTCGCCGGTGAGCTTCTTTATGAGCACGAGTGCCCAGTGGTTCGGGTTCGTGGTTTTGTCGATCACGCGATCGGCTTCAAGTAGGTCGACGGCGAGAGTCGACTTCGTGGCTGCCGTGGCAGCGCTCGTGGCGGCCGTGTCGGCGGCGGTTGCTGCGGTCCCGGCCGCAGTTGCA
>JBGSKX010000288.1:0-3534 GCA_041741015.1 Pirellulales bacterium
TGGGGCTCAAGCTGCGCGCTCATCGCGGCCTCGCTGGTCCGCCACGCACCGGCGCCGCTCGTCGTCGTGTGCGCGCACATGGACGACATCGATGATTTCTCAGACGACCTCGCACTCTTCACCAATGTCGTCCCCGAGAAGTTTCCCGCCTGGGAGCGTGAAGCCCGCGACTCGGCCGGCGGCTTGCACGATGAGATCGAGGGCGAACGGCTGCGGCTGCTCAAGCGACTTGGCCAGGCCGATGCCCCCCGGCTGATCGTCACCAGCATCCAAAGCCTCCTGCAACCCGTCCCCGCGCGCGAATCGATCGCCCGGGCCACGCGGCGCATTCGCGCCGGCGAGCAGTTGAACGTCAAGGAACTGCTCGAATGGCTGGTGCAGGGAGGCTTTCAGAATACGACCGCCATCGAATTGCCAGGAGAGTTCTCGCCGCGGGGCGGCATCCTCGACATCTTCGCGCCCGATTGGTTCGAGCCCGTGCGGATCGAGTTTTTTGGCGACGAAGTGGAATCCATCCGCCGCTTCGAGGTTTCGACGCAGCGCAGCCTCGCCGCGCTCGAAGAGATTGACATCACCGTGGCCGCGCGCGACGAGCGCGACCGCGAGCACTTTGCCGGCTTCCTGCCCGTGGGCAGTTGGTTCTACCTGGTCGAGCCAAGCGACGTCGAGGAAGAAGCCCGCCGCTATCTCGAACGACTCGAACGTCCGCAGGATGCCCATTCCCTTTCCAGCACACTCCGGCAGGTTCACCAGTTTCCATCCGTCACCGCGGCCAGTGTCTCAGCCGGCTCGCTGGAGACGACTTGCCATTTGCCGATCGAGACGGTCGAGCGGTTCAGCGGCGACATTGCCAAGGTTCGTGACGAACTGGACGCGGCGATGGGGGGCAGTAGCCCACAAGACGTGTACATCGTCTGTCAGACCGAGGCGGAAACCGAACGACTTCGCGAGGTCTTCGGCCCAACGCGATTAGCCCAGGCCGGCAAGCTGCATTTCTCGCTCGGCCGGCTGAAGGCGGGCTTTCGGCTCGTCAGCGAGCGCGTCGCTCTGGTCAGCGGCAGCGAGCTCTTTCACCGCGCGGACTTGAACCGCCCCACGCGAAAGCGGCTTGGCCGCGCGATCGACAGCTTCCTCGAACTGCGCGAGGGCGACTACGTCGTTCACCTGTCGCACGGCATCGGTCGCTACCGTGGATTGCAACTGCTGGAGAAAGGCGACCAGGTCGAAGAACACCTGGTACTCGAGTTTCATGGCGACACGAAGATCTTCGTGCCTGCCTCGAAGATCGAACTGGTGCAGAAGTATGTCGGCGGCAGCAAGAAGGGTCGTCCGACGCTGGCTCACATTGGCGGCCGGCAGTGGGTCCGCCAGAAAGAGGCAGCCCGCCAGGCGGTCACCGATCTGGCTGCCGACATGCTCCACCTTCAGGCAGCGCGCGCCTTGCGTCCCGGCCTGCGATTTGGCGCCGACACCGCCTGGCAGCGCGAGTTCGATGCTTCCTTCCCTTACATCGAAACCGCCGATCAACTCACGGCCATCGGCGCGATCAAACGCGACATGGAACAGCCGCGCCCCATGGATCGCCTGCTGTGCGGCGACGTCGGGTTCGGCAAGACCGAACTCGCCATGCGGGCAGCATTCCAGGTTGTGGACAACGGCTATCAAGTGGCCGTCCTCGTGCCGACTACTATCCTGGCCGAGCAGCACCTTCGCACGTTTCGGGCCCGAATGGCCGAGTTCCCCATCACGATCGCGGCGCTCTCCCGATTCTGCTCGCCGAAGGAGATTCGAGAAACACTGGAGGGCCTGGCCACTGGCACAATCGACATCGTCATCGGCACCCATCGCCTCGCACAGCACGACGTGACGTTCGAAAACCTCGGGTTGATCATTATCGACGAGGAACAGCGGTTCGGCGTCGAAGTGAAGGAGCGTTTAAAAGCCCTCCGCAGCGCGGTCGACGTGCTGACCATGACCGCTACGCCCATCCCGCGAACGCTCCACCTGTCGCTGCTTGGCGTGCGCGACATCTCGAACCTGGAGACCCCGCCAAACGACCGCCTGGCGATTGAAACCCGCGTCACCCGCTTCGATCCGCAACTGATTCGCCACGCCGTGATGCGGGAGCTGAATCGCAACGGGCAGATCTACTTCGTTCACAATCGCGTGAACGATATCGAGAAGGTCGCGCACAAACTCGCGGAGATCGTGCCCGAGGCCCGCATCGGCATCGGCCACGGGCAAATGGCCGAAGGTGATCTCGAGCGGGTGATGCTCGACTTCGTGGACCACAAGTTCGACATCCTGCTGGCCACGACGATTGTCGAAAGCGGCCTCGATATTCCCAACGCGAACACGATCTTTATCGACGAAGCCGATCGATACGGGCTGGCCGACTTGCATCAACTTCGCGGTCGTGTCGGCCGCTATAAGCACCGCGCCTATTGCTACCTGCTGATCGATCCCAATCGGCATCTTTCCAGTACCGCCGCCCGCCGCCTGCGCGCGATCGAGGAGTTCAGCCAGATGGGTTCAGGATTCGCTATCGCCATGCGCGATCTTGAACTGCGTGGCGCGGGCAATATCCTCGGCACGCAGCAGAGCGGGCACATCGCCACGGTTGGGTATGAGCTTTACTGCGAGTTGCTCGAACAGGCTGTGCGGAAACTGAAGCAGTTGCCGCCCAAGGAAACCGTCGACGTGAACCTCGATCTGCCCAGTGAGGCCTACATCCCGCGAACCTATGTGCCGGACATGCGGCTGAAGATCGATCTGTATCGCCGGGCAGCTCGGCTGGCGAGCATCGTGGACTGGGAAGATTTCACGGCCGAATTGGCCGACCGGTTCGGTCCCATGCCACCCGAGGTCGAACGCATGCTGCTGCTAGCAAAGCTCCGCATCTGGGCGCACCTCTGGCGGGTCGAATCGGTGCACCTCGAGGAAGGCTACATGGTCCTGCGATACTGCGACCGGAAGAAAATCGAACAGCTCAGTCGCAAATCCGGCAAGCTGCGGATTGTGGATGATGTCAGCGCCTACCTTCCGCTTCCCAAGGGGCAGCTCGATAGCGAACAGGTCATTGCGATCGTGCAATCGCTGTTGCAACCCACGTGAGGGGCCCATATACTCCCGCCCCGTCAGGATCAGAGCACTCTGCCTAGGCAGCGTACTTGACGCCCGGCTCACGTCTTGTTGATCGTAGCTGGAACGTTCTCCCAAACCGCGTCCGAGGTGTCTCGAGCCTCGCGTTCGAGTCGCCTGGCGATAATGTGGTGGCCAAACACATGCGCAAGTCGTCTTTATACTATGCGTCCATCGTCCTGGGAGGCAGTCTCGCCGTCGCGAACTCCTCGTTCGCTCAGCCTTTCGCGGACCCTGGCTTCGGCGATCCTACGACACTGACGCCGGCAGCGGCGCCCGCGGCAATCGTACCCGGAGTCACTAGCGGCTACCCCAGCGCGCCGCCGAACATGCCGTCTCGGCCAGTACGGCCGGATGCCTGGCCCGGCGGTCGACCTACGGCGGTCCCCGGCG
>JBGSKX010000289.1:0-22137 GCA_041741015.1 Pirellulales bacterium
CGACAAGCTCGGCCGCGCTCTTGATCCAATTGCCTGCGTGCAGCCCGCGGGCTTCCAAATCGCGGCTGATGCCAGCCACCAGCGTCACCTTGCCTTCTCCCCCCGAGCCCAGCAGCACCGCGACGGGACTGGCGGTTTTGCGTAGTTGATCAATCAGCTGTCGCATCTGGTTGGCATCGCCATCACCCGCATCGGCCACGATGACCTTGACGCCCCCCTGCTCCACTGCCGCAGCGAGCAGAGCATCGGCGGTCACGCCGCCGGCCTTCGGAGCCGCCGTGAGCTGCTTCTTCAGTTCGCGGACTTCCTTCGCCAGGGCTGCGACGCGATTTGGAATTTCGCTGGCCGGAACCTTAAGCAGGGACGCCAGCTCGTGTACCACGGTTTCCTGCTTGCGAACGTGCTCAAGCGCGGCCTCGCCCGTAAGCGCTGTAATGCGGCGCGTGCCGGCCGAGACGCTTTCTTCCCCCACGATCTTGAACAGCCCCACCTGGCCGCTGTTTTCCAGGTGCGTGCCGCCGCAGAGTTCCCTGCTGAAGTCGCCAATCGACACGACCCGCACCACGTCTGGATACTTCTCGCCAAACAGCATCATCGCGCCTGTCTCGCGGGCCTGGGCGATCGGCATCGTGCGCCAGCCGATCTTGGCCGCGCTCGATGCGAGAGCATTCACTTCCTTCTCAATCGCTTCGAGCTTGTCCGGAGCAATCGCGCCGGGATTCGTGAAGTCGAACCGCAGCCAGTCGCGATCCACCTTCGAGCCCTGCTGCTGGGCGTGCTTGCCCAGGTGCTTCTGCAAAGCATGATGCAACAAGTGGGTGGCCGAATGAGCCCGACGAATTCCCAGCCGCCGCGACGCTTCGACCGTGGCCGTGACTTTGTCGCCCTGCGTGATCTTACCGCTCTTCAGGTGTCCCACGTGCAGCGTGAAGGCGCCTTCCTTCTGCGTGTCGGTCACCTGGAACTTGAAGCCCGCGCCGCTGATCTCGCCGGAGTCGCCCACCTGGCCGCCCGACTCGCCATAGAACGGCGTGCGATCCAGAACCAGCACGATCGGCTTCTCGTGGCCCACTTCGTCGAGCTGCTCGACGAGTTCATCCTGGGCGATCACGCCCACCACCTGCCCTTCGGCGGACGTGGTTTCGTAACCGAGGAACTCCGTGCCCGGCAGCGTCTTCTTGAGCGCGTCGATCGGGCTCGACTTGAACAGTTCCACGCGGTTGCCGGCGCCCGACTCGATGCCGTGCTGTTCCATCTCTTTTTTGAAGCCGGCCCAGTCGAAGCCCAGGTTGTGCTCCGCGGCCAGCGTCTCGAACAGCTCCGGCGGAAAGCCGTGCGTGGTGTACATCTCGGCCGCTTCGCCGCCTGTGACCATCTCGCGCCCGTCGGCCTTCATTGCCTTGAACAGCCGCTCGATGCGGTCGAGCCCCGCGTCGATCGTGCCGAAGAAGTTGCTCTCCTCCTGCTCGATGACCTGCGATACGCGCGAGATGGTCTCCGAAAGCTCGGGATACGGGGCCTTCATCATCTCGGCCACTTTGCCGACCAGCTTGTGCAGGAACGGCTCGGAGACGCCCATCTGCCGACCGTCGAGTACAGCCCGGCGGAGCAGTCGCTTGACCACGTATTTCTCTTTGTTCGGCCCGGGATATACATTCTCGTGCACCGCGAAGGTGCAGGCCCGAATGTGATCGGCAATGCGCCGCAACCGCCGACCTTCCTCGCTGGCCGGATCGTACTTCGTCTTGCAGACGTCGGCCGCGGCTTCGACAATTGGCCGCAGGATGTCGATATGAAAGTTCGTCGAAGCGCCCTGCAGCACCGCGGCAGTCCGCTCCAGGCCCATGCCCGTGTCGATGTTCTTGCTGGGCAGCGGCCGCAGGTTGTCGGGCGGGTTACCAACGCGATTGAACTGCGTGAAGACCAGGTTCCAGATTTCCACTTCGCTCTTGGGGTCGGGCATGTAAAAGATTTCGCTGCACGGACCGCAGACGCCGTCCGGTCCCTGGCTCGGCGCGCCCGCCGGCCAGAAGTTGTCGTCCTCGCCCATCCGCTTGATCCGGTCGGGCGAGAGCTTGATGTCCTTCGCCCAGATGTCGGCCGCTTCGTCGTCGTCCAGGTAGACGGAGACGAATAGCTTGTTGGCGTCCAGCCCCAGCCACTTCTTGCTGGTCAGGAACTCCCAGGCCCAATTGATCGCCTCGCGCTTAAAGTAGTCGCCGAAGCTGAAGTTCCCCAGCATCTCGAAGAACGTGTGGTGATAGGCCGTGCGTCCCACGTTGTCGATGTCGCCCGTCCGCAGGCACTTCTGGCAGGTCGTGGCCCGGGTGTAATCGAGCTTGATCTTGCCCAGGAAGTGATCCTTGAACTGGTTCATGCCGGCCGGGGTGAACAGCACCGAGGGATCCCAGCGGGGCACGAGCACGTCGCTCGGCCGGCGGACGCAGCCCTTGGATTCGAAGAAGGCGAGGTACTTTTCGCGTAGTTCGTCGGTTTTCATGGAACTCGTTTGTGATTACGTGGGACGGGGCAACTCGCAACGCTTGCTGAACTTGAGCCGACGGGTTCCACAAACGTTCACCGTCAGCGGCTCAGAGATCGAAAGCGCGCTCGCAGCCCCCGGCTCTGCCGGGGGGCCAGCGTCGGTGCCGCGTCTGCTTACCACAAGCCGCAGAATCGACCCTGGAAAGCGTCTAATGATAGCCGTATCCGAGATTTACGGCCAGGGAGGGTAAAGCGACCGACGGAAAGGCTTACGGCTCAGAGTTCCGGTTCCCGGGTGCCCTGATCTCTTGCTAAATCGAGTTCCTGCTTCCGCTGGTAGAGCGCGGTGAAGTCCGGCAGGGAAGAGGTCTGTCGGCTGAGAAGTGCACCAACAAACTGTGCGGCGGCGAGCATATCGTTCGAGGGTAGTTTGGCCGGCGGTAACGCAGCCCTGGCCGTTAATCTGGCTAGGAAATGCGCTGCACGATCCGCAGGCATGACTCCCGAATCAACTAACCGCTCGAGCCGTTCCTCCTCTCGCGCGATGAATCCATCTCGATTCAAGTGCACGTACTGCTCGAACTGAAGTTGTCGCACATGTTTTCTGAGTCGAAGCAGGAACCAAGTTGTTTGCGAGTTGCCCGAGATGTCGGGACCCTCTCGGTCTCCGTTCGATGTTGGACCGTTGCCGCCATCCGTGGCCATCGCGGTAATCTCGCGAAAACGGTGAAATGGAAGCGCACGCTCACGCTTCCGGCGGAATCGTATGCTCGGGATGCTTGTTCGCGCTGTCGAAGATCTTCAGCTTGACCGGGCCCGTTGCGCCGGCCACGCGCTCGGCGAACTCCCGCGGATTGGCTACCCGCTCGCCGTTCACATGCGTGATTCGCATTTCGGGCCGCAACCCCTCGTTCCAGGCCGGGCTGGACTCCGCGACTTCGGTCACCAGCACCGAGCCCTGCGGGTCGAGGTCGCCCATTTGCGACCAACTCTGGAAATTTCGCGTCGCCGTCACGTAGTCGACCTGCATCCCACGCCAGGCCGGCTTCGGGGCCGTGACGATCTTCCCCTCTGGCACAAAGTACTTGGCTAGGTTGCCGATCTCGACTTTGCGAACGTGTCCTTCACGTTCCACCGTGAGTGAGGCTTGACCATCGGCCGGCAGCTTGCCAATTGCGAGCATGAACTGGTCCTGATCGTAGATCGGCTGGCCATCGACGTGCGTGATCAGGTCGCCGTCTTTCACGCCAAATTGTTTGGCCGGCGTTGCGCCCACAACAGCAGTCACAATCACCCCGTGACGTCCGCTTTGACGATCCATGAGGGCGAGCGCATTGACCGCCACGCCCAGGAAGCCGTATTCCATCTCGCGGCCGGCCTTCAGCGTCTGCACCGCACGCAGAAACGTCTCATCGACCGGAATTGCAAAGCCAGCGGACTGTTCGTAGCCGCTGGCCGCCGCGAGCGAGACCGTCAGGCCGATCATCTCGCCTTGCAGGTTCAAAAGCGCGCCGCCGCTGGTGCCCAGGTTCAGCCGGGCATCGGTCTGGATTAGCGTCCCGTATTGATGCAGCGCGGGCTTAGGGTTTCCTTGATCGAGCGAAGGGCCGTCCTTCCGCGTGAGGTTGGCGATGATACCCCAACTGGCGCTGGCCTGACCGTCGCGAGCGATGGCGTAAGGATTCCCTAGCGCCAGGACAATCTGCCCTTTCTTCAGCTTCGAGGCGTCGCCAAACGTGATCGGCACCAGGTCCGTGGCCTCGATCTGCAAGACCGCCAGGTCGCTCCGCGGATCGGCACCTTTCACGCGCACGACCTTGAAGATCCGCCGGTCGGGCGTGGTGACCCAATAGTCGCAGTTCTCTTGCAGGACGTGGTTGGCCGTCAGGATCAGACCGTCAGCGCCGACGACCACGCCGGTGGCATACTCGTTCGGAATGAACTCAGGCGTGCCGGGCGAAGCAAGTTCCGTGATCTGCAGGCGGCCGAACTGATTGACGCTCAAATCGAGCGGCTGGTCGTCCTGCCGGCGAACGCGGGCGATGGCCACGACCGACTTCTCGGCCTTGGCAATCGCGTCAACCATGGCCCCTTCAATGGCCACCGCCGCCTGAAATGCGGAGACGTTCCTGGCCTCAGATCCAGGTGCAGAGCCAGGTTGCTCAGCGTTGTCCTGGGCCAGCGCAGCCGCCGGCGCGGCAAGCGCAAACCGAAGCGCGAGTAAGGCAATTGCCGAGCATTGACGTGATTTCGATCCGCAAGCGAGCAACAAGCGACTCATCCGGCACCTCGATGGCATTTGGCAAAACGGGCTTTCAGCCAAGCCTACCAGCGAGCGAGGAAGCGGATCGGGCGAGTGTTATTCGTCCCCCTCGGCAGCCGCCTCGACATCGATCGCGACGGCCGGTTCGCCCGTGGCCATGATCTTGGCCCTGAGCTCTTCGACCAGCGCGGGATTCTCGAGCAGGTAGACCCGGGTCTTCTCCCGGCCTTGCCCCAATTGTACCTCACCATAGCGGAACCAGGCCCCGGAACGGACGATCAGCTTATGCAGGATCGCCAAATCCAGGATGTCGGCCTCATAACTGATGCCGCTGGAATGCATCATATCAAACTCGGCCAGCCGGAACGGCGGGGCGACCTTGTTCTTGACCACCTTGGCGCGGACCCGCTGCCCGACGACCTCTTCGCCCTCTTTAAGCTGGCCGATCCGGCGGACGTCGATCCGGCAGGAACTGTAGAACTTCAAGGCCCGGCCGCCGGGGGTCGTTTCGGGACTGCCGAACATGACGCCGATCTTTTCGCGGATCTGGTTGATGAAGATCACGCTCGTCTTGCTCTTGTTGATCGTGCCGGTCAGCTTCCGGAGCGATTGGCTCATCAGCCGGGCCTGCAGGCCGACGTGCGAATCGCCAATCTCGCCTTCGAGTTCCTTCCGGGGCACCAGGGCCGCAACCGAGTCGACGACGATGATGTCCACGGCGTTCGACTTGATCAGCATCTCGGTGATGTGCATGGCCTCTTCGCCACAGCCCGGCTGGCTGACGAGCAGCGTTTCAAGGTCGACGCCGAGCTTCTTGGCCCAGCTCGGGTCGAGGGCGTGCTCCGCGTCGATAAAGGCCGCGATTCCGCCGTTTTTCTGGGCCTGGGCAATCGCATGCAAGGCGAGCGTCGTCTTACCGCTCGATTCGGGACCGAACACTTCGCAAATGCGTCCCTTGGGGATTCCCTGGCCGCCGAGCGCCAGGTCGAGCGAAAGGCTGCCCGTCGGAATGCCCTCGATCTGAACCGCCCGGGCGGCGCCCAGCGGCATGATCGCCCCCTCGCCGAACTGCTTCTCGATCTGGGCGACCGTATTACGCAAATCGGCGTGGCCGTCCATGAAGCTGGTGGCGGAGTTCTCTTTGGTCTTCTTGGATTTGGATTCTTTGGCCATGCGATTGTTCGGTTTGGTGGCGGTGACCATGGGAGACGCTTCCTTGTGCTTGAAGACGGGGCCGACGTTGTGGCAGTCGATCATTCTGGACAGTGCGGTGCGAGGCCCGGCGGCTGACGGGGGCTGAAATGCCGCCAGGCCCGCACTAGTGAACACGTGTACATAGTATCGGCGTCGAGGCCAATCTTCAAGAGCGGTCCACTGAGAATTTTGCCCCATTTTTGATCGGGGGAAAGTTCGCCATGCGGACAGCCGGCTAGCATCTTAGCAAACGCACCAGGGATGGTGTACAGAGCACGCGAGACCACAACGGCTAGTGGACTGCTAGAGTTTGCGTCCCAACTAAAACCGCATCGCCGTAAAGCCGCCGTCAACGTAATAGGCCGCACCCGTGATATAGCTCCCCGCGGTGCGCGACAGCAGCAGCAGCGTTGCCCCCACCAGTTCGCTCGGCTCGCCAAATCGGGCCATCGGCGTTTGAGCCATAATATGGCCGGTGCGGACGGCATCCAGAATCGCCCGGTTCTGCTCGGCCGGGAAGAAGCCCGGACAGATCGCATTCACCCGCACGCCCAGTGGTGCGAGCTCGCGGGCCACGTTTTGCGTCAGGCTGATCACGGCGGCCTTCGAGGCGCTATAAGCAAATACGCGCGAGAGCGGCTTGTCGCTGGTCACGCTGCCGATGTTCAGGATCGCCCCGCCGCCGTGCGCGGCCAGGTGCCCGCCGAACACCTGGCAGCCCCAGTGCGTGCCGCGCAGGTTGATGTCAATCACGCGCTGCCAGTCGTCGTCGCTGATTTCCAGGTACTCGCTGGCCGCGTTGACTCCGGCACAGTTCACCAGCATGTCGACGCGGTTGACCTTGGCCAGCGTCTGGGCGAGCAGATCCTCGATCGACTTGCGGTGACTCACGTCAACCGGCAGATAGATCGCCTTCCCGCCCGCCGCTTCAATCGCCTTGACCCGTTCCGCGCCGCGCTCAGCATGGCTGCCGGCTACGACCACGGTCGCACCCGCCTTGGCGATTCCCTCGGCCAGCGCGCCACCCAGGACGCCCGTGCCCCCGATGACCACGGCCACCTGACCTTCGAGTCCGAAGAGTTCGTCAAGAAAGGATTTGGCCATGGTCAATCTCTATGAATCGAATTTGAAGAGACTAACCGCAGAGGACGCGGAGGTACGCAGAGGGAAAACAGGGGAACAGAACCACAGAAGAACACAAATGAACAAAGATGGGAAAGCAACGTGAAGAAGTTCTCGAGAGCTGACCTGCTGCCATCCCTCCCCTCACTCCTTCTTCCTCTCTTATCTGTGTTTATACGTGTTCATCTGTGGTTCTCTCTTGCTTTCTCTTCCAATGTCTTACCTCCGCGTCCTCTGCGGTAAATCTGTGCTTTCTTCCCGACTACTTCTTCGGCTCCCGGCGCAGTCGCAGCCAGTCGCTGTGGAACGTGCCGGGCTTGTCGGTCCGCTCGTAGGTATGTGCCCCGAAGTAATCCCGCTGTGCCTGCAGCAAGTTCGCCGGCAGGCTCGCCTGGCGATAGCCGTCGAAGTAGGCCAAGGCCGCGCTGAACGCCGGCGTTGGCACGCCCAGCTCGATCGCCGTGCTCACCACGTGACGCCAGGCCGGCTGAGCCTTCTCGACCGCTTCGGTAAAGTACGGCGCCAGCAGCAGGTTCTCCAGCTTCGGATCGGTGTCGAACGCTTCCTTGATCCGATCAAGGAACCGAGCCCGAATGATGCAGCCCCCGCGCCACAGCATCGCGATGTCGCCGAAGTTCAGCGGCCAGTCGTGCTCCTTCGCGGCCGCGGCCATCTGCACGAAGCCCTGGGCATAACTGCAGATCTTCGAAGCGTACAGGGCGTGCCTTGTCTCTTCGATGAACTGCTTCTTGTCGCCGTTGAACTTCGCCGTGGGGCTCTTGAGCACCTTGCTCGCGCGCACCCGGGCGTCCTTCATCGCCGACAGGCTGCGAGCGTACACCGCTTCGGTCACCAGCGTACTGGGCACGCCGAGGTCGAGCGCGAGCTGGCTCATCCACTTGCCGGTTCCCTTCGCGCCCGCTTTGTCCAGCACGTAGTCGACCAGGTAGTTGTCCGTGTCCGGATCGCGAACGCTGAAGATGTCGCGCGTGATCTCGATCAGGTAGCTGTCCAGCTCGCCGCGGTTCCACTCGTCGAACACGTTGTACAGCTCTTCGTTCGAGAGCCTCAGCGCGTGCTTGAGCACGAAGTAGGCCTCGCAGATGAGCTGCATGTCGCCGTATTCGATACCGTTATGCACCATCTTCACATAGTGGCCGGCGCCGCGCGGACCCACCCACTCCGCACACGGAATGTCGCCGTTCGGGCCGACCTTGGCGGCGATTGCCTGAAAGATCGGCTTCACCAGCGGCCACGCGGCGACCGAACCGCCGGGCATCATGCTGGGGCCCTTCAGCGCGCCCTCTTCACCACCTGAGACGCCCGTGCCCACGTAGAGCAAGCCCTTCGCTTCCACCTCGGTCGTGCGGCGTTCGGTGTCGACGTAGTAGCTGTTGCCACCGTCGATAATCACATCGCCCTTGTCCAATAGCGGCAGCAACTGATCGATCACGGCGTCGACCGGCGCGCCGGCCTTGACCATGATCATCACCTTCCGCGGCGACTTCAGGCTCGAGACGAGCTCTTCAACCGTGTGGCAGCCGACGAAGTTCTTCCCCTTCGCCCGACCATTGATGAAGTCGTCAACCACTTTCGTGGTCCGATTGAAAACGGCGACGTGATAGCCGCGGCTCTCCATGTTCAGAGCCAGGTTCTCACCCATTACGGCCAGGCCGATCAGTCCGATGTCACAAGTAGCAGGCATGGTTTGTGTTCTTACTTTTTTGTTCTTCGTTGCAGCCCCCGGCTTTGCCGGGGGGCGAATTTGAGTTTGATGTGCGGTGATGTTTCAGAGCGACCCCCCGGCAAAGCCGGGGGCTACCGGGAACGTCATGCCGCGACTTACTTCTTCCACGGCGGCAGTTCCGGCAGGTAACTGTCGAACTCCGCCAGCAGCTTCTTCTGGTACTCCCCGGCGAACGTGCCGCCCAGGAACATCTCGATCCCCTCGTCGTACAGCCGCTTCCAGCTCGCTTCTTCATGCCCCGGATTGATCGGGTAAAACAGAGCGTCGTTCGCGACTGCTGCTTTGTAGTCGCCCGGCGCGTCGCCAATCATCAGCGTGTGGTTCGGCTTGTACTTCTTGGCGTTAGCGAGCGTCTCTTTCTTCGAGGCCACTTCCTGACCGCAGATCGCCCGCACGTATTTGCTCAGGTCGTGCTCTTCCCATTCACGCTCAAGAGCTTCGTTCGGCGTGGCCGACACCACCAGCAAATCGGCCTTGGCTTGCAGCTTCTCCAGACACTCGCGCACGTACGGGAACGGCGGCACGTTGCTCACGATGTCGGTCACCGTGTTGTTCACCGCCTTCGACCAGGCCAATGCCTGCGTCAGGTCGGCGTCACCCGTCTTTTTCACCTCGGCCTCGAGCGCCGGGTTGCCGAGCTTCGTCTCACGCTTCATCCATTCGACGATCCCCTGCGGAATCGTGATCTCCACCTTGCGGGCGATCACCTCGGGCCGCTCCTTGAGCCACTCGAGGGCCTCGACCAAGGCCGGGAAACGGTTGATCCCCCGGCTCTTCGAGTACAGGTTCACGAACTCGGCTGCTTCACGAGCATACTTGCTCACGCCGGCCAGGCCGTAGTACTGGATGATGTTGGGAATGAAGCACTCCTTGTGCTTCACTTCCATCGTATCGAAGGCGCAACCGTCGGAATCGATGCCGACCAGGAAATCGTGCTGGGGAGTGATCTCGAACATAACGCGTGGATTGTCGTTCTCGTGGTGATGAATTCGTAACCCGAAGCGTGAGCGAGGTTGCATCACGCGGTGGGGCACCCTCGCTTGCGCGTCGGGCTAATATGTATCTCGCTTACTTTCGATCCGCTTGCGGCACGTACTTCGCCAGCTTCTGCTTGGCATGAGTCTTTTGGAACCGCGTCATGCGGAACCGCCCGTCGACCAGCGGCATCGTGAGCATGTCTTCGCCCACCAGCGGCTTGGCATAGCGCACGAACTCGTCGGTGACGTCGTTCCCCTCCGCCGTTATCCACTGCTTGGGGAACGTCCGTTCGCTGTTGGCCACTTCCTCGAGCGGCACCTTGTCATATCGCACGCTGTAGATCGGCGGATCGTTCCGCAGGATCGTCGACATGTAGCCGTTCTCACCGCGAGCCGCGAGCAGCGCCGCGAGCTGTCCGCTGCGATACGCTTCTTCCAGATCGACCGTCGAAGCCAGCGCAATCGCATGCCGCTGATCGGTGCCCGGCACGTTGCCGCGGGCCGCGCCTTTCGCTGCCAGTCCCACCTTGTTCAAGTGATTCACCACGGCCTGGGCCACGGTCATCTGGCTGCTACTGAACATCACGTGTCCGAACGAGTCGCGCACTTCGCCCAGCGAGCCGACGTCGAATCCTTCGCTCACCACTACCACGCAGCGGCCATGCTGGCGAAGCTGATCGTTCACCTGGTCGGCCATCTGCTCGAGCGAGCAAGGACTTTCGGCCAGGTAAATCTGCAGCGGCATTTCGCGGTTCGGATCGGCCAGTCGCGCGGCGGCCGGGATGTAGCCGATCTTGCGACCCATCGCCTGCATCACGAGCACGGGATCGGCCGGCGACGAACCTTCGTTTTCTTCATTCGCGGCCTGCACCATGTGCATCCAGTACTTGGCCACCGAGCCGTAGCCGGGCGTGTGGTCGATCAGCTTGAACGCGCTATCGCCTACGTCATTGTCGATCGTCTTGGGCACGCCGACGCCGACCAGGTCCAGCCCACGCTCGCGGGCGAGCGCGGCCACCTTGTTGGCCGTGTCCATCGAGTCGTTGCCGCCGATGTACAGGAAGTAGCCGACGTCGTGCGCCTTGAACACTTCGAGCACGCGGTCGAAGTCTTCGGTTTGCTTCGGCTTGAGCTTGTAGCGGCACGTGCCGATCGAGCCGGCGGCCGGCGTAAAGCGGAGCAGAGAGACCTCTTCGGCGGGCTGGGCGGTCAGGTCGAGCAGCTCTTCCTTCAGCACGCCTTCGATGCCGTGCACGGCGCCGTAAACGGTGCCGATCTCGGCCAGCTCACGCGAGATTTCGATGATCCCTCGCAGGCTGTTATTGATGACGGGGCTCGGTCCGCCGCTCTGGGCGACGACCATGTTTCGAGGCTTGGACATACGGTAACACCGGGCACATTCGGGCCATTCGAGAAACCCAAATGGTAACAGCCTCGCGACAAGCGCGAAAGCCCCCGCCATTCCGCCCCAAAGCCAGGGGAATACCTTCCCCTGGAATAAGTGAAAGCGGGCTTACGTATACCTCACGCCCCGATGCTCCGGCTCGAAGAACGCCGGCAGCATCCCGTCCACGCGGAGCAGCCCCTTGCGCGTCAGCTTCACGCCGTCGGCATCGATCGTGAGCAGTCCATCATCCGCGTGCTGCTGGAACTCGCTCCGCCAGTGGTCGAGGATGTCGACGCCAAACTTGCGCTGGAAGTAACCCGCGTCGAGCCAGCCCTTCTTGAGTTGCAGGATCATCTCGCGCACCAGCAGTTGATGCGGCGTGGGCTTCATCCCGCGATGCAAAGGCAGCTCGCCTTGTTCCAGCCGGCCAATGTAGCCTGCCCAGTCGGGCTCGTTCTGATAGTGCACGCCCGAAGCGTGCCCGAAGCTGGCCACGCCCGTTGCGAGCAGATCGCTGCCATGCCACAGGTTGTCGCGGTAGCTGAAGTTCACCTTGCTCTTGTCTTTGACCATCGTATAGCCGCTCGACACGCTGTAGCCGGCCGCGGCCAGTTCGTCGAACGCGTAGTCGACCCAGGCCCGCTTCAGCGGCCAGTCGGCCACCGGCGTTTCAATCTGGTTGCCCAGAATGTCTTTGGAGTACACCGTGTTGAACGGCAGCTCCATCTGATAGATCGTGACGCTCTCCGGATCGAGGGCGATTGTCTTCTTGATGCAGTCTTTCCAGTTGTCCCACGTCTCGCCGACCATCCCGGCGATCAAGTCGATGTTCACGTTCGGGAAGCCTGCCGCGCGAATCCAGTCCCAGGCTTTGTAAACCTCGGGCGAAAGATGTGCCCGGCCGTTCTCTTCCAGCACGGCGTCGCTGAAGTTCTCGACGCCCAGGCTCAATCGCGTCACGCCCAGCTCGCGCAGCGTGGCCACCTTCGGTTCCGAGAGCGTTCCCGGCTCACACTCGAACGTGACTTCCTCGGCGTGGTCCCAGTTGATGTTCGCCCGCAAACGGTCCACGAGCTTGGTGAGTTGCTTGCCGCTCAGGAACGAGGGCGTTCCGCCGCCGAAGTACACGAAGCGGAACGGCCGTCCGCCCATCACTTCCAGCTTGCTGACCAGCTCGATCTCGTGCGAGAGGGCCGAAACGTACGTCTCGACGTCGTCCGCCCGCTTGTCGGTATACACGCGAAAGTAGCAGAACTTGCAGCGCTTGCGGCAGAACGGAATGTGCAGATACAGCCCCAGCGGCGCGGGTTCGGAACTGCCGGGCGGAGTCAGCGGTGGCGCATGCAGCGCCGCTCGCACGTCGTCGAGCGCTTCGGCCGACCACTGCGAAAACGGCGGGTAGTTCGAGATGAAGTAACTACCAACTTCGGTTTTCGATTCCGTTGCCATCCGTCAACCTCTTCCGCAATCAAAAGTACAGGCTAACCGCAGAGGACGCGGAGGTTCGCAGAGGGGAAGGCAGAGAAGTCCGAACCACAGATGGACACAAATGCACACAGATGAAGAACGAAAAGAGCATCAGTGCGGAAGAAGGAGGTGTTAACCCTATTTCCGTCCCACTGTACTTCTCCTATTAGTGTTTATCTGTGTTCATCTGTGGTTCACTCTTCTTCCCTTCCTCTTCCTCTAACGTTATTTCCTCTGCGTACCTCCGTGTCCTCTGCGGTCAATCATTTCGTTTTCGCGCCAAAGCAGTACAGCGTGCCGTCAGTATTGCCGATCACCAGCTTGCCGTCGGCGATCGCCGGTGAGGCAATAAAGTCGCCGCCCGCTTCGTACTCCCAGACCTTCTTGCCGGTCTTCCGATCGAGTTCGTACAGCCGTCCGTCCGAAGCGCCGACGAACACCCGATCTCCCACGATCACCGGCGAGGAATCGACGCGCGACTTCGCGCGGAATTTCCATAGCTCCTCACCGCTCTTCGGCGCCAGGGCATATACCATCTTATCCCGGCTGCCAAAGATGACCGCCGTGGCATCCAGTGCCCCGCTCGACCGCAGCGGCATGTTCTTGCCCGTGTTCATCGTCCAGCGGACTTTGCCCTCGCGCCAGTCGATGCAGAAGAAAGTCGACCCCTCGGTGCCGAAGTACACATTGTTCTGATCCGCGGCCGGCGTCGAGCCCGTCGGCCCGTCAATCTCAACCGTCGTGATCGCCTCCCCCTTGTCCAGGTCGACGATGTGCAGCTTGGCATCACAGCCGGCCAGAAACGCCCGGCCTTCGACGACCGTCGGCTGGCAGCGAATCTGATCGCCGATCGTGTAGGTCCAAACCTTCTCGCCGGTCGCCGCCTTCATGCAATACAGTGTCGCGTCCTGCGAACCGAACAGCACCGTGTCTTTATAGAAGTTCGCCCCGGAATTGACTTCCGCTCCGGTCTCCGTGCCCCAGATCGGTTTGCCGGTCGCCGCTTCGAAACAGTAGAACTTGCCGTCGCTATCGCCCACAAACACCCGACCGTCGCGCACTGCCGCGGGGGCCGTAAATCCCAGGTCGGTGTGATAGCGCCACTTCTCTTTGCCATCTTCGAGCGAAAGAACGTACAGCTCGCCGTCGAGGCTGCCGGCGTAGACCAGCCCGCCATCGATCACGACCGTGGCCTCGAAGCCATGGTCCTTGCTATTGAACTTCCACAGCACTTCGAGCTTCTCGGGCAGCGTACTACCGGCGACACCCGTGGCCATCGTGTCGCCACGGAACACGGGCCAGGCCGCCGGCGGCGACGCGGTGTCGGGCTTCGCGGCGTCAGCGGCGAACGCTTGCGCCGCGAAGAGCATACTGAGCAAAATGGCCAACAAGCCCAGGGAATGCTTTCCCTGGGTTCCGCGGAACGTGACATTGCGGCTCAAACCAAGGGAAAGCATTCCCTGGGCTTCAATAGTCGTTCGCGTCATCTCTCGCCGCTGGAACGTGATCGCCATTTTAGTAAGCCCCTCGCGAGCGAAAATCAAAACGCCGCCTCGTACAGCGTGAGCAGCTCAGCTTCCCCTACCCTACGCGGATTGAAGCTGCCGGTCCACTGTTTGGCCGCTTCCGCCGCCATTTCACCGAGTTTTGCTCGTTCTACACCGCACTCGCCGAGTCGCGTCGGCAGCCCCGCCTTCGTGACCAGCTTCGTCACGAACTCGGCCAATCCCTGGTAACCGCTTTCTGGCTTGGGGAACCCATTGGTGCCACCCGTGCCTTCGAGCAGATCCTGATACCAGTGGCCGAACTCGGCGCCATTGAAGCGAATCACGTGCGGCAGCATCAGGCCGATCGCCCGCCCGTGCACGATGCCGTAGCGAGCCGTCAGCGGGTTTGCGAGCGCATGAGTCGCCCCCAGCATCGAGTTTTCGATTGCCAGTCCGGCGAAGCACGCGCCTAGCTGCATCGCTCCGCGCGCGTCGAGGTTCTCGGGCTCATCGAGCACGCGCGTAAAATTCTCGGCCAACAGCAACCACGACTCGCGACTGAACGCCAGCGAAACCGGATTGCGTACTTTCGTGACGTACGTCTCCAACGCGTGGGCAATCGCATCGATGCCGGTCAGTGCCGTGACCGTCGGCGGCTGCGACACCGTCAGCGTGGGGTCGAGAATTGCGATCCGGAACGAGGCCTTCTTGTCGCCGCAGGCCATTTTGACGTGCGTCTTCGAGTCCGAGATCAGGGCGAACGATTGCGTTTCGCTCCCCGTGCCGGCCGTCGTGGGCACGGCGATCATCGGCAGCATGGGCCGCGTGGCTTTGCCGACGCCCCAATAGTCCTGCATCCGGCCGCCGCCGGAGTAGATAAAGTTGATCCCCTTGGCGCAGTCCATCGAGCTGCCACCGCCAAGGCCGACAATCAGCTCCGGCTGATAGCGCTTGCACAGCGCCACGCCAGCGTCAACGTTGTCGGTCGTGGGGTTTTCCTCGACGCCGTTAAAGAGCTGAGCTTCGATGCTGGCCTTCGCGAGCGAATTGAGCCCGCGGGCAGCGTGCCCCGCCTTGACGATTCCCGGATCGCTGACGACCAATGCCCGCCGGGCGCCCAACTCACCGGCCAATGCCCCGAGCTGATCGACTTTGTCGGGACCGTAGACGATGCGCGTGCGCGGCTGGTAGTCGAAAGGAATCATGCACGCATCGCGGTGGGGTGACTTCGGGCGGGGTGTATAACGTGCTGCTTTCGCTGCTTGTAGCCCCCGGCTCTGCCGGGGGGCTCCTACTTCGCGCGCTGTTCGGTTCGCCAATCCGTTACTTGTGAAACCGGCCCCCCGGCAAAGCCGGGGGCTATTTCGTTATCGCATTGCCGCCAGTCGCTCTTCCGGCACCTGGTATGCCCGGGCGCGGAACAGGAACTCCACAATGTTGCCTTCGTGCGGCTGCAGCCAGTCGAGCTTGATCGTCGGAATCGGCCCGATGTTCAAGCGGTCGATATGCGTGGCGTCCGTCAGATCACTCTGGAACTTCGGGTCGTTCGTCAGCGCCGTGCAAACCAGCGTCGGGCCGATCGACTCGAGCATCTTGTCCTGCGGGCATTCCACCACGCTCGCGAACGGATACATGTACTCGGCCTTGGCCAGCGTGTTCGCCGGGCTCTTGCAGTGCACAATCGTCGGCCGCAGGTACGCACAGCGTTCTTTCTCTTCGAGCCGCGCGCCATACTCGCTGGTCA
This sequence comes from Pirellulales bacterium, assembly GCA_041741015.1. GTDB lineage: Bacteria > Planctomycetota > Planctomycetia > Pirellulales > PALSA-1355 > JALHMI01. The sequence goes on from JBGSKX010000289.1 coordinate 15,873, forward strand.
TATCCGTCACGCCATCTTCCTTCAGCCCCGCGGCAATCTGGTTCCAGATCGCCTGGGCTGCGCCCGGAATCGTGAACGCGGCCAGGCCCGCCTTGGGATCCTCCGGCGGAAGCACCGGCACGGGGCCGATCTTCTTGGCGATCGCTGCGGCGATCTCTTTCGTATGCCGCGAAGCCCAGATGCCCGAGCAGTTGATGCACCCGCGGCCGCTGTTCAGGTAGATACTGTCGGCCATCAGGTCGACATACTTCTCCCAATCGTCGACCACGTCGTCGCCCAGCAGGATCTTGCTGAACCCGGGGCCGTGAGCCTGCACCTTGGGGTTCCCCTTGTAGCGCTCGACGGTCGGCGTGCCACCGAAGATCATGCTTCGATCGCAGCTCGCCAGCACCGCGGCGCCCACGTCCGGCCCGCCGGGATAAATCGAGATCGCCTCGGCCGGGATGCCCGCCTCGGTGAAAGCGGCCGTCATCCGATACGGCGTCCACGGTTCCTGCGGGCCGGGTTTGAGCACCAGGCCGATCTGCATCGGAATCACGGGCAGCCACAGCGTGTGCACGCCCGGCGAGTTCGACGGCAGCACCAGCCCGACGGCCGGCGCTTGCGCCTGGTAGCTCACCACCACGCCGCGATTTTCCACGCCGAAGCCGTTGCTCAGGATGTTCAGGTTCAGCCCGCGTGTGAGCGCGTCGAGCATCTGGTCCATGTGCGAGAGCACGAAGAAGTTCTTCGCCATGTTCGCCTTGCACATGTGCTCGGGCAGTCCGGTCGAAGCCGACTGCATGTGCGCAAAGTCGTCTGGCGACTGCGTGCCGTCTCCCAGCGGAAGCGTGGCGTTCAGATACAACTCGCCCGCTTTCTTGACGCGCTCGATCAGGTCGTCGATCGGGATGTCGCGGAGCACCTTGCGGGCGTTGGCCGCCTTGCGCATGTCGCGCTGCAAGAGGCCACCATTGGCCTGGCTCACCTTGGCGATCGGTTCGCCGGTGAGGAAGTGCTTCACGTCGTCGGTTTCGAGCGACTCGTAGGGCTTGCCCCAGCGCAGAATCGGAATGTTGAGCACGTGTGGTCCTTTGGTTTTTGAACCCGTTTTTTCTGGGTGCCACTGCTAGCTTGCCTAGCAGTGCTCTTCTCTGGTTTCGCCTTGCAGTCGGTCTCGTCGTGAAGTTCGTCCACTCGAGCTCGGCTAAACGATCGACGTCGCGTTCACTTGGTCCATCACCCCCCCGGCAAAACCGGGGCTATCCATTTCGTTCCACCTCAAGCGATGACCAATCCTACGACCGCGATCAATACACGCCCACGGTCGTGGCCTCGGCCAGCTCGTGGAACGGCCGCACGCCGCTCACGCCGTCCCAGGGATACTTGATATATGGCTTCTCGCGTTCGCCTTCGTCCCGCTCCAGGAAGCCCGGCACGAAGAACTCCTTGGTCAGCGTCGTGAGCTTCACGCGGCCCGTCTCGCCGTAGCCCACGACCTTGTGCGGATCGTTGAAGTCAACGATCTCCAGCACGGCTCGCGGCTGCGGGGCATAGTACGAAATCTTGTAACCTTCCGCGGCGGTGACCGGCTTGCTGCAGGCCAGGCCCATCAGCGTGTTGCCGTAAGTCGGCGTCATGTAGACGCCTTCCAGGTACTCTTCCGTGGCGAAACGCGTCCACTGAGGCGTGAACTCGGTGCCGCCGGAAAAGATGCCGGTGATCCCCATCTCGCGGATCGTGGTGCCGCGCTTCTCAAGCTCCATCGCCAGAGATTCGAGCAGCTTTGGCGTGGTGAACATGCAGCGGACATCGTGTCCCGCTGTGAGAATCGTAATCGCCTGATCGATGCAGTGTTTCTTGTACTCTTCCAGATGTTCCATCCAGCCTTTTTTGATCAGCTTGATGACCCACCGCGGATCGAGATCGATGCAGAAGCAGATCCCGCCGCGATGCTGGCAAAGGTGTTCCACCGCGAGCCGCAACCGCCGCGGACCCGAGGGACCCAGCATCAGCCAGTTCGCGCCGTGTGGAAAGTACTCGTCCGGCAGCGTGTTGCTGAACAGCGAGTAGTCGATCCGGAAGTCTTCGATCGCGATCCGGCTCTTGGGAATGCCCGTGGTGCCGCCGGTTTCAAAGACGTAGATCGGCTTCTCGGCATAGGCCTTCGGTACCCACCGTCGCACGGGGCCGCCGCGTAGCCACTCGTCTTCGAACAGGTCGAACTTCTTCAGGTCGTCAAAGTTGTTGACCTCCTTCAGCGGATCGAACTTGAGCGACTTCGCCTTCTCCAGCCAGAACGGGCAGCCCGTCGACGGATGAAAGTGCCACTGCACCGTTTCATAAGCCTGGGCGTCCAGTTGGTCGCGGGCCCGCTTGGCGGCGGACGTCAGTTCTTCCGGGGTCGACTGCTGGAGTGTGCTCATCAAATCTCCTCGCTCGGTGGGAAACGCTGCCGGAATGCTCGGCTGGCGAGACTCGCCGGCTTTAGGTGGGGGGCTTTGGGCGGCGAGCCGAATAACTCAAAAAATACCAGTCGCCAGTGGCCAGCACAACCATCCGCCTCCGCCAGCCAGCGACCCGCGCATCGGTTACCAGCAACTCGGCGACTTTGGGAAAATTTGCACGATTATACCGCTCGATCGAGGGAAGCATTTTTTTGACACCGCGCCCGATGCCGGGGTATGCTTTTGGGTGCAGATCCGACAGCGAAGAGTGCGCATCCTTTCACGTCCGCGCAAATCACACTCGAACCATTCGGGAGGCCAGGCGATGATCCTCCGTGAGATCCTGCAAACGAAGGGAACCCTCGTACATACCATTGAGCGCAACGATTCGCTGCAAGAAGTCGTCGACCGGCTCGTGCAAAATAATTGCGGCTCGCTCGTGGTGGTTGACTCCCGCAGTAGCGAAACCCGCATGGTCGGTATCATCACCGAACGGGACATCCTCCGCTCCTGCGCCAACCATCGTTGTCCGCTCAATGCCCTCAGCGTTGCGGACGCCATGACCACCGACGTCGCGACGGGCTCGCCGTGCGACTCGATCGAAGACACGATGGGCCTCATGACCGTCCGCCGCATTCGCCACCTGCCGGTGGTCGACGACGGAGAACTCGTCGGACTGATTTCCATTGGCGACATCGTCAAGACGCAGCACGACCGACTGACGATGGAGAACCACTACCTGAAGAACTACTTGCACTCCAGTTAGCGCGAACTGCAAGTGCGTCTTGAAAGCCAGGGGAATACCTTCCCGTGGAACTGCATTAGTTCTTCGCCACGGTCGCTTGCAGAGCCCGCACGTCTTTTGGCAATGGGAAGTAAACTTCCTCCTCGCGAATCGAGCGCGACTCGATCTGCGCGCCGAACTTCTCGACCAGCAGATCGACGCACCGTTCGACGACCGTTTCCGGCGCGCTCGCGCCGGCCGTGACCAGCACCGTGTCGTCCGCCGCGAACCAACCCAGGTCGATGTCCTCGGGTCCGTCGATCAGGTACGTCCGGGTCGTCGACTCGCCGGCCAGTTCAGCCAGCCGCTGACTGTTCGAGCTGTTCTGACTGCCGAGCACGAGCACGACGTTCGCCTCTTGCGCCAGGATCCGCACGGCTTCTTGCCGATTCTGGGTCGCGTAACAAATGTCGGCCTTTGGCGGGCCAACGATATGCGGAAATCGTTCGACCAGCCGGCGAATAATCCGACTGGCGTCGTCGACGCTGAGTGTAGTCTGCGTTAGATAGGCAAGCTTTTCCGTCTCAAGCTCCAACTTGTCCACGTCCTCGGGCGACTCGACCAGGATGATCGCCTCGGGCGCTTCACCCATCGTGCCGATCACTTCGTCGTGCCCTTCGTGCCCAATGAGCACGATCGTGTAGGCTTCTTTCGCATAGCGAATCGCCTCCAGGTGGACCTTGATCACCAGCGGGCACGTGGCGTCGATTGTTCGCAGTCCGCGCTCCGCAGCCACGCGGCGGATTTCGGGCGAAACTCCATGCGCCGAATAGAGTAGCGTCTCGCCAGGGGGCACTTCCGAAAGGTCTTCCACGAATACCGCGCCCCGAGCGCGGAACCGCTCGACGACGTACTTGTTGTGCACGATCTCGTGGTACACGTAGACCGGGGTGCCGACGATCTGGATGGCCAGCTCCAGCGTCTCGATGGCCATGTTGACGCCTGCGCAAAAGCCGCGCGGGCTGGCGAGGATGATCTTCATGGGGGTGAGCTGCTGCTCCTGGCTGCAAAGCCTTTGCGGGCGGCCGCATCCGTCCAATCGCGCTTCCGGTCTGGCTTTGCAAGGGGTAAGCAAATCATCATAATGCGCAGCGGCCGGATTGAGAATAGTCATGCGGGGCGGCACGCCACACAAGTCCGACGGGCGAACCGCAATCCGACGCACACTTTCACGGATGGGCGTAAGAAATCGATGGGTGAGCTCTCGCTAGCCACCGAGCTGGGCCAACTGGGACCGGCCCGGCGCACCTCACGCCGCTGGACTTCTGCCGACGCGGCCCGCTATTGCCGTGATCTGGCCCGCCGGCACTATGAGAACTTCACTGTCGCCAGCCTGCTTTTGCCCAGCGAGCTCGTTCCGCACTTTCATGCGGTCTATGCCTACTGCCGCTGGGCAGACGATCTGGCCGACGAATCGGCCAGCCCCGAGCAAAGTCTCGAGCTTCTGGACTGGTGGCAGGGTGAACTCATCCGCTGTTATGAAGGCCACGCCGACCATCCGGTGTTCATCGCCTTGCGCGAGACGATTTGCGAGTTCGAGATTCCGCCCGAGCCGTTTCTGGACTTGCTCGTAGCATTCCGCCAGGATCAGCGCGTCACCCGGTACGAGACACATGACGAGTTGCTCGCCTATTGCCGCAACTCGGCCAATCCCGTCGGCCGGCTGGTGTTGCACCTGGGTCGTTGTTACGACGAGCAGCGCGGCCGCCTCTCGGACGACGTTTGCACGGGCCTGCAGCTCATCAACTTCTGCCAGGACGTGAAGCGAGATTGGCTGAAAGGCCGCGTTTACCTCCCGACCGAGACGCTCGCCCGGCACGGCTGCCAATTCTCGATGCTGGATGAAGATACCGCCACCGACGAACTCCGCGCGGCCTTGCGTGAAGAAGTCGAGCGCGCCGAGCGGTACCTGGCCAGCGGAGATCAGCTTGTGCCGATGATGACGCGCTCGCTACGACTGGATGTCGCGCTCTTCGCCGCCGGTGGCCGCGAGATCGCCGTCGCGATTCGTCGAGCGGAGTTCGACGTCTTGCGATCGCGGCCGCGCGTGTCGAAGCTGGCGAAGTTTAGACTGCTCGCGGCCTGTTGGCGCGAGACGCGTAGGATGCCCTAACCGACCTGCGGCAAGGATATGCCCCTCATGAACAGTGGAGTTCTGGAAAAAACGCCCCCAAAGCTGCTCGAAGCCAGCTACGCGCATTGCCATGACATCGCGCGCCGCTCGGCCTCCAGCTTCTATTATTCGTTTCTGCTCCTTCCCGAGCGGCAACGGCGGGCGATGTGTGCGCTGTATGCCTTCTTGCGGCGCACGGACGATCTAGGAGACAGCGATCGCTCGGTCTTGGAACGTCGCACGGCGCTCGTCGAGTGGCGGCAGGCACTTCACCGAGCCCTGTCCGGTGAACACGACGATCCGCTTCTGCCTGCCCTGGTCGACACGATCCACGGCCACGGCATCAGCCGCTCGCACCTGGAAGAAGTGATCGACGGGGTGGAGATGGACCTCGAGCCGACCGGATACGAGACCTTCGCCCAACTTGAAACCTATTGCCACCGCGTGGCCTCGGCCGTGGGACTCGCCTGCCTCCCGATCTGGGGCTGCACCAAGCGCGAGGCCCTCGCGCCCGCGCGCAGCTGCGGCCTGGCTTTCCAGCTCACGAACATCCTCCGCGATCTGAAGGAAGACGCCGACGCCGGCCGCGTCTATCTGCCACGCGAAGACTTCGCTCGCTTCGGTTACTCGGCCAACGATCTGCGGGCCGGCCTGCGCAATGACCGGTTCCGAGAACTCATGAGATTTCAGGTCGCCCGCGCCGAAAGCTTTTACGAAACGGGCAGCCAATTGATGTCGCATCTCTCGGCCGACGGACGCCGTGTGTTCGGCAGCATGCTCGCGGTCTATCGCACGCTGCTGGAGGAAATCAAACGCCGCGACGGCGACGTGTTCAGTGCGCGCGTGAAGCTCAGCCGCTGGCAAAAGATGCGAATCGCCTCGCAGTGGATCGCCGGTGGCCCCTCGGTCGATAGCGCGCTGGGCGCAACGGCTCCATGACGA
>JBGSKX010000290.1:0-27193 GCA_041741015.1 Pirellulales bacterium
CCGGGGGCGACGTGAGCTGCAGCGCGTGGCGAGGTGACGTTATCGCGCACGGCCGCCTTCACGTCTTCTTCCGTGATCCGGCCATTCGGTCCCGAGCCGGCAACGAGGGCCAGATCGACGCCCAGTTCGCGAGCCAATCGCCGCGTCGCGGGACCAGCCGGCGGAGTCTTGCCAGGAGCGGCAGTCGGAGCAGTTGTGGGTGCCGTTTCCTTGGGTGCAGCTTTTGCGGCAGTCTTCTTGGCAGCCGACTTCACTGGCTTCGGCTCTTCGACCTTGGCGGCGATTTCCTCAACCTCTTCCTCGGTCGCTTCTTCCGTCTGATCAGCCTGCGCGTCGGCGGCATCTTCCTCGGCCTCGGGGGCGGCTGCTTCTTTCTTGGAAGCTTCCTTCGAGGCTTTACCGTCAGCGCCTTCGATCGTGAGCAACGGGTCGCCAACCTTGACCTTCGACCCTTCTTGAACGTGAACTTTCACGACCTTGCCGCCAAAGGGACACGGCAGTTCGACCACCGCCTTGCCGGTTTCAATTTCCATGACGTTCTGATCGGCAGCGATCTCATCCCCCTCGCTGACCATCACCTTGACGATGTCCCCCTCCTCGACGTTCTCACCCAGGTTGGGAACCTTGAAGTCGTTCGCCATGAAAATCCAAACTCCCTGATCAAGGCCGCGCTGACAGCGGCGAATATACACCGCTCGGAAAGCGAACGCTCCGCTCGCCGAGCCACTTTGTCAAAATCAAATCATGCCCGGGCCGGGTCGATCTTGTCCGGATCGATTCCGAGTTCGGCAATCGCGGCTGATACCTGGTTCGGATCGACACAGCCGCACTGGCTGAGCCGATAGAGTGCGGCCACGGTGATGCTCTCTGCGTCCACTTCAAAGTGACGTCGCAGGCTGGTACGGTCTTCACTGCGCCCAAAACCGTCGGTGCCCAGGGCGAAGAGTCCGCCCGGCACATACGGTCCGATTTGTTCGGCCAAGGCTCGCACGTAGTCGCTGGCACTGATGAAGGGGCCGGACTCGCCCTGGAGTGCTGTTTCCAGGTAACTCTTGCGGCGCTCTTCGCCGGGATGAAGCATGTTCCACCGCGAGGCGGCAATGGCATCGCGAGCCAGTTCGGTATAGCTCGTGACGCTCCACACGTTCGAGGCGATCTGGTAGCGATCGGCCAGGATCTCCTGGGCACGCAGCACTTCGCGCAGAATGGCGCCCGAGCCAAAGAGCTGCACGCGTGGGCGGCCTTCACCGACATCGGTGCTCGAGAACTTGTAGATCCCGCGGATAATGCCCTCTTCGATCCCCTCGGGCATTTTGGGATGCTTGTAGTTCTCGTTGTAGAGCGTGATGTAGTAGATGGCGTCTTCACCGTCTTCGTACATCCGCTTCATGCCGTCGAGCACGATGGTTGTCGTTTCGTACGCGAACGCCGGATCGTAGGCTCGGACCGTGGGGAATGCGAGAGCATTGAGCAGGCTTTGGCCGTCCTGATGCTGGAGACCTTCACCGGCGAGCGTGGTGCGGCCGGCCGTGCCGCCCAGCAGAAAACCCTTCGCGCGGCAATCGCAGGCCGCCCAGATCAGGTCGCCAATCCGCTGGAAGCCGAACATGGAATAGTAGATGAACATTGGGATCATGTTGATCCCGTGCGTTGAGTACGCTGTACCGGCGGCAATGAAGCTCGACATCGAACCGGCTTCGGTGATGCCTTCTTCCAGCAGTTGCCCGTCCTTCGCCTCGCGGTAGTACGTGAGCATGCCCGCGTCGACCGGCTCATAATTCTGGCCAGCGTGCGAGTAGATGCCGCACTGGCGAAAGAAGCCTTCCATGCCGAAAGTACGTGATTCGTCGGGCACGATCGGCACGATGTACTTGCCGACCTTCTTGTCCTTGAGCAACTTGCTCAGAAAGCCGACGAAGGCCATCGTGGTCGAGGCTTCGCGATCTCCACTGCCTTCGACGAAGTCCTGATAGCCGTCGATGCGCGGCATCTCGTTGTTGATCGGCTTGGTCGAACGCGAGGGGACAAAGCCGCCCAGCGACTCGCGCCGCTTCTTGAGATACTGGATCTCTTCACTATCCTCGGCCGGACGATAGAACGGCGCCTTGGAGACTTCCTCATCCGAGATGGGAATGCCGAATCGGCTGCGAAACTCGCGGAGCTCCTTGTCGCCGAGTTTCTTTTGCTGGTGCGTAACGTTGCGGCCTTCGCCGGCTTCGCCCAGGCCGTAACCCTTGATCGTCTTGGCCAGGATGACCGTCGGCCGGCCCTGCGATTCGACGGCTGCCTTGTAGGCCGTGAAAACCTTCTCTGGATCGTGGCCGCCGCGCCGCAACTTGCCGAGTTCCTCGTCGGACATCGCCCGAACCATGGCCTGCAGTTCGGGGTACTTTCCGAAGAAGTGCTCGCGAATGTATTCGCCGGGCATGACGGTGTACTTCTGGTACTCGCCGTCGACGACTTCGCCCATGCGCTTGACCAGCAGGCCTTGCTTATCCTTGGCTAGGAGCGGGTCCCAACTGTCGCCCCAGATGACTTTGATCACATTCCAGCCGGCTCCGCGGAAGACGCCTTCGAGCTCCTGGATGATCTTGCCGTTTCCGCGCACCGGACCGTCAAGTCGCTGCAAGTTGCAGTTGATGACGAAAATCAGGTTGTCGAGCTTTTCGCGGCCGGCCAGCGTGAGCGCGCCGAGCGATTCGGGCTCGTCTGTTTCGCCGTCGCCGAGGAAAGCCCAGACGTGTTGGCCCGAGGTGTCCTTGAGTCCACGATCGTGCAGGTACTTGTTGAAGCGAGCCTGGTAGATCGCCAGGATCGGACCGAGACCCATCGAGACCGTGGGGAACTCCCAGAAGTTTGGCATGAGCCACGGGTGGGGGTAACTCGACAGGCCGCCCTCGGGCTCGAGTTCCTGTCGGAAGTTCACGAGATGTTGTTCGTCGAGGCGTCCTTCCAGGAACGCGCGGGCGTACATACCGGGTGCGGCGTGCCCCTGAAAGTAAATCTGATCGCCGGAGAAGTTGTCGCTTTTGCCGCGGAAGAAGTGGTTGAAGGCCACTTCGTACAGCGTGGCGGCCGAGGCGAACGTCGAAATGTGGCCGCCAATGCCGTCGTGCGCTTTGTTGGCACGCGTGACCATCGCCATCGCGTTCCAGCGGATGATGCTTTTGATCCGCCGTTCGAGTTCACGATTGCCAGGATAGGGAGGCTGGCGGTCTTCGGGGATTGTGTTGATGTAGGGCGTGGTGGCCGTGAACGGAAGCTGCACGCCCTCCTTATGCGCGGCCTCGCTCAGTTCGCCAAGCAGGAAACTGACGCGTTCGGGGCCTTGGTTTTCCAGCACGCTGCGCAGCGATTCGAGCCATTCGGCCGTTTCCAACGGATCGGAATCGGCATGCGAGGGAATCGTGTCAGCTTGCGACATAGCGAGGGCTCCAGTGCACGGTGGGGAAACGGATTGTCGAACCCATGCGGGCCGCCGTCCGCGGGGAGTGCGATCGAGGGCGGGCTGAACCGATACCGCGATCCTCATAGCCGGAGTCGAAAGGGCTTCGACTCGGTCGGCTGAATTATCGTCCGCAGCGCCATTTTGGTAAAGGGCTGTAAGTCCATACAGCGCAGTCGCTTGACATTGCGCAGGATGACTTTTTCTTATGCTTTGCGTGCAGGCCGTGGTTTGTAGATTTCCGTGGCCGTACCCAGGTACGATTCGGCCGCGAAGCCCACTGTCTCGCTCAAAGTAGGATGCGGGTGAATCGTTTCGGCCAGATCGCGGGCCGTGGCCCCCATTTCGATCGCCAATACCGCCTCGCTGATCAGGTCGCCGGCATTCACGCCCACGATAGCAACTCCCAGGATGCGCTCGCTTTCCGGTTCGATGAGCATCTTCGTAAAGCCTTCGGTGCGCCCCAGCGCAAGAGCCTTGCCGCTGGCCGCCCAAGGATACTTCGCCAGCTCATACTCGATGCCTTGCGCCTTGGCGTCGTTCTCGGTGAGACCGGCCCAGGCAATCTCCGGATCGGTGAACACGACGGCCGGAATCGCCATCGGTGCAAACTCAGCGGGTTCGCCGAGCAGTGCTTCAACGGCCACTTTGCCCTGATGCGAGGCCTTGTGCGCGAGCATCGGTTCGCCCGCGACGTCGCCAATGGCCGAGATGAATTGGTCGGCAGTGCGAAGCTGCTCGTCGACGACGACGAACCCTTTCTCGTCGATTTCGACCTCGGTATTCTCGAGTCCCAGGCCCGCGCTGTTCGGGCGGCGACCAACCGAGACCAGTACCCGGCTGAACGACTCGGTGCGCTTGCCGTTCTCGTCTTCGAACGTGACGTCGATCGCGTTGTTACCCTCGCTCAGGCTCACGACCTTGGTGTTCATGTAGATGCCGGCGAACAGCTTCTTGAGCCGGTTCTCGAGCGGCTTCACCAGGTCGCGGTCGGCCGTGGGAAGCAGGTTCGGCGTGAGCTCGACAACGCTGACCTTCGTGCCGAGCTCGGCATAGACCGTGCCCAGCTCAAGGCCGATGTAACCGCCACCGATCACCAACAGGCTTTCGGGAATGTCTTTCAGCTCGAGCGCGCCGGTCGAGTCCATCACGCGATCGGTGTTCAGCTTGAATGCGCCCGGCATCGCGGGAATCGAGCCGGAAGCCAGGATGCAATGCTCGAACACGAGCTTGTCGTCTCCTTCGACGCCTTCCAGCTTGAGGGTCTGTGAGTTGAGGAACGATGCCCGGGCATGAATCACTTGCACCTTGCGGCGCTTGGCCAGGCCGGCGAGTCCGCCCGACAGGTCGCTGATGACTTTCTCTTTCCGCGCGCGGAGCTTGTCGACGTCGATTCGGGGCTTCTCGAACTCGAGGCCCCAGTCGGCCATCTCATGCGTTTCGCCCACGACGCGGGCGACGTGCAGCAGGGCTTTCGACGGAATGCAGCCTTTCAGCAGGCAGGTGCCGCCGAGCCGCGGCGCCGCCTCGACGAGCGTCACTTCCATCCCCATGTCGGCTGCCATGAACGCGGCAGCATAACCACCGGGCCCGCCGCCCAGCACAACGAGTTGAGTCTCCATCGCAGATCTTTTCCCAGCTATTAAGTTGAATGCGCAGAGGTTGTTGATGCCCTCATTCTACAGGGCGCGGAAAGCACCCTAGCCAAGCGATGACCGCCAGCGGGCAAACCGCCCATGATACCCGGGCCGCGGTGCGGCTTGAAGGAGGGCGGCGAAAGGATGAAGTCGGGAGAATGAGGGCGGAATTCCGCATCCCGTGTGAATCAAGGGCGCAGACTACCGTTCGCCGGGGCCGGCGCCGGAAAGACCCAGGTTCTCGGCCGAGACGCGGCGGCCGGCTCGCCAGTGGCGGAACATGCCGATGGCGATCGGCAACACGCTGATCAGGACGATGGCGATCACAACTTTCTCAAAGTTATGACTGATCCAGGGGATGCGCCCCAGAAAGTAGCCGCAGAGGGTCATCGAGGTGACCCAGCCGATGCCGCCCAGGACATTGTAAAGCGCGAAGTGCAGGTAGTTCATCTGGGCCACGCCGGCCACAAAGGGCGTGAACGTGCGCACCAGCGGCACAAATCGGGCAAGCACGATCGCTTTGCCGCCGTGGCGTTCGTAGAACTCCTTGGCAGCCATCAGATGGCTGTGCTTCACGAATCGCAAATAGCCCTTCTCGAACACCCGCTGGCCCATCTGCAGACCGAGATAATAGTTCACCGCGTCGCCCAATACCGCGGCGATGCTCAGCGTGACGAGCAGGATGCCGATATTGAACACTTCCTGGCTCGCCAGCAAGCCGGCGGCAAATAACAGCGAATCACCCGGCAGGAAAAAGCCCACCAGCAGCCCGGTTTCGCTGAAGATGATCGCGAACAGGATCAGATAGCAGACCCACCAAGGGCCGGCCAGATTGACCAACTGCCGAAGGTTGTCCGGCTTGGCCAGACCCATGAGATACTGGATCCACTCGAGAATGAACGTCATGGGGAGCCGAAACGTGGGGAAGGAAAATACGCGCGTTGCGGGTGCGGGGGCGAGTCCGATTATAGGGGCGGTTCGCGTCGTCCGCCACTTTAGGTCAAGTATAGCTCGTAGGTCACAGCGATTTGCGGCTTTCCAACAGGCCTGCCGTGAAGCTCACCAGGTCGCCCCGCTCGCGGCAGACTTGCATCAGCGGGGCATAGTCGCCGGCCATTCGCGAAAGCTCCAGCAGATTAGGAGCAAAGCCGCTCGCGCGCACACCTGGGGGCAGCAGTTCCACGGCCGCGCGGATCGCGTCAGCGTGGCGGCCCAGTCGCGATAGCAGGGCAACGTAAATCTCGGCCGGACCGGTTCCTTCCTCGTGCACATCGGTTTCCCGGGCTCGTTGTTCGAAGAACGATACGGCCTCATCAACTTTCTTGCCGAGCTGAGCGCCGAAGTACAACGCATGCGCCGGATAGAGTTCGCGGAAGGGCGGCTCGCCGGGAAACTGGAACTGCTGCGAAAGCCGCTGGCCATACTCGGTCAAGTCGTAGGCCTTGGCGATCAGTTCGGGATCTTCGAGTACGCGAGCGAAGCGGACCACGGCGGCGAGGTGCGTCGTGTCGGTGTGGTAGCTCATCTCGCCGAACAACCAATCGCGATCGGCGATTAGTGCCGCCAGCGACGCTTCCTTCGGCTCGGTACCTTCCTGGCGCGCAATGTCGGCGCGGACGTTGGCCACCAGTTCGCGATAGAGGTGATTGAGCAGCGCAGCAGCGCAGGCCTGTTGATCGGCGCGTGGTCGCCCGAGCACGGCGCCCTCGTACGTGGTGATCGCGTTGCAGGTGCCGTAGTTCTCGAGCACGAGCTTGTAGCCCAGTGCGGGTGCCACGCCTTCGTGCAGGCCGATCTCGATCAGGTCCTGCAGGTTGTCTTCGCCGGGCGTAAGCTTCTCGAGCGCCGTGGCCACAAGCTGCTTGTCGCCCACCGGTCGCAGGTACATCCAGGCCTCGCGCACGCGACCTTCTTCGAGCAACAGCTGGCCGACGTGCCGGCAACTTTCGAGGTAGGCATCTTCGACCTGCGAGCGGACGGGTTCAGCGAGATCGTCGATCGAGCCTTGCAGAATCGCAGGCAGACCGAGCCGCTGTCGCGAACGCATCAAGAGCACGTCGAACAACTCGTGATACTTCTTCTCTTCTGCGAGTTCCGCCGTGAGCTGATCGAAAAGGGATTCGGGCCCGGACTCGGTGAGTTTCTGCGTGAGCTGGTCGAAAGTGTTTTCGGACATGGTAGTTTGCCAGGCGGGAGGAACTTGGGGCAGGAGGCGGTCGCCGGTCAATCCTAACGCGCGTCCGCGATGCGGGAAACCGGGGGAATTCTACAGAATTACCACGGAGGATTCAGACGAGCACAAAGGCAGCGGCTAACGGTTATGCGGCCGAGTGTCATTCAGTGGTCGATTTTTGGATCGCAGGTATCGCCAGAAGCATCCGGCAAAGACAAACACACAGCCCGCCTTTAGCACGAACAGCCACGCCGGCCGCCACCAAGCGCCGGTTTGAATTTCGATGAGATCGCTGACGCCGAATAGTGCAAAGCTGGCGGCCAACACCTGCAGAAGGCGTGCGTTCGACGCCACCTTGCGAGACTTGATCAGCAAAGCGACGGCGATTCCCAACCAGGTGATCGCTTCAATCAAGTTGCCAAACTGAGCCAAGTTCATCGGTAATCGTCTCCGCCAGCCTCCTTGCTCGGTGCCCTCCATGGTTGTATTGTCTTCTCGGTTACTCTCGGCGGCTGATTTTCCTGCGAGAAATTTTTCTGCCCTCCCGCGCACGATCCGCGCGCACCCGCAATCCACACTTCTCCGACGCTGGAACCGCTTCTTCTCCGGACTTTTCTTCTCTTTCCCTTCCTCTCTGTGTGGCTCCTCGGTCTTCCCTCCGCGCACCTCCGCGGCCTCGGCGGTGAATCATTTCTTCCACTGGCCTGTTTGCGCGCTTGAAATCTTGCCACCCTTTTTGGCAGACTGACTCTCGGTACGACGGTCTGACCGATGCGACTCGATGTGAATGCCACTCGGCGAGGAATTTTTAGTTTTTGCCTCGCTGGGATGGAGCAAGCGGCCTGCAACGTACAGGCAGCTTATGTCGAGCCGCGGACGTCTCTCCGACAGCACCAGAGACTCGAGTCTGGGGTGAAAGGGGAGCTGTGCCGTCGTTGCTGAAACACCGATTTGTTCGAGAGACCGCTCGATAAATGTGAAGCGTTTTGAAAAGCCATAGCAACCCCTTCGGGCATGAGCCGCGGCCTTCACGACGTGGAAAAACGCAACGCTCTTGGAAAAGTGCCTAGCGCATTGAACATGTGGCGGGCGCGCGTGATCGGAACCAAGCGGACTCGAACTCGTTCGGCGGTGCGGGCAAGGATGAGACGCCTTGTACCAAGAAACGTCCCTGCGGTCGGTAGCGCCCCGCGTGTGGCAGCCTTCGGTCGATGGCCGTCGGACTTTATCACTTGTCTAACCGAGCTCTCAGAGCTCACCAAAACTGATCTCCCGGCTCGACCGAAGGCTGCGGCACCAAAACCCTCCAAGTGAGAGTTCTGTCTCAATCCGCGCGCCGAGTGCAGAAAAAATCAACCACAACGGCATGACGCCAGACAGAGAACTCATTCTTCAAATGTGTGTAATCGGTGCTGGTCTGTGGATCGCCTTTTTCTCTTCGTCATCAGCCTTTGTCTTCATCCGTGTCCATCTATGGTTCTCTTCCTTGCATTTTTCCTCTGTGTACCTCCGTGTCCACTGTGGTTCAGTTTGCCCCTCCTCTTCCCGAATGTGCACCTGATTCTTGCGGTCCTTTGAGCACCGCTGTTAAATGAGGGCGTCAGTGGTCCCGGGAAAGGCGTTTCCCGGGCATTCGGTTACGACCAACCAGCGACCAGGATCAGCTACCTATGAAAGCGTATCAAATCGAGGCCTTTGGGTTCGAGAACGTGAAGCTCGCCGATGTCGCCGAGCCACAGCCTGGGCCGGGCGAGGTGCTGCTTTCGATGCGGGCCTGGTCGCTCAACTTTCGCGACCTGATGATGGCCAAGGGGCAGTACAACCCTCGCCTGAAACTGCCGGCGGTGCCGCTTTCGGACGGCGTCGGTGAAGTCGTTGCCCTGGGCCCTGGCGCTTCGAAATGGAAAGTGGGCGATCGGGTGGCCGGCTGCTTTATGCCTAAGTGGACCTGCGGTGAGATCGACGACGAAAAGGCGAAGAGCGCGCTTGGCGGTGGTGGGGCGGGCATGCTGGCCGAAAAAGTTGCGATCAACGAGGCCGGTGTTGTCGCGGTGCCCGAGCATCTGAGCGATGAGCAAGCAGCCACCCTGCCCTGCGCCGCGGTGACGGCCTGGCAATCGCTGGTTCCGCACGTGAAAGCCGGCGATACCGTGCTTGTGCAAGGCACCGGCGGCGTGTCAATCTTCGCGCTGCAGTTCGCAAAGTTGCACGGTGCGCGCGTGATTGCCACCAGCAGCAGCGACGCGAAGCTGGCCAAGGCGCTCGAACTGGGTGCTTCGGACGGAATCAACTACAAGACGACGCCCGACTGGGACAAGAAGGTGGTCGAACTCACCGGCGGACGCGGTGTGGACTTCGTCGTGGAAGTGGGCGGCGCCGGCACTCTGCCGCTGTCGATGAAGGCCGTTCGCGCGGGCGGGCAGATCAGCCTGATCGGCGTGCTGACGGGCGGCGGGCAGGTCAATCCCATGCCGATCCTGATGCGCGGCATTCGCGTGCAGGGAATCTTCGTCGGCTCGCGCGAGATGTTCGATGCAATGAACCGCGCGATCAGCCTGGCCAAGCTCACGCCGGTGGTCGATCGTGTGTTTCCGTTTGGCGAGGCGACGGAGGCTTTCCGGTACATGGAGAGCGGCGCGCATTTCGGAAAAGTGGTGATTAAGAAGTAGCGAGTAGGAACACTTCCGCAGCGCAAAAAAAGTCCCGGGGAAGGTATTCCCCGGGCTTTGGTTTGGCAGAAAGCAGCGAGCGTTGAAGTTCACGCTTCGCCCGCTTGTTCGCCGGGTTCGATGGTGGTCCCTTCGGCGACTGGCCGCTTGCGCTCGGACGTCGTGCCGGGCACAATCTGAGGGCTGGGCGAATTGGCCTCGATGATCCGCTTCAGTTCGTCGGAGTCGATGACCTCTTTCTCGATCAGCTGGGCTGAAAGCGCTTGCAGCGACGAGATCCGTGTTTCAAGAATCTGCCGCACCTTCTCGAATGACTCGTCGATGATCCGCTTCACTTCCTCATCGATCTCGCGCGCGGTTTGCTCGCTGTGGCTGTGTTCGCGCTGCATGTCGCCGCTCCCGGCCAGGAACGGGCTGCGATTGCTTTCGCGGAAATTCACGCGGCCAAGCCGGCTCATGCCATAGTCCATGATCATGCTGCGGGCGATTGCACTGGCGCGTTCCAGATCGTTCTGAGCGCCCGTTGAGACGTCGTCGAAGGTCATCTCCTCGGCACAGGTGCCTGCCAGTAGCACCTGAATGCGGCTTTCAAGTTCACCCTGCGTGAGCAGGTAGCGATCGCCTTCGGGGCGTTGCAGCGTATAGCCGAGCGCCGCAAGGCCACGGGGAATGATCGACACCTTGTGCACGGGATCGGTATTCGGCAGACAGTAGGCCACGAGCGCGTGTCCGGACTCGTGGAACGCGACGCGCAGCTTTTCGTCCTCGTGGATGATGCGCTGGCGCTTCTCGAGACCGGCCGTGACCCGTTCGACGCCTTCGTTGAATTCGTTCATGCCGACGGCCGTCTTGCCTTTGCGAGCGGCGAGCAGTGCGGCTTCGTTCACCAGGTTTGCCAGATCGGCGCCGACGAAGCCCGAGGTGATCGCCGCGACTTCCTTGAGGTTCACGGTTTCGTCGAGCTTCACATTTTGCACGTGGACCTTGAGAATCGCTTCGCGGCCACGAACATCGGGGCGATCGACCAGCACGTGGCGATCGAATCGGCCGGGACGAAGCAGCGCGGGATCGAGTGTTTCAGGGCGATTGCTGGCCGCCAGGACGATAACGCCGTTGTTGGAGTCGAAACCGTCCATTTCGACGAGCAACGCATTCAAGGTTTGTTCACGTTCGTCGTGACCACCGACGATGCTGCTGCCGCGAGTCTTGCCGAGCGCGTCGAGTTCGTCGATGAAGATGATGCAGGGGCTCTTGGCTTCGGCCTGCTGGAACATGTCGCGCACACGCGCGGCGCCGACGCCAACGAACATCTCGACAAAGTCGGAGCCCGAGAGGCTGAAGAACGGCACGCCTGCTTCGCCGGCGATCGCCTTGGCGAGCAATGTTTTGCCAGTGCCCGGAGGACCGACGAGGAGCAATCCCTTGGGAATGCGTCCGCCGAGGACCTGATACTTTTCTGGTGTGCGGAGGAACTCGACGACCTCGCGCAGCTCATCGACCGCTTCGTCGATACCGGCAACGTCTTCAAACGTGACTCCGAGATCCTCCTGAGCGTACATCTTGCCCCGGCTGCGGCCGAACGCCATCGGCGAACCCGCCCCGCCCAGGCGCCGCATCAGGTAGAAGAAAAAGAAGATGCAGAGGACGGTGAGCAACAGCATCGGGACATAGGAGCCCCAGGGGTTCGGTCCTTCGGAGTGATCGAACGGAATTCCCTTATCGACCAGAGCCGTATCGAGCAAGGTGTCCATCGGCTTGATGTTGGTCGAGAAGGACTTTTCCTGCGACTGCTCTTCGTCCGGTTTCTTGACGTCGATCGTGCCCGTGACATCGTAGTTGCCGATCCGCAGGTCACGAGGGTTCGAGTAGCGTACCGCGACTTTTTTGCTGCCGATCTCCCGCTCGACGTCGATGTAGCCCTTGCCGTCTTCGTTCTTCACCAGCCGCAACAGATCGCTGTAGGCGAGTTGGTCGCCGGTCTGGCCTGTGAGCAGGATGACGACGAACGCCGTCAGCAGGCCCAGGGCGATCATGAACCACAGAATGTTGTTGTTGATCGGTGCTTTCTTGTCGGCCGAACGGCGGGCGGGCTCTCGATCGTTCTTCATCGCGGTTGGGCTCTTGGGGCTTCTAGATCGAAGGGAAGCGGCTTACTAGGCCGGCACTGCTTCTGGGCCTGCCCGCTGGAGAAAGGTCTCCGCCATCCAGGCTGTCGACAGATGAGTGCGTTTTTTGGTCCGTGCGGGGACGCTGTCGCACCTCGGCGGAGCGTCTGTTCATAGTATGAGCTATGGATTCAAAATACAACGAGCACGGTTATGCGGCGGGCACGGCTAGTAATGGATTTGCGGTGTATACCGGGGTGTATAAGTGGGGCATTGGGCACGCGCGTCTTCGGGTTGTGAATCCGGCGGGACTGGCCTTAGAATGAGGGGGTGTCCCCGAGCAAGATTCGCACGAGCGCAATGCGGTCCGGTCATGGTACCGCTCGCTTGTGCCGCCTGCCCCACTGACTGGCGCTACTTGTATGAGCTTTCCCGCAGCCCAGGTGGCGATTCTCGGCTCAACTGGCTCCATCGGCCGCAACACGCTGGAAGTCATTGCTGCCTCGCAGGGAACGCTCCAGGCCGTGGCTCTTTCGGCTCATTCCAGCGTGGATCTGCTGCTGCGTCAGGCCGCCCAGTTTCGTCCGCGATGGGTTGCCTGCAGCGATCCTGAGGCTGCAAGCACCTGCGACTGGTCCCGACTTGCCGAGGGGATCGAAAAGATGTGTGGTGCCGAAGCTTTGGAGACGATCGCTCGCGCTCCGGAAGTCGACGTCGTGGTGGCAGCGATCGTCGGAAGTGCTGGCCTTCGAGGCACTTGGGCGGCGGTTGAAGCCGGTAAGACGATTGCCCTGGCGAACAAGGAAACAATGGTCGTGGCGGGACCACTGGTAACGCGGCTCGCGAACCAGACCGGGGCCAGAATCGTACCCGTCGATAGCGAACATAGCGCCGTGTTTCAGGCAATGCAGGCGGGCCGTCGCCAGGAGGTGAAGCGGATTATCCTCACGGCCAGCGGCGGACCTTTCCGAAAACACACGGCCGAGCAATTGGCCGGGGTGACCGTCGAAGACGCCCTGCGGCATCCAACCTGGAACATGGGTCCGAAGATTACGATCGACTCGGCCACGATGATGAACAAGGCCTTGGAGATCATCGAGGCGCGGTGGCTGTTCGATTTGCGGCCCGACCAGATCGACGTGGTCGTGCATCCGCAGTCCATCGTGCATTCGCTGGTAGAATTCGTCGATGGATCGGTGCTGGCGCAGCTTGGCACGCCGGACATGAAGCTGCCAATACAGTATGCCCTGACGTATCCGCGTCGGACGCCTGGCGTGGCCACACCGCTGGACTTTACACAGACAATGCGGCTGGATTTCGAACCCCCCGACTTCGAGCGTTTTCCGGCGCTGGAGTTGGGGCTGGAAGTGGCCCGCACCGGTGGTACCTCGGGCGTCGTGCTGAATGCGGCGAACGAAGCGGCCGTGGCGCGATTTCGGGCCGGAGAGCTACAATTTACCGAGATCGTCCCCAGTTGTCGGGCGATTCTCGAACAACACGATTTTGACCCGAGCCCTTCGCTGGCCGAGCTGGAAAAGCTCGACGCCTGGGCTCGCCAGGAGGTACTTCGTTGGGCTTGTCTTTGACACTGATGGGTTCTGGGACACTCGTGGCTTCGAGCCTGTTCTCCTTCAACGCGCTGCCGCTCGCGCTGACCGTGGCTGAAGTGCCGGCCCTGATCGTCACGATTCTGCAAGTAGCATTTGCACTTGGCACGGTGATCTTCGTCCACGAGTTGGGGCATTTCGCCGTGGCCAAGTGGTGCGGCGTGAAGTGCGAGAAGTTCTACCTGGGCTTCGACATCTACGGTCTCAAGCTGTTCAAGTATCAATACGGCGAGACCGAGTATGGCATCGGCATTTTGCCTCTCGGCGGATACGTGAAGATGCTGGGGCAGGACGACAACCCGCAAAACGCGGCGCAGCAGCGCGAAGAGTCGATGGTGAATCCGGAAATCGCGGATGCCGTAACGAAGCGCACTGCGGACGGACAGACGATCAAGCTTGACCCCCGCAGCTACATGGCGAAGAGCGTCCCGCAACGGATGGCGATCATCTCGGCCGGCGTGATCATGAACGTGATCTTCGCATTCATCTTTGCGGTGGTCGCTTACATGATGGGTGTGCCCGAGATTGTGGCTGGCGTGTCGAGCACGATGCCAGGCGAACCTGCCTGGCGTGCAGACTTGCAGCCCGGCGACCGCATTTTGAAAGTGAACGAAAACGTCGGGCAGGCTCGGTTCAACGACTTGAAGGCGGCGGTCGCCCTGACGGACGTCAGTCGGGGTGTCGACTTTCTGATCGAGCGGCCAGGCGTCGAAGAGCCGTTCCTGGTGAACATTAAACCCGACGTTGTCGAAGGGCGATTGATGCCGATGGTGGGCGTATCGCCCCCGCTGCTCACCGCCATGGAACGAAACCCAATCGTATTCGGTGGCAGCCCCGCCGCAGCGACGGGCAAATTTCAGGAGGGAGATAAGATCATCGCCGTCGACGGGACGCCGGTGAAAGACTATGCCGAACTCCTATCGCAGTTCGTGAGAAATGCGGACAAGCCGCTGAAGCTGACGATTGAGCGGCCCGCGGATGGGGCCTCGAAGAAGGACAACGGCGACGCGGTGACCATTCTGGACATCGAAGTTCCGCCGCGCCCCATGCGCACGCTGGGGCTCGTGATGACGATGGGCAAGATCACGGCGATTCAGCCCAAGTCGCCGGCGGCGGAAGCAGGCTTGCGGCCGGGGGACGTCATCACACTTATCGACGGCAACCCACCCGGCGATCCGATGAAGCTGCCAGAACTACTGCGTCGTCGGGCTGGCGAATCAGTCACCGTCACCATCAATCGTCCCATCACGGGCGGGAAGTCTGAAAAGCTCGAGAAGCAAATGACGCTGCGCGATCGGCAGTGGTTTGACGATCCGCTGGCCGAGACGAGCCCAATGTCGATTCCGGCGTTGGGCGTGGCTTACGAGGTGGTTGCCAAGGTAGCCGAGGTTCAGCCCGATAGTCCGGCGGCCAAGGCAACTTTGACGAAAGATGGCAAGCCGGCCTCTAATCCACACTTGGCTGTGGGTGACGAGATTGCGAAAGCAGAGCTAAAGTTGCCGGACCTTTCTCAAGAGGAGGAGGCCAAACAGGCGGCCGACAAATCGCAGCTTTGGTATTCGCAAGGGCCGGGCGTGAAGTTCGCTCCCGATAAGCCGGCCTGGCCAATGGTGTTCTCGACGCTGCAGGATCTGCCGCCGGGAACCGAAGTGATCGTCACCTTGACCGACGGTCGCCAGGCGACGCTAAAACCCACCGAAGCCACGGACTGGTTCTATCACGATCGCGGCTTCCGCTTCGAACACCAAACCGCGGTGATTCGTGCAGGCTCCTTCCAGGACGCGATTGTGCTTGGCGGCCGCGCGACGAAGGACTCGCTGTTGATGGTTTACAGCTTCTTACGGCGAATTGGCACGCAGGTTTCGCCGTTCGCGCTCGGCGGCCCGATCACGATCGTGAAAGGCGCTGCGATGGAAGCCGATGCGGGCATTCCGCGACTGCTGCTGTTTCTCACGATGCTCAGCGCGAACCTGGCGGTGATTAATTTTCTGCCGATTCCGCTCTTGGACGGTGGACACATGGTGTTCCTGATTCTCGAAGGCATCCTGCGCCGGCCGGTGAGCGAGAAGATCGTAATCGCCTTCCACTACCTGGGCTTCGTGTTCATCATCAGTCTGATGTTGTTCGTGCTGAGCCTGGATGTAGGATTGATCTCGCGATTTTAAGCAGCTTATTTCGATTCCGTCACCAGGTCGTCGATGCCTCCGGGCCGCTCGATCGGATGCGGCTTTTTGCTAGGAGGCAACAGCCAGCGCAGCAGCGGTGGCGAGACGAACGTCGTGGTCATTACCATCAGCGTGATCGCAGCGAACATCCCCTTGTCGAGAATGCCCGAGGCGAGTCCCATCTGGGCGAAGATCAGACCGACTTCCCCGCGCGGAATCATGCCGACGCCGATGACGGCCTTTCGCCGGTGCAGCCAGAAGGGCGCATACCCGGCCGCGAACTTCGAGGCGATCGCCACGATGATCAGCAAAGATCCAATGGTCAGCGTGCCCAGGTTCGCGGGGTCCAGCGGATTGAGCACGCTCAGATCGACCGCGGCGCCAACCATGACGAAGAACAGCGGTACGAAGAAGTGACCGATGCTGGCAACGCCGTGTTCGATCTCTTTCGCTTGCGGCGTTTTCGCCAACAGCACGCCGGCCGCGAATGCGCCGATAATCATCGCCGATCCGGCCGAGTCGGCGAGCCAAGCCAGCCCCAGCGCAATGATCATGGCCGCAATCGTGGCTGTGCCAGGCAGATCGACGTGGCGTGTCAGATTTAGAACTCTCGGCAGCACGAACGTGCCGACGCCCAGGGTGACGATCAGAAATCCGAACGCGATGCCTGTGATGCTGGCAATACCCCCGAAGGTGACCTCTGCGCCGGCGGCCATTCCGGCGACGACCGTCAGGATGATCAGCCCGATGACGTCATCGATCACGGCGGCCCCGAGCACGATTTGGCTCTCGGGCTCTCTCAGCCGGCCGAGATCGGATAGCACGCGAGCCGTGATGCCAACGCTGGTGGCGGTAAGCGTTACGCCCGCCACGATCGCAGCGATGTTGTCGAGTCCCCACAACAGGCAGAGTCCGTAGCCGAGAACAAAAGGCAGAAACACGCCAACGACAGCGACGGCCAGCGATGCTGTGCCGACGGCGACGAGTCTCACTAAATCCGTCTCCAAGCCGATTTCAAATAGCAGAATGACCACGCCGAGTTCGGCTAGAAAGTGCAGCACATGATCGTGCGTGTTCACGACGCCCAGCAGCGATCCTCCGAGCAAGACGCCCGCCAGCAGTTCACCCAAGACCGCGGGCTGGCCGATGCGCTGTGCGAGCCCGCCGAAGAGCTTCGCGCCGGCGAGCATCAATGCGATCACGCCAAGTAGATGAGCTGCGTCCATTGACTTGTCTCAGTAGTTAACTGCTAGAACTTTTACAATCGCCCACAGGGCAAATGCCGCAGTGGCCGTGACAATGACATATCGCCCGAGGTGCGCCGACGTGGCTGGTTCGTAGTTTGCGGTTCGCGGATCGGTCCCTTGATGTTCGAGCCACCGCCCGCCAATCGTGATCAGTAACGCGGCGACAAACAGGACATCGAGCATCATGAACCAGGCGGTTTCCCGGGCGTCGAACATGAGGACCAGGCAAATGGCCATTAGCGCCGGGCCGGCGCCAATCCATACGATTCTGCCGAGGATCGGAAGCTGAGATTCTTTCTTTAGACTAAACATGACTAACCTCCCACGAGTGAGTTCTCGGAATATTAACCGGAACGCGCGAGGAGGTGAGCAGCTAGACGCCGCCCCCATTCGTCACAAACAGCACCAGATAGAGATGGTGCTCGCTGGTCGGGATGCCTTCGGCTGGGGGCAGCATGATTTCAGTCCAACAAGTAGTGGGTGTCGGTCCCATTCTTCGCAACCAGCGGCCAAAGGCAACCGCAAAGCGGCCACATTTGTCGGGCTATTACTCGGCCGAGGTGGGGTACTCGCTCGAAATGGCACAGCCAAAGACCGGCATTCGTCAACGAAACTTGGGTTCGCGCCTCGAAGTGAGGCCAGCGCTGCCGATGCGGCAAGATTCTTGCCCTGGTGAGGGGATATTGGTCGGGAGCGTGGCCATGCGCTACTCACAAGAACAGAATTAGTTCGCACTGGCCAACATCGCTTCACTGGCGACCATTGGCAGGCGCACAACGAACGTGGCACCCTTGCCGGGCGAGCTTTCCACTTCGATCGTGCCGCCATGGGCTGCGACGATTGATCGGCAAATACTCAGCCCTAGTCCATTGCCGCTGGTGTAGCTTTCGCGTTGTCTCGATTTGTCGCCGCGATAGAACCGCTCGAAGACGTGCGGCAGATCCTCGGCCGTGATGCCGCTGCCTGTGTCAGTGACGCGGAGCACGGCCTCGCCTTGTCGTTCGTCGGAACGCACAGTGATGAGCACGTGTCCGCCAGGGGGCGTGAATTTCAGGCTGTTATCGATCAGGTTGTTGATCACTTGCCGCAAGCGGTCGGCATCCCCGGCGATCGTCACTGCGTCTCCGCCGCTGGCCGCCAGTCGCACATTGCGCTCCTCGGCCGCGCCGCGAAACATCTCCGTGGAACGCTCTACCAGCCGGTCCAACCTCACCGGCAGCCGCGCGACTGCGAATCGTTGACTGTCGGTTTCGGCGAGCAGCAGGAGCTGATTCACCAGGACTCGCAACTGTCCGCACTCGTCGGCAATTTCCCCGAGCATCTCCTGGTACTCTTCCGTGGTGCGTTCAGTATTGAGTGTGACCTCAATTGCACTTTGCACTGCGGCGAGCGGTGAGCGGAGTTCGTGCGCGGCGTTGTCCACGAACTCGC
Organism: Pirellulales bacterium; assembly: GCA_041741015.1. Classification (GTDB taxonomy): domain Bacteria; phylum Planctomycetota; class Planctomycetia; order Pirellulales; family PALSA-1355; genus JALHMI01. Next base: position 18,480 of record JBGSKX010000290.1, read on the forward strand.
GATGACGCTGCAGATAGTCGCGCAATAGATCGAGAAAGTGATTGATCGTAAGCGATAGGCGATCGAGCTCGTCCCCGGTCCCACGTATCGCGAGCCGCTCTTCCAACTGACTGGGACGCAGCCTCCCGGCAATGCTGATGATCTCGCCAAGAGGGTGAGTCGCGCGACCGGCGAGAAAGAAACCCGAGAGTGGGGCGACGAACAAGATGACGACGCCGGCAGCCATCATCAGCCGGGTCAGCCGCGACATGTCGTTGTCGATCGTGGCCAGCGACGCGCCGACTTGCACGTTGAAGGCTGGGATGCCTTCGCGCGCGACAGGACGCGACGCCATGCGGTACCCGTCTACGGTCATAAACCGAGGTGGATTATGCGTCTCGCCGCGATCGAGCTCGGGCGGCCGACCAGCCTGCAGAGTGACTTGCCCCTCGGCATCGATCAAGCGCACGAAGAGCTGCCGGTCCTGGTGACCCGAAGCTTTTCGCTGCATTTCAGCTTCGATCTGCCGTAAGTCGGGATAGAAGCTTTCGACGGCTAAACCAACTTCGTGAGCGTCGTCGAGAAGCACCTGGTCGGTTTCGTTCATCAGCGTGAATCGCATAGATTCGCGCACGCCGACGAGCGTTACGACTACGATCAGGAGCACGGCTGCCGTGTTCCATGCACTCAGGCGAAACCGCAGCGAGCTAGAGAGAGTGCTAAGTTGCTCGAAGCGCATAGCCGCGGCCCCGGACGGTCTGGATTACGGAGCCTTCGTAGCCCTTATCCAGTTTACCCCGTAGGCGATTAATATGCACTTCGATGACGTTTGTAGCCCCTTCCCAGTCGGTTTCCCAGAGGTGTTCTGAGAGCATTCGCCGAGTTACGATGTGGCCCGCATAACGCATCAGGATTTCCAGCAAGCTGAACTCGGTGGGTGTAAGGTCTATTTCGCGGCCGTCCCGCGCGACTCGCCGGGTGGCCAGGTCGAGTGAGAGCGGCCCGGCCTGCATGACCATCGGCGGACGGCTGACCGTGCGTCGGCAAACCGCTTCGAGCCGGGCCGTGAGCTCGACCAATGCGAAGGGCTTGACCACATAGTCATCGGCGCCCGCCTTCAAGCCGTTGACCCGATCGTCCACCGAGCCAAGCGCCGTCAATGCGATCACCGGCGTTTGGATTCCCTGACTTCGGATGTTCCGCAGAACATCGAGTCCTGGCATGCCCGGCAGCATCAGGTCGAGAATGATCGCATCGAACTGCTGACTGGAGGCCAGTTCCAAGCCGCGCTGTCCATCTTTGGCCCACATGCAGGCGTGCCCCGACTCGGAGAGCCCTTGGCGAAGCGTCTTGCCGATCAGCGGATCGTCTTCAATGACCAACAGTTGCATCGCATCAAGCTCTTGAACTGTCATGAATGTAGCGTGGGTAAGTCGCTGCTTGAGTTCGAGCCGCCAATAGAACTATATGTAGCTTGACCACATTAAGGCTCTTGATGCAAGGAGTTGATCGATTCTCGCCCGCAACCTTACGGAAATGTAATTGCTTATGATTAGGTGACTTACGTCGCGACGCTTATACTTTCAGGCAGTGGCGCATCAGACATCCATTCCTCAGGCGCCGCACGTCGCTTCCACAGACATGCAACGGCATTGGCCATCGGGTTCAGATCCTCGGCGAATGCTCTTTTCGCGACGACGATTGGCCAAAGGTTGATCTAAAGCGCGCGAACTGGCCAGCTATGCTTGGCTCAAACGCGCAGGGAAGTAGCACCAGCGAGCCATGCTGGTGAGGAGCTTAAAGAAGCGATGGTTTCTGTTACGACGAATGGTGCCGCGACGACGAATGCAGCCGCAGGTGGATTGCCAAACACGAATGGCAAGCAAGTTCCGCGTGGCGATCGTGAAGGATTCAAAAAGTACTTCGGCCGCGACATCGTGGCCGGATTTCTGGTGTTTCTCATCGCCCTGCCCCTGTGTCTGGGCATCTCGTTGGCGTGTGGATTTCCGGCCATCGCGGGCGTCTTCACGGCGATCATTGGTTCGATTCTCACGACGTTTCTGAGCAACGCTGAATTGACGATCAAGGGTCCCGCTGCCGGACTCATTGTGGTCGTGGTTGGCGCTGTTACTGACTTCGGTTTCACCGCGGGTCAGAACCCCGCTGCTGACTTGCAAGCCTATCGTATGGTCCTGGCAATTGGCGTGGCAGCCGGCGTGGTGCAGATACTGTTCGGCCTGGTGCGGGCCGGCGTTCTCGGCGACTTCTTTCCAACGTCAGCCGTGCATGGCATGCTGGCCGCAATCGGTGTGATCATCATGCTCAAGCAGCTTCCCATCGCGATGGGTGAATCGGCGCAAGGTGAGCCACTCGAGATCCTGCGTGAACTGCCCAACATGGTTCTCAACGCGAATCCCGAGATTACGCTCATCGGCGCGGCCAGTCTGCTGATCCTGTTCGGCATGCCGCTGCTCAAGAGCAAACGGCTGCGGCGGATTCCGGCTCCGCTCGTCGTGCTGCTCGTGGCCGTACCACTCGGCATTTACTTCGACCTCTCGCACGAACATACCTACTCGATGTTCGGACACACCTACTCGCTTGGCGAAAAGTTCCTGGTCAATGTACCTGGCAACATGTTTCGGGCGATCACGTTTCCTGACTTCACGGCTTTGCAAACCGTGACAGGCTGGAAGTGGGTCCTGATGTTCTCGCTGATTGGCTCGCTCGAATCGTTGCTCAGCACCAAGGCGATCGACATGCTCGATCCCTGGAAGCGAAAAACAAATCTCAATCGCGACCTGATGGCAGTCGGCTTCGCCAACACCGTTGCCGCGTCGCTGGGCGGTCTGCCGATGATCTCGGAAATCGTCCGCAGCAAGGCGAACATCGACAACGGCGCCCGCACTCGCTTCGCCGACTTGTGGCACGGCCTGTTCCTCCTCGGTTTCGTGGCGCTGCTGCCGATGTTGATTCACCGGATTCCGCTCGCTGCGCTGGCTGCAATGCTGGTATACACGGGCTTCCGACTCGCTTCGCCGAAGGAGTTTCTCAACGTCTATCGCATCGGTCGCGAACAGCTCGTGATCTTTGTCGTGACCGTCGTGGCCGTGCTGGCGACCGACCTGTTGATCGGCATTGCGATCGGCATCGGCGTCAAGTTTCTGATCCACGTCTATAACGGCGTGCCGCTGCACTCGCTGTTCAAACCATTTCTGGAGATCGAAACCCGCGACGATAATTCGGTCGTCATCTCGGCTCGGGAGTCGGCGATCTTTACCAACTGGATTCCGTTCAAGCGGCGAATTGAGCAGCTCGGGCTCGTCCAGCGCAACAATGTGGTAGTTGATCTGTCGGGCACCAAGTTCATCGATCACAGCGTGATGGAGCGACTGCACGAACTGGAAGTCGACTTCGAGCAGGCTGGGTTGCTGCTTGAGATCGAGGGACTGGATTCGCACCAGCAATTCTCGGCCCATCCGCGCGCCGCTCGCAAGCGCAGCCTGGCCCGGATTCGCCGCGTTACGATCATGGCCGAGGCGGCCCTGGAGGCTGAGATTACGCAGAAGTGCGTGCAGCTTGGCGCCTCTGGTTACACGGCGATTCCGTGTCACGGCGCCGGCCGCCGTTCGCTGGCCGAAGGCGCGACGCGCAGCGAGCAGGTCCGCATCGAGGTGGTCGCCCCGCAAGCCGTCGCCGAGCAGATTCTCGATTACCTCCGTCGCGACATCTCACTCGATCATGCCGTGACGGCCTGCATCGAGACGGTGGAAGTGCTGGCGCTGCAGCAGTTCTAAGCGCGACTACTATTCTCGCTCGCGCCTACGGCAACTCACGAATCCGTAGGTTGCGGAACTCCACCGGCGAGCCTTCCGATTCCAGGCACAGAAAGCCCGTGGAAGGCTTGCAGCCCGTGCCGCCGGAAACTTCCTCACCGTTCACCCACAGCCGCAATTCGCCATTGATCGCGCGGATGTAGTAATGGTTCCACTCGCCCACGCCGCGGCTCAGATTCTTCCGCGGGAAAGCACGCTTGCCATTGGGAGCGACCGGCGGGAACGGTGTCATGTCCGAAGTGCCCACCGGAAACACATCGCCATTCGTGGTGAACCAGTCAGGCTCTTTGCCACTCTGCTTCTTATACTGCTCGGCATAACCGTGATCGAGCACCTGCACCTCAATGCCATGCGGCAGTTGGCCCGGCTTGAGCGGCGTGAGCGATGCCTCGGGCACCCAGGCAAAAATGCCTGAGTTGCCGCCACTCTTAAGGTGTCGCCACTCGGCAACCAGTTCAAAGTTCGTAATCGGCTTCTTTGAGCGGATCACGCCGACGGGCTGGCCCGTGCAGTGGGCTTCGCCGCCGTTCCACTTCCACGTGTCCGGCGCGCAGTTCACATTTTCAAAGTCCGCTTCGCCGAGCTCGCGCCAGCCGGGAGCGACGCCGTCGATCGTGGCCTTGGGCAGCTTTGGTTCTTCGGCGGGTGAGAGTTGCGTGAGAGCAGCAATCGCGAAAACAGAAAGCGTCAAGCGAAAGGCGTACGGCATGGCGGCATACTTCCTGGTGAATAGACGTGGCGTGAACAGTCGGCAGTTTGTCCCGCCACGTTAACACGCCCACCAGCCCCGAGCAACTTCCTACAGCGGTCCCTGTTCCCAGGGGCCCGTGATTGCCACCGTCAGCCCCGGCGTCTGGATGTTCGCCAGGAGCCAGCGGCCGTCAGGGGTGAAGGTCGCGCCACACCATTCCTGTTTGCGGAAGTCGCCGGAGAAGCCGTTCTTCTCGCCGCTCAGCACAACGTTATTCTCGGCGAGCGGAAAGAGCTGCCCGTCGAGTGTCAGACCGCACAGCCGCTCGGCCTTGCGATCGCCGTCTTCGCACAGCACCAGCGCCCCGCGCGGGCTGACCGTGATGTTGTCGGGATAATCGAGCACGTGCGCGCCCGGCGATTCGAACACCAATCGCAGTCGCTCGGCCGCGGGATCGTATTCCCAGATCTGGCCGGCCTCGGCGTCACCGCCAGAGGTGGCCGTAAAGTACACCTTGCCACCGCCAAACCAGCAGCCTTCGAGGCGGGCGAACGTCGTGCCACCTTGCCGCTGGCCTTGATCGAACACGCCGCTGGTGTCGTTGGTGCCTGGACGGCGATGTCGCAACGGATCGGCAATCTCGACCCAGCTCACGGCTAGGCTTTGGTTCGGCTTCATACCGCGGCGCGAATCGGGCGTACCTGCGACGCGCATCATCTCAAGCCGACCGCCATCGATAAGTTTGCCGGGCGCCGTAGGAGTGAATCGATAGAAGCCCGCGGTTTCGTGATCCTCGGTTTCATAGACGATCCCCGTCGCCGGATCGACGGCAATCGCCTCGTGCACGAAACGGCCCATGGCCTTGAGCGGCACGGGCGAGGCATCGCCGCTAGCCGGCACTTCGAAAATGAATCCGTGGTCCTGCTGAAACGGCAGTGGCTTACCTTGGTACGTGCCATGCGCGTCGTCAACCGTCTCTTCGCAAGTGAGCCAGGTGCCCCAGGGCGTTGGGCCGCCGGCGCAATTGCGGTGCGTGCCGCCGATGGCCGGTTCAGCAGAAACGAGCTTGCCGGCGTCCGCGTCAAAGAGCAGTCGCACGCAGCCAGCGCCGGCCTGGAGATCGTAAGTTGAAACGGCCGGCGCGATCGAAGGTCCCGGCAGACTGACCTCGTGATTGCGAATCACGGTGACGAGCCCACCGGCTTGTGCGAGCGCCGCCATGCCGTCGTGCAAGCCCGGCGTTCGAGTTCCTCCAGCCAGCGGATCGCCCGTCCAGCCGAAGCTGACGTAGCGAAAGCCCTCGGGTAGCTTGATCAATTCGAGGCCCGTGGCTTCGTCGCGTGCGGGTCGCAAGGGGCCATAGCCCGTGCCGCGCGTCTCGGCGGCGCGAAGTTCGCTGCGACGCCTGAGCGAGTCTAACGGTTCGGCGGCGAAGGCGGCAGTGGCCAGGGCGCCAAGTTTGAGGAAATCGCGCCGCACAACGTTCCCGGGTTCGTTTCGCATGAGAGTGTCCTTCGCAGCGGTCGAGATTGCTGAGAGGTCAGCTCAAGCAATCTAGAACGACTGCTCGTCTCGACCAAGGATTCTCATCGAATTCACACAATCGATGCGCCCGCGTTGCGGCTGCGGACAGACGTGGTCTTAACGCCGTGTCTTCGATTTGCCCGCGATCTCGGTGGGCATGTCCATGATGCTGTCGCGCTCGCCCGTGGCCGCGATGATGTCGCTCGGCACGGTGCCGCTCTCGACCGGGCCGGCGCCCAGCACCTTCCAACTCTTGAAGTCGCTGCGCGCCAGGACCGCGTCGCCGCGAATCACCGGCATGCGGGTCTTGGCGTCGAAGGCCACGATCCTGAGCTTGGCCGTGCCGTTGGCCCGGGTGCGCGAGAGGATCGAGACTTGCGGAATCATGATCGGCGAAGGGGGCGGCAGCGGAATCTCGGAAATGCCGACGAACTTCTCCTGCCGATCGGTACCCACGCCGCCGCTGGTGACGTGGATGATCACGTCGGCCTCTTCCGGCTTCGCGGCCAGCACGCAGCCGTTGGCAAACAAGCGTTCCTGCATGGCCACGATCACGTAGTTCTTGTCGACGCAGTCGAGGTACTTCTCTTCGAGATGCACCTTCGCGCCACGGATCGGCGAGAGGTCGATCTTATCGAGCGCGTCGTCGACGGCGCTACTGATCAGGAGCTGCTCGATGCCGGTGCGAGCGGTGTCCGATTCCTTGGTCGTGGCACAACCTGCCAGCAGGAGCATGCCAGCGGCCAGGCAGGCGAACGTCAGCAGTCGCAAGGTGAAGGGCCGTGCAGCCATCGCTTGATCATTCCCCGTTGCCAGCAGATTTGCTTCCGTTGGGGAACAGCACTCCCCGCTGTGCCGTATCGGCATTTCCGGCTGGGGGAGTTGAGCGGGATGTGGCCAGTTTGCGGCCATGCTGGCCTCGCTCGAACTGACACCCGGCAACTCAACCGCCGAGGCCGCAGAGGTTCGCAGAGGAGAAGGCAGAGGTGAGGCTGCCCGTTGGGTCGAATTGTCAAGGAGCTAAAGGGACGCGCTTAGCGAGCACTAAAAACGTCTAGTGGCTGTTTCTTACGCGCACATTTTGAGCGCGTGTGGATTTAGAAACTCGTGAAGAACATGTTTCGCGCGCACACACGCGCCCTGGCACAGGCGTTCCTGAGCCCGAGCGAGGGCGCGTGAGCCTCGCGGCTTCTCCAGGTTCTCAAGCAAGTGGGCATTGGCCTTCGGCATGATGCGGTCTCTACCTGTTGTCGTGACCTTACACTACTTGAAATCCTGGCCTGATTTCTAGAGTCGGTGGACACGTGGGTGGTGTGCGCCGTGCGCACACGGGCGCGGCATGCACAAACGAGTTGCGTCGGCAGGGCGCCACACGCGCGGTCAAGGGGCGATCGGAATGCGATTTTTTCAGATGCGGCAATGGCCCGTTGCATCGCCATCAAACAGAGCCGGCGAGGCGCTAACCGCCAAACAGTGCGCCCATCCTTGAAGAATACTTCTGACACCTTGATTATTCGAAGCGTCGCTGCGGGACAGAACGTCTCAAGCCCGCATCGCTCTATCGTGCCGACAGCCGCTGCCGCACGGCTGCAAACAGCGTGTCGGCGAGGAACTGCATCCCGCGATCGCTGGGATGATCGAGGAAGCCGTTGTACAGCGGCTCCTGGCGGAAGCCGCTCAGGTCGACGAATGTGCGATGGGCGGGATCCTCGGCGACAATCTGCTGCTTGATCTGGTCGAGCTGTGGGTTCGGCCCGTAGATCTGGCTGGTGATGAAGATCGTGGGGTTGCTGGTCTTCTGCAACTCGCCGACGAGCTGCTTGAGGCACGCGGTGAACTTCGCGGCATCGAAGGAGTCCATCCGCACGTTCTCGCCGAACTGCAGCACCACGAGGTCGGGTCGCGCGTCGAGCTGCGCGCGGAGCTTCGCGGAATCGTAGCTGGCGTACTGCCGTTCCAGGATCTCGGCGATGTTGACGACGTTGGCGTCACTTAAGTTCGGCGAGCCGTCGGCGTTCTTGCGGCTGGGATCGACGCGAACCAGTGGCAGTGGCGTGCCCGTAAGGTCGCGGATGCGGCTGGTGAGCAGCGTGACGTAATCCTTATCCGGCGCGCTGGCGGCCATGCCCCAGTTCCCCTTCCAGCCGCGCTCGATGAGCGGCGGATGCAAGGTGATGCTGTTGCCGAGGAACAGGATCTTGCTGATCTGCGGCGTGCTTTCGGGAGCAGCCGCCCAGGCCGGCGTGGCAAGCGCTGTCATCAGGCATGCGAACAAGATCGGGACGAAATGCGGACAAGCATTGCTGGTAAGGGGATCGCTCGTAAGTTGTCGCGGCATGGTTTTCGATGGGCTGCGAGGTGGGATCTCAGCGGCGGATTAACGTTCTCGCTCTGCTGCGAGACGCCTTTGCATATCGTTGTACGCAGTTTTGATGAGCCTGGCGAGAGCCCGGGCATCGACATCGCCCGTGGGACCATCGCCCGGGCGCAGCTTCACGTGGCGCATGAACTTGCCGGTGCCTTCGAGCAGGCCCTCCGGATCGTTGAGCTCCGCGCCGCGAAAGAAGCCGACGTTCACGTGGTCCTTAAAGGCGTTCACATACGCGAACGCCGCATCGCCGGCGCAGGCCGTGGGCTGGCCGTCGTGCAGGAGCTCGCGCACGTCGTCACCGCAGGCGCGCATGACG
>JBGSKX010000291.1:0-129327 GCA_041741015.1 Pirellulales bacterium
GGAACGGCGCCAGCAGGCTTTGCCGGATCTGCGGCGGCGCCTGTATTCGCAAGTCCCCCAGAATCGACAAGCATGTAGCCGGCCCAGAAAAAGGGATGGCCGGCCGTGGAGTTCTGCATGCGCGAGACGTCCTTCACGCGCGGCTCGCGATCCGGATCGAGCGGCGAATCGCGCACCACCTGCACGCTTCGCTGCCAGGCTTCTGCCGGCCCGGTGTGCGGCAGTTCCTGAGCGTATTCGCGTACCAGGTCCAGACTCGTTTGTCCCCCGGTACGCCAGCGACTGATGAGCACGGTGCGAGCCCCGGAGCCGAGCAGTCCGCACAGCGAGAGGAAGATTTCTTCCCCAGCGGAAACACCTTTTTTGAGTCCCGTTTCGGCCGAAGTGTGGAAGCCGGGGAGAATGATTTGCTCCGGAGCACCGAACGGCAGCGACAGCCAGCCGCCGAGCGGCGCGGCGCCTTTGCCGGCGAGCGGGTGCCAGCCGTAGGGATTTGCGGCCGAAGGGACATCGTCCAGGACGATCAAACCATCGAGGATCACGCGGTACATGTGGGCCGGCGCCGCGAGCTCGCGAGGCAGGGCGATCGCACCCGCCACGGCGGGGGCCAGTCGTTCGAACGCTTCACGAGTGGTTTCCTCGTCGTCCTGCGGAAAGAGTTTGCCAAGTGCCACGCCGACGTTAGGTCGCGGCTTTTTCGCTCCCAGGTACGGCACGGCGAGGCCCACGGTCGGCGCGTAACGCACGCGCGCTTGGGAAACGAGGAGCTTCTGCTTGTCCGGCTCGCCGATGGGCAAGGCCTCGAACGGCAGGTACCACAGCGGGCCGTCTGGCACGACGACCATTTCTGCAAAGTTGCCGGTCAGGTCGACGTTCGACCGTTCCAGGAGCAGCGACATCAACTTGGCGCCGGATGCTTTCCAGGTTTCGCTCGTCAGGTCGCTGGCCGCGACCTGCTGGTTGGCTTCGAAATTGCCCATGTCGCGCAGCAACAGGCCAATCTGCTTCTTGACGCTCGCTGGGGAGCGGATCTGCCAGACGGCGAAGCGATCGTTCGACATCAAGAACGCATACATGTTGCGGCGCGTGGCGAAGAACGCCCACAGCACTTCGCTGTCGCCCAGCGATGCTTTGATGTCTTGAATGCTGCGCATCGGCGGGAAGACCATTTCGGCCGGCTCGCGGCGGACGGCTATCTCGCGCAAGATGCGTTCCTGGCCCTGACTGAGCCGATCAAGTTCGGCGAGGGCCTGACCCTGTTCGAGCCGCGCTGCCGGATCGGCGGTGGCGACTGGCTTGCCGGCCAGGCGGGTGCGAACGGCCGCGGCCTGTTCGGCAAGCTTCGCAAACTGCGGATAGCGCGAGAGCAGATTCTGCCGCTCAAGCTTGCCCTCGTCGTCGAGCATCTCGGCTGGGCCTTCGAGTAGCCAGCGGAGCGAGAGCAGCCGGCCGCCGAGCGGCAACGTGCTATAGAATCGATGACGCCGCGCGCGGTCGGCGACTTCGACCGCGCGCTCGCGATCCTTCTCGCTCTTAAGCAAGAGTTCGAACCAATTCTCCAGCGGAAGCTCCAAATCGCTCGAAAGCATCGCCAGGCATTCTTCCGGTTGTGTGCTCCAGTCGCCCGACGTGGGATCGCGCAGGAGGAGCTCGTAGAGCTCGAGCGCCACACGGTCGCTCGCACCGCCCCGGGTGTAGAGATTGTCCGCGAGGGCGATCTGGAAGTTCCACAGCGATGCGCCGCGATAGAATCGCATCGCGGCGTCGAGCGTTTGATCGCCGCCCGAAACGTTGCCACCTTGATAGGCGACCACCGCGCTCAAGTAGTTGAGCTGCGCGCCGGCTCGGCCCGCGGCCAGGTCGGTGCGGGCCATGGTCATGCGGGCATTATTGAGCAGGTTCGTGGCTTCGGGTGTATTGCCGGCGATGGCCATGTTCTCAGCCGCAAGCAGCAGGAGCGTGGCCTGCAGTTGGCGGGGCGCGTTGTTGCTGCGAGCCCAGGGGAGGGCGTGAGCCACCGGCGCGAACGGTCCCTTTTGGTTGAGAAGCAGGTGCGCCAGCATGCCGATGCGGAATGCTTCTTCAAGATTGCCCCAATTTCCGCCGCTTTGCACGTCGAGATAGTTGTAGGCCGAGTACGAGGCTTCCTCGGCGTAGCGCATCGCGGCCGGATAGTCGCCGCTTGCGAGCGACAGCCGGGCGAGTTCCACCAGCGCCGTCGCGGTCAGTGGATGATCGAACTGACCGCCCACAAGCAGCGACTGCTCGAGCGCGGTTTTGGCTTGCGGCAGGCTGCCGGCACCGGCATAGGCACAACCCAACTGCAGGTTGACCCAGGCTTCGGTCCAGTGATTCGGCGGACCGGGTTTACGGGCGAGCACGTCGACCAGGCTTCGGGTGAGCGGATCATGTTTGCAGACGGGGCCCATGATCTCGCTGCGGCGGCGCATGGCGAGTGACGTGCAGCGGATCACTTCGACGACGTTCACCGGGAAGGCGATGGCGGCCTGGACGACGCCCCCTTGTTGCACGACACGGCTCTGGTCGATCTGACCCTGGCCCATCGTGTACTCGCGCAAGAATGCTCCCGCAACGGCGCGGCGCTTGCTTTGGCCCCAGGGTGTGGCGCGGACGGGGTTTAGCGCGGGGGTTGGATCCTGAAACTGAATGCGCATCATCCAATCGCTGTAGGCGATGTAGATTTTTAGCGCGGCGTCGTACTGTTCGAGTGCCTTCTGCGGCTGACCGAGTTGGTAATAGCATTCGCCGGCCATGGTGTAAGCCGGGATGACGTCGATCCACTGGCTGGCGGCGTTACGGAGGCCGTTTTGCGACTCGCTGGTGAACAGCGCCAGTCCGCCGCCATAGTTGCCGTTGTAGTAGCCCGGCAGTCCGGTGAAGTAGAAGTTCGTGGGTACCGACCTGGCGACGCCAGTGGGCGTGGCCGAGGGGATGAGGACCTGGGCTTGGGCGGGCAGAGCAAGCACGCCGGCGGCGATCGCCAGGAGCCCGCTCAGGAGACAGAACGCAGCGCGTCGGGCGTGACCGAGCATGGCCAAGTTCGAGCCTCTCTACTTGAGCTAAGTGCCGCCAGGCTGGCGACCGCTTGGGCCGCCAATAGCTTCAGGCCGCGGTTCCGAGGCGCGGCTGAAGTAACTTCCATCATACCCAGCTTTTCCGGTCGCGGCGAACTTAGGGTGCACAAATGCTAGCGAGGGAAATGCTATCGATCGGCGACTGGCCGCTCGTGGGGGCCTTTTTTCGCTTCTTGGTCAAACGTGTCAAAGTCTGCCGATTGTGCCGGCCGATATACAGCGTGCGGGTTATAGCGATCAGGCGAAGCCGAGCGGGACTGGTGCGGGCATGGTTGCCCCTAGTCTCAAGTCGCTCGGCACTTGCCGACCGTCCGCCGACTTACCGGAGGTGAGATTCCGATGCCGCTGAACACTGAGCAAAAGCCGACCTGGCGCCGTGCGCTGCTGGGTCTGGGAATTTGCGGCACGCTGATTTCGACCGTGGGCTGCCAGGTCGACCTCGGTGGCCAAACGCTGCCCAGTCCCTGGTACCAGCAGGACGACATCCAATACTTCCCGCCAGGGCCAGAGTTCAAGCTCTCGCGTGAGGCGGCCGCCCAGAAGGCGTACAAGGCGGACCTGGATGCCCAGCAGGGACCGTAAGGAACCGAGATTGATTGAGTAACGTGTGAGCCGGCCAAGTTCGCCAGATTGCGAATCGTGCCGGTTCGTCAGAAGTTTTTCGTCGAGCGCCCGAGGAGTTTGTGCGAAGGTCGATCGTGCTTGCCTGCTGATCTCTACAAGGAGACTGGCGGGCCGGTTCGAGAGACTTTCGCCTCCGCGGGCGTTGGGGGGGACGACGCCCTCGGCGGCTGACGACCAGGACGAAATGCGCAACGCCCTCGGGCGATTGTGCGCCTTGGACGTCAGCGGCCGGGGATCTTTAATTCCATCGTCCGTGGTCAGCCGCGAGTTTTGGTCTATGGAAGCGCAACTGCCACCGGCCGTCGAACAGTGGGCCAATCTGTTTCTGGTGTGGGTCGGCTTCGGCACGATCGTGGGACTCATGGCCAAGGCCGTGATGCCCGGCCGCGACCCGGGCGGAGCCGTGGTCACGCTGGCCATGGGCGTGGGCGGCACGGTCATCGGCTGCGCGGTGACGACGTACGCCTCGGGGCATCATGTGACGCCGGTCAGCCCGCTGGGCTTTGTGGTGGCGTCGGTCGGTGCGTTCGTCCTGCTGCTCTTTTATCGCCTGCTTTCCGGGCGTTTCTTTCACGAAGGGGACCGCGCTTTGGTGGTCCGCCAGCCGCGCACGCGCCGCCGTCAAGCTGCGGTGTACACACACCTCGACGAGTAGGAAGTCGAAAGCCCTACGACTTCTCCGCCTCAGCGGGTGACTTCGAGTCGACCTTCTTCATCTGCACTCCACAGCAGACCTCTGAATGCGGCATGCCTTCGGGGCAGGGGCACGGCTTCTCGTAGACGAGTTGCGCGCCGCACTTTTCACAGACATAACGATCGCCAATCTTGCGTGACATCACGGATCTCCCTGGGGTCAAGGGTGGCATCAAATTGCGAGCTTTCAATACTTCGCCAAGCCAGTCAGGACCACTCGGAGTTCACGGTGCGTCCTGTGCTGGCGTCGGGTGGTCTTTGTGGACTTCCTCGTGCCCCTTCGCCAGAAACTGGTTCAGCACCTCGGCATGCGCTTGAATCAGCTTTACGACGTAAGGATCTTCCGACGTCTCGCGGACTTTCAGACCGTTGGCAGTCTCCTCGATCTTCATTTCGATCTGATCCGCATGTTGAAATACGGCGCGGAACAGCGAATCACGCATGTGAATGGGACGGCCCGTTTTCAGCCGCTGATGCATCGCCTCCACGTGATCGCGCAGCTTGTCGACGACCTCGGAATTCTCGGATTCGGTGAGCGTTTCCACGCCATCGGGAAGCTCGGTCACTTTACGCGTGATCTCGTCCCGATGACGCAGCAGGAACTGGAAGGTCTCCATGTCATGCCGACGGTCGGGATCTTGCCGTGGACCGCCACGCTGGCAGATGGCGTACGGAGAGGAAATTGCCAGGACGATCACAATTGCGAGCGCAGTCAGCGGTTTCATCGCAGTTACTCCGACTCCATTGAGACCCATTCGCTTGCTCGCTTAGCGGCAGCTTGCGATTACCTCATAGGCAAAGGGCGTACCGGGGGAGACATGTCGCCATGGAGTGAGCGCCGATCCTTCCAATCGGGGGCACTTACAGGCACAGCCCTTATCCGGCGGAAAATCGCTTTGTGGGCGAAGGGGCTCATTCGTGCGAGAACGCCCGGTCGTGGGAGCGTGCGCGGCTATTTGTCGCCCGTGCCAAGTTCCCTACGCTGCGAGCCGGTTACTTTCCCGTGACCTGAATTTCGCGACCGCCGCGCCACCAGCGCGAGACTGTTCGCTTGAGCCGCATCAGATGGGCGATCGGCACGCCTGCGGGGAAATGCGTATAGCGGAAGCTCGGTCGGGCCGCGGTCAGCCAGTACCGTTTGCAGTCGAGATAGCCTGGGCCCAGGTCGTAGGTGTGATCGCCCCGCTCGAAACTGTCTTCGATCATCCGGGCCTGGAGCACCGAGCCCGCGCCGTCGCTGGCGGCCGAGGCGTCGTAGCCTGTCCGCAGTCCGAAGACGTGGCCCCGGTGATGGTACGCGTAGTTGAACGCTACCGGCTTGCCGTCGAGCAGCAGCAGGTTCAGGTCGAGACCGCCGGAGCGAGCCGCGATGGCGTGACTCTCGCGAAAGAATTCGCGGACTTCGTCATGCACGAGCGTGGTGCCCGTGGTGGAGTCGGCCTGCCAGCTCTTGCTCGCGATCTCCTCACAAGCTTCATACAGATCGTAGCGCGGGTCGGTGTCGGGGCCACCCTGTGGGCGATAGCGCAGGTGCGTGAGCTTGCCTTGGGCGGCGAGTTTCTTTTCGCTGCGGCGGACGTTGTTGCGCCAGCGACTTTGGCGCGAGGCCCAGTACTGCTGCCAGCCGTCGTACTGCTGGAGTTCGACGAGCGCGGTGGTCTGACGCGTCTCACAGGTGGTTTCGAGGCCGACGTCTTCCAGGGCGTCTGCAGTGCGACCGTCGTCGGCGCCCAGCGCGTCGACCCAGGCGAGTTCCATGACTTGCCAATCGCGCGGCGTATTGCGGACGTGATCGAGACCAGCGGCGAGCGTGGCGGCCGGATCGGGGCCGATGGGTCCGAAATAGCTCCCCCAGTCATCGAGCGGGTATGTCAGCACGCGAACGTTAGTCGCCAGGCGGCGACTGGAGCGAACCACCAGCGGCAGAATGCCCGTGATGCGGCCGTCGTTCTCAATCACCAGGAGGCGGAGTTTTTGCCGGCCGCCGAAGTGCTGCCAATAGCCTGCGAGCCACTCGGGGGATTGGAAATACGTGGCGCCGGGCGTCTGGGCCAAAAGCTGGTGCCAGTCGGCTGAGATTGCCTCAAATTCAGCCGGATCGTTGATTTCGCGGACGGAATTCATCAGGGCTCGGAGTGGCTTGCAGAGATGCGGCTTAAGGCGACTAACCTTGGGCACGATGACAGACCGATGTGTTTGCAAGCGATGTTCCACAGCCCTCTGCGGGCGCGTCTTGGATCCCTTTTCGTGAGTGCAAGTGCTTGTTGATAGGGAGTTTGCGGCTACGAATGCCGCCGCGATGCCCGTTTGCCACGTGTCGACGCGGCGAAACATGCGGGCGGCCGGGCGTGGCTTTTTCGCAACGCAAGCGGCCCGTTCCGTGTTGTAATAGACGGTGACGGCACGGCCGTTTGGCTGTCGTTCAGAGCGAGCCGTCGGGCAAGATTTACAAACCGCCACGGGCGGGGAGAAACTTCCGCGACCCAGGCGGTGTTCAATGAGTGCACAAACCAGCTACTTCGCAGTCCGATTCGACTGCCAGGAGAGGGAGATCTTAAACGTGACCAGCGCTTTTTCACACCTGCTTGCAGCTTTCCTCGTTGCGATGGCCCTATTGCCCACGGCGGCGATCGCCGGGGAAATGGGAGCCGAGGCCGTTGCCCAACGTGCAGACGCATTACTGGCGGAAGAGCAGTTTGGCGGCGATGCACAGACCCAAGCGGCAAGCGCCGCGAGCGACGAGATCTTTTTCCGCCGGCTGTCGCTCGACCTGATCGGAGCGCCGCCGACGCCCGCAGCGGTCACGGCGTTCTCGCTCGATCCTTCGCCGGACAAGCGGCGGAAAGCTGTCGAGCGATTGCTTGCCGATGAGCGGTTCGGCCAGAACTGGGCCCGCTACTGGCGCGACGTGATCATGTTCCGCCGCACCGAAGATCGCGGCCTGTTTGCGGCTCGCGCGGCCGAGCAATATCTCACCGACGCTTTTAACAACAACAAACATTGGGATCAGATCGCTCGCGACTTCATCACCGCCACCGGTGACGTGCAGCAAGCCGGCACGACCGCGATCGTGATGGCTCAGAACGGCAACTCCGAGGACGTCACGGCCGAGGTCTCGCGAATTTTCATGGGCATCCAGATTCAATGTGCCCAGTGCCACGATCACCCGACCGATCGCTGGAAGCGTGAGCAGTTTCACGAACTGGCCGCGTTCTTCCCGCGGATTGCCGTACGGCCAGTTCGCCAGGACGGCAGGCAGCGATCGTTTGAAGTTGTGTCGGTCGATCGCGGACCCAAGAACAAGAAGAACAACAATGTCCGCCGCGGCTCGCTCGAGCATTTCATGCCGGACCTCAACAAGCCCGAGGAGATCGGCAAGCAGATGGAGCCGGTGTTCTTCGTCGGTAACCAGAAGCTAGATTCGGGCAAGACCGATCAGGAACGTCGCGGCGCGGTGGCCGATTGGATCACAGCCCGTGAGAACGAGTGGTTCTCGAAGGCCTTCGTGAATCGAATGTGGTCGGAGATGGTTGGCCGCGGGTTTTATGAGCCCGTCGATGACATTGGGCCGGACCGCGACTGCGCGGCTCCCAAGTCGCTTGAATATCTGGCCGACCGCTTCGCGGCGAACAAGTATGACGTGAAGTGGCTGATGCAGACGATCGCGCTGACGGACGCTTATGCTCGCCGCAGCGCATCGCGTGTGGATGATGGCTCGGCTCCGTTTGCGGCAGCTTGTCCCCAGCGCCTGCGGGGTGATCAGCTTTACAACGCCTTGGTCGGCGTGCTGGAGATCGACGATCCTTCGGAGGACGGTCAGCGGGGCTATCGCAACCTGTTCAGCGGCCCCCGCGGCCAGGTGAACGCCACGTTTGGTTACGACCCCAGCGTGCGTCGTGACGAAGTGGCCGGCTCGATTCCGCAGGCACTGTTCCTGATGAATTCGCCGCAACTCGCCCGGGCGATCAATGCCGGACAACAGTCGACGGCGCTGGGCAAGCTGGTGGCCGAGACGCTGGACGACGAGGCCGTGGTGGGAGAGTTGTACCTCCGCTGTTTTGCTCGCGAGCCGAAGGCGGCCGAGATGCGGACGTGCCTCGACCACGTACAGTCGAGCAGCGATCGGGCAGAAGCCTTTGAGGACATTCTCTGGGCGCTGCTGAACTCGACCGAGTTTTTGAATCGCAAGTAGTGACATTTCGCAATCTTTACCATGCCTGCGCGGACGCGTACGGCCTGACCGTGAAAGAAAAGGTCCCTCGATCATGACCATGCATTTGCGCCACCAGATTGACGTATCGGTTTCCCGGCGGGGAGTGATTCGTCGCCGCGACTTTCTGCGGGGAATCGCCGCCGCCAGTGTTGCGGCCGGCACGCTCAGTTGGCGCGACATGGTCGCCCTGCAAGCGCGCGAGCTGCAGCAGCGCGGGATGTCGATGATCCTGCTCTGGATGGCGGGTGGTCCCAGCCAGTTCGAAACCTTCAGCCCCAAACCGGGTCACGAGAACGGCGGTGAAACCAAAGCCATCGACACCTCGGTGGCGGGCATCCAGATCAGCGACAACTTCCCGCACGTCGCCAAGATGATGCACGAGGCCGCGCTCATCCGCTCGATGACCAGCAAGGAAGGGAGCCATCCGCGGGCTTCGTACCTGATGCACACGGGCTATCTGCCCACGGCGAACGTGAAGTATCCGGCGTTCGGTTCGATCGTAGCGCAGCAGCATCCGCGAGCGGAGCTCGATCTGCCGGCGTTCGTGCGGATCGGCAGCGGCCGCGATGGCAGCGGCGGAGGGCTGTTGGGTGTCGAATACGATCCATTCGTGATGCCGGTGGCGGGGCAACTGCCGACGAACGCGGCGCCAACGACATCGACTCCGCGATACACGCGGCGGCTCGATCTCTTAAGCCGGCTGGAAAGTGAGAATGCCGCGGCCGGAGCGGCCTTCGAAGTGGACGAGCATCAGAAGCTGTATAAGAAGGCTTCGCGGATGATCATGAGCTCGCAGATGAAGGCTTTCGACTTGGAGCAGGAGCCTGCGGCGATTCGCGAAGCCTATGGCGATTCGCAGTTCGGTCTGGGCTGCTTGCTCTCGCGTCGATTAGTCGAGTCGGGCGTGCCCTGCATTGAAGTCACGCTCGGCGGCTGGGACACCCACAACGACAACTGGCCGCGCGTGAAGGCTTTGGCCGGCCAGGTCGACCAGCCACTGGCTGCCTTGATTGCCGATCTCAAGCAGCGCGGGATGCTCGAATCGACACTCGTGGTCTGGATGGGCGAGTTCGGCCGCACGCCGCGGATCAATCCGCGGGCCGGTCGCGATCATTACCCGCGGGCCTTCAACGTGCTGTTGGCGGGCGGCGGCATTCAGGGTGGCCAGGTGATCGGCAGCACCGATGAGTCGGGCACTGAAGTGGCCGATCGCCCCGTGGAGCCGACCGATTTGCTCCAGACTTTCTGCAAGAGCTTGAAGATCGATCCTAAGTTCGAGAACATCGCACCGAACGGAAGGCCGATCAAGCTGGTCGACGGCGGCACGCCAGTTGACGAGCTTTTCGCGTAGCGGAAAATCACCAAACCGGACGCGGAATTTCAGAAAAAACCCCGACTAGTTTGCGAATCATCGTCGGGTCGAAATCCGGTTTGGCCGCCCTCTCGCCAACGGGTAGTATGAGGAGCATGGCCGCCGACCCTACTACCACCGAGACGCGCGCCGCGCACTTCGACTCGCTTGAACAAGAAGCGTTCTTGAATTTGTGGCGCACTTACGATCGGCTGCACCTCATCGAAGAGGAGCTGTTCGGTAAGGTCGAACTCACGCCGCAGCAGTACAACGCTTTGCGACTGCTGCGCGGCGAGGGTGACCACAAGCTCGCCACGCTGGTGCTGGCTTCGCGATTGGTATCTCGCGCGCCGGATATCACCCGGCTTCTCGACAAACTCGAGGAGCGCGGACTCGTCGAACGCGAGCGTCCGCCAGACAATCGCCGCATGGTGCTGATCGGGCTGACCGAACGCGGCCGCAACCTGCTTGCCCAGTTGGATGAGGAGGTCCGCTCGACGCACGCCAAGCAGCTTGGGCATCTTTCGCCAGAGCAGTTGGGGCAGTTCATCTTGCTGCTGAAGGCAGCCCGGCGTCCGCACGAGGAGGCCAGCAGTCATTGGAAGCCGACGGTATAATGCCTCCCGCGTTCCTGACTGGCTGTGTCCGATTTTGCCGAGAGATGATTCGTGCCTGCGCCCCCTCCGCTGCCTGATGTTCGCCGGTTTGATAGCAGCACCGGTGTTCGGATCTACCGTATTTCGAGCGAAGCCTTTCCAGGCTTCGTCGTGCACGTTTATCTGCTGCTGGGGGCGGGCGTGCCCACGCTGATCGATGCCGGGAGCGGTTTCGGTGATTCGACGGCGCAGATCCTCCACGGACTCGAGCAGGTACGTACCGAACACGGAGAGTCGGTAACTCTGGCCGACATTCGCCGGATCATCATCACGCACGGGCACATCGATCACTTTGGCGGGCTCGCGCAACTGCACCAGCGGATGCCCCGGGCCGAGATCGCGATCCATCAGCTTGACGCCCGAATTCTCACCGCGTTCGAAGAACGCGTGGCCGTGGCCAAGAAGGGGTTGCGGCAGTTCCTCGAGCAGGCCGGCGTCGGCGAGTCGATGCTGCAAGGCTTTCTCGACGTCTACGGTTACTCGAAGCAGAACATGCGCAGCCTGCCCGTGGCCCACACGCTTTCCGATCATCAGGAGTGGGACGGGATGCGATTTATTCACACGCCGGGGCACTGTCCGGGGCAGGTGTGCATTGCGATTGGCGACGTAATGTTGAGCGCGGATCACGTGCTGCCGGAGATCTCACCACATCAGGCGCCCGAGAGCATCATGCCCTACACCGGGCTGGGGCATTATCTTGACTCGCTCTACAAGGTTTCGCAGGTCGAGGGAATCCGGCTGACGCTCGGCGGACATCAGGGGCCGATCAATGACCTGTACCGCCGGGCCAGTGACATTCGCGCAAGCCACGAGCGAAAGCTGGAGAAAATTCTGGGAATGATCCGTCAGTCCCCCGAGCCGATGACGGTGAACGAAGTTTCGCAGCAGCTTTATGTGCACGTGAAGGGCTTCCATGTGCTGCTGGCCATTGAAGAGGTGGCAGCGCACGTCGAGTACTTGTATCAACACAACCGGCTGGCGATCGCAAACCTGGGAGAGTACCAGACGGAAGTGAATCCGCCGATTCGTTATATCGAATCTTGAGCCGCTCACGGGCAGCGGTTCCGGCGGGCGTTGCGGATCGATCGGTTGCGAAGCGTTAAGCCCCGACCGGACAGGATTTCGACCGGCCGCGGCCCAAAAAATGCACCCAAAAATGCCCATAGATCGCCGGCAGCCAGTAGGCCCGCGCGGTTCGTCCGCTACACTTTAGGAGTGGCCTGCCCCTGTCGGGGGCGACCAGGCTTGCCTCCCATAATATCCCTCCTCAACATCTCACACACCGGGTGCCCCATGCACGCAAACCTTCGCACTGCCGTTCGTCCTGTTCTCTTGATGCTGGTCTTGTTCTTGGCGATGGTGGCGGTGCAACGCGGTACGGCGCGGGCTGATGTGGAACTGCGCTGGAAATTCGAGTCCGGCGAAACAGTCCGCTTTACGACTTCGACGGAGGTCTTGCAGGACATGGAAATCGGCGGGCAGCAGATCGCGTCGAAGATGACGCAAATGATGGACATGACCTGGAAAGTGAAGGAAGCGGGCGAGGACGAGTCAACCCTGGACGTGACGATCGATCATGTGCATGTCGAAATGACGCCTCCGGGACCTGCCGCGAAGGCAATCGTGTATGACTCGAAGAACGAAAAGCACGAAGGGCAAGCGGCGATGATGGCGCCGCTGTTTGGGGCAATGATCAATCAGCCGATGACGCTGACCGTCACACCGCTCGGCGAGGTAAAAAACATCAAACTACCCGAGGGAATGATTGCGGCCATGCAGAAGGCAGGGCCGGGGGCCAAGGAAGTCCTTTCGGAGGATGCGATGAAGCAGACGATCAGCCGGGTGATGATCGCGTTTCCGGAGTCGGTCGCTGCCGGCAAGAGCTGGGAGTCGAACTTCGAGACGAAGAACCCGATTCTGGGGACACAGAAAGCGTTGACGACCTATACGTATATCGGTCCCGAGGAAGCCGAAGGCCGCTCGGTGGAGAAGTTGGACGTGAACGTGCAGCTCAGCTTTGATCAGCCGGCCGACGCTCAGGCCAAGGCGACGATCAAGGAGCAGGCCAGCGAGGGAGCGATCTTGTTTGATAACAAACAGGGGATGCCCCTTTCGACAAGCATGAACAGCCAGATGAAGCTGGAACTGTCTGCGGGCGGCCAGATGATCGATCAGGCGATCACGACCAAGGTAATGATGAAGCAGCTTCCGCCCGCGAAGAAATAATAGCAGTCTGGAAAGTGGCTTCGACCTCCAGCACGCGCAACTCGACAGGAGCGGGATCATGACTGGACTGATCGCGATTGCGTTTGCCGCCGTGGTGTGTGCGTGTTGGGCTTGGGATAGCCGTTCTCTCCACGCACGAGTGGCGGCCCTGGAAGCAGACCGAGTTGCTCACCACTAGCAGTCTGATCCGCCCGGCAAACACTGGGTAAGGCGACTCCTACGAATCGGTGGGCGTTTGACTTTTCCGGCAACCCGCGCGTAACGTTACGATCGTGGCGCATTAGGCTACCCCGGCAAAGGACCTGACGATGGGCACGGCGATTGGCCAGTGCGCGGCGTTTCCGCGATTCAATGACGAACAACTGGCATGTGCGGCCACGATCGGCGAGCTGGTGCGGTTTGCCGATGGCGAACCGCTGTTTCTGGAGCACCAGCGCGACGTGCCAATGTACGTCATTCGCTCGGGCGAAGTCATCATCCGCGAGTCGTCGACCGGCCAGCCGCGCGACGTCGTGACGCACGAGGCCGGTGAGTTCACTGGCGACGTGGACCTGCTGACGGCGCGGCCGATCGTGGTTTCTGGATATGCCAAAGGGCCGGTCGAAGCGTACCGAATTCCGCAAAGCGAAGTGCGCCGCCTGCTTAACGAGATTCCGGCCCTGAGCGACATGCTGCTCGAAGCGTTTCAGACGCGCCGCGCCGTGCTGGAAACAAGCGGCTTCCTTGGCGTGCGGCTGATCGGCCGCGCGCGTTCGCGGGAAACGAACGAACTGCGCGAGTTCTTCTATCGCAATCATGTGCCGCACACGTTCTTCGACGTCGACGAGCCCGAAGGGCGTGAGCAGCTTGCCCTGCTGGGGGCGACCGAAGCGGACATTCCGGTCACCGCCTGCAGCCGGAAAGTGAACAAGCGGCCGTCACTGGCGCAAGTGGCCGAATGTTTGGGCATTCAGCGGGAGATTCCCAACACGCTGTACGACCTGGTGATCGTGGGCGCCGGGCCGGCGGGGCTCGCGGCTGCGGTTTATGCTGGCAGCGAAGGTCTGAAGACGCTCGTCATTGATCGCGTCGGACCTGGCGGACAAGCCGGCAGCAGTTCGAAGATCGAAAACTTCATGGGCTTTCCCTCGGGCATCAGCGGCGCGGAGTTGGCGAATCGTGGATACTTGCAGGCGCTGAAATTCGATGTGCAGTTTACGGCGCCGGTGCATGTGAAGCAGGTCGATTGCAACGCCGAGGGCGAGCATCGCTTGCACCTCTGCACAGGGCAGGTAGCTCGGGCGCGGTGCGTGCTGGCGGCGAGCGGCGTGGCCTTCCGTCAGCTGGCCATCGATGCTTGTCGCCGCTTGCAGGGTGCCGGCGTGTATTACGCGGCCACCAGCGTCGAAGCACGGAGTTGCCGCAAGTCGACGGCGATCGTTGTGGGTGGCGGTAACTCCGCCGGCCAGGCCGCGGTCTACCTGGCCGAGACGGCCGAGCGAGTACTGGTCGTCATTCGTGGAGACAACCTGCGCAAGAGCATGTCGGAGTATCTTTGCCGGCGAATCGAGCACCATCCGCGAATCACGCTGTGCAAGAATACCGAGGTCGATGACATTGAGGGTCGCGACGTGGTCGAAGCGGCGTGGTTGAAGAACAACCTGACTGGCCAGCGCCAGCGGATTGACTGTGCGGCCTTGTTCATCTTCGTCGGTGCAAAGCCGCATACCGATTGGCTGCCGGATGCCGTGGCGCTCGACGAAAAAGGGTTCGTGCTGACCGGCGCCGGTCTTGAGTCTGACGAGCGCTGGCCGCTCGATCGGGAGCCTTGCGAGCTGGAAACCACCTGCCCCGGCATCCTTGCGGCCGGGGACGTGCGAGCCGGGACGACGAAACGCTGCGGGTTCGCCGTGGGCGATGGTTCGCTGGCGATCGCCTGCGTGCATCGTTATCTGAACGATCTGAGCTGATCGAACGTGAAGGCCCTTACAACGCGAACGCGTGAGACGAATTCTGTCTCACGCGTTCGGTGGATGCGCGGTTGAGGGTCACACCGGTGGATCACTTGCTGAACAGCCGGCTGGGATCGAACTGGCCGAGCTTGGGAACATTCACCTTCGGAAGCTGAGCGCCTGGGAACTGCGGCGTGGACGGGTCGTGCTGGTGAGCGTTGCCTTTACCGCCCTGGGGGTGCTTGGCGCCGTTGCCGTGGAACAAGGCCCGAGCGCCCTGCTTCTCGTTTTCCATCTTGAACTGCGCGGCGTAGGACTTCTGGGCAGGAGCCGGGGCCGCGCCATAGGCGGGAGCGGCGACGGCCGGACCATAAAGCGGCGTGAACTCGACCCAGGCGTAAACCAGTCCCTGGCTCGGCCGCCAGATTTCAAGGGCGGCTTCGCGATTCGGGCCGATCATCATCTTGGCGTTTTCCATCTCGTACAGACTGCGCACGCGATAGACCTGGTTCTCATCCACGGCGACTCGCAGCAGCACGTCGCCCGGGTATAAACGACCCTCGGCCGAGTATCCCGGGATGAGGCTAGTGACGCGCATTCCGCCTTGCGAGGGCGTGGTGTAAATGCCCAGGAGCATCCCGGAGCGAACGTTGCTGAAGTCGTAGGCCAGGGTCGATTGGGCGGTTATCAGCGCGGCGAGTGCGATTGCGAGGCGTGTCATGGCTTGGGTCCTTTCAACGTTTGTGGATTGCCTTTAGGGTCGCAGTGGCGAGTGTGTATTCGGCTCAACGGCTGAAGAGACTGCTGGCGTCACGGCCGCTGGAGTTGCGTTGCGAGAACGAGTCTTGGGCGCGATATGCGGTGTTCTGGAAAGCGGCCTGGCCATTGGCCGGGAACGGCCCGGGAACCGGAACGATGCCCCATTGCGGCGGGCAAGGATTCCAATGCGGGGGGCAAATCTGTGGCGGGCACGGATTCCAATGAGGAGGGCAGGGGTTCCAGTGCGGCGGGCACACCGGCGGCTGCCAGCAGCGGTTACCGAAATGAGCCGCTTTGAGGTCCTTGGCCGAGGCAGTCGGAGCGACGAGCAAGGCGGCGGAAATCGCGATCAGCGAGAGTGCGAGGCGGGTCATGGCAGTCTTCCTTCGTGACAGAGGGATCTGAAGGTGCCGCCCTCGATGGGCTGCGTGCCATGTGCTATTCGCAATCGTCGGACCAAAGTGTCGTTATTTTGATTTCGCGTGTATCATTCGGTAAATACGCAGATTGAGCCTTTCAGTAGCGTATGAACAGCTCGATGGTTGTCATCATAATGATAATACAATGAGTATCATTGTGATTACATCGATTCGACGCCGGTTGGAGTACCTGCGCATTAGGATGGGCGTGCTTTACGGCCAGTTTGCTCGCCGCGATCGACTGGCAAGTAGTCCGACTTCGTGCGCGACTCGGCCAGGATCTTCTCGGCGCGGGCAACGACGTCTGGATGACTGTCCGCGACGTCGTGCTGCTCGCCGAGATCGGTCGCCAGATCGAAGAGTTCGAGCGGCCCGTCTTGCCGGTTTCGAACTGCTTTCCAGTTATCGAAACGGACGGCCTGGCTTAGTCCGCGCTCGTGGAACTCCCAATAGAACGGTGGATGCGGAGTCTGGAGTGAGTTTGAGTTCTTCCTGCCGAGGATGGTCGGGAGCATTGAGATGCCGTCGATCTCGCTGGGCGATGTCGTTCCCACGAGTTCGGCCAACGTGGGTAGCACATCCCAGAAGGCCCACGGCGTCTCGTCCACGCGGCCGGCGGCGATGTGGCCGGGATAGCGCACGATCATGGGCACGCGTATGCCGCCTTCGTACATCGCGCGCTTAATGCCGCGCAAGGGGCCCGAGCTGGCAAAGAACTCGGGATCGGCTCCCCCTTCGCGATGCGGGCCGTTGTCGCTGGTGAAGAAGACGATCGTGTCGTCGGCGATGCCGAGCTCGGTAAGCTTATCCAGAATCTGACCGACCTGCGTGTCGAGGTAGGTGATCATCGCGGCGTGATTCTTCTGTGCCTGCGGCCACGGTTCGTTTGAATACGGTGCATCGCTGGGGACTTCCATGCCTTGCTTGCCGGCTTCGTTGTTGGCGTGCGGGAGCGTGAACGGCAGGTAGAGAAAGAAGCGGTCTTCTTGATGTTGTTCGAGAAAATGGAGCGCATCGGCCGCGAACAAGTCGGCCGAGTAGGTTACGCGCTTGGTGGCCACACCGTCAGCCAGGACGTTTTCGAGCGGCACCTGCTCCTCGCCGCGCCACAGGTAGTCGGGATAGTAATTGTGCGCATGCTTTTGATTCAGGTACCCAAACCAGTGGTCAAAGCCTTGCTGGGTGGGAAGCCCCGAGGTTTCCGGCTCGCCCAGACCCCACTTGCCGATCATCCCGGTCGCATAGCCGGCGTCGTGCAGCACCTCGGCCACAGTGATATCCTCGGGGAGCAGCGGCACGCGATCATTCGAGCGAATGCGGCAATGGCCCGTGTGCTTACCCGTCATCAGCGCGCATCGCGAAGGAGCGCACACGGTGCTGCCGGAGTAGCAGGACGTGAAGCGGACCCCCGCGGCAGCCAGGCGGTCGATGTTTGGCGTGCGGATTTGCTTCTGGCCGTAGCAGCCGAGGTCGCCATAGCCCAGGTCGTCGGCCAGGATGAACACAATGTTGGGCGGACGGTCCTGGGCTATGGCCGCTGTCAGGGTCATGCCGACGAACAGCAGAGCAAGCGCGAGACGAAGCGAGGATTTCAAGCAGTACATGGGAACGTGCGCTCCTGTTGTTAACCGTGTCGACGGACGGAGACTGTCCAGTATCGATTCCCCGGGCGTTCGATTCAAACCGCAAACTGGCACGGATTTCGCACGCTACGCTCAGCACAGACCGCATCAACCGTCCGCGCCCGTGCGCGGTCGCGGAGTGATGCCAGCAGTTTTCATCAGGAGCACAGTCATGCCACGCGGCGACAAATCGAAGTACACGGACAAACAGAAACGTCAGGCCGAACACATCGAGGAAGGCTACGAAGACCGCGGCCTGGGCGAAAAAGAAGCCGAACGCCGAGCTTGGGCCACCGTCAACAAAATGACCGGCGGCGGCAAGAAGCCGGGTGGATCGGGCCGCGGCCAGAAGGTGAATAAAGGACCAGCGAAGAAGGGTGGCACGGCGGGTGGGGAAGCTGCTGCCGCGCGACCCGCGGCAGAGCGCTCCAAGTCGGCCAAGAAAGCCGCCGTCACCCGCAAGAAGCGCGCGGCCGGGAGCACCAAAAAGAAGGCCGCTCGGAAGAAGAAGTGATCGCAGTGACTTTGACTTAATGTGCCGGCGTTGAATCTGCATGCGTTGACTGGCGCGGTGCAAACCAAGGATAGATTGCCGGCAGCACAAACGCCGTTAGGAGCGTAGCGGTGATCAACCCGCCGATGACCACGGACGCCAGCGGTCGCTGAATCTCGGCGCCGGCTGTGGTTGAAATGGCCATCGGCAGAAAGCCCAAGCTCGCCACCATCGCGGTCATGAGCACCGGACGCAATCGCTGCAATGCCGCTTCGCGTGCTGCCTCGCGCGGGGTGTGGCCTTCGGCGCGAAGTTGCTCGGCCGCGCTGACCCAGACCAGGCCGTTGAGTACTGCCACGCCGAACAGGGCGATGAATCCCACGCCAGCCGAAATGCTGAATGGCATCGCGCGCATCGCGAGAGCTAAAATCCCGCCCGAGGCCGCCACCGGCACGGCCATGAAGATCAAGAGGGCCAGTCGCGTGGACTTGAATGAGCTGTAGAGCAACAGGAAGATCAACAGCAGCACGATCGGCGTGATGAGCGAAAGCCGCAAGCTGGCTGACTGCAGATTTTCGAAATCGCCACCCCAGGTGATCGTGTATCCGGCGGGCAGTTCGACCTGGCTGGCAATGGCCTGTTGGGCTTCGCGAACGAAGCTGGCCACGTCGCGGTCGCGCACGTTCGCCGCAATGAATGTTCGCCGGCGCGTGGCTTCGTGTTCGATGCCCGGCGGCGATTCTTCGAGCGTGACCTCGGCGAGCTCACCCAGAGGAATCAGACGCCCGCCGACTTCGCCGACAGGAATCTGCTCGAGCAGCGACGCACTTTCGCGCCACTCGAGTGGATAGCGCACCATGATTGGAAAGCGGGCGCGACCTTCGAGCACTTGTCCGGCTTCATGGCCGCCGAGCGTTTCGACGGCGTTCATCACCTCAGTCGCATCAATGCCGTACATTGCCAGGCGGTCGGGCTTGGTCGCGATGCGCAACGTTGGAATGTTCGCCTGGTAGTCGGCCTTCACGTCGGCGGCGCCGGGAATGTTGCGCAGCACCGCCTCGATCTCCTTGCCCTTGCGGCCAAGAGTTTCGAGATCGTCACCATAGAGCAGGACCGCGACGTCGGCCTTGACGCCGGCCACGAGTTCATCGACGCGCATCTCGATCGGCTGGCTGAAGCCGAAGTTGACGCCCGGAACGTTGGCCTCCAGCACGACGGACATCGCGTCGATCAGTTCGTTCCGGGTCTTGTGCGCGGGCCACTCGTCCACCGGATTGAGCATCACCCAGACGTCAGTCTGGTGCACGCCCATGACGTCGTTCGCCACTTCGGGCCGACCGGTCTTGCAGAACACGGTCTTCACCTCGGGAAATTCCTTGAGCAGCTTCTCGATCCTGGTCGACATGGCGATTGAATCTTCGAGCGTGGCACTGGGAAGCCGGACGACTTCGATCAAGAGGTCGCCTTCTTCAAGTCGGGGCATAAACTCGCCTCCCAGGCCGAGCGCAATGGGGATGCTCACCGCGAGCAATGCGAGCGCGGCTGCGAATGTCATCACGGGATGCTTTACGGCGCGCTCGACCAGCGGCGCGTAGAACCACTTGATGACACGTATCGGCCAGACTTCTTTCTCTTCCAGATGCTTGGGTAGGAACATCGCCGCGAGCACTGGCATCAGCGTGAGCGAGAGCACCAGCGAACCGGCCAGGGCAAACAGCACGGTCAGCGCCATCGGCCGAAACAGTTTTCCTTCCGTCCCCTGCAGAGCGAGGATCGGCAGGTAGACCACCGCGATGATCAACTCGCCGAACATCGTGGGTTTGCGGACCTCGATTGCCGCGTCGCGCACGATCTCGTCGTGGGTGCGCGTTGGATCGCCGTGCGAAAGGCGGCGCATGCAGTTCTCGATCATGATCACCGAACTGTCGACGATCAGGCCAAAGTCGATCGCTCCCAGACTCATCAGGCTGGCCGTGATGCCCGTGGCAGCCATCACGTTCGTGGCGAACAGCATCGAGAGCGGAATTGCCAACGCCACGATGATGCCGGCGCGGATACTGCCCAGCATGATGAGCAGGACGACGATTACGAGCACGCCGCCCTCGACCAGGTTGTGCAGCACGGTGTCCAGCGTGCGGTCGATGAGGCTGGCCCGATCGTAGATGACTTCCAGCCGCACGCCCTCGGGTAATGTCTCTTCGATCTTGGCGAGTTGTTCTTTGGCGGCGTGGACGACCGTGCGCGAGTTCTCACCCAGCAGCATCATGACCATGCCGGTGACAGCTTCGCCACGGCCGTCGCGGGTGACCGCTCCTTGCCGCGTAAGCGGGGCGATTTCCACCGTGGCCAGATCGCGCACTAACAGCGGCACACCACCCGCACGCTTGCGGACGGTGACATTCTCGATGTCGGTCACTCCGGCAAGGAGAGCCTGGCCGCGAATGAATCGCTGTTCGCCATGGTGCACGATGTAGCCGCCGCCGGTGCTGGAGTTATTGCGCGCAAGGGCGTCGAAGAGCTCGCCCAGTGAGACCGAGTGCGTGGCCAGCCGGTCGGGATCGATCCGGACTTCAAAGCTCTTGTAAGTGCCGCCGTGCACATTGACCTCGGTTACGCCGGAGACTTGCCGCAACTGCGGGGCGATGTCCCACTCGAGCAGCGTGCGGAGTTCCATGTCCGTGTGCCGGTCGCTGCGCACTTCGAACTGCAGCACCTCGCCCAATGCCGTCGTGAGCACGCCTAACGAGGGACTGCCGTAGCCTTGGATGATCCGCTCGCGGGCTTCGACGAGCCGTTCGCCCGTGAGCTGACGGGCGCGATAGATGTCGGTTCCCTCCTGGAACACGATCGTGACGAGCGAGAGCCCGAATTTCGAGATGCTGCGAATCTGCTCGACGTTCGGGAGGCCGTTCATGGTGGCCTCGATCGGATAGGTAACGTACTGCTCCACTTCGAGCGGCGAGAGCGCGCCGGCCGAGGTGACGACCTGCACCTGAACATTGGTCATGTCCGGCACGGCGTCGATTGGAATCACGAGCGCCTGGTAAGCGCCGCCCGCGGCCATGAGCGCCACCAGTGTGAGCACCAGGAAGCGGTTGTGCAGCGAGAATTCGATCAGCGATGAAAGCATGTGCGACGGTCTTTCAGGATTCCGACTCGCCCAGGAGCAGTTCGCTCTTGAGCACGAACACGCCCCGGTCGACAATCCGCTCGCCGGGCTTGAGGCCGTGACGCACTTCGACCATCTCGCCGCTGGCCGATCCCAGGTCGACGTTCACCCGGCGATAGGTTCCCGGTTTGTCCTCGACGAACACGAAAGTGTGCCTTTCGCTGCGTGTGACGGCGCTTTGCGGCACGGTGAGCGCCTTGCGCGGGCGACTGACCGGCACAGATACCCAGGCGAACATGCCGGGTTTGAAGCGACCATCCGTATTGTCGAACTCTGCCACGAGCGGCACGGCGGCACTGTCGGCAGCCGTGGTCACGGCGGCGTAAAGCAACCGGGCGACGAGCGGCCGATCGGGCACGGCGGGAACTTCGACCGCGAGTTCGCGGAGTCCTTCATGCCGCAGCTGGCTCCAATCACGGTCGTAAAGATAGGCCGAGACCCACAGCGTGTCGGTGTTGGTAAGAGCGAACAGCACCTGCGCGGCGCCTGTGTGTGAACCTTCGGCAACAGGCCGATCTTCGACGATCCCACTCATGGGCGCTCGCACGATCAATTCGCAGAGCGCGTCGTCGTGCTCGCCGGTGGCAAGTTCGGCATACGGTCCGAGCAACAGTTTGAGCTTCTGCCGGGCGACCGAGAGCAGGCGTTGGGCTTGCTCAAGCGTCGCCTTAGCGCGACCCTGCTGCTGCGATGATTCGAACAGCGATTGTTCCAGGGCGCTGGTGAACTGAGCCGCGGCAACTTCGCGATTGCTGCGCCGCTCCTGAACGACGAGGCCGCTGAGCGCGCCGCTGGCGGCCACGGCGTCGCTGCTGGTCGCGACTTTTTGCGTCATGAGCAGCTTTGAGTACGCCGATAACACCAGGTCGCGATGATCGCCCAGCCGTCGACCAGAGAACTGCTTTTCGACGACGTCCATCTCTGGCTTGGCTGCCAGAAGTTCCGCGAGGCCGCGCAGATTGTCGGTGATCTCATCAGACCAGGCGCTGTGTCGGCGGGCGAGTTCGACCTCGGCTTCGGCCGCCACCACTTCAGACCGAGCAAGGCCCACTTCGGTGCTCGTGATCACGGCGAGCTGATCGCCCTGCTTGACGGTTTGACCCGGTTGAACGGAGACCTTGCTGAGCACGCCGGCCACGGGAAGTTTCACCTCGAGCCGCTTGCCGGTGTTGTAGCCGATCTTGCCGGGGACGCGGCGAGTTTCCTGAATATCGTGCAGCGAGAGCGCGGTGCAGTGGATCTGGGCCGACTGCTGCTGTTCGACAGGCAGAACGATGACATCAGCCGGCGCGGCGACAGCCTTCGCAGTGGTAGTACTCTCGTCGATCGCCGGCGCGGACTCACCCCGGAGCGCGTACCAGCCGATTCCCACCAATATCGCCGCGGCACCAAGTGATGAACCCATGACGGCGGGTCGTCTAACTTGAGGCCAACGGCGCGGATGAACAAGCGGAAATAGAGTACGTTGAATCGTATCGCGCACGGTGATTGCTCCTTGACGAACGGCGGCCGCGCGAGGTGCGCAGCATTGGACCGGTCAAAAACGTCAAGTCAGCGCGATCAAAACTGAAATGAGGCGTGCCAGGCGCGCAATGCCTTACCAGAGAGCGGCACGTGCCACACGTGATCGGTAGGAGAGATAAAAGCTCCGGGCACTTCGCGCTGGAAGGCATCAGCCACCTGCACGCAGTCCTGCATCAAGGGGCACCAGTGTAACTGGTCAATAGGGATGAGCGTGGGAGCTTCGATAAAGTACGCACCCCGGCAAATGCAGCCCGATTCGTTCTGTTCAGCGGGCGGCGAGGGGGGGACGAGGCGCTCATGAGCGGTTGTGGAGCTGGCGAAAAACGCGACCGAATCCGCCTGATGATGCAGGCAGTGAAATGGGCAGCAGAAGGCGCCCATCGCCAGCAACGTGATGGTAAGAATTCGGCCAGGCATGCGTCGGCTCTCGGTGGGATCCCTTCAAGTCTATTTGCGTACCAAGTCAAGTCAACTGTGCGAATCCAGTCATCTCTGTGCGGCAGTGCACGGGTCGCACATCCCAAGTCTCTAGATCAGTTAATTCGGTCGGCTACGGCTCCTGATCAAGCAGTTTTCGTGCCCGTTGGAGAGCTTCCACGCCGGACGCATCGACCGTAGGGAACTGCGGATCCATCTGCTTGAGCTGGGCTGCGATCAGCCCGGCGACGATCGCCCTGGCAGCCCATTTGCGATCGGCCGGCACGACGTGCCAGGGGGCGTGTTCGGTGCTGGTGTGGCTGAGCATTTCTTCGAAGGCATGTCGATAGTCGTCCCACACGGCCCGTTCGCGAACGTCTCCTTCGCTGAACTTCCAATTCTTGTCCGGCGAGTCGAGCCGGGCCAGAAACCGCTTCTTTTGCTCCTCTTTCGAGATGTGCAGAAAGCACTTGACGATCGCGAAGCCGTTTGCGGTCAGATACTCCTCGAAGTGATTGATTTCGCGGAAGCGTTGCGACCAGATCCGCTCGTGCTTCAGATGCGGCTTGAGATGCTCGATCGCCAGCAGGTGCGGGTGAACGCGCACCACCAGCACTTCTTCATAGTGCGAGCGATTGAAGACGCCGATCATGCCGCGCTCGGGCAGCCGCTTCACATAGCGCCACAGATAATCGTGGTTCAGCTCTTCGGCCGAAGGGACCTTGAAGCTTGTCACGCGCACGCCAGCCGGATTGACGCCGGTCATTACGTGCTTGATCGTGCTATCCTTGCCCGAGGCATCGATGCCTTGCAGGACGACGAGCAGCCCCTCGGTGCGCTGGGCGTAGAGTTTGCTTTGCAGCTCGGCGATGGCATGCCGATCGGCAGCCAATTGCGCGAGCGCGGCGTCCTTGTCGGCAAAGCCGGCGGTGTCGTGCGTGGCGAACTCCTGCAGCCTGACCGATGATCGCGGAAGTACTTTGTAGCGATCGAGCATCAAGGATTCTCCGCGACGAGTTCGCCTGCTTCGGTACGCAGTCGCTTCCAGGCGCCTGCGGCGCTTGCGGGCGCGGCGAACAGCTCCGGATGAAACAGGTGGGCCAGGATCTCGAGGCTGTCGACCAGGCGCGGTCCCGAGCGATTGAAGTAAGCATTGCCATCTGCTGCGAACACGCGTCCACTGCGAACCGCGGAGAGGCTTTGCCACTCGGGCTGTACGGCAAGCACTTGGGCTTCGACGATCGCCCGCGGGACATCAAAGCCGCAGGGCATGATCACGATCACTTCGGGATCGAATGCGGCGATCTCCTGCCAACTGGCATAGCTGCTGTGCCGGCCATCCGCGGGCAGGCCGTCGACGCCTCCGGCCCAGCTCACCAGTTCGGGCGTCCAGTTGCCGGCCAGCATCGGCGGGTCGATCCACTCCAGGAGTGCCACGCGGGGGCGATCTGCCGCTGCCAAGGTCGAGGATGACTGGCGCACCTGCTGGACGCGGGCCTCGAGCGCGGCGATGACATCCTCGGCGCGGTCGCGACACTCGGTTGCTTCGGCGATTCGGCGGATATCCTCCAAGACGTCGGTCAGCCGCGTCGGATTGAGGGCGATGATCTCGGCCGCGGCGAGGGCCGGGGTATCGTGCACGGCGCAGACGTCGCATTGGGCCTGCGTGATGATCAAGTCGGGCTTGAGGCGGGCCAACTCGTCAACATCGATCGCATAGAGTGCCTGCTGATCGATGGCGAACTCGCGCACCTGATCGTCGATCGCGCGACTCAAGGCCGCGGCGTTGACCAGTGAATGCGTCAATCGCGGCAGGCCGGCGATCTGCGGCGGATAGTCGCACTCGTGGCTGACGCCGACGACTTGCCTATCGAGTCCCAGCAGGAATAGTATCTCGGTGGCGCTTGAGATCAGCGAGACGATGCGCTTGTGCGTGCTCATGCGGCGCAGCTTAACCGGCTTAGCTCCGCGGCTCAAGCTCGGGCGCGATCTGTTTGACCAAAGCAGGGCAACTTCCCTAGGCTTTAGCGGTAGGCGGCCAGGCTTTGCGGCCACCAGCACACTTCGAAAGGCAATCGACCATGAAGATGTTTCTCGCCGGCCAATGGCGCGACAAGTCCGATCATATCAAGGTGCTCAACCCTTACGACGGCACGGTGATCGATACCGTTCCCAAGGCGGAAGCCGAGGACGTGGATCGGGCGCTCGCCGGCGCGGTCGAAGGCGCGCGAATCATGCGGGCGATGCCGGGCTATGAGCGTTTCCAGATCTTGCGGCGGGCGGCCGACATGATTGCCGCGCGGAGCGAGAAGCTGGGCCGGCTGATCAGCACCGAAGAAGGCAAGACGCTGGCCGAGGGCGTTTTCGAAGTGACCAGGGCGGCGGAAACGATGGAGCTTTCAGCCGAAGAGGCCAAGCGGATCGGCGGAGAGACGCTCCCCTTGGACGGTGCGCCCGGCGGGTCGGGAAAGCTGGGCTTCACGCTGCGCGTGCCGTGCGGCGTCGTGGCGGCGATTTCACCGTTCAACTTTCCCTTGAATCTCGTCTGTCACAAGGTTGGGCCGGCCCTCGCCGCAGGCAATGCCGTGGTGATAAAACCGGCGAGCGATACGCCGCTCTCGGCACTCTCCCTGGTAGAGATCCTACTGGAAGCGGGACTTCCGCCCGAGGTGATCGCCTGTATCACGGGCTCGGGCGGCACGATTGGCGACGCACTGGCGGGCGATGCGCGGGTGCGAAAGATCAGCTTTACGGGGAGCCGCGACGTCGGGAAGCACATCGTGAAAGTCGCCGGACTCAAGAAAGTCACGATGGAACTGGGTTCGAACAGCCCCGTGATCGTGATGCCGGATGCCGATCTCGATAAAGTTGCCGATGCGGTGGTGGCGACGGGATATTCGAACGCGGGTCAGGTCTGCATATCGACGCAGCGCGTGATCGCCTTCGACAAGGTATACGCCGACTTGGTAGATGTGCTGGGGAAGAAAGTCGCCGCAATTGCGACTGGCAATCCGCTCGACCAGAAGACCAAGATGGGACCCATGATTCGCGAGTCGGACGCTGAGCGCGTGGGCGAGTGGATTGAAGAGGCCGTGGCGGGCGGAGCGAAGCTGGTGACCGGCGGCAAGCGTGAAGGGACGATGTTCCAGCCGACGCTGCTGGCCGACGTAACGCCACAGATGCGCGTGAGCCGCGAGGAGATATTCGGTCCGGCGGTGGCCGTTTCCAAGGCCGCGTCGATCGACGAAGCGATCCGGTTGGCGAACGACACGCCGTATGGGCTGGCGGCCAGCATCTTTACCGAGAACATCAATCACGCGATGCAGTTTGCCCGGCACGTGGACAGCGGCAACCTGCACATCAACTGGGGGCCGCAGTGGCGGGCCGACTTGATGCCCTACGGCGGCCTGAAAGAGAGCGGTTTCGGCAAGGAGGGACCCAAGTACGCCGTGCTCGAAATGACCGAGCTAAAGACGGTCGTCTTTCACGGGGTCTAGAGCGACACTCTTGAACCACTCGTTTTTAAGGGCGGCGCGTGTTATGGCGACGGCTGAGTAGGATCGCTGGCGGCGGCTTCGGCGGCTGCCTTGGCGGCCTGGACCTCTTCGGGCGACATCTCGCCACGATTTATGGCCAGCTTGTCGAGCACGTCCTGCAGTACGAAGGGCTTGGGTAGCGGCTTGTCGTTCTGATCCAAGACACGCTTGTAGACGTCGACAGCCATCGCCAGTTCGTCGACCGTATCCACCTGCTCGATGAGTTGCGGGTGCGCGTCGAGTACTTTGCGCCAGCTTTGCATGCCGGCTTCGTACAACTCGAGCGACTTGACAATCTCAGCCCGACGCAGCGCATCGTTGGCATCATAGAGCTGTTTGCGGGCGGTGAGAAGTTCCTCGGTGGGTTCGATTTCGCAGCGCAGTTTCCAGTAGTCGTAGTTGACGATGCCTCGATCGACCTCGATGTTGCGGGCCATTTCGTCGGCAATCGTGGCCTCTTCAGCAGCCTTGAGCGCGGCAGCGCGGTTTTCTCCCTGCACGCGGTCGGCGACTTCATAGTGCTGCACGGCCATGGAGTATTCCAGGTAAGCTCGCTGCTGCAGCTTGTCTTCGTTAAGACTGGCGGGATCGGCTTCGAAGAGTGCCCGCTGCTCTTCGGGGAGCGTCGCGATCTTCTCCTTCATGATCTCGTCGCGGATTCCTTCGGACGTGAATTTGGCCAGAGTCTCCTGGGCTTTGCGCGAGCGTTCCTGGTAGGCTTCCATCTCGCTCAGGCGAGCGAAGATGTTCATCTGCGAGGGGAGATCGCGATTGGAGAACTCGGTCCAACTGAGAGCAGCCTTGCGCCAGGCTTCCTTGGCAACCTCGCCGAACACGCCCTCTTCTTCAATCGCCTCGGCATAGTTGATCAGACACATGACCGGGTGCGAGTAGAAGAGCATGGGCGTCTCGCCGCGCAGCGGCACGCCTTCGGCCACGGCATCTTCGGCCTTGAGCATCCACTCGCGGCCGACCAGCCAATTGTCGCGCTGAGCTTTCGGCCGATCGCCGTGGAAGTCGTCGTCGTCGCGGAACAATTGCCGAAAGTAGAACTTCTCGTCGGCCCGGCCGATCTTGTTGGCAATCGTATAGCCGACCTTGGAGAGCAGCTGCGGATCGTTGGCGTTGTACTGGGTGCCTTCCTGCAGGTAGTTGATGCCGCGGATGACCCAGTAGTAGCGGTCGTGGTAATCGTCGAACTGCACGGAGATGTTGTACGAGAGGTTCCAGCCCTGGAAGATCCAGACACTGACGTAATTCGGCTGCAGCCGGCGCAACTGTTCGAGGGTGGCGGCCATGTTCACCCAGTCTTCATTCTTGTGATACTCGTTGGCCTTGCCCCACAACAGGTTGACCGCGACGCCGCGCATGCCGAGCGTGGCTAGCTTGATCGTTTCGCTGGCCGGGTCGATCTCGCCGAGCTGCGCCTGGCTGAGCCGATAGTCCGAGCGCAACTGGGCCAGCTTGCCGCCCTTCGATTCGGTTGTCTCGGGCTGGCTGAGCCAGGAGAGCGGAATCAGCAGGGCCGCGATGATCGAGGCATACACGATCTTGCGAATAAAGCGTTCGCGCTGGTTCATCGCGCAATCTCCCGCGTTCTCAAGAAGAAGTATCCGATGGCGAACATCGCTGCCACAAAGCCGAGTGCGGTCAGGATCTGTACCAGCACGAGGTCGTTCGGCACGTCGAAGCCATGCGCCACGTAGTTCACGTTGTCAAACTTGTTGAATTCCGGCAGGAGCATCACGATCCGGGTCATGACTTCCATCGCCACGGCGTCCACCGCTTTAACCACATCGGTCGTGAGTCCCGGTTCGAGCTGCGACGTGACGTTCATCTGGTTGATGCCGCGGATCGCGGTTTCGACCGGGCCGCCGCCTTCGATCGTTCCGTTGGCGACTCCCATGATGAAGTCACGGTACATGCCCATCAGCATTACGGTGAGCGTGGCGAGCATGGCCACCGGTCCACTGAGGAATGTGCTGAACATCACGCCAAACGATGTGATCAGCACCATGCGAACCCAGATGCCGAGGAAGCCTTTGACAAAATTGGCGGTGAACGAAGCGTCGCGAGCTCGCAAATAGAGATCAGCTTCGGCCACGCCATAGTACTGCCCCTGGTCGAGGCACTGAATCTCGACCTCTACCTGGCCGTCGGGTGCGAGGTCCTTGAACAAGTCGATCGGCTGTCCCGCGGAATCGCGCAGCGTGCTGGGGAATTTGATCTGATCGATCTGGAGGTCCTTGGCCGAGAAGACTTCCGGTGAGCTTTGAATGCCGGTGTTGTTGGGATTTCGCAGCACGATAGTGCCCCGGATGCCCTCGGCGATCTCGCCTTTGTGCGAGCGAAACACGCGGATGACCATTTCGACGGGCAGGCCGTCCGGGAAACGCTCGGGCGTAACGTCGTTGAACTTCCAGATGGCCGCGGCGAGCGTGCCGCCTTCAATAAAGCTGCGATATTTCGATTCCTTGCCGACGCTGATGCCACGCGTGGTTCCCTGGCCGGTGCGGTCCTTGAATCGCAGCTCGCCGTAGGCGGGCACCCGGGCCAGGAGCATGTCTCGCGGCGGGCCGAGCTGGTAGCTGGTTTCGCCGTTCTGGTCCACCCGATCGACTGTGTGCCAGTGTCCGTTGACGACGTCGGTGGCGCCCTTGCCGTCAGTGCCGATCTCGACCTTATGGCGATGGCTCTGCACGAGGCTCGTGCGGCCGGTCATGCCGCCTTCGGTTGAGCCGGTGATCTCGACCAGCGATTCAACCTCGACCGCGTGATCGTGATCCAAGAGTCGCACGACGAAAAAGTAGCTGAACACGCCCATGATGGCGAGCAGCAGCGTGCCGATGATCGTGAAGCCGAGGATCCGGCCAAGGACGATCTCGCCCGGTCGCACGGGCTTGGTGACGATCGTGTAGATGGTCTTCGACTTCATGTCGGCCGGCAGGCTGAACACGCTCAGAAAGAGCGCCATGAGCAGCACGAGATACGTCGTCGCCGTGAGCACGAAGCTCAGGTAGAGCGTGGCGGGATCGTTGGTGTTGGTGTCGAGAAACCAGCCGGCGAACAGCAGGATCAAAAGGAAGACGGCAAAGCCGACCAACACCCGGCGGCGAAGCGATTCTTGCACGGCGAGCCAGGCGAGCGCGAAAATGCGTCGGGGCGAAATGAAGATCAGGTCCGCGAGGCCCCGTTTCATCATCTTGAACGTGGCGTCGCCGGCTGCCAGAGGGCCGTAGCGAAACGTGGCTAGCAGAAAGCCGCCCACCAGCGCGATCAGCCCGAGCACGGCCGCAATCTGCACAAACGTCAGCAGCGCCGGCCAGATCCAGTCGGCAAATGGCGGCGGTGTGAACTCACGTACCATGAAGGGGCCTGAACTATCGCTGGAATTAAGTTGAGGAGTCGGCTAATCGTCGCGACCGGAGAGCCTTTACTTTTCCTGGTCTTGCTTGGCGCGCCGGCCGGGACGGGCTTCGCTGTCACGCACGATCGACAGGAACAGGTCTTCGAGCGTCGTGGTCGGATTGTCCATCGCGAGGACCGAGCCGTTGTTCCGCTCGATGACTGCGCGAATCTCGGCCTGCGCCTCGGGACTGAGACCCTTGGCGCGAATTTCGGTTTCGTCGCGCACCTTGAGCAGGGCGTCGACCCGGCCCAGTTCCTTAAGTTCTCCCTGGTGCAGAATCGCGATCCGATCGCAGACGTCCTGCACGTCGGCCAAGAGATGGCTGCTCATCAGAACGGTTTTGCCTTCGGCCTTAAGCCGCAGGATCAGATCCTTGATCTCGCGCGTGCCGATCGGGTCCAGACCGCTGGTGGGTTCGTCGAGCAGGATCAACTCTGGATCGTTGATCAGGGCCTGAGCCAGGCCGATCCGGCGGGCCATGCCCTTGGAATACTCTTTGAGCTGGCGGCGTTTGTCTTTGTTCAGGCCGACCATGGTGATTAGATCGGCGGCCCGCTGCTTGCGCACCTTGGCGGGCATGTCGAACAGCCGGCCGTAGAAATCGAGCGTCTCTTCGGCGTTCAGAAAGCGGTAGAGATAGGACTCTGCCGGCAGGTAGCCGAGCCGCTCGTTCTTCGAGACGTCGGTCGCCTCTTTGCCGAAGACCAGGGCCTGGCCGCTGGTGGGAAATAGCAGCCCCAGCAGCAGTTTCATAGTCGTAGTCTTGCCCGAGCCGTTGGGTCCCAGCAGGCCGAAGATCTCGCCTTGGCGGATTTCGAGGTCGAGCGCCTTGAGAGCTCGGACCTTTTGGCGACCCCAAAAGTCGCGATACACCTTGGAGAGGTTGCGCGTCTCGACAATGACTTCCGACATGCGGATTCCCTTGGTCTGGGGGCTATTTCAAGGTGACGAAACGCGGGATCGACGTGGGCGGCAACCGACGAGACGCAGCGCTTGCATGGTCGGGACGCCGTGGACCCACCGTTCCGATACGTCGCACGCCGCCTTTAAGTTCATGCACGGCGACCACTTTGGGATCGCCGAGAGGCCCCGAAGTGAATTGCGTAAACCTTTACTATACATCAGCTAAGAAAGGACTTGCAAGCTGCGGAAGGCCGCCGAAACCCGGTCCATAATGGCATTTCGGCCAGGGACGTTCGGCTTGTAGCGGATCGGCGGCGTCAGAGGTCAACCCGCGGCACAGACCGAATGACTTCCCGCCGCCCTTGGAGTACACTTCAGCGCTCGGTCCTGCACGAAGTCCGGGCCAATTCTCCTGTCGTTCCAGGCCCGTTCAGCCTTCGATGCATTCCACCGGTCAACTTCCCGCGCAGGCGGCCGCCGAGTTCCTGGCCAGCCGCATCGACTACGAGCGCTCGCTGTTGGTTCCTTATAACCAGCGAGATTTAAGGCTGGACCGGATGCGCGACTTGCTGGCCCGGCTGGGAAATCCCCAGTCCCGGCTGCGGATCGTCCATATCGCGGGGACCAAGGGAAAGGGCTCGACTGCCGCGATGATCGCCGCCGTGCTCTCGGCCGGGGGCTTTCGGACGGGACTCTATAGTTCGCCACACTTGGATGGCGTCGAAGAGCGCCTCGCGATTGACGGCCAGAGTTGCCCGCCCGAGGAGCTTATCGAGCTACTGCTGCGACTTCGCCCGGTGGTCGAGGCGATGGACGCGCTCTCGACAGACGGATCGGATACGCGGCCCACTTACTTTGAGATCGTGACAGCGCTTGCGCTGTTGCGGTTCGCGGAGCAGGGGGTCGACGCGGCCGTGCTCGAAGTGGGGATGGGAGGCCGGCTCGATTCGACCAATGTCTGTCAGCCGCTGATCTCGGTCATCACCACGATCAGTTTCGATCACACGCAGCAGCTGGGAAACACGCTGGCGGCCATTGCCGGCGAGAAGGCCGGCATCATCAAGCCGGGCGTGCCAGTCGTGAGCGGCGTGATCGATCACGAGCCGCGCGACGTCATTCGCAAGGTGGCCGACGCGCAAGGTTGCCGACTGGTGGAGCTAGCGCGCGACTTTGACTACGCGTATCATCCGCCGCGCGATCTTGATGCCGGGCCGACTCCCGCGAGGCTGGACATTCGCGTGCTGACGGACGCCCTCGGGAGCGGACAGTATGAAGGCCTTGCACTACCGCTGGTTGGTCGGCATCAGGCCGCGAACGCCGCGGTCGCAATGGCCACGATCGAAGAGCTCCGCAGGCAAGGGTGGTTGATTCCGGATGCCGCGATTCGCGAAGGACTGAACCGGGTGCGCTGGCCGGCCCGGATCGAAGTCATCGCCCGGCGGCCGACGATCGTGCTCGACGCGGCGCACAATGTGGCTTCGATCGAAGCCCTGGTGGAAGTGCTCGGGGAAAGCTTTGCAGCCCGGCGGCGCGTGCTGGTGTTTGCGACAACGCGTGACAAAGACCTGCGGGGGATGCTGGAACGGCTGCTCCCGGCATTCGACGAGATCATCTTCACGCGGTATCACAGCAACCCCCGCGGGGTTGCACCGGAAGAACTCGCTGGCCTCGCGCGCGAATTCGACGGGGATCGCGAGTTTCAGGTCTGCGCGGATGCTCAAGAGGCCTGGCAACTCGCTCGAGCACGGGTCGGCGTCCAGGACCTGCTGTGCATCACGGGCTCCTTCTTCATTGCCGCTGAAATGCGGGCGGCGATTGAAGAGACTCCCCCCAGCTCGCGCTAACCGCGCGGGTAACGGCGGGGCATCCAGTCTTGGCGCCAGGGACGTTCACGCTCGTTGCGGCTCAGCGACGAGGGGATACCGGGTTCCAGGTGACTGCTTCCCAGGTGGTTGGGGCGATACTCGACAGTTCGCGTCGTGCTCTCGCTGGACGACTCGGCGCCGAGCTTGTTCAGAAGTGAAGCGATGTAAGGATCGGCCCAGGGCATGAGGTCTTGGAATACGCGCGGGGCGGGCAGGTAAGGATCGCTTATGGCCGGTACCTCGACGACGGTGCAGTGAATCGTGCGTGCCACGTGGGTAGTCCTTCGGTAAGGTGAAGAGAGCAGCGGATGGGATCGCGGCTTTGCCAAGCAATTCGAGAACCGAACGACGCGGCGAAGCCAGGTTGACAGGACGTGGCATCCGAAAAGCAATTCGCGGACCAATCGCCAGAATATTCCCGTGCGGGGCGCCGCGGGAAGCGTCAGGAGAGCATGGCCAGTAATGACTTGCGCCGCCCGGGAACATCGCGACCGGTGCGAGAACGGGAGCGTATTCCGGGGACGCGACACCGGCAAGTTTTGCAATCCGCTTGCAAGCCGAGCGATCAACGTCGCTAGCAGCGGCACGACTGGGTCAAGCCGCTTCGGATATGGCGGGCTGCTTCTTGAGTTTTTCTTCCAACGCTTCGAAGGCGCGCTTGAGTTGCGGATCGAACTCGAGCGGATTCTCGCCGGCCGCCGCGCCCGTCTCGCCGGGCGAGCGTTGCTGTACGACGTCGCGCTGGCGGCGTTTCTCTTCCATCGCGGCGGTTTGCTTCTCGTCGAGTTTCACTTCGTAGCCGGGCGTTGGTTTGACGCCCCATTCGTCGTCGGCTTCACTCGATTCGAGGCGATGGATGTTCTTGCCGCTGGGGCGCCAGTAGCTGGCGATCGTGAGCTTGAGCAGGCTTTGGCCACCTTCGAGTGGGATGACGTTCTGCACCGTGCCTTTGCCCCAGGTGCGCATCCCGATGACGATCGCCCGATCGTGGTCCTGCAAGCAGGCGGCGACGATTTCGGCGGCGCTTGCGCTCTTGTCATTGACGAGAATCACGAGCGGCAGGTCTTGGTACTGGCCGGTGCCGTCGGCCTCGGCCTGGCGGCGCACACGCTCATCGCGGCCGCGCGTGGTGACGATCACCGCTCCGGCCGGCAGAAACATGTTGCAGATCTCCTCCGCTCCTTGCAGCAATCCGCCGGGATTATTGCGCATGTCGAGAATCACGCCGCGAGCGCCTTGCTCGGTGAGTCGAGCCAGCGCTTGTTGCAGTTCCTCGACGGTCGTCTCGCCGAACGAATTGAGACGGACGTAGCCGATCTTGTCGGCGCCGGGAAGGAAGAAGTTCCACGCGCCGTCCGCATCGCGAGTGTCGCCGAGTACCGAGTCGACACGAATCCGCGCGCGAACGAGGTCGAACGTGAGCGGGTCGTCCTGACCCTCGCGCAGCACGGAGAGCGACACACTTTCGCCGGGCTTGCCGCGCAGCCAGCCGACGATCTCGTTGAGCGGTTTGCCGGCGGTGGGCTTGCCATCGATGGTGACGATCTTGTCGCCGGCTCGCATGCCCGCTTTGTAGGCTGGCGTGCCGACGAGCGGGCTCATCACGGTGAGCTGCTTCTCTTCGCCTTCAAGACTGACCTCGATGCCGATGCCGCCATACTGCTGGTCGATCGCTTCCTGAAACTGGTTCGCCTGAGTGCGCGGCAGGAAAGCGGAGTACTCATCGAGCCGGCCGATCATGCCGTCTAGCGCGCCTTCGAATAGCTTCTGATCGTCGACCGGCTCGACGTAGTAACGGTCGATTGTGTCGAGGACTTCGCTGAACCAGCGGCCGTACGGATTACGATCGGCCCGCTCGTAGCAGGCGATCGATCCGATGGTGACGAGGAAGATGATCCACAACGTGCGGCGCGGCATGGCGGAGAGCCTCTGAAACGTTCCTGGGACAGGCGGCATCTGTATCCTACCCCGGGATGCGAAAGCCGGCAAAGCGGCTGGTGAATCTGCCAGCACCGCGTGGCCGGGGTTGGCTGTTTTGCTCGTTGAAATGTGGCCAGCGTTTCTGATAGTGTCACGGTTGCTCAGCCGCTTATGCCGCGCTGAGATCGATCACCCGATGTGATCGGGGTATCCGAAAGAGCTCGGCACGCAAGCGAGTGACTGGAAGAGCCCGTAGCTGCTTGTGCGTTTTGACACGCATGGAGCGGTTACGGGCTCTTTTTTTTGCTCGCACCGAAAGGAGGGACGAATGCGAGTACTGGAAGGGAGAGGGGCGGGACCAGTTCGCAGCACAGCGAGCGCCGCAAGGCGCTTTGCGGACGCGCTGCTAGGAAGACCGTCCACTCAGGCTGCTTCGCCGCCGGAACGTGAAGGCGTCAACCGGCCGTCGCGGCCTGAGCAGTCACGGTTGATCGAGCATTTCCGCTGGCTGATGGCGATCGTGCCATCGCGAGCGGGACAGTATCAGCAGCAACTCGAAGTGCGGCTGGCAGAGGAAGAGTCGGTACGCAGCGAATCGAGCACGTTTGCTGCCTTGCTTTTGGAAGCCGAGTGGGATGCGTCAAAGCATCCGCGCCGCGGCACGCCGCCGAATGCCGGCTGGTTTGCGGATAAGGGAACGGGAACGACGGCGACGGGTGGGGCTGGCGCTACGTCAGGTAAAGAGCTTCGCGTCGCGCCCGTGAGCTATAAGTCTGGGAAGTCCAAACCGGTCAACAAGGGAACTCTCAACGATCTTGTTAACCGACAGCGGGAGATCGACAACTTGGCCGGTGGCGGTCCCAGTCGCCAAACGAAGCGAGCCCAGGGAATCGCCGCCAAGATCACATCTGCCGGCAATCTGCCCGGTGCGATCGCCGGCGGACTGGGATCGGGCGCGAAGACCGGCGGCAAAGCGCTGATCAACGGCGGTGCAACGGCCGTCAAGAATGTCGCCACGCTTGGTCTCAGTACAAGTCAGCTTGAGC
Source organism: Pirellulales bacterium (assembly GCA_041741015.1). Classification (GTDB taxonomy): domain Bacteria; phylum Planctomycetota; class Planctomycetia; order Pirellulales; family PALSA-1355; genus JALHMI01. The sequence goes on from JBGSKX010000291.1 coordinate 35,872, forward strand.
TGATCGGAGTTACGGAGAAAGACCGAGCGAACGGATACGACACGGCCGTTTACATCGCGACGGGAAGTGGCGAAGTGCTCATCGCGGTGGGCACCGGCGGCCTGGCCGCTGCGCTGAAGGCCGGCGGCACGGTCGCGCGAGCGGTCAATGGTGCACTGATTGTGCATGATGCCGCGGGCAGCGCCGTCGGAGTCGTGCAGGGCATCTATGACGCCAAGGAAAATGGGTTTACGGTCAGTGGCGGAGCGAACATCGCGGCGAACGCGCTAGGGCTCTCGTCGAATCTTCAAGGGTTGGCGAACGCTGCCAAGCAAGCACCGGCAGCGCCAAACGTGCCCGCGGCGAAGGGCGCGAACGTGGTGCCGCAACAGCCGTCCAAGGCAGTCGGGCATCAGCCGACGCCCAAAGCGGTTAAGGATTATGTCGACAAGCTGCCGCGGAAGAAAACGCCCACAAACACGCCGGCAGATCACTATGAGATCAAGCACACCGGACCAGATAACTTCACGATCGCAGGGGGAGGCACAGAGTTCGCCATGGATGGTTTTGACCACACCACAATTATTGAAGCGAAGCACGTGGCGAACAGAGGGGCAAGTCCCTACGTCCCAAATTCTTCTTGTCCTCCCGCGGTACGCGAGAAGATACTGAACGATACGCGCGATGAGTTATCGCGAGTGCGCACGATCATTGAAAGTGGCGAAACTCCATTTCGCTCAATTCGAATAATCACGAATACAGAAGAGTCGAAGATTCTTTTCGAGAAATTACTGAAGGAATAGGGATTACCTGGGACCGTCATTGTGGCAGAGTAATTGGAGGGTGTTTCCATGGCCAATACCATCCTGTGGCGATCGGATGAAGATCGCTTTGAGCTTACGGATATCGAGGCAGTATTTCGAAATACGGAAGGATTCAGCGCGATTCGCCTAGACGAACCTGGGGGTGCGTTGATCGAGGCGAAGTTTGCCGACCTCGAGCAAGGCGACCGAGTTCTCGTCCGGCTAAGTCGAGGCTCGGACGCGATTTCGATTACCGACGCCAGCAAGACGTCACTTCGAGTTGCCCTCATTTTGCAGCACCATCTTGATGTACCCCTTCGAGTTGTCGATACAGATTACTCGTTCGACCTTGACTTGAGTGAGTACTCGACCATCGACGAGCTCACGGAAGCGATTGAAGTAGCTCGCCGAGGCTCGCAGCGTACTTTCGGGGATTAGGACCGAGGATTAGAGACGTTGCCGCTGGCGTGCCTCAAGAAATACGACAACAGTACTGGACTGAATTTGACCGGATGAAGACCAAACTTACCGGAAACAATGCAAAGTTCGAGGAAGCACAATGGTCAAGCCCGCACAGCTACTAACTGGCGAAGAACTGCGGCAAAAGTATGGCGAAGGCGGTGTGCGAAATCGTTCGAGCCGTCTTGATCTGGACAATGTGCCCAAGCAATTCTGGGCCCTAATCCCCTACGCAGAATTCTGGGGCGTGCGTGACGACGGAGAGCGAATGAGACTCGTTAGGAGGGGCTTCGGCAACTTTTGCCGTACGCCGCTTTTTGGGGGATCTCCGACGATTGGACTCGTGAAGACTTGGTAGCTGCCGCGCCAGAAGACGTGAGAAGAAACTTGGCGAGTCTCGTCAAACGCTTTGACGATCAATTCGACGATTGGCTGGCAGGCCCAGAAGCGGACTCCCCGCCGTTCTCGAGAGAGTACATTGCCTATACTACATTGCGGATGGCTGCGGATATGGCGGAGTAGCCACGCAGTGCATCAATACTCATGCGCTCCGCCGCGCTCGCCCAGACCGGTGGATTGCTTTTCGGCAACCTGGCGAACTTCCTTCGCGGCCACTTCGGTCTGGAACTTGGCAATCGCTTTGGCCAGGGGCATCGCGCCCAGATCGCCAGAGATGCGGTCGCGCACGCTCACGGTGCCGCTCTCGGCGTCACGCGGACCGACCACGAGCATGTAAGGGATTAACTCCAGTTGCGCATCGCGAATCTTCGAGCCCAGCTTTTCCGCCCGATAGTCGCCGGTCACACGCATGCCCGCCGCGCGGAGTTGCTCTTCGACCTTGCGTCCATACTCCTCGGACTTCTCGCTCACGGTCAGCACCCGAACCTGCTCGGGCGCGAGCCACAGCGGAAACGCGCCAGCGAAGTGCTCGATCAACACGCCGACGAAGCGTTCCAGCGAACCCAGCGGCGCGCGGTGGATCATTACGGGCTGATGCGGCTGATTGTCGGCGCCGATGTACTCGAGGCCGAAACGCTCCGGGCTCGGCAGGTTGTAGTCAAGCTGCACGGTGCCGAGTTGCCATTCGCGGCCCAGGCAGTCGCTCACGACGAAGTCGGCCTTGGGACCATAGAACGCCGCTTCGCCGCGCTCGATGTCAAGGTTCGGCAAGTTCATGTCGCGGCAGACTTTCTCCAGGGTCTTTTCCGCGCGCTCCCAGACGGTGTCGCTGCCGACGTACTTGTCGCTGGTGGGATCGCGGAAGCCGAGCCGCACGCGGTAGTCGTTCATGCCCAGCGCTTTGAGGACGCCCTGGGTCATCTCGATGCAGCCGCGGAACTCATCGCCGACCTGCTCCTCGGTACAGAACAAATGCGCATCGTCCTGAGTGAAGCCGCGCACGCGGGTCATGCCGCCCAGTTCGCCCGACTGCTCGTAGCGATACACGGTACCGAACTCGGCCAGCCGCACCGGCAGGTCGCGATAACTGCGCGGCTTCGCTTTGTAGATCATGATGTGGTGCGGGCAGTTCATCGGCTTGAGCAGGTAGCGCTCATCTTCCGACATCACGATCGGCTTGAACTGGCTGTCGGAGTAGTATGGGAAGTGGCCCGAGATCTGATAGAGCTCGACGCGGCCGATGTGCGGGGTGTAAACGCCCTGGTAGCCGCGTTTGGTGAGCTCTTCGCGCAGGAACGCCTCCAGGAGTCCGCGAACTGCCGCGCCCTTGGGGAGCCACAGCACCAGGCCGGCGCCGACGAGACCGGGATTCGTGGTGAACAGATCGAGCTGCTTGCCGAGCACGCGGTGATCGCGGCGCTTGGCTTCTTCGACCCGCTTCAGGTGTTCTTCCAGTTCTTCCTTGCTGAACCAGGCAGTGCCATAAAGCCGCTGGAGCTGTTGCCGCTGGGCATCGCCCTTCCAGTATGCGCCGGCAATCGACAGCAGCTTGAACGCGCCGATCGCACCGGCGCTGGGAATGTGAGGGCCGCGGCAGAGGTCGATGAACTCGCCCTGGCGATAGAACGAGAGAGTCGGGTGCTCGGCTAGACCTTCATTAATGTGCTCGACTTTGAGGGTTTGCCCCAGATCCTGGCAAATGGCCACGGCCTTGTCGCGCGGCTCTTCGATCCGCTCGAACGGCTCGTTGGCTTTGATGATCTTGGCCATCTCGGCTTCGATCGCGGGGAAGTCTTCTTCCGAGAGCGGCCGCTTGAGCTCGAAGTCGTAGTAGAACCCGCTGTCGGTGGTGGGACCAAACGCCAGTTGGACTCCGTCGAACAAGCGCATCACCGCCCGGGCCATGACGTGGGCGGCCGAGTGGCGCATGACGGCCAGCGCTTCGGGGTCCTTCTTGGTGAGCAGCCGGAGCGAGACTTCGCCCTCGGAGGGGAGGGGGGCGCTTGCGCCGACGACCTTGCCATCGACTTCGGCCGCGAGCGTGGCCTTGGCCAGGCCGGCGCCGATCTCGGCCGCCACTTCAATTGGCCGCACCGGCCGCGCGTATTCTCGAACCGACCCGTCGGGCAATTTGACCTTGAGCATGGGGTTCCGTCTTTCAGAGAGGGGAGCCGCGGCCGGAATGAATTCCATCGGATGAAGAGTCCGCCGTCCGCGTCGATACAAAGGACGCGAAACAAGGACGGCGGGTTCAGGCTCGCTGGGTCTCCACGCCGCAAAGTATAGATTTTCGACCCGCCAAAGCAAAGGCGAACTGACAGGCGCGGACCGCTGCGACATGCCATTGGGAGCCTTACCACGGTAGTCGTGATGCGGCGTTTACCGCGATCTCAAAAGGCCGTCAACCGGGTGCACCGACGCGAAATTCTTTTCGGATTTTTCGCCCCGCTAAGTGATATCCCGATAACAAGTTGCACCATCCGGCAAGCGATTTGCATTTCATTGCGGGCAAATTCAGGAGGATTAAAATCACGCGCAGTTGATCCCGAAACCCCTGGAGACGGCCTGTGAACGCGTATTTCCACGAAGCTAAAGACGCGAGCGATCTTTCGCCTGTTCCCGTGGACCAAAAGCTCATTCAACCGCGGCGCAGAATCTTTCGACCGGCCTTCAAGGCCGTGTTTCAATTCGCCCGGTTCTTTGTCTCGCTCCCGATGCTCGCGATTCGCGGCCGGCGAGGCAACATGGACGAAGTCACGGTGTACTCGGCGCACCCGAGTTTCTTCCTGTGGCTGTTAATCGCGGTGGGGTTTGTCTCCACATCGATCGTCAGTCGCGAACCGCAACTGGCCGGCCTGTTTGGCTGGCTGTATGTCTGGGTGCTGTTGTACTTCCTGATGACGCTGCTCTATGACTTCAGCTCGCGCAAGCTCGCCTTGTGGACGCTGATCGTCTCGATGGTGTGGCTGACATCGAAGTACTTTGAGGACATTCGCCAGGTGCCGGTGCTGAGCCCCGTGTTCGAGTACCTGGGCACGCTACATCCGCAGTTCGATCTGGGCACCGCGACCGTGCTGAGTTGGCTCCTGCTGTTGCCCTGGTGCGGATCGCTGTTGCATATGGCCCTGAACGGCCGCAAGCGATTCACGCCAAACGAAATCGGCGAGTTTCACTTCGGTGAGGGAAGCGAGCTGACGGACCGCAGTGGTCTGCGGTTCCGCACGAAGTATCGCGATGTGCTGGAAACGATTCTCACTTTTGGCGGCGGTGATCTGATTGCCGTCGACAACCACCAAAACGTCATCAAACGCTGGGACAACGTCGTCGGCTTGTTCTTCCTCTGGAAGGATCTTGACCGCGTACTGCACCAGCGTGCGGCCGTCATGGATCTGGGCCATGGCAGCCAGGAGGCGGATGCGTCTTAACGCAGCGGGCGCATTGCGCCGGCACGAGCTCTGAATTGCGCCGGCGATGCGCCCGTTTTTCCAAAACCTATGAACGCAACTCGTCACGTCCCTGCCGATCGTGCTACCTACTGGTGGCCGTTGGTGCTGTGCCTGATCGGTGTGGACTACTTCAGCACGCTCGCCTATCTGCCGTCGATCGCCGTCCAGGCCGCGGGTCCACTCGCGCCTGTGGCGGCGGGTCTGGTGGTACTCGTTACGTTCCTATTTGCGCTGCCAGTGTATTGGTACGTCGTGGGCCGCGCACCGGATGGGCGCGGCGCCACCGGGCTTCTGGAAACACTGATATCTGGGTGGCGCGGCAAAATCGTCGTTCTCACGATGTTGGGGTTCGCCGCGGCAGATTTCGTCATCACGCGCAGTCTGTCGCTGGCAGTGGCCGCGGTGCACGTAATTCACAATCCGCACGGCCAACAAGCCATCCGCCGGCTGCCGGATGACTTACTGCTGGATGGCCGCACGTGGTGGCCGCCGCTCGAAGAGGCGCTGCGGTTGGCCGTCGAGCCGCAGATGTTCATTACACTTGCGCTGTCGGTCTTTTCGTTCGGCCTGTGGTGGATTCTGCGACACGGTTTCACGCGCCGGGTCGTGGCGGCGACATTCTTGGCCGTGGTGTGCTACATGCTGCTGTCGGCCGTCGTGATTGGCGAAGGACTGCTCAAGCTCGTTGCCGACCCGAGGGACCTTCGCGCTTGGTGGCAGTCGCTATTTGTAGCGAGTGGCGGGGGCGTCAGTGGCAGTTCGACTACCTGGTACTGGTCGTGGCTGTCGATTTGCCTGTGGTCGTTTCCTCAAATGGCCCTGGGCCTGAGCGGTTTCGAGATGATCATGACCATGGTCCCACGCGTGCGCGGGCAGCGGCGCGGACGGGGGAGAGAGGGTCGAGCCCAGAGTACGCGGAAACTGATGCTTGCAGCGGCACTATTGATGGCCGTGTATCTGCTGAGTGCCGTGTTAGTCACGACGCTGCTGGTGCCGCATCGCGAATTGCAGCCTGGCGGCGCCGCCGATCACCGGGCGCTGGCGTTCTTGGCACATGGTTCGAGCATCGGCCAGACCGTTGTCGATCCATGGTTCGCGCGGCTGGGGGCATTTGGCGACGTGTTCGACCTGGCCACGGTGCTGATGCTTGGCCTGGCGGGCGTGAGCGTGACGATCGGATTGCAGTCCTTGTTGCCGCACTACCTGAGCCGACTGGGAATGGAAGTCAGTTGGGCGGGGCGCGTGGGCCTGGTCTTGAACGTGCTCAATCTGGTGGTCTTGGTGGTGACGGTCGTGTTTCGCGCGAGCCCCGCCTCGCAGCAGTGGGCCTATGCCACGAGCGTGCTCGCACTGCTTGCGGGTGCGGCACTTGCGGCCGCGATCGATGTGAGCCGCTCTTCTGCTGGTGCGCTTGTACGCTGGCCGGTGGTCGCAGCGGCTTGCGTCTCGGCCGGCTTCCTGCTGACGATGACAGGGCTGACCGTGCTCATCAATCATTCTGGACTGCTCATTGCGCTCGCGTTCCTGGTGGCCATCCTTGTGAGCTCGATTATTTCACGTTGGATTCGCAGCACGGAGCTGCGGTTTCAAGGTTTTGAGTTCGCGGACGAATCAACGCGCGCGGAATGGCAACGACTGATTCGCAGTGGCGCCAAGGTGCTCGTGCCGCATCGGCCAGGCCTGCTCACCCTGGCAGACAGGATTTGCGAGTTGGAAAAAGATGGCTTGCTGCCCAGCGGCGAACGGTCGGATCGACCGCCAGTCATCTTTATCGAAGCACTCGTGGGCGATCCGAGCGATTTTTATCAGCGACCGCTGATGTCGATTGGCTGTGAAGCCGGTCAGGCGATGATTCGCGTTTCGCGGTGCGTAAGTGTTTCGCACGTGCTGGCCGCGATCTGCCTGGAACTCTGTCGCGACGGGGGCGTTCCTCCGCGGATCGTCTTCGGTTGGTCGCACGAACCGCCGCTGGCGGCCAATCTGAACTTCCTGCTGCTCGGAGAGGGAAATATTCCCTGGATGGTCAAGGAACTTGTGCGCCGAGCGGTCGCCGATCCGGCCCGCGAGCCGCGGGTGGTGATTGGTTGAGCCGGCATAGGTCGGGCTGGGAGTTGTCGAACCCTGCACGGAGAAAATGGCCGTTTGACCCCAAACCGGCGGCTATGTAAAATCCGGATCTCTCGTCACAAAGGCCGATGGGCAGCGGGGATGCGTCCCCTTGCGAGGCTTTTGTGACTGCGGGCGATTAGCTCAGTTGGTTAGAGCACTAGCTCGACAAGCTGGGGGTCACAGGTTCGAGCCCTGTATCGCCCATTACAGAACGGCTTTGCCCACAACGGGTTGAGCCATCGAGAATCTCCGATTCCTCCGGTCTGGCTAGTCTCGGACAGACTAAGACAGACTAAGCGACCGCGATTCATCAAGAATAAGTCGCTGGCCATTCGCGTACTTCCTTTTAGTACGCACAAGGAATCGGCCATGAGAGAGTCATGTCTGCGCTCGCGAGTGCGCAACGGCAAAACGCGCTTCTATTCCCACGTCCGCGGTCAGCAGGTCCAGCTTGGCAGCAAGAAGGGCGAAGCCGAGCGGCGGCTCAAGGAGCTGCAGCACGGCAAGCCGAAGCTGTCCGGCCCAAACCCGCCCGTCGAGGAGCTCGTCAACAAGTTCCTCGCCTGGTCACAGAAGAACAACGAGCCGGGCACCTACGCGTGGTACAAGTCCCACCTCGATAGCTTCAAGGGATTCCTGCCGAGTGGCCTGCGACTGCGCCATCTGAAGCGGTTTCATCTGACCAACTGGCTTAGCGAATGCTACGCCGGCACGTCAGCCAACTATCGCAACGCGGCCGGCCGCTGCGCCAAACGGGCGCTCCAGTGGTGCGAGGATGAGCAATTGATCGAGGTCCGCTCGCCGCTGGCCAAGGCGAAGCTACCCGAACCGGAGCGGCGGGAGCTTACGATCGACGACGCTCAGTGGGAAGCGTTGGTCAAGCTGCTCGAAAATCGCTGGGGCCACAATTACGACGACTTCCGCGAGTTCCTCTCCGTCATCTGGGAAACCGGTTGCCGTCCGCAGGAGGCACGTATTGTCGAGGCCCGGTATCTCGATCGCGTCAGCCGCTGCTGGCGGTTCCCGGCGAAAGTGAGCAAAGGCAAGAAGCGCCAGCGGATCGTCTACCTGACGGACGCGGCATTCGCGATCTGCGAGCGCCGGGCGCTCAAGTATCCGCAAGGGCCGATCTTTCGGCAGGGTGATGGCGGCGTGTGGGATAAGAACGCCGTCCGCTGCAAGTTCCGGAGGTTGAAGGAAAAACTGGGACTGCCGGAGCTATGCAGCTACACGCTGCGGCATTCATTCGCAACGCGGATGCTCCAGGCGGGCGTTGACTCCCACGTCGTCGCCAAGCTGCTTGGCCACACATCGACGCGGATGCTGGAGCAACGCTACAGCCATATCGACAGCAAGCCCGGTTTCCTGCTTGGCGTATTGAATGGGGCAACATCTGCAACACCAATGGTTGCTTGCGGGAAGCGGCATTGACAGTGAACCTGTCTGGCCGAGCGCTGTCGAAATCGGATAGGCTTAGTAACTCTCTCCATCCGAATTGCGTGAGTAGTCATGGATCCACGTGCGCTGTTCCCGTTGGCAAACGACATCGAGAGGCTCACGCGGCACGCCAAGCTGCCATTGCATACTGGCACGGCCCACGTACTTCGCCAGGACCGCGCAGAATCCGACGAACCAATCGCCAAACTGGCTCGGGCGATGGCCGACCATGGGATGTTCCCAAAATTGTCCGAGGTCACCTTTGAGGGAAGCCTGATTGTGCCGGCGACAGGCGACGGATTGATCTTCCTTCGCGGAGGTAAAGGAGCGAGGTTGAACCGAGATTTCGGGCACGAACTCACCCTTGAGGGGGAGAGTAACGAAGGGAAGTTCAGGCTCCATTGCCCGCGCTTTTACGTAAAAAAAGCGGAATACTCGACAGACGAACGTCAAACCTGGGGGATTGCGACTCCTGTCAATGAAACGGCCACACTGAGCTACGGCGACGCGAGGCCAATTGCTCGCGTGTCTGCGGTAATCAACAACTTCGATTTTGATCAGGGAAACCACCCCGCAGATGCCCACAGCTCCGATGACCGCCGCATTCTGCGCGTGGAAGCAGATGGGCACTCTATCGACTTTGAGCGCAGAGACGACTACGAGGCTTTAAGGACGCTTCTCGACATTGGTACGATCCGCTCGACGGCATTGGTAACATTCTCGTTTGACTCGTGGGAAGGTGCTTCCGAAGCCGACCTCGAAGCGTTTGCCCACGACGTAAAGGGCCTATGCACGATCGTGGCCCGCCAACAGACTGGCTTGCCGGTGCTTTCCTTTCTCGACACCAATGGTCGCCCGGTGAAGCGACTGTTGGGCAATCCAATTGAATCGCGGTACCGGCGCAGCTACATTCTCGACGACATGCATCGGGACAGTTCGTTACCCAAGCTCTTTCGGCAGTGCTTCTCTGAGTTCGGTAAGCTTGGCAATGCAACACGATGGCAAACGCTTCCCGCCTTTTGCGCGTCTGTGGAAGATCCGCCCTATTTGGAGCAGAAATGTGCTAGCGTGTTGTCGGGACTTGAATTGCTATTGCGCAATTCGCTGATTGAAGCAAGCGTATGCACCGCCCCGGACGCAGAAAAGAAGCCGCTTCCTGAATTGATAGGTGCAGCCCGTAGCAAGTTGCGCTGGGAGATTCCCTCCCACTACACGTCGGGTGACCGGGTTCGCATGCTCCGCAACGCTGTTTCACACGGCAGTTCCCTCCCGGAAGGACCGGGTGAAGTTCGCGAACTTCTCGACAAGTGGTCGCTGTTCTTGATGCGGCGGTTTTTGATCCGGCTTGGCTACGACGGCGAAATTGCTTCGCCGAAGAATGGGTACGCGTCAACTTCGCCGGTCAGTGACTTTTCAGAAGCCTGCAACAGCTTCTAGGTCACGCCGCCTCGATCTGAAACCGGTGCAAGTCGGCCGCCCGGATACGGATCGTTCCGCGGCCCTCGCCTGCCCGAAAGCATCGCAATTTGCCGTCGCGACACAGGTCATAGACCGTGTCGGCGCTCACTCCCAATCGCTCGGCGGCCTGCTTGACCGTGAGCGGTTTCGCGTCCGGTTGGGCGTCGCCGGCGACGACGGCCGCCAACGTGAGGATCGCGGCGGCGCTAGCGTCGAAACCGTCGGCTTGAAACGCACGACATAGCTGAGCGATCTGGTCTTGGGTCATGGCTGTTCCTCCACTGAAGGATTACGGCCATGCGGGCGAACTGATTTTCAGGGCAATAAGGTCAAAATATTTCTCGTCCCCGCAGCGTACTCCTTTGTATGTACGGCCTCGATTACGGAGGAGAACCATGAATTGTGATTATTACGAGGTGCTGGGAGTGGATCGGGATGCCAGCGTTGAGGACATCAAGCAGGCCTATTGCAAGAAGGCCGTTGAATGTCACCCCGACAAAGGTGGCGATCATTCATCGATGGTCGAGGTCAATGAAGCTTGGACTGTATTGTCGGACCCAGCGTTTCGGCGTCTCTATGATGAAACGTTCGCCGCGGAATTGGCGCGGCTGCTACGACTTATGTCGGAACCCGCGAGTCAAGCAAAGGAGTATAGGGTCGCTGATTGCGCTCGCGGCCCTCGTGGCTGGGCTGAGCAGTGGCTGGGAGGGCTCATAGCCGAGTTCGCGTTCTCCATCGGAGGTGGACTAGTAGGATTGTGGTTAGGTGAAAGGCTGTTTTCGCTCAGTAATTTGGGAGCGGTTGGCGATCAATGGACGGCTTGCGGTTTGTTGGCTGGCGGCGCGGTTTTAGGGTCTGAAGCTGGCGAACGATTACATCTGGCGATTATCCGGCGTCTTTCTTCCATTGATCAGGCAGGCTAAGGCGCTGGAGTCATCATTCGATGATCAGATGGCGCCTTTATTTGATAGCTCGGATAGGCCATTTTTGAGGTTGTTTGTAGGCGGGACGTCGGGTCGGGACCGATCTGCAAGTTGTCGGCACTATGAGCCCCGCTGATTCTTGTGGACGTTTGATGCGTCTTGGGTTACGTTCAGCCAATTGGCCAGACCGCTTGATGTCGGCAGCGGGCTCAAAAACGTGTCGACGGTGGTCGACGTGACCTAGTGACCTCCTGAAGTCATTCGTGGTCGATCTGCACGAGCCTGGGGCGACGACTAGCGCGAAGGGATGTGACGCAGTTCGGAAAACGAAACGCTTATGTACACCTGGCACCCTCTGACCTCTGCTGCTGACCTGGCAGAACTCAGCAAACACATCTCCTCAGAATACGCGCCAGATGCAGTGGCGAAGAAACTTACCGCAGGATTATCCGATGCGGTAAAGGCAATTCTCATTGAACGCAACTACATCGATAAGGACTATCGAAGCACCTATTACAACTTCTATGTAAAAAAGGGGCGGCGGTACCGCGCCGACTGCGTGCGCCTCCATTTTTTTGATGGCTCTGTGTCGTTCGACGACAAGGTACTGAAGTTGGTCGCCCAAAATGATCCGCGACTGACTGACCACTATTTTGGCTTTATGGTTCTGCGGCCAACGGGCATAGCGACGATCGGCCGTAGCGTGCTTTCGCCGGACGTGCGACGAGGGGCCAGCAGATTCATTATCACAGCCGATCACAAGGTCCATGTCCTCGGACATACGTTGACGATCCGAGGATTTCCGTCGATGGACCAACACATTGATATCTCGGTGTGCGCGCACGCAGCGTGTTGGTCCATTCTTCGGCACTACAGCGAACGATACAACGACTACGGCGAGCATCTGACGCATGACATCACCGTCATGGCACAACAATTCGATCCGGGTGGCCTTGTTCCATCAAGGGGATTGGCACTCTCCCATGCCGAGCGAGTGTTCCAAGAGGCAGGAACGTATCCGGTCATCGTCGCGAGGGATCCGAACAATCCGAATGACCTTTCGTTTTATCGCCAACTAACCGCCTATGTGGACTCGGGTTTTCCACTGTTTGCTGCGATGCATGCGAAGGGCCATGCTATGGCAGTAGTCGGATATGAGTGGCGGACGCCCGTGAATACGGCACTTCCGGGCATGCGCTATTCGTGGGATGAAGTGAAAACTCTGGCAGTCGTGGACGACAATCAACTCCCTTACCTGTCGATCCCGGTTACCGGGGTTCCGTACGGAGCGAAGGACATCGACGCATTCATAGTTGGGCTGCCGGAGAAGGTGTTTTATCCGGCAGACGCATTTGACAAGGTGGTGCCAAAATTATTCAAGCTCGGCGCTGTGGTTACGTTGCCGCCAGAAGATCAAACCATCATTCGGTATTTCATAACGACCGGTTCTGCATTTCGACGATTTGTACGAAGCCGCGAGTCTGAATTCGACCCGCAACTGATCCAGGCGATAATGAAGCTCCCGTTTGCACAGTTCATTTGGGTCGTAGAGTTTGCGACGGAAGCGCAGTGGGCGACAAATCAGATTTCAGCCCGAGCGGTGATCGACGCCACGGCGAGCCTGACCGAGGCTTACCCGTTTTGGCTTTTCCACGGCCGCAAAGAGGCGCTTGTTTTCGGTCGTGAATCCGTCAGCCCCGATTTCAACACAGGAATGGGCGTGCTGACGATGGCGGACATGGGTCATACAGGGTTTACGCGCATGGACACCAACCTACGTCCAACGCAGACGAAGTGACCGCGGCCTCATGCGACGCCGTGGTCATTGTGAGAGAATGGAGGAACGATGGACAATAACGAGTCACAGCTTTTCAAGCTGGTCGAAGGCCTTAAGCCGGTCGATGCAAAGGCATTGGCAGACTTCGAGCGAGAGATGACTTCCGAAGCCATTCCCGAGATCATCCGGGATGTCGAGAAGCGTCGAATGCTCGCGACAGAAAGCCGGCATCGACAATTGGAGATGCCAAGCGAGCAGCCTGATCCGCCGGCCTGACTGAGCTATTCTTCGGCTTTACGGAGCTTCGCATAAGCGGCGCGAACGATCGCGTCGACGGCCTGAGCGCCCTCGGCATCGAGGTTTGGATCAGCGCGGAGAAGTGTTGAAATCTGCGCCAAGGCCTCTGGCCCCGCGGCTTTGTACGATGCACTCACGAAGTCCGATGGATTGAGCCCGGCCCATGCAGAAAGGGCCGCTAAACTTGCCGCATCGGGCTTTCTTCCCTGGGCCATACGCGTCAATGTCGAAGCGCTGATGCCAGTTTCCGCCGCAACCTGCTTCCAATTCTTGGAGCGTGCGACAACCGTGGCCTCTAAGGCACGGTAAAACGCATCCCCATCAAAGCCCTTGTCTTCCACTATTTCCTCCTAGTTCCTTGCGATTGCAAAATAGCAATTGACTTTCAGTTTAGCATCCCATAGGATAAGCTTAGTTGCAAATTAGCAATTGTCTAGCGAAATAGCAAGGAGAGAACCCATGGATCACGAAGAAAAGCACGGAAATGGCCATCACGCCACAGTCACCGTCGAGGTGAACGGCCAGTCCGTAAAGCTCCATGGCAAGGTCGCGACCGGTGCCCACATCAAGAACTCGGCGATCGAACAGGGCCTGCCGATCAAGGACAAATTCGTCCTGGAAGAGTTGCTGCCAGACGGCAAAACCCGTGTCGTGGGCGACGAGGAGGAGGTACGTCTGAGCGAAGGACTGCGGTTCACCGCGCATGAGAAGGACCACCGAGTTGTCGTGTCGGTGAACGAACAGCCTGTGACGCTGCACGGTAAGACCGCCACTGGTGCCGAAATCAAGATTGCGGCGATCAAACAGGGCGTGCTTATTCAACAGAATTTCGTTTTGCAGGAAGAACTGCCTAATGGGACAAGCCGGGTCATTGGCGACAACGATGAGGTTCATCTACGAGAGCATTTGCGGTTTACCGCAATTGCCCCCGACGATAATTCCTAGTTGAGGACCGCACATGAAGGTGGAAGTATCGACCGCTATTGAAGAGCTTAAGCGACAGTTCTGCGGCTCGTCATTCACGGTACGCGAGGATGACCAGGGCGGAGCCTATTTGGTAATGGACTCAGTGCAGTTAGGTCCAAGATATCGACCTGAGTCGACCTGGGTTGGGTTTCAAATCCCAGCACAGTACCCATACGCCGACATCTATCCGGTCTTTATTGGTGCGGATGTTGTTCGCACCGATGGCCAAGCGTTGCAGGCTCCAGTGACGCCCGGGCATAACTTTGAAGGGAGGGCCGCGATCCAGGTATCGAGACGGAGTCCCGCTGCGGCAAATGGTTCGCAGAAGGCCACGGCCAAAATTTTGAAGGTGTTAGATTTTTTGGGGAATGCGTAATGATGAATCAATGCCGGTTGCGAATCTCGCGAGATGACTACGACGTTGTGATGAGGCATCTGTATCCTGGTGATCGGGATGAACATGGCGTCGTAATGCTCGCAGGCATTTCGCAATCCGGATCACGGATCAGTTTGCACGTGCGCGAGGTCCACCTCGCTCAGGAAGGCACAGACTATGTGCAAGGCAGAATTGGTTACCGCGCACTCTCACCGACGTTCATTCATCGGCTCGTGACACTCGCACGTGATGAGCGCCTCGTGTACCTCGCCGCGCATAATCACGCTAGCGATCGCGAAGTTGCATTCAGCAGGATCGATCTTGATTCACATGAACGCGGCTATCCGGCCCTGTTGCAAATTGCTCGCGGCATGCCGGTTGGCGCTCTGGTGTTCGGCCTTCGATCTATTGAGGCCGACCTTTGGCTTCCATCCGGAGAGCGGCAGGCGCTCGATGAAGCAGTCGTGGTGGGAAATACAATCCTGCGACTTAGTCCTGGCGGCAAACGGAATGTTGCGCAAATGGCTGAAACGCATGACCGACAGGTTCGGATGTTTGGAGCGATCGGACAAGCAGAACTCTCGAAGTGTCGCGTAGGGATTATTGGACTCGGAGGAATTGGGAGCTTGGTTGCTGAGTATCTGGCGCGACTCGGTGTGGGGAGCTTTTATCTCGTCGACGATGATCGCGTGGAAAAGTCGAATCTATCGCGGATTGTTGGAGCGTCCCTGTCGGATGCGGTTGACGGGGTCACGAAAGTGACCGTCGCGCAGCGACTTATCCTTCAAGCCAACGAGACAGCGAAGGTTCACTTGATAGTTGACGACGCAGCCAAGGAGTCGGTGGCGAAAGCGCTCACCACGTGTGACTATTTGTTCCTAGCTGCCGATTCGATGCGCGCGAGACTAGTGTTCAACGCAATTGTCCATCAGTACCTGATTCCCGGAGTGCAACTGGGATCAAAGATTCGATCCGATGGCGATGGTGCTCTGATCGAGGTTATGAGTGCCAATCGCCCGGTACGACCAGGCCGCGGCTGTCTTTTGTGCAATCAACTTATCGACGCGACGCAACTGGCAAAAGAAGCAAAGAGTGATGAAGAGCGGAAATCGCAGGCGTATGGCATCGAAGAGCCGAATCCAAGTGTCATTAGCCTGAATGCGATCTCAGCCAGTCATGCGGTCAACGACTTTTTACTCGACTACTTAAGCCTGCGACCCGAGAATGGCCAACTTTATTACGAGCATTTCCATTTCCTGAAGTCAGCACGGACACTGGTTGAGCCACGCCGGGACAAAGAGTGTTCTGAGTGTTCTCATAGGGGAATGCGCTTCGGCCGTGGGGATTCAGTGAACCTGCCCTGCATTAACGGCTAAGGCGCTGGAGTCATCATTCTATCGAAGGCGGCGCGAACGGAAGCAACGTCAGGGCCGGGTGAGTCTCGACGGCGTCGCGGAGTTTTTTTAGCTCGCGATTGATCGCGTTCTTCCCAAGGGCGGGCTGGAAGGCCCGTGGGTCAAGGAAAAGGTCGATGTCTTCCGAAAATCGCTGGATGAGGTTCCAGCCTTTCGACAGGCTAGTGCCGCCTTTGAAGATGACTTTGTCACCGGCGGTCTGCGCAATGATTCGCAAAGCCTCAGTGACGTAGTAGTCCTTTTCGATGATGGCGGGGCGCAGGTTCTCGCCTCGAAAGTGCTCGGCGGCACGCAGAATAGCCTGGTCAAAATCGGGATGTTCAAACAGCCGCACGCGTGGGACGCTCCTTTGCTTGCCAGTGGCGAGCAAAGCGTAGCCCAGCCAGTGGACCGAAGTCAAACCGGGATAGCGGGTTCAACGATGACCGAAGTTTCTGGAGCGCCTTCGGGTTTTTCCCTAGCTGCTCACCAACGGCGCCGAGCATCGCCCGGACCCGTGGCGGCTCGGATTGGGCCACCTTGAGCAAACGATCAAACCGTCCCTCCTCTGACATTAGGTGCAGGACCCGTTGAACCGTAGCCTCCTGCGACAACTCGGTTGCCTTGGCCCGTTGACGCAAAAAGTCGAGCAATGCGGCATCGCTGTCGGAGAGGCTGGCCCAAGCTTCCGGTCGCCTTGTATGCACGACCGTTTCCGCCCCAACAAGCTTCCGGGGCAAGCTGAGAGAGCTGGTGGCAACTTCGGATCGCGCGGCATTCTGGGTTGTGAATCCAAGCAGATTGGCAGCGGCGATGCCTGCTGGAAACACAGTCTTTCGGCGCGAAGCCAACTCTTGCATAGCCGCGGGATTTGGGCGGCTCTTGCCAAACGTGGTTTGCCGGGTGCGGTAGTAGACCCCCTTGCTCAGCCGATCGATGGTTCCGGATCGCGTGAGCCGCGAAAGTGCCTGTGCGACAGCAGAGAATGGAAGGTCGCGGAAGTCGTCAAACTGCCAAAGGTGCTCGCCGCCACGTTCGATCCGTTGACGGACCAATCGCGCGACCTGTCGCGGGGCGCTGGGAGTGGCATGGCTTGTCATGCCTAAGGTATCGCCCGGATCATAGTCTAAGTCAAGTTTTTGTGCTACAAAACGTGACAATAAACAGTACAAACATCTACAATTAAATGACTTGTGGAAAACCACGTCCTCGTGGCCCTGAGGAGTTGCAGTTGGCACGAAGTAAATGCTTCCAGAGCGATCAGCGCACCGTAATCACACGCTCTCAAAAAGTATACCGCGTAAGGGCCAGAGGGCTTGAATTGCTTTCAGAGGAAGGACCACAGGAGCAATTGGATCGACTGGGTTTGGGCTTACAAGCACGCAGGTATTCTTCTGACGGAAGAATCTCTTGATAAGATTTCCTCCTCCGCCATCCACTTGTTCGATTACTGCCAAGGAGCCGTCTTCAACATCCGTGACGTTCAGTGCCTTTTCTTCGACCAGGACAAATTGACCGTCTTTGGCCACGGGATCGAGGCTGCTGCCCGTGATCTCGATTGCTCGATACATTGACAACGAGGTTGGATCAAAGGCTGCCGATGGAGTCCATTCATGCGTGCCTACCAAAGGAGCTTTGAGCCGCGCGAGCGGCTCGTAGATCACACCTATGATCTTGCGGATACCCGCCGACCGCTTAGCGGTCACGATGACAGGTACGGCACTTACCGGATTTATTGACTGCAAAACCCACTCACGCGAGCCTGACCACGCCCGCCTGAGGTAGCAATTGCCCTTTTCATCCCGAACAGCGACTAAGTCACCATCGTGCGGAACGGTACTCTCGTCGGCCAACAAGAGCCACTGGCCAAACCTCGCAACGGGTTCGAGGGCGTCGGATGAGACCGCAACGGCCGCCCCGGCCGGGAACTGAATGCCCTGTACATCTGCTTGAAAGTCGACCGACCATCCCTCCGACTTTGCTGCGGCAAGTCCGATCACAGGTATATCCAGAACGTCTTTCCATGTGACTTGGTTGTCCAGGTTGGGGAAGGCCACAATCGTGGCCGCGATCGTTCCATCACGGAGTGACCGCACACGCACTTTCTCCAGCCTCTCCAGTTCTCGACGGACATGGCCATCGCATGCCCTCATCTCTGTCAGGCAGTCTTCGACCATAGGCTTCGTTACATCTGCCTCCGTAAGGTGGTGACTGGCCGGGTCAAGAACCTTAGCGACCTTCGGTTGGCTCAGGCATGCAACGATTTTTTCTTGGTGCTTATGAGCCAAGGGGTGGGGCTCTTTTAGACCCGCGTACCGGTTGAAAGACGCGGATAACTGGCTGGCGTCAAAAAATGCTTCGGGACAATAGGCGTCAATCGATACAAGAACCTCTTCCCGGTAGAGTCGCATTGTGCGCGCGGAATCAGTCCAATCACTAGCTAATTGCTGCTGCGCCCTGTCCAGACGATTTCCAGGCCTCCATGAAATTGGTCGGCTCCGATCGCGAGGATTCAATTCCACGACAACGCCCGCGGCAAAGTCGTGACCACAGTGACGCAAGAATTGCTTTTGGTGAGTTGCGAGTACGACTTGAACTCGCGCTAGCGCAGGCCGCAGAATTCGGTCGGACCACCGCTCACGGTGATCTTCGTCGAGGGACAAGATGGGGTCGTCCATAAGGACAAAACTGAGCCCCATTGGATGCTGATCTAGTAGGGCAAAATAAAAGGCGAGCGCGATCGCTCGCTGCAGCCCAGCGTTCGCGAAATGACGAGCCAGAACTTCATACTTGTCTCCCGAGAGATATGCTTCCACCCCCTTATCTTTGCCTTTGCCAATCTGCAACCGCGACGGTTTCATACCGCTGCCACTGCCAGGATAAAGATGTCGAAGATTTGCAAGCGTCTGCTCGCGAATTGTGTCAAATACTGTGGCCACCTTGGATTCGGCGTACTTTGCCAGCGTTTTCATTGCGTCAAGAGGCGCCGACAACTGGGCAAGCACGGCAATATCAGACCGCATTTTATCGGCCTTCTGCTGTTGGACTCGTATCTTTGCAAGGTCGGCGGCGACCGCACTAAGCGGCGTGATCGTGGAGGCTGCGACCTTGCCGCGGCTGATTTCGCTCAAAAGGGACCCATCCGTACCTTGCTCTTCAAACAATAGCTGTGTTAGGCGCGGCGTTATCGCGTCGTACTGCGCAATGCTCCACTCAAGAATGTCGATACTGCAAGCTACGTTTGCTAGTTCGGTCAGAAAGGGTTTGGCAGCTTCAGTAAAATGCGGATCGCACTCGGCTGGAAGCACTTGACTTGTGACCGTCTTGGGGATCGCCGCGCTGGACACAATGAGGGCTATTCGATCGTGAAATCGGTCCGTAATCGTTTTGAACGACGCTCCGAGCGTCGTTGTGTGAATCGCTTTCCAATCCGTCTCAAGGCGGTGATTGGGGAGTGCCACCGCTGCCGTACGTACGGCAGCGGGAATGGCGGTTTTTAGTTGATCGATAAGATCAGCGAAGAAGATCCGCAATTCCTTACCGAGGGCACCATCTAGCGACTTAAGTGAAAGAAGACGTGCAACTAGCACCGGGTCGTCGATTCTGCGGTCGCAGACCGGACAGGTTGTTTCTGCCTCGTCGAACGACTTGGCCGCCACCAATAAAAGAGCTGCTTTGCTTCCCGGTTCGGTTTCGCGTAACCACCACTCGTAACGGTCTGAAATGGCGGTTTCAACGCGGCCGCACAATTCATTGAACGAACGGCGGACATTAACTGCCGCGTCTTGGAATGTGCCTTCGATGGAATCTCCAAGAAGCCGTGAGGGATGTAAGGCGACAAAGCTCGGACAATTGTCATTGACCCCCTTAGCAAGAGTCGCAAGGGCCACGGTAAGTTGATCCGCCAGGTGGCCGCGTGTCGAATCCTCCTCAAGTTGCAAGCCGAGCGTAGCGGCCAATTCCTGTTCGGCGGACTTGACCGCTGCGAGCACTTTCTCTCTTGCTGCGTCAATGCGATCAGTAGTTAGGGGCGAAGACCTCCGCAGTTGCTCCATCGCAGTTCGCAAAGGCGAACCCTGTACTAGCTTCTCCTCGATGTGCACGAGTTCCTGAATGATCCCCGTCACCAATTCGTTCAATTGCTCCGCTTCTTGATTAGCAAGTCTTGTTCGATTGCCGGAAATCTGGCTCGCCAAGTCACCCAGTTTTTCGAGGTCGTCGAAGCCAAGCATAAGGCTTAGGATGCTTCGGGTGTCGTCGGCTTCCTCAATGGCCCTGCGGCCGAACACTGTCGGTGCCACGAGCGAAAGCTGAACATCAAGGCTGGTGATTCCCAACGAGTCTAAGTCGTCCAGCTTCTGCCAAACTATGTTGTCCGGGCTGACCTCCAGTACGTCTTGAGATTGGCGACGTAGGTAGACCCGATCTCCAGTCTTAGAATCTTGGAGTACGACTGTTGCTGAAGAGACCGCCTTTGTGTCTTTCTTGGGTAGCACTGCTGGAAGGGTGGTAACTATGGGCCAGTCACAGAGTTTCTTTCCGACCGTCGCTCCACTTGATGTCTCAAAAAGTGCGGTCGCCAATGAAGCGTCGGCACTATCAGTCACAACACGTCCTGTAAAAACCCACACAACGGCGGCGAGCAAGCTGCTCTTTCCGCTACCATTCGGGCCGTAAATCAAGGTCGGCAAGTTGCCGAAGGTGAAGGTGAATTGTATGCCAGGCGGAGCTACGCCTCGGATCGACTCACAAGATAGTGCATCTAGCCTCCACTCCCGCTGTAAAGGGCTAGCGGGTTGTGCCGCGTCGACCAGAGTGTCAGGTGCCGGGGCGTCAGTTGTCGCGACATCAGCCATTCCGATGTAAGTGGACCGCAGCGCTCGTGCTCGTGCCTCCCCCTGATTTGCAGAGAAAGCCGCGTAGTTGTCCATCATCACCTGAAGGAGCTTCTTCGCATCTTTGTCAAAGGGACCGATTTTCGCTCCGCTTGATGACAGTTGTTTTCCCGCCATTAGATCGCGAATTACTGCCGCCGACTGCGGTGATAGATTCATAACTTGACGCAGGTGTTTTCCAGAGGCAGTGTCGCTCATAGGCTAATCAGACCTCGTCCGCGGAGACAACAACTGAAAACGGCACGCCCAGCGTCTCAAAGTGCTTCTTGCCGCAGCGAACCTTGTCGGCTTCGGTCGTGCGGAGCTTCAAGAAGTCCTTGGTGCTCTTGGTTTCACGGACCAGATACAGGGTCTCATCGTCGTGTTTGAGAATCGCCCAGTCGGGATTGTATTTGCCGACGGGGGTGTCTATCTCGAACCAGCCCGGTAGCTTGACGAAAAGCTTGATATCCTGACGCTGGTCGAGCTTCTGGGCAAATTCCTTCTCGACCTCAGAGTCGTACACGACGTATTCATAGACCGAATGGTTTACCTGAAGGGCTGTCAGGTAGTTGATTAGCTCCTCGCTCTTGAAGAGAAGCTGCTCCCATTCAGCGTGCGTGCCGGTTCCGTCGATCTTTTCGTACTTGATGCCGTCGACGAGGAGTCGATGCAATTCATATTTCAGGATATGCGCCACGGCGTCCATGAATCGCTGCGGGTCCACGAAGAACTCCGCTAGACGCCCGGACTCTTTCAGAATTGTGACCAGTGTTGAACGGGTTAGCTCGGTTTCATTCTGAAGGTAGGCCAGAATGTCCGGGGATGGCCGGTTGTGATGCGTAACCTGCTCCTCGGCGGCGCTGATGGCGGTCGTCGTGACCCCTCCCCGCACAACGCCCACTTGGCCAGCGGTTACGCGAATACGGCCGGCTTCGATCTTGTCCATCTTCTTGATGGCGGCAACAGCCCGTCGGACCAGCTCGTCCGTCTCGAACTCCACCCGGTACTGAGTCTTCGGTTTGATCCGGTCCCATAGCGCCTGAAAGTCCGGGCTAATCAGCACTTCCTTTTTCAGGCGGTTGGTCTTTTCGTCTTTGTCCTGGCGAATGTGGCGCTCGATCTGGTAAGAGGCCAGCAAGTCCACAACCGCCGTGGCAAGTTCTTGAAGTTGTTCGGGAAGCTCGATCTTAAAGTCAGGCTTCTTGGGATCGAACGCCGGCAGCAGACGGCCGTCGGTATCCAGCATCTTCTGCTGAACAAGCGCGGCCTTAATCACCTCGGCCTGCTCACGGCCGATCGGCTGCTCTACCTCCTCGATGACTCTCACGAGCTTGGCGATGGCCGTTATCGGCACCTTGCCGAAGGTGACGCCGCAATCCTCCTCGTACTCTGACTGCAAGGCGCGGGCGAAATCTTCATAGCTCTCGTTTGCCATGACGAATAGCTTGTTGATCGATTCGTCAAAGACACGCTCACCATGCTGATTCACCGGAAGGCGGAGGCCGCGGCCGATCTCTTGCCGCTTCTTCATGGCACTGCGGGTTTCGTTCAGCGTGCAAATCTGAAACACGTTTGGATTATCCCAGCCTTCCCGTAACGCCGAATGGCTAAAGATGAACCGCAGTGGCTCTTCCTCGGAAAGCAATTTCTCTTTGTCCTTCATGATGAGGTTGTAAACCTCGTCGTCGGCTTGCGTCGCGCCGCTGGTGTCTTTCCATACGGCCTGCTGCTGCCCTTTCTTCGGCTTGTCAGCGGCGAAGTATCCGTTGTGAAGCTGTTCCATCGGCAGCTTGAGCCATGCCAGGTCTTTGTAACGGGCATCCTTGGCGAACTCAGTCAAAGTATCCTCGAAGGCCTGCGCGAACTTGCCTTTGATTGGTTTGCCCGATCCTTCGTAATCGCGGTAGTTGGCCACGCGGTCGATGAAGAACAGGCTCAAGACCTTGATTCCCTGGCCCCGAAGTTGAAGCTCCTTTTCCAGGTGCTTCTTGACCGTGTGCTTAATCTGCACAAGCCACACGTCGTCCCGCATGCCACCGGTTTCTTCGCCGAGTCGCATGACGCGGCCGTTAGCGAAGCGGATGAACTCGCTCCCCGGTTCGGCGTTGATCTCGGCGACCTCGAAGCCGTCGCGGTAGCAGGCGCGTTCGTTTGAGACCGCGAACAGGTCGGTTCCGCCCTTGACCGTGACCGATTTGTCCTTTGGTCCCTCGGGCGTCTGAACGTGGATGCGGAGTTTGGCTTTGATCCCTTTCTTATAGTCGATCTGGTCCACTCGGACGAAGGCGTCGTTGGCCCCTCCGTCGGCCGTGGCGCTGGCGACGACAATCTGCTTGACGAGCCGAAGCTCGAACGCGCGGACAGGATCAAGTCGATAGACCAGGTTATATGGATTCCGGTGTGTGGCCGAATAACGGAGCGTGCAAAGCGGGTTCAGGGCCTTGATGGCTTCTTGCGCCCGGTCGGTTGAATCGACACTCTGCGGCTCGTCGATGATGACGATCGGCCGCGTCGCCTGGACGAACTCGATCGGCGCCCGGCCGGAAAGCTGGTTCATCTCCTTATAGATGACGTTGCTTTTCTGCTCGGTTTCCGTGCCGGTGAAGTTCTTACGGAAGGCGTCGATGTTGATAATCAGGATTTGCAGCATGTTGCTGACGGCAAATTGCCGCAAGCGATTGACCTTCTTCGCGTCGTAAACGAAATGCTCGAACGGCAGGTTGTTGTAGATCGCCTTGAAGTGCTCGGCCGTGATCTCGATGTTTTTCAGCACACCTTCACGGATCGCGACACTCGGCACGACGATAATGAATTTCTGAAAGCCATAACGGCGCGACAGCTCGAAGATGGTTCGCAAGTAGACGTAGGTCTTGCCGGTGCCCGTTTCCATCTCTACCGAAAAGTGTGGACAAGCGCGGGCTGTATTCGCCGCCGTGTCAAACAGTTCCCAAGCTTCCAGGTCGCTGTCCGGCTCGGCGACTTCTATATCCCGGCTCTCTTGGATGGCTCGGGCATTGGTTTTGAGTTTGCCGGGGGCGAGCAACAGATTGTTGCCGACGCCTAGTTCGGAGCGTGACTGGCCGGAGAATAGGCCGTCGTCGTCCCATACGCCCAAGTCGATCACGGTATATTCAGGCGCGCCCTGGGGCTGGCCGTCGAATAACTCGGTGACTGACGCCACGGCGTCGAGCTGGTATTGCTGATTGGCGTCGAATTGCAGCTTCATTCCGGCCCCTTCTTCTTCGGCTTCCGTTGGCCCTCGATCCGCTTGACCTCCTTCTCAAAGTCACTTTC
This sequence comes from Pirellulales bacterium, assembly GCA_041741015.1. Classification (GTDB taxonomy): domain Bacteria; phylum Planctomycetota; class Planctomycetia; order Pirellulales; family PALSA-1355; genus JALHMI01. The sequence goes on from JBGSKX010000291.1 coordinate 59,866, forward strand.
AAACCGTTGGTCCTGGTGGACACGGAAGGTCGCGTATTGTCCTTCCGCCAGTCGCTTGGCTACCTCGGCGGAAACTGAGCCGGCGTTGGTCAACACTTCGTATTCGTTGAAGGTCAGGAACGCATCCAGCTTGGCAATCCAGTCGGCCATGCGCATTGGTATCTGGCGCGCCGCCTGATTGTCGGCGTAGTCCAGATACATGGTGACGATCCGCTCCAGTTCCTTGATCTCCTGTTCAATCAGGTAGTTCTTGGCGACGGAAATGTCTCCCTTGAGGATTTTCCCCTTGGGAGCATTTTTCCAGGTCGTCAGCCCCATCGATGGCTTCGTGGCATCGGCCCGCTGGGCGATGATCTCGGCGGCCGTCTTACCCGTCACGGCCCAATGGAGCTTGTTCTGCACGGTTTTGAAAAACGTGCTGGAGATTTCGGCATCCTTGTCGTAGTCGATGCTGCACTGTTCGTAGATGTCGGTGATTTTGAGATAGAACCGCCGCTCGCTGGCCCGTATCTCGCGAATACGATCCAGCAGCTCGTCGAAATAGTCCCGGCCAAACCGCTTGTTCAGCTTGAGCCGCTCGTCGTCGAGGACAAAGCCCTTGATGACGAACTCCCGCAGGGTCTGGGTCGCCCAAATTCGGAATTGAGTGGCCTGGGCGCTGTTGACCCGGTAACCGACCGAAATAATGGCATCAAGGTTGTAGAACTCGATTTCGCGGCGAACCTCGCGGTTTCCCTCGGTTTGAACTCTCCAAATTTTTCGGAGAGTTGCCTCCGGAGCAAGTTCTCCCGAGGTGTAAATCTCGCCCAAGTGATAGCTTATGGTCCGCAGGTCGACCCCGAATAGCTCGGCGATCTTCTTCTGATTCAGCCAGAATGATTCGGCTTCGTACAGAACCTCGATACGGACCATCCCCCCGGGGGTCTGGTACAGGATCAATTCGCCTTCGTTCGGATTTGTTGGCTCGGGCATGGCGTGGCTCCTTCTACACCGTCTTGAAGCTGGTGACGCCCTTGGTCTTGAACGTCTGGACGGCGTTCGCCTTGAGCTGATCGTTACCAGCGAAGCCTTCGTCGAGGCAGACAACCCGCTCTGGCTTTTGTTCGGCGATCGCGCGAATCAGTTCCAGGGTGAGGTCCTTTTCCAGGCAAATGACGAGCGCACCACCTGCCACGCTATAGATGGATTTTCCGGCCAAGGTCTGCTTCTCCACTGGAGTTGTCAGGGGGAAGCCACTCTTCAGCAATAGCTCGTAGAAAATATCGTCTGCCGACCGACCCTTGCGCAAGTGATCTACGTGCAATTCTAATTGACGCTCCAACACGTTTGGATCGTTCTCAACTCGTGCATCCCATTTCGCCATATTCGATTCAGATAACTTGAACACGCGAAAGCCACGATCAGGAGCATTGGCACCGCCAAATTTCAAACTACCTTTTTCAGCCTCGTTGAGTCGCGAAATGACGCGACGAATTCTTTCCTTCGCAATTTCAACAATCGTAGGATAATCGGCTCTCTCAGTTGGCTCAGGAAGCTGCACAAGTATCCACTTCCGATCGCCGCCATCGCTTTGATTGAGTTGCATGACGGCCTGTGCGGTAGAACCACTTCCAGCGAAGAAATCAAGCACGATGCCATTTTCTCCAGTACCTTGCTTCACAAGTCGCTCAATCAACGTTGAAGGCTTCGCAAAGTCGAATATCTGCTCCCCGAAAATCTCACGCAGTTCCGCGGTACCGTCAGCAGTAAACACGTCATCGATAATGCTGGGAAACGCCACGAACTCGTTTTGAAGGTCGGACCTGAACTTTTTCTCTCGCGGGCGACCATCTGGCTTCGCGGGAAACAAGATCGCATTTGATGCTATCAGGTCTTTCATTCGATCTTCGCCATATCGCCAACCTGTTTCGTCTGGAGGATTGAAAACGTGCTCGGTCGATGGGTCAGTGATCGAATAGTGAAGATTCGGGCGCTGAGCCCTAGTTGCGAGCCCTAATAGGCTTCGACTCATCCATGGTCCACGCGGATCGTTGTCTGGATTCGAGAACTTGGTCTCGTCACGCTCGATGCCTCGAAGCACGCCTTGCTCCGATCTTGCATAAAGAACGATATATTCGTGATCGGTGGATACTCCAGTTTTTGCACGGGAGTCTGGGTACTTTCGGCTCTTCCATACGAACTGCGCACTAAACGTTTCTTCACCGAAGATTTCATTCATGATCATTCTGAGAGCTGCGACCTCGTGGTCGCTGATGCTGATGAAGATGACTCCATCGTCGCTGAGCAAATTTCTTGCTAGATACAGCCTGGGGTACATCATATTGAGCCACTTTGAGTGGAAACGCCCGTCGGCTTCGGTGTTCGTACCGAACTTGCGGCCTTCCTCATCGACCTGCTTCGTGTAATCCAGGTAGGTTTGCAGGCTCTCAGAGTAGTTGTCTGGGTAAATGAAGTCGTTGCCGGTGTTGTACGGTGGATCGATGCAAATCATCTTGATTTTTCCCAGATACGACTTCTGCAAGAGCTTCAGCACCTCCAGGTTGTCTCCCTCAATAATCAGATTCTCAGTCGTGTCGAAATTGACGCTCTCTTCGGGGCAGGGAAGGAGCGTCGCTAGGCTGGGGGCCTGAATCGTCTTGAAACATTCGGCCTTTCCCGGCCAGATCATTCCATACCGCTCCTTGCCGACGTCAACAGACTCGCCCAAGGCCAGCTTCAGCCGGTCAAAGTCGACTTGGCCGGCTTCTGTCCGCACCTCGGGCAACAGTCGCAGCAATTCTGCACGCCGCTCATCGCTTATGTTCAGTGATGCGAGGCTAAGTTTCTCTGGTTGCAACATAATGAGTGTTCTTTCGATGTGCCGTAGCAGCGTTAGCTGATTTCATACATTGCACGGTCTCTAGTGCTGGAACAAGCTAAAGTGTTCCGCGAGCGCAACTGGGCTTGGTATCGCCGTTGCGTTGGCTGGAAGAAAAGGTGATTGTCCATTTAGTGCGGTATACCGTGATCCGGCAAGTCGGCTAGAGACGCAAATTGTCATGTTGCGTGGTTCGATCGAGATCAACGCAAGGTCAAAAAGGGTGTGGACATCGGCACGTAGGAGCAACCCGTTTGTCACCGCATTCGTTTTGATTCCACGATACGGCGTGATGTGCGCCGCCTCCAATACCCATAATGTAGTGCAACGTGTGACGGCGCATTTTGTCTCATAGGCCGAGAGGAGCTTGCGGCGAAACGCACGTTGGCCGAGCCGACGAACAACTGCGGCCATTATTCGTTGGCGACCATCCGCGATGCTCTTGGGATCAAAGTCTTCGGATGCTATTTCGTCGAAACCTTGCTCGAACGTTTCGAGGAGAGTTTGCGGCGCGACTTTCATTGCGACGAGAAATGGTTCGGGAGCAGATTGAATGCCCTTGCGACGCGTCAGAAGCCCTTCCGGAAGGGACGCTGCCGGTAATCGGGAAAGACCACTCGCTTTCGCAAACCGAACGTGGAACGCATTGCCGACTCTAAATATAAGAACGAATGGTGAGTCATCCTTGTCGTATGTTGTTGGAAAACCGGCTGCCGGTGACCAAGCGGGGTGCCGGTGACTAAATTGATCACGAATCAACCATTCCCCGCCTCTGCGGGACGGATTACTGTTAAAAATCAATGCTCCCTGATCGTGATTGCCCGCCTGGGCAGAGGTGGCGATCGTCACGCTACTCCGTCGTCCGGAATTCAGAAAACGACCGATAGGGAAGCTTGCGTTTTGCACGCCTAAGGCGATGTGCCTTGCGCCGCCTCCATCTCCATGAGGCGACGCTTTTCCGTTCATCGCGTTAAAGTCATTTACAGTCAGCCGTTTCCACATGACTATGGCGCTCATGATGCCTCCGAAATTCGAGGGGTATCGAAGAATCGGTTCATATCAACTTCCATCGAACGGTGAATAGGGTCTTGCACTCAGCTTGCTGTTCAAGCTGGTGGCTGATGTCGTCGAGCAGTTTGTCCTTCTGTCGGTCAACGTCGCGGCTGGCAGCGTCGAACGAGCGCCACGCTTCGTCGCGTTTGGTCTCCAGCGTTCGGAGATTTCTTTGCTGCGCCAATTTCTCGGGCAGGTTCGGGGCCAGCCTGGCAGCTTTTTTGGTTTCTTTGATTTCCTGGTCGAGTTCTTCAAGTTCCGTCTTGAGCGCCGTGCGGCGGTCTTCGGCCCAACGGTCAAGCTTGTCCATTTCCACGTCGAACCAATGTCCACTCTTCGCGGCCATGTTGGCGAGAAGAGCATTCTGGCGGCGTGCCGTGGCGTCGGACAGTGCTGATTCGACTGGCGACTGTGGAGCCGCTGCCGGACCCACTTTGGCAGTGAGGTCGAACAGCCGCCGACATTGTGCATCGTCAAGCGGCCGGAAATCATCCGTCATGCCGACAAGGATGACCGCTTCCTCCTTCTCCAGAGCCGTGACACTCAGCATGGAACAAGAGAGCCATCCCATATTGCCCACAAGCGGGGCGATAATGGCGATGTTCTTATCGCCGCCGCTGTAATCGAAGACAACCTCAGACGCGGGCGTCGGCAGCGCCATAGCTTGACTCAGGATGCGCTGCGCCAACGGATGCCCGATCCGATACGTGTTGGCTTCGTCGGCGTGCTTTCCCAGCCGATAGGGGCCGGGGTGAATCGTCTCGCCGGGAAACGGATTCTTGGTAAGGTGGAAACTGAATTGCTTCTGGTCAAACTCCGCAAATCCGTCCAGGAGGAATCGAGTCAACGTCCAGAGCCGCTCGTTGAAGCGGTCCAGGAAGCCGGTGCTTTGCACGCGCACCTTTTCGATGACCTCCTGGTCGAAGTTGTCCAATAGCTTTTCGCGGGCGTCACGCTGTCCTGCCGTGATGTCCTCGTCCAATTCCTTTTGGAGTTCATCAAATTCAAACTGAATTTGCTGGGGCGATCGGCATTTCTGGTAAATGGCGGCGATGCGTTTCTCGAAGTCGACCCCTGACTCGACGGCGCCCAGTACCTCGTCGCTTGCTCCGAACACACCGCTGAACAATCGAAATTTCTGGTCCAGGAGTTCGTAAACGCGTTGATCTGCGGCATTTCTCGTGTTGAGGAAATTCACGACGACCACGTCGAACTTCTGGCCGTAGCGGTGGCATCGTCCAATTCGCTGTTCAATCCGCTGCGGGTTCCAAGGCAAATCGTAATTCACGACGAGGTTGCAGAATTGCAGGTTGATGCCTTCCGCGGCGGCCTCAGTGGCGATCATGATCGAGGCCCCGTCGCGAAAATGCTCAACGAGCGCTGCCCGCATATCGGCGCCCGGCGATCCCGACACGCGATCCGTCCCCTCGTTTTTCTCAAGCCAGCGACGATAGATGTCCTTAGAAGTGGCATCGTTGTTCGTGCCGTTGAACATCATAACCTTGCCGGCAAACTCGGTCTTTTCGAGGATGCCGAACAGGTATTCCTGAGTTCGGCGCGACTCGGTGAAGATAAGTGCCTTCTGCTGGAGTGTCGCACCGCCGTTGCCTTGCTGTGCCTGGGCGGCGGCGGCGAAGCCGCGACGCAGTGCAGTAAGCAATACCTCGCCTTTTGAATTCTGCACGACAGAGCGTGCGAGCGCATGGAACTCACGCAGCTTGGCTGTTTCGGCTCGCAGTTCAGTGATCTGCTCCGGTGTGTATTTCGGCTGCTGCGTAGGAGTCTCGTCAGTGTCCGGCTCCTCCCATTCATCAGCAAGTTCGTCGAGTTCTACCCAATCCTCGGCAAGCTCCGCAGGAGGAGCGGCGACAGCCTCGGATTTGGTTGCGGCAGCCTCAAGCTTGAGGGCCAGACCGTCCAATGTGTTGGAAATTGCATAGGTGGACGAAGCCAACAGCTTGCGAAGAATCAGCGTCATCAAGGAACGCTGACTGGCCGGCAGGGCGTACAGCGTAGGCTGTTGCAGGTATTCAGAGACAAGATCGTAGAGGCGCTGCTCGTCGTCGCTTGGAATAAACTCTTGCACCAGCGCGTGCCGGTTCGTGTATTTGACGTATTCCAGCACCTGCTTGCGAAGTGTCCGCTTGCAGATTGGCTTCAGTCGTTCCTTGAGTTCACTGAAGTCGTCGTCGTTCCCCAGACGCGTGAATCGGGCACGGTACGTTTTCAGATCACCAAAGGCGAAATCGTCGATGATGCTGACGAGGCCGTAGAGTTCCAAGAGCGAGTTTTGCAACGGTGTGGCCGTGAGCAATACCTTGCGGAATGGACCGACAGACTGCTTAATTGAATTGGCAATTCTGTTCGTGGGCTTGTAGACGTTCCGGAGGCGATGGGCCTCGTCGATGACAACCAGATCCCACGGAGTCTGGCGGAGGTAGGGTTCCATCTTTTGAGCGAATTGGTACGAACAAATGATGATGGAGTCTTGCTGAAACGGATTGAGATTGCCGCCACGAACGCACTCCTTGAACGTTCGATTTTCAAGGATGACGGATGGCAGGAAGAATTTGTCCGATAATTCCTGGCTCCACTGCTTGCGTAGATTTGCCGGGACGATTACCAAGACCCGGCGCTTTCGCTCGGCCCATGTTTGAGCGATGAGCAATCCGGCCTCGATCGTCTTTCCTAGACCGACTTCATCGGCCAGGATTGCGCCACGGGACAAGGGGTTGCGGAAGGCAAAGAGCGCCGCTTCGATCTGATGCGGGTTAAGGTCGACCTGGGCCTGGGCGTCGGAAAGCACGGCGGTCAGCTTTTCGACGCTGTCCGATGCGCAGCGCTTTGTCAGGTCGTAGGCAAAGTATTTGGCATGGTAATTTGTCATTCCGCCGAATCGGGTTTTGCCCCGTCCTGGATTTCCGGTATGAGCTTGACGTTGAGCCCCTCGATTTCCAGCAACGTCTTGCCCGCAATACCTTGCAGGTCCCCATACATTCCGGCGGTCGACTCAACGACGCAACGAATCTGCTCTTCGCGCTTTGCCCAGAGCTTGGTCATGGTCTTGCGTTCGCGTTGCAGGTCTTCGTGCATATCGCCAAACTTTTCGACAATCGCCTCGATGCGGTGCCGGAACCTTGGACCGGTCAGGTATTGATAGACCAGCTCCATCTTCGACTGCTGCCCCTCGCCTGCCTGGCGTGCTGCCGCAAGTTCGATCAATGAGTATCGCAGGGCAATTGCCACGGGAATCGCGCAGCGGTGGCTTGAGACCCAGATTCCGTCAATCAGATTGAATGACTCGACTTCCTTCGGCAGCGTCTGCGTGACGATGAGCGCGATTTCGGCTTTGGCGGCGCGTTGATCTTCACGCAGCTTCGCAAGCCAACCGTCGCTCCAGTTTTTGGTGCGTTTGGATTCCCAGAGGATGGTTCCACATGCGCCAATCGGCCCCATGACGCGATGGATTACGTCACCGCCATGTTCTCCCTTGGGAACGGGCTCGAATGTATCCTGCGGAAAGGCGGATTGCAGAAGCGATTCGAGTTCCAGTTCCTGGACTTCGCCCTGGAGTTGCTGGGAGCCCTGCTCGGCTTGGCGCAACGCGGCTTGGAGTTTGACTTGCAAATCGGTGATTGTTTTGTCCTTCTCCGCAATCTTGAGTCGCGATTGGTCGTCGGCATCCTTCTGGGCAGTCGCCCGAATCGTGACCCGTTCCTCATCGATGGCGCGCTGCTTGTTCAGCTCGAACTGGTCTTTTTCGTCCTGGAGTTGCTGGCGTTCTTTGCGAAGGTCGAGTTCGGTCTTCTGCGCAGCCAGAAGTTTGGCGTTGCGATCCTCAAGCAGTGCTTCGGCGGCAGTTTTCTCTTGTTCGACTCTGGCAATTTCGTCCGCCACGGCGGTACGCGCTCTTTTTGCTTCGGCCGTGACAATACCGGCACGCTCGGTGGCAAGCCTCGTCTCGACTTGTTCGTCAATTGACTTCTGTGCTTTGGCGATCGCCCCTTCCCGCTGGCTGATCTCGGTCTCCTTGTCGGTGAGCTGCTGTTCATAATGCCGTCGCGTCGATTCGACGAGGGGAGCGGCAAGCGACTCGGTGAGCTTGATTTCAGTCTTGCAACTCGGACAAGTTATGGTGGGTTCATTCATGGTGATTTCTTCTGGCCGCTCAAGCTCCGTGGTTCTGACTCCGGATAGCACTCGCCATGTACGAAGTCAACGAAGCCGCCTTATGCCATTGGGCCTGGTCGTGGCAGAACAATACACGCTCGGCGCAAACAAACGTCCGTCGGCGGTCCTCAGTTGGTATGCCCCACGGCGCATGGAACCGCGCTCGGCAAAATGGCATTGCTGCCCCCCAATCAGGCGATTTAACTGGCCCAGAGAGGCAGCCCCGCCACCAAGCGTGCGACCAGTATACATTTGTGCGGTAACAGGGCCTAGATAGCACTGCTGCCGGGCAGCCATCCTACCGATTCTAAGTTCCGTCCGCAAAGTCGCTTGCGCAGGAATCAGAGGTGTTTAGAGAGCCGAACCCAATAGGAGGCATTTCTAGCGGTGGAAAGCGATTCGGAGGTATCGAGGGGGCGGTTTGACCTGAATCGCTTCTCTTGAGGCCGTCAGCGTTCGATTTTGTGCTGAGTCAACTCGGTGGGTTTGGTCACTTCGTTCTGAATGCAGGCTGGCCTATCCGAAGTCAATGACGCTTAAGTTGGTCACGACTACCAATTGAGTTGTTGAGCCTTTCCAAGGGATTGTCTGTTCGATTATGAGGCTGTGCGGCGATCTTGGAAAGTGAAGGTGATACCCTCCGCCGGCGCCAGCGTTGTGGGTACGCGCTTCGGCGTCGGGTAGTGGGGGACTTTTTAAGTATAAGAAAGGGGAATGGTGTAACTGCCTGAATTCATTGAATCCAAAACGACAAATTCGGGCGGTGTTGCGTCACAATGGGACGGTTGACCGTCACAAACCCCTTGCGCTTTTGTCGGTCGTGTGCCAGAGTGCTGACTGTTAAGTGACAAAAATGGAGGGGGAAAATGACGGATGAGCGCCAGACCGAGGACCTGCCTGCGAACCAACTCAGTACGAAGCGAGGTTTTCCGGTCTACCGCACCAACCCGAGCGTCCCTACGACGAACGGAATGCCGACTCGCAACAAACGATTTCATGTGCCGGGCGGCAAGGCCTCGATGATTGTCGATAACAGTACCGGCGAACTGAAGGGCATCGGCGGCATGGGGTTTTGGTGGGAAGAGGAAGTCGACACGACCCGATTCGTCAAGCTGTTCCTCGATGGGATTAAACAGGCCGCCGATCTGTCGAAGACCGGCATGCAGGTATTTGAACTGGTGTACCACCAAATGCGTGCCAACCCTGGCTCCGATGAAATCAAGCTCAACCAGTACGTGGCGAAGGACCACGGCATGAGCGACCGCACTTACCAGCGAGGTGTGCGGGAATTGCTTGAAAAGGAATTTCTGTACCGCAGCCCCAGCGACGGGGTCTTCTTCGTCAACATCCGGTTCATGTTCAACGGCGACCGCCTGGCGTTTGTCAAATCGTATCACTTGAAGGGTGCAAGCCGGCAGCATGAATTACCGCTGGTCGAGGTTCCTGCCCTCCCCGCCCCGACTGACGACTTCACGTGATGTATCCGTTCGATGTCAACCACGGCTCGACGGCTTCCTCAAGGATGTCTTGTAGCGAATTCGGCTCCACGCCTTCCAACTGACGTTCAAGCGACGCTCGCTTGAGGGCCTTGGCGAAGTCTTCTCGCATTCGAGTGCTGATCGGAACGCGGTTGATGCTCAGAGTTGTCGGCGTAGCCGTCATTGGGGTTGCCACGACTGGAGCCTTTTCCTGGTAGACAAAGTTCTTCTCGGCTTTGGGGTCGATCGACGGCGGTGTTGCCTTCAATCCTTCGGTTAAGCTGCGTCGTTGCTCGGCCATAATCCCTCTTACGTGTTCGCGGCGCGGCGTGATACGGTCATTCGCTTCTTGACCACGTCGGGCAGTATCTCGCGGAACAAATCGTCAACTTCGTGAGCGGCGTCCCTCGCCCGCGAGCCCATCTGCCAGACGACGGCTCCCTGACCCGGTGCGTCGGCATATATCTGTCGCAAAATCATGGCCTTGGCCGCAAGCGGCAGGTGCAGTGCGGTGGCAGCGTCTTTCATGTCCTGGGTCAGGCGGTAGTTCTGACCGACCATGCTGAGAACGATCACGGCTTTCGGAACCCCTCCCCTGATGTCCTGGGCCTGACGGAGCACTTCGGTCGCCTTGGCCAATGCCCTGATCTCCAGCATGCTGGCCTTGCACGGCACGATGGCCAGGTCGGCGCGAAGCAAAAGCGCGCGGCTGGTCTCGGTCTGGCTTCCGGGGCCATCGGCGACAACGAAGTCGGCGTCCTGGCCGAGGCTTGGTAGTTCGTTCAGGATAATGTCGGGGTTGTCGAGGCGGACGGCTTTAATGTCCGGAATCGCCTCGCGAATCCATTCGGAGCTCGATTGCTGGGTGTCGCAGTCAGCAAGCGTCACGCGGCAGCCCTGCTCATGCAGCCATGCCGCCAGGTGAACCGCAAGCGTCGACTTGCCGACCCCGCCTTTGGAATTCGCAACTGCGATAATCATTGGCAAGCCATAGCATGATTTCATGCAAACATGCAAGCAAGAAATCAATCTTGCAGCCCGGCAGTCTTTCAAGCATGCCTGCAAGCAGACTTTCAATCTTTCAGTCTGGCAAGCAGGATTGATTGCAATCCTTCATGCTTTCTTTCTGTCTTGCTTGCCTGACAGATTTCATTCTTGATTTCATGCCAGCAAGCATGAAAGCCATCTGTCTTTCAATCTGGCATGATTTCATTCATGCCGTTTCACGGTGAAAAAAAGTCCTTAGCACTGCTAAGGGAAGACGTCTGACAATAAAAAAATGCATTCAGCCATTCCACTAACTGACTGTAGGCGAAGGCCTCTGTCAGGTCAGTTTCACCGTGAAAACGGCAGAGAGACTGGCACAGGATGGGACAGTCGCGAGGGCTTCGGACTATTCGCCGAGGGTGATCTGGCGAGTCGTGCAGAGGTTCTTGACGTTGACACGATCGGGGAGGTCGGGCTTGTCCCATTCAATCTCAGCCAGGAGTGTTTCTGTTCCGAGGGGATGGAGTGCAGTCACCTTGCCGCGTCTAGGTGCAATCTGACAGCGGTGTATCAGTGCACAATGTGCAAAAAGCGCTGGCGCGTGTTGTTGCCTTAAAGCCGATGCTGCTGACCGTGCAGTTGAGAAAGACGAGCGGCACCGACAAAGCTGGATGTCGAGACGATCAGGCCCAGCAAATCCGTCAGCATGTCTCGCGGTTTCTCCGGACGCGTGTGAGAAGCGTCACCTGTGGACTTGGCCGCCATGTCGCGGGATGTTTTATACCCAAAGTAGACGGCTCCAAGGGCCGAAGTCGCCCCCAATAGTTTTATTTTTGTAGGGGCATGACGAAGGTGCTTTATGCCCTCGGCGATAGGTTGGCCGACTTCAAAGACGACAGTCAATGCATTTGCTATGTCATGGATCATGGTTTTCCCTCAAAGTTCCAGCTAAGACATCCTATCACAGCAGTGTTACAGTTTTGTGACGGTGGCGATGGCGTTCGTAAGCGCTGAAAAGTCATGGTTTTTTCAATGCCGCAATCCCAGGACAGCGGCCCAGCAGTAGAGGAGGAGCGATTGACCTTGTGGGTGCTGCTCGCTGCATGATTACAGGTATGAAATCGGTGCCGAGCTTTGTCGATAGTTGCGCCCCAAAACCGGATGTGTTATGCTTAAAAGGCCAATGCAGAGGGGCAAGAGAGAAGACAGGAATGACCTTTAGTGAGACCGAGAAATCTGATTCTGAAGTGAATGCCGGATTGTTGCGCGGGCAGGCAACTGCCTACGACGGCATCGCTAAGACCGCGCTCGTCGCGACCACGGCGGTTGAGATAGCTTCAGCATTGACTGATGGTAGAGCGTCTGAGCGAATGCGGCAGACGGGCTTTGTAGGACTCGTTGTCACGGTGGGCGCGACTATAATGGCGGCAACACGGCATGCCAAAGCACGCTCCCTCGACGAATTGCGTCGAGTCCGATTGATCGACAATGCAATGAGTCCGACCGATGATTGGCGGTCTCGCCTCGTCGATGAAAAGACCACAAGTCGGCAACGCTAGACGGCGACATTTCAGCTACCCCGTACCCGGCTAGCGCGGTGCCCGTCGAAATCTGCTCGCATTGCAAGTGCGAGATTGTGATCGAAAAGCCCTAGGTAATAGCGATACGTCGCCAAGGCAAGGATGCCGCAGCGTTTTTTAACGTGCCGACGCACCTTTGTCATGAGTTGAGACATGCCGCCGGTGCGGCGTATTCCGTGACGGCAAATCAGAACAGGCTTGGCTGGCAAAGCTGCCCCTCGACCTGCTCCCGCAACATGCGAAGCTCATCGTGGACGCTTGCGGGATAGGATCGTTGAGGCTCGTGCCACCGTTTGAGCAAATACTCAAGAGCGGCGGTTCTTGCTTCGGCGAGTACACGATAGCCGATGTCTGTAATGCAGATGGGGCCGGAGAATCCGCCGTAGCTGTAGTGCATTTCGACGCTGAAGCGGTAATGTGCATCCTCGCTTAGGGCAAACTCGATTGCCGCATTCGCCCGCCCATGAGACGCGACTATTTCTCGATGTCCTGTGTCGAGCACGCCATTCTCGTTCGGTTTGCTGACTTCCATATGGGTCATATTGCCTCCCTGGTCGTAGTGCGTTCGAACACCATGCAGACGTCATGCAGGCCAGGAATGAATGACGAGCGGTAGACCTTGCGGCTGCTGCTTGCCCCGTGGCTGAAGCGGATGATGTCGGTGCAGGGCTGCACAAGGTCAGCCTCAAAGGCTAGACGTTTGGTGTGGTAGGTGAGGGGCACAAAACCTTCCTCGCGGTCACAATAGTCGCCCATCAAGATGGCGAGTTTGCCGTTTGGTTTCAGGGCCTTGGCACAATTACGGATAAACTGGCCGTATCGACGCAAGAAGTCTTGCAGCGTCGGAGCCCGCGACAGGTCACGTGCATCGTCGGCATAGAGTTTCTGCCGCCAGTAGGCTGGGTGTGCCCAGATAAAGTCGAAAGCCTCGCTCGACGAAAAGACCTCGGGATCGCATGCATCAAAGCCGTCGTGGATGTCCCACGACAGGCACGGGATTGCGAGCTCGTCGCAAACGTCACGGCAGGTGCCGGAGCCAGCCATAGGGTCGAATACCAAGTTCGGCTGGAAGTAGAGCAGTAAATCCTTGATGAGATTGCCGCCGCAATTGCCGGGATAGGAACGACTGCCGTATTCGCCAGCTCGCGAGTTGTGATAGAGGCTCGTGAGGTGAGGGACGGGGCTTGCATTGATCGGAGCCTGTGGCAATTTGGCGTAGAGCGGCTCGCGTTCATGCCGGACTGTTGCTGGCCGCGGGTTGCGGGCGGCATACAAGGGATTCACACTGATCAATGTGGAAGTCATTTGGAACCTCCACGCTGTTCATTGAGTTCGACGAGGTAGTGTTGGTACGCCTGTCGGTCAAGTTTGGCATAATCCTCACGTCGGCGGTCGCACCAATGCCTGGCATCCGCCAGCAGGTCGATCAAGGTTTCACGGATTTCGCCGGACTTACCATAGAGGCGGAGGCACGCTTGAAAGCGTCGTGCTCGTTGTTGGTTCTTCGTCATAGTCGGATTCCTTTCCTTTGAGGTTAAAAAACGGGGCGGGCATCCATGCCCGCCCCGGTCGGTGAGTTACTCCTTCTTTTCCGAGGCAACTCGGAGAGTGATGCGGCCGTCGAGCGGAACGCATTCGAGCTGGATGTTAAATCCGTTGCCGTCCTGATGCGCCCAGGCACTACCGATACGGGTCCAGAAAGCCTTCTTTCCTTCGCGGTCGCGGACCTGGTAGGCGCTGTGGCTCGGTGCCTTGGAGCCGGTCGTTTCGTTGGTCTTCGTGTCTGACATTGTCTGTCTCCTTCTTCGTTGAGTTACCGGCCACGAACATCGCGGCCTTGTGGCACCCAAATCGAAGCGGACCAGCCGGAGCGCAGCGCTCTGGACAAGTGGAAAATTCGGAAGGGGACCCGTCTGCACGGAGCTTTAGCGCAGGAAGATGGGGAGGGGCCGCCATTTTCTGCTTGCCGGACCGGCGACGCTTCGTAAGTGCCAAGCAAGAAGGCCGCGGACGGAGGACGGACTCATACGAGCAATGAAGGAGATTCAACGCGAATCAGACACGACGCAATGAACCGGCAGCAGGCTGTACCGCTTTGAGACACACGCTCACCGCAGTTCCGCGTTGACGAATAATTAAGCGTCTGGCACGTATTCATCTGTATGCTGCGCATCAATCAGAGCACGGAGCAAGGCCACGCGAAGAGCTATTTCTCGACGGCCGACTATTATTCCGAGGGGCAGGAACTCACCGGCCGCTGGCGGGGCGAGGGAGCCCGTCGTCTCGGACTGCAAGGAAATGTCCAGCAAGCCGACTGGGACGCGCTGTGCGACAACAAGCATCCGCACACAGGTGAACGGCTGACCCCGCGCACGCGATCCGACCGCACGGTGGGCTACGACTTCAATTTCCACTGCACCAAAAGCGTGTCGCTACTCTATGCGATGACGCGCGACGAGCGAATTCTCGATGCGTTTCGTGAATCCGTCGATGCGACCATGCAGGACATTGAAGCCGAGATGGCCACGCGTGTCCGCAAGGGCCGCAAGAACGAAGATCGCATTACCGGCAACATGGCGTGGGGAGAGTATGTCCACTTCACCTCGCGGCCAGTCGATTCCGTGCCTGATCCGCATTTGCACGCGCATTGTTTCGTGCTGAACACGACATTTGATGAACAGGAAGGCAAATGGAAGGCCGGCCAGTTTCGTAATCTGCAACGTGACGCCCCGTATTTCGAGGCGGTGTTCCATTCACGGCTGGCGAGTCGGCTGTCCGATCTCGGGCTGCCGATCGAACGCAACAAGAAAGGGTGGGAACTCGCCGGCATAGACAGGTCACTTGTCGACAAGTTCTCGCGGCGGAAAAACCAGATTGAGGAGAAAGCCCGCGAGCTTGGTATCGACAATGTTGAGGCCAAGGCGGACCTGGGAGCCAGGACAAGGGAGAAGAAGCAAAAGAACCTGTCGCTGCCAGAGTTGCAAGAGACGTGGCGCAACCGGCTGACACCGCAAGAGATTGCCGCGGTGTCAGCATTGGAGCGACGGATTGGCGGGGATGCGGAGCCGGCCGATACAAGTGCGGCGGCAAAGTCCGTCGAATACGCGAAAGGCCACGTCTTCGAGCGTAAATCGGTCGTGCCGGAACGCCAGGTGCTTGCGACGGCACTTCGCCATTCGGTCGGCCAGGCGAAAGTTGAGCAGGTACTTCGCGAGGCTCAGGCGAGCGACCTGATTATTGGCGAGAAGGGCGGCCGGCGGATGGCGACGACCCACTCGGTGCTGGCGGATGAGAAAAAGATCATCGACTTCGCCCGCGCCGGGCGCGGGACCTGCAAGCCGTTTCAAAGGCACCTCGATCAGTACAGTCGCGAATGGCTGAACGACGAGCAAAAGGCTGCCGTCAAGCATGTGGTCGAATCGCGTGACCGTGTGATGATCGTTCGCGGCGGGGCCGGCGTCGGCAAGACGACACTTTTGCAGGAAGCCCGCGAGGCAATCGAGGCGGCGGGAACCAACGTATTCGCATTCGCACCCTCAAGCACGGCCAGCCGGGTCGCGCTTCGTGAGGCGGGATTTAATGACGCGGATACGCTGGCGACACTGATGGTCAACACAAAGCTGCAGGAGAAGGCGAGGGGACAGTTGCTGCTCGTGGATGAAGCCGGTCTGGTATCGGCAAGGGCGATGGGTGAGCTATTCGAGCTGGCCGATCAAATTGACGCCCGGGTGTTGTTGTGCGGCGACCGTTTTCAGCATTCGTCGGTGGAGCGGGGCTCGCCTCTGCGGCAGCTAGAATTGGAAGCGGGGCTGGTGCCCGCCCAGGTCAAGGAAATCCAGCGACAGTCGGGGGCCTATAAGGCGGCGGCCAAGTCGCTGGCCGAGGGACGGGTGTCCGAGGGTTTCCGACAATTGGACGACCTGAACTGGATCAAGGAGTTGCCCGACGGCGATCGCGAGCGTCAAATTGCCGCCGATTATGTCGAGGCAGTGCTAAAAAACAAGAAAGCACTGGTGGTGTGCCCGACTCACAAGGAAGGCGATCGTATCACGCAGGAAATCCGAACGTCGCTTCGCGCAGCCAAGCGACTGGGGAAGCAAGATCGCAGCTTCACTGTTTTGCAGAATGCGAACCTGACCGAGGCCGAGCGGGGCGACAGTATTAACTACGCTCCCGGCGATGTGCTGTTGTTCCATCAAAATACTAAAGGTTACACCCGCGGCCAGCGCATTGTCGCTGACGGGAGCGGTCAGTTACCTCTCGACCAGGCTGCCCGCTTTCAGGTCTTTCATCAGCGGACTCTCCGGCTGGCTGAGGGTGATGCCGTGCGCATCACGCATAACGGCGTTACGGCCGATGGCAAGCACCGCCTGGACAACGGCATGGTCTACCAGGTGAAACGCTTTGACGATGAGGGCAATATCGTGCTGGGCAATGGCTGGACGATCGGCCGCAACTGGGGATTTCTGACGCACGGCCACGTGGTTACATCGCATTCGAGCCAGGGGCGCACGATCGACGACCATGTCTTTATTGCCCAGTCGAATGATTCCTTTCCGGCGTCGTCGCGTGAGCAATTCTACGTCTCGTGCTCGCGGGCCAGGAAGGGCATTACCATTTACACCGATTCAAAGGCCGACCTGCTGGAAGCCGTGAGTCAGTCCGACGAGCGGCTGACGGCGATGGAATTGATCAACGACACGGCGTTGCGGCAAGTTGAGCTGCTGCGTGAGCATGCTGAGGACAAGCCGGTCGGTCGACCGGCGCCTGAACGGGAGGAACTGGTCTATGACCGATAGCCGTCTGCTGCAGAAATACACCGTCAGCAAACCATCGCCGGCCGACGAAAAACCGGTCGGCGAGGCGGAGGGCCTCGACGATCTGGGGATCTGTGGCGTGCTGAGGGGCGTCCGTGAGCGGGCGATCATGCTGGAGTTTCGCCAAAAGGATGGCAATGTCCATGCGTTTCCCTATGGATGGCTCACGCGCGCGACCTTTGACCCTTCGGAGGGTATCACTCTGCGTTTCGGGAGCGAGACGGTGAAGATCGCCGGCCAGAACCTGGCTACGCCGATCCGGCCGAACATGACATTATTCGATGCGATCGTGCGACACCGCGTTCCATATATTCAGGAGGCGGACGGGCCGACTATTATTTCGTCACATCGCCAGGCCATTGTCGTTGAGAGCATCACGGTGAAGCCATAGTGACGCGCCGCGAGCGATGAAAGTAGCAGACAGCCAAGGCGACTGCGCCTGCGGCAAACAGAACCGCGGATGAGGGCTCTGGAACCGATACCACTTGTGCAAAGTTGATATTGCCCTGCCCGCCGCTTGAGGCGCCAAAATAGAGGCCGACGTTTGATTTGAAGGTCGTGTTCCCCGAATATCCCGTGATGCGGGTGATGCCATCGACGGACAAGTCGGCCAGGTGCGTCACCGGGTTGTAGACCAGATTGTAATTGTGGTAGGCGTTGCCTGCTCCGGTCAGCGTATAGCTTGGTCCCGCGCCCACAAGGGAAGACCCTGGGCCAATAGCATCATCGGCCGTGAACAAGAAAACCACCGTATCGCCGCTGCTGTTCAGCCCGAGGGCGATGTCAAATCGCTGGGCACCGGTATTGAGACCGCCGCCGGTGATGGCCACGGGATGGGATGGGTCGTATGTCGGCGCGATATTCTGCAAGGCTCGCGCCACGATGGTGAGGGTGAAGCCGTGATTGGCGATATCGGCCAGTTGCGGGGCCGTCAACGCGCCGGACGTGTACGAATACTGTGAACTCTGGGCAGTACCGACGACACTCCAAGCCGGATTTCCCAAATCGTTGGCGATCGGGCCGAAGGTCGATGGTGCGCCGAAGACCAAGTGCCCGGTGAATCCTTCCGTCGTCGGATTGGCGTCGCCGTGATGGGCGAACAGGAAGTTTGCCCTGGCCGTTGCCTGGAGCCCGAGACAGGCCACGCCGCAGATAGCGGCGATGAACATCGTCCGGCCGACTTTTGATTCCAATCGCTTGCTTCGGCGAAACCGCGACCGTGCCAACAGGATCGCACCTGCCATTGCAGCGAGAGCGATGGCCGAGGGTTCCGGCACGGCGTTGGTGATGATGCGGATGTCATCCGGTGCGGCACCGTCCCGGAAGTTGAACGAGACAGTTCTACGGTCGGCGCTTAATGTGATGAGGTCGAGAGTTCCTGTACCGGCCGGCCCGGAGGGGATTTCCAGGCCGCGGTTGAGTTCTCCTGTGGCGTAAATCGTGCCGGGAAGCCCCGGATAAGGATCGGTTAGGTTGATGCTCGTCCCCAGGACGATCAGTCCCAGAACATCCGTGTCAAAAGTGATTGAGCCTGATGCCGGAACGGCACTCTCCGGGGCTGGGTTGCCGACAGCGTCGAAATGGATGAAATAGCTGCTGATGTGAGTGCTCGACGTGATCGTGCCGGGACTTAGATTCTTCACGCCACCGGACGGTGACGTGCCGGGCACGGAAATATCAACGGCGATATCCTGCGACAGCACGATATTCTGCCGTTCCGCAAAAGCCAAAATGGTTGCGTCACTTTCGATCGCGCCGCCAGATACGTCCGGCGGAGCTGCGATGGTGCTGACGGCTCCGCTCGTGCTGAGAATCGATGCCTTAACGGCGGGGCAGGTTCCAAGAATGGCGGCAAGTACAAAGCTGATGGCAATTCGTAAGATCATGGCTATCTCCAGTTGGTCGTTTCGACGGTGCGACAAGCGATCGCCCTGGCGGTGAGCCGCCACTGGGCACGGAAGGGGAAACGAGGGGGAACCGCCGCGAGAAGTGAGGACTGAGGATTGAGCCGTAGGGCTCAAAGTCCGGGCGGGTTTAGATATGCGGCATTAGCACTCGAAACGGAAGCTAGTCAGTCGGAGTCGCGAGGGGACCACGGGAATCGTTTGAGTTCGACTAGTTGCCTGAATTTCCAAAACATCTGATAGACGATCCCAGTGCGATCGCGCGCCGCCAGGCGTGCCTTGGCCCTGTCAAGTTGCGTTCGGCAGGTCGACTGGCTGATGTTGAGAATCGCAATGATTTCACTGTCCTGTCGGCCTTGCATGACAAGCCCCACGATCTCTGCTTGGCGTGGAGAGAGTTCGCAGTGGCGTACAAGCTCTTGCCATTCGTCGGGGCTGAACAGCGGAGGGACCAATGCACCATCGCAAGTGTTTGTTTTGCGGGTGCTGGCCACGCCTCGTCCTCTGTCGGTCGGTTAATCTCGATAGCTTCTCGCTCGGGTTGTGCGGGCGTCCTTGCCCGCGGTTCGAGCTTCCATGCTGAAGGCCGAGAATAGTTCATCGCGGCCGCACCCGCGAGTCGCCTTTTATGTGTCGCCCGCAGGCGCGTCGCCAATAATGTGTCGCCTTTTGTGCCGACAGTCAGGCACTAATCAGTCAGCGTGCGAAAGGCCTCGAATACCCGGTACGCCAGTGCCATGGTGTCCTCTGCTCTGAGTCTCGCTCTGGCCCTGTCATATTGCGTGCGAAAGGTCGATGGCGTGATGGCCAGGGCGCGTTGAATCTCGCTGCGGGTCTTGCTCTGCATTAGATAACCAACGATCTGGGCTTGCCGTGGCGACAAGGCGAGAGTACGGACGATCGCCCGCCACTCTTCCAGAGTGAAGAGCGGCGGACGAGTGTGATCGTCGCGGGCAGGGGTGATGGAACGAGGGGCCATTGCGGTAAATGATTCTCAGTCGTTTGATTGATCGTCTGCGAATACATCCTCGTCGTCGTAATCAAAGCCGGTGTCGCATTCGTCGCATCGCACAACGTTCCACGGGTCGGTGCGGTCTGGTTCTACGGCGTCGGCCGGAATCTCGACACGTGCTTGGCAGGTCGGACAAATGACATAAAACATGGGAAGAACCTTTCGGGATTGGTGTTGTGGTCAGGCCAGGTAAGCCGTCCGCCGCAGAACATTGGCGATGTAGGCGTTCATCTCGTCGGGGCTGAACTGGTAGGGATAAAATCCGCCACTCGAAAACCAGCGTTTCAGAACAAGGGCCAGGGCACGGGCTGTTTCGTGATCCCCTTCACGCATCGCGTCGTACATATCGAGATAGGTTTGGTTCGGGTCCATGTGTGGAAGTCCTTAGAATTCGGTGAAGGAAAGGCCGCCCGCCGGATCGCTCCGGCGGGCAGCGTGAGGGGGTCATGCGGCCGCCTGGGGCTGCAAGCCGTGCAGAAAATCAACGGCCTGACTCGCCAGTGAAGCTGCCGAGAACACGGCCCGCTTGTCGGCCTTCAATACCTTCAGCCAAGAGTCGATATAGCTGGCGTGGTCCTCGCGAACCTCCGGCGTGATGCTTAGATCAGCACACAAGAACGCGGAGCCAAGTTCGGCGACCAGCTCTTCCATCGCGTAGCCTTCGTCGCCCCATTTCTTGCGGCCGAGGTCGCGATTGAGCCTGGTCTCGTGGCGTGTCCAGTGGGTCAACTCATGGGCCAAAGTCGCCGCGTGCGATTCGGCATCGCGAAACGTCTCGAAAGGAGGCATCCGCACATAGTCGGCCTCGATGGCGTAATAGGCCCGGTTCCCGCCGTACTTAATCTCCGCCTTGGTGTTGGCAAAGAATCGTTCGGCCTGCTCTATGCGTGCCAGTGGCTTGGTCTCGATCGCCTTCGCCAGTTCGTAGAAATACGCGGGCAGTCCCTCGACCTGGGCGGCATTGAAAACCGTGTACTCCTTCAAGAACGGAATTTCCTGCTCGGTCTCTTCGCCTGTGTCGTTGGTTTCCTTCTTCTTGAAGGTGTTGGCGTAGACGACCGGGCTGCCGTGCTCCCCCTTCTTGACGAATGCCCCGAGGTCTCGTGCCTGGTTGAAAGTCAGCCAAAACGGGTTGGCGAATCCCTGGGCCTCGGCTGATGCCCAAAGCATCAGGATGTTGATGCCTTTGTAGGGCTGCCCGTTGCTGCGTAGGGGTCGCGTAATACGTCCGGCGGCATGCTCGGCGTTCCAGGGCTTGAACCAAGGCCGTGTGCCTCGTTCAAGCTCTTCAACGATCTTGGCAGTCACGCGAGTGTAAACGTCAATGCGATTGGTCTTGCTGGTGGTAGCCATCTGAAAAGTCCTCCGTCTTGAATTGCTAAATGTCCCCCTGTGCGAAACGCACCCGGGCGTTCTCCAGCGCAGGGGGGACGAAGTCCGAAGCGCAAGGGGGAGGACGGTCAAGGACCGCCGGCGTGGAGGGGCACCCGGTCTGCACGAAGCGCAGCCAAGGAAGATCGGGGAGGGAGCCACAGAGGCGGCGCGGCTCCGATCCTTGACGGTCCGGGGGATGTGCCCCCTAAAACCGGTTAGGCGAGAAGCACTTCTTCAGTCACCGAGAGGTGTCCATCAGAGGCCAACGGCCGACGCGCCAGGCGGGCGGAAGGGGCAGCGCGTCCGCAGGACCGCAGCAAAGCGCAGCCCGAGAGCACGCGGTCGCCGCAGGCGAGGTGCCGATATCGCAGTCTTCCATTGACCGTCGCGAACGCGGACTGCTTATTGGTTGCGCTCGGAGGCCAGTTACGGCAAGATAGGAATTGATCCAGCGATTGTAACGAAGTCGACGAGGAATCGGTGCGCGAGGCGAATAGTTCGAACTGGAGACGATGGTTTCGCCGACTCTTCGCGAATTCCCACGAAATTAACATTGCGGCACGGATGTCCGACGCGCGAGGCATACCGAAGCTGCCGCTGGCCCTGTTGGCCTATCTCCTTGCTTACGTGTGTTTGTACGCCAAGGCGATGGCGCTGTTTGGCGATCCGGATGTGACGTGGCATATCGCCACCGGCGACCTGATTCGCAGTATCGGCACGCTTCCAGCCACCGATCGGTGGTCATTCACGGCCAATGGCCAGCCCTGGTACATCATCTCGTGGCTATGGGACGTGCTTATCAGCCTGATATGTCAGGCGGTAGGCACATCTGGCCTTTTCATCTTCAGCATGGCGCTTTCGGCGCTGTCGATCGGTTTCCTGGCCTGGAATATTGTCGAGCGCAAAGATGCCGGGATCGATGCCACGATCCTAATTCTGCTGCTGGCAACCTTGAGCCTGGTCGGGTTCACCGCGGCACGGCCGCAGCTGGCGGGCTACCTGTTCATCCTGCTCTACCACCGCTTGCTGCATCGAAGCCGTACGCCGGTGTCTATGCGCGCCTTGTACTGGCTGCCACCGGTGATGGCGCTGTGGGTGAACCTCCATGCCAGTTTTCTGGTGGGATTCTCGCTGATCGGAGCCTATGGCCTGGAGGCGCTGATGCTCAAACGCTGGGCATGGTTCAAACAATTGGTTCGTATTGGCGCGCTGTGTGCGCTCGCCGCACTTTGCAATCCCTATGGCATCGATGCGTACGTTGCCGTGTCGCGCACGCTAGGCAGCGCGGTCACGGCTTATATCCTGGAGTGGCAGCCGTTCATATTCAACAAAGACACTGGCGCCACCAGCTGGTTTGTAATGTTCTTGCTGGCTTCAGGCATGCGCGATCGCTCCGTCCCGCCTGCCGACCGCATCATCAGCTTGTTCTGGTGGCTGGCCATGCTGGTGTCGATGCGGAACATCAGCGTTTTTATCTTGGTGTCGGCGCCGTATATGGCGATCAGCGTGCAGCGCTGGCTCGAAACGCTGGACTCCATCCGCACACGCCGCGACGATATCGGGGACGCGCTTGCCAAGGCTGGCGCGACCCGCAAGATGGTCCTCGTGATAGTATTGGTCATGGCAGCAAGCATTGCGATGTTGCCTGTGCTCCGGGGAGAGTCGTATTTGGTTGAGCCAGAGAAGGACGCGCGACCCGCGATCGCCTACATCTTGGCGCATTATCCGAGCAAGCGCTTTCTGACCGACTATTCGCTCGGCGGCAGCATCATTTACTATGCGCGCGGCAAAGTCCCGGTATTCGTCGATGGCCGCGCCGGTACTGCCTATTCAGAGGAAGTGCTCATCGATTACATCGATTTCGTCAAGCTACAGGCCGATTGGCGGAAGCTGGTAGGGAAGTATCGTCTCGAAGGGATGTTGATCGGTAACGATCAACACTTTGCCATCGCCTATGCTGCCGGCCAGTATCACGCAGAGTGGCGGCGGGTCTATCAGGATGCGGTGGCAAGCATTTTCGTGCGGAAGTGACCGGCGCGGCTCCGATCCTTGACGGTCCGGGGGATGTGCCCCCTAAAACCGGTTCACGCGAGAAGCACTTTCTCAGTCACCGAAGGTGTCGATTAAAGGCCGCAGGCCGACGCACCAGGCGGGCGGAAGGGGCGATGCGTCCGAAGGACCGAAGCGAAGCGCAGCCCGAAAGCACGCGGTCGCCGCAGGCGAGGTGCCATGCAACCAAATCGATACAGGCGCGCTAACCTATTGAAGAAAAATGTCATGTCGCGATCGTCAAGCAATTGTCAACAACTCTTAACACTTCCTTAGACGTTTTCGTGCTAGCGTGGCCCCACAACTCTTAGAGTGGAGCCAGGCGATGGAGATGGATGGCGCGAAGGATGCGCGCAAAAGACCGAGAGCGCATCAACGCTGGATGATCCGGCATGATATGCATGAGGTATTGGATATCGAAAACAAGAGCTTCGAGTACCCGTGGCAAGAAGAGGATTTCATCCGCGCTCTGCGACAGCGCAATTGCATTGGGATGGTCGCCGAACTCGACGACAAGGTGGTGGGATACATGATCTATGAATTGCACAAAACACGATTGCATCTTCTGAATATGGCGGTTGACCCTGAATATCGGCGCCAAGGTATTGGAACCGATATAGTCGAGAAGCTGGCTGCCAAATTATCGGCGCAGCGTAGGAGCTCGCTTGGCCTGAAGGTGTGCGAAAGCAATCTGCCGGCGCAACAGTTTTTTCGAACCTGTGGCTTGAAAGCGGTCGGAACGAGCCGCAATTTCTACGAGGAGTCGGGGGAAGACGCGTACAACATGCGTTTTCGGCATCTGGCGCCGGAACAACGCGTTGTTCAGACCATTGATCGGCTGGAGAGTGTGACGGGAACGCAATGGGAGCTGGTACACAAGAACGGAAACGGGACGTACGAGCCGCGTGAATTGCAAAGAATTGATAGTGAGCATGGCGGCCTTGTTCTTCGCACGCGCGGAGTTATGAAGAATCCGGAAAACGCGTGCGACAGTCTCAATGAGCTTTGGCACGCCGGGGCATACATTGATGAAAGCTCGGCTCAGGTGTTGGTTCCGGTGGAGACTATTTCGCAAGTGCGGATGAACAGTGGAAAAGATGGCCAGCTCGGGCAAGAATTCACGGCGTCGCACAATGCTCGTTCACGGTCTCTTGCGGATAGGGAACGAATGAGAAAGAGGGACGCGCACGATTCGCCTGGACAGGGCGGTCGAGGATAGCGCCCCGGGGGATGTGCCCCCTAAAACCGGTTCATGCGAGAAGCACGACTTCAGTCACCGAGAGGTGTCGGCTTGAGGCCGAAGGCCGATGCACCAGGCGGGCGGAAGGGGCGAGGCGTCCGCAGGACCGAAGCGAAGCAGTGCCCGAGAGCATCCGGTCGCCGAAGGCGAGGTGCCAGTCACACCGCCGATTGAAGCTGTTCACGAAGGTTAACGACTTAGTAACGACACTCGTGATAGCGTAGCTCCAAGACCTAGAGGATGGAGCCAGACGATGGGGAGCGATGACGCGCACCATGCACGCCCGAGACTAAAGGACAAAGGGTTGTTGATGCTCATAATAGTCCTAGCATTGGCGAACGCCGCGGAGGGGCGGCAAGGTGCGAGCATGATTTTTTGGGAGAACCAGCACTGGGACGGCTCGGGCAACAGCGAGCGCTTGACGTTGTGGGCGGACGGTCGGAGCGAAATAGCCGTCAAGCGCCGTGGTGAACCGCACCCGCCAAAAAAAGGGTGGACTGCGACCCATGACGGTCAGTGGACAGTGTATAGAAGGATGGACGTCTATCCACCAGGCAAAGTCAATGAAATGCTCACGGCGGCGATCTCGGCAGGAATCGAGCGGCTCAAGAGCTTTCCGCCGGGCTATAGCGATGGCAGCGGCACGCTGGTCGGAGTTGAATCGAGCGGCCAAGTCACGAAGATCGTAATTCCCTTGTTCCTCCACGAGGTCCAGAGCAACAACAAGGGCTCAGAGAATCACAAACGTTATTTGGCAGTCGAAAAGGCGATCGGTGAATTCGACACCGACGCAATGGATCAATAATGGATGCAACGAATGACTACGCGGGGGATGTGCCCCCTAAAACCGGTTCACGCGAGAAGCACTTCTTCAGCCACCGAAGGTGTCAATCAGAGGCCAACGGCCGACGCACCATGCGGGCGGAAGGGGCCATGCGTCCGAAGGACCGAAGCGAAGCGCAGCCCGAGAGCACCCGACCGGCTTGGCCGGATGCGCCCCAGGCACTCAAAAATGAATTGCCGATATCCAGCGTTCTCTAACTGATGGTCCCGGTCTGCTGGAGCTGGCGGATCATGTGCCACATGGCAACGCAGTCATCCCCCATACCCAAAAATGGGATGGGGTCCGGCAACAAATCGAGCGGGAACAAAATATAAAGCGCGCAGGCGACGATTTGTCCCCAAGTCCAAGCAGCTTGCATGGCGGTATTCCTTAGCGATGAATGGTTGTGTGTCTGCAAGGAAGTACGCGGGAGGGCAGGGAGATATTTCCGTTTTTATGAATGCAGTGCGCTAGTCACCGAAGGTGTCCATCAGCAGGCCGATGCACCAGACTGGCGGAAGGGGCAACCGCGTCCGTCAGGACCGCAGCGGGTGTTGAGTCAATTTCAAGGGAAGAAGCGAATTCCAAGGCAGAGCTAGGGATATGGTAAGCTCGGCCGCATGAATCAAAACCTAACGGAACGATGATAGGCGGGCGTATCCGGGGAACAGTTGAGCGATCACGAATCGACCAGAGAAAAAAGGGGCTTGACCGTTGGTCGATTTCGTGCGATCCGAGAGACGGGGCACGAATGACCGATAAGGATTTACCCACACTTCGCCTAGAGGCGCTTTCCTTTCCGACCGATCGGATTACGATCGAGCAATTGCGGCGGGACCAGCCTGACTTGTTCTCGGAAAAGGGGCTATTCGGCAAGCGGGGACACGACGCTGCAGGCTGGATCAACGTGCTGGCTGCCATGCAGTCGGAGCGCGTCCTGGCTCAAAAGGCCTTCGCGGCCGCTGCGGGCCAACCCGACCCTCAGCCCGACGAGGATCGCCATGACCAAATCGACTGCATGAACGAGTATTACGTCCGGGTGGGCCTCAGTTCCGGCGTTCGGCAAACTCAACAAATGGCTCGGGCCATCGAAACAGCCGCTTCGCAGCAGTTTGGTCCGACGCAAAAGCGCTCTCGCTAAGGGCTTGCCAGAGTTTGCTTGTCGCTCGTTTGTAAATCATGATGTGTAGTCGTTCACGATAAATGGCACGGTTCTATTCTCCCTATTTGTCACTCTCACCAGGTTGTACTCTGCCGTCGGGCCGCGACGCGATGGTTTACGACTGACAAACAGCGTGGTTAAGAGTGCGACAAGTAGAAAAACAAACTTTCAGCCGACGCACCATGCGGGCGGAAGGGGCAATGCGTCCGAAGGACCGCAGCGAAGCGCAGCCCGAGAGCACGCGGTCTACACAGGCGAGGTGCCATCTAAGTCGGCGTCAACTTTCGCAATTGGTAGGCGCTGCTATCTAATGGCCGGCGAACTGCATGACGCAGCTCATGACGTCGGCCTGGCCCAACCGTATGTCGTAGATTGTTTGTCCAGAGGATGCCGTGAGGCAGTTGCTAGCGCCGGGAAATAAGAGAGGAGGTGCGGCGTCGGGCAAAATACCGGGAAGAGCGATCCCGTATGCGGACCATAGAATGCTATTAAAGACGCTGCTCCCGCGGACTTGGCCGCTCAATGGGAGTCCGTCATCTATTTTGCTGTCTAAGGCCGCGGCCTGGACGGTTGAAATGCGCGGGCGTGGCCGGTAGACCGAGGTTGAATTAAAGTCAAGATACTGGAGCGTGAAACAGAAAGAGGGCGATTGGCAGTTCTTGGTGGCTATGGCGGTCAGCCCACCCGTCGAGTGCACGCTGAAGACGGCGACGACGTTGCCGTTACCGATAGCGGCGTCGGGCAGGTAGGTCGCACTCTGGCCGGGGTTTACCGGTAGGAAATCGTCGATGTCGGCGGAGTAGTCGCCTGGTATCAATCCGCCAACTGCCAAATCATTCCAAAAGAGGGCATCTTCGCACCCGAAGGCGAAGAACGAGTCCTGGTCGTCGCAATCCTCGATCACCAAATCGCCGTCGCCATGTCCGGAATCACCTGAGCGCTCTGCCATGCCGAGTGTAGATGCAGCGGCGGAGTCGAGGTCGCCGGGGAGGCCGCCATATTTTAGCCGAAAGGTGGTGACGGCGGTCTTGTATTTTTCAATCTGACCAATGGTTGAGCGGATCTTGAAGCCTTCTGCTATGTCGCGGCCAACAAGGACGCTACCCACAGTTAGTGCGATGATCGTCAGCACGATGGAAAGTTCAATGAGGGTGAATCCGCGCTGGCCCATAACGTGGCATTCTATTGGCGAACGCTTAAGAATCCCTTAAGCCGCCGATCGAATACCATCTTGCGCGATTTCAGCGACAATCCGTGGCATGCCCCCGCGTGGCAGCCTTTGCATGCCGACATTTGGTTGTTCACGGCAGATTGTAGCCGTTTGGATTAGATGTACTGCCCACGCCGATCATGGTTTTGCCATCGCTGTCCGTAAGGTTGGTAACAGCCGGCGCTGCGGACGGCGCTGGGCCGACGTGAATGTCGGTGCCGTGGGCGCTGCGCGCACAATTTTCCTGTTCATCAACTCGTTGTTGCCAATTCTCCCTTGCGTCTTGTTTATCGAACGCTTTACTGATTTCTAATGAACCAAGTCCCAAGTCGGCGGTCGTGGTCCAGTAGTTGACCGTATTGTCATAGTCATCTTGCGCTTCCTGCCTGGCCTCCTCGGCTTCTTCGTCACTGATAAAGCCCTGCGCAAGTTGCACCTCGATATCGTGTAGCTGATTCTGACGCTCCATTTGCGCTTCAGCCAACTGATAGTTCATGTTGTCTACTATCGCCTGAGCGTGGTCATCGTATTGTTCATCAATTAAATCTAATTCATTTTGCAATTCTTCATTTGTCGGGGGAAGCGGACAGCAATTACTGCTGCCAAACCAGGAAACACAGCAACCTGATACCAGAAGTAGTATGCTAATGCAGGCATAAATACGCAGGTGCTTCATAGAC
This sequence comes from Pirellulales bacterium, assembly GCA_041741015.1. GTDB lineage: Bacteria > Planctomycetota > Planctomycetia > Pirellulales > PALSA-1355 > JALHMI01. Next base: position 88,262 of record JBGSKX010000291.1, read on the forward strand.
CTATATTGTCTCCACAGCCAGTTGCTCTCTGTTTGCCGTTGGCTCGTATTGAGGGGGCTTTGCCCATTGGTTAATGATAAACTGAGAATGGTTAAAACATTCTTAAAGTGTCGTGAACCTTTTATGACAATGTTAACCATCGTAGAGCGTGCTAAATAAAGGTCGATCACAGGTGTGCTGCGATGACTCAACGTCGTGTGTGACATGTGCCACTGCGGCAATGGCCGCTCGTGCACCGTCAGCAACGCCAGAAATAACGGGGAAGAACAATCGTTTGGTCGCCTTGTCCATTGACCCTCCTTGACTGTGGTTGATGGATCAGCCCCCGACCTGCGGCGGGCCTTTGTCCTTGCGTTCTTCGGCGACGCGGTCGGCGTGGCTTTGCTGCTGTGCAGAGTGGGCATCGAGTAGCTCTATGAGCGACCGGTGGCAAAATGATCCGCTGCTTGACGGACGGTGTGTGGGCGATGGTTTGACGCGGAAGGATCGGCGCCGTGGTCAAGCAACAGCCGGGCGGCATCAGGATCGGAATTGGAAATCGCTGCCCAGTGAAGCGGCGTGTTGTGGCGGTCGCCGCAGGCGAGGTGCCTAACAACCGGCTATTTACCCTTGAAGTAACCTTCGTGGGTCAATGCTCGCAGCAAGAGGTTGCGGGCGTGGGTGGCGTTGCCATTTTCTGGTGACTTAAGTCCGTCGGGGGATGCACCATCGTCATGCCCATTTTCTAAGATTGCCTGGCGCAGTAGAGATTCGACTTTTGCTCGGGCTGCCAGTAAACAGCCGTCGCTCTTTTACCAGAAGCGACGTGACGCAGGAAGCATACTGCGGCCAGCAAAGGGCTTGGATGCGACTGATTCGCCATTTGAACTGAGCGCACTGGTGGTGGCGTCAACGAACTGATCGAACTCGCTGCCCTCCAGCTTCAGGAGTTGAGCAAGTTCGCTCGCAATCGATTCCACCTGGTCCGGCGAAGGATGCTTCTGGCCGTCAAGTACCTTGCGATCAATGTTGAGGTAACCGGCGAGGTTGGTAAACGTTTGCGAAACGTCAATTGCTTCATCGGGAGTTGCTGCCGAGAGACGCTCGACGAGGTCGTCGCGCCAGGTATCGAACGCAGGATTGCCAGCAGCGGAATTGCGCTGGGCGATCTCAGCAAGCTTCCTGTCGCGTGCTGTTAAAATCTGATCGGCTGAAGGGCTGATGATCGGCTTACCATCCGCTCGGGTGAGCGCCTTGTTGCCCCGATTGCGCATTACGACGCGGGATGTGACATGGTCGGGCACGCAGGCCGACAGGTAGCTCACGAGTTCGCGTGATGGCGCTGCGGAACCAGCAACCAAGTCGGTGAATTGTGAAGAGCTAATTGCCGTGTCGAGATGGAGACTGCTCAGAAAACCGCGTACTTCGCCAGGAGAGACACTCTGTTGCCAGTCTGAAAGGATCTCGCCGAAGGTGCGTTGGTCATAAGCCAGCCAGCCAAACGACGTGCCTTCCTTGCCATCGCGGCCATTGCCAATCGATGCTTGGGAAGATGAGGGATGCTTAGACCGACGGGCCACGCACGCCTATCCGCCGACCTGCGGTGGGCCTTTGTCCTTACGTTCCTTGGTGATGCGGTCGGCGTGGTCTTGTTGCTTGGCGGCATATCCGCCGAGCGATGCATCTATGGACGATTCGTAGGTATGCATGAACCTGGAGATCGGTGGATTGAGTTCGGGATCGTGTCCCCGGTAATCGATAGATCGTGCAAGTCCAATTGCGGCGGCGCGTCGCGCCGTAGTCATGGCAAACTGATCGATCTTGTGACCTTCGGCTTTGAGTATCTTTAGTGCAGTTATTGCGAGCAATGCAGCTTCGATGGAGCCGTCGGGCCGGCACCTATCGTTGGACTGAGCGGCATCGTATGCCTGGCTGTGCATTGCACTAACATCGAGCGGTGTCATGTTGTCCTCCTTGACTGTGGTTGATGAATCAGCCGCCGACCTGCGGCGGGTTTTTATCTTTGCGTTCCCCGGTGATGCGGCCGGCGTGGCCTTGCTGCTTAGGGGCTTTATTGAGCAGCTCGATGAGATTGGCATTTTGAGACATTGTCGGGTGTGCCATTGCCAACGCGGTCACTACGTCGGTATTGCGAACGAGGCCGGACAGGTCGTCGCCTATGGCGACATGGACGGGGAGTCGGTCTTTATTATCGCGAGCATTGATGTCTGCGCCGGCTTGGACCAATAGCCGGATCAATTCAGCGTTGCCACTTGCCGCAGCGCGATGCAATGGCGTCTGAGAGTAATTGTCTCGGGCATTGACATATGCTTTAGCATTCAGCAGCTCCTCGGCAATGTCGCGTCGTCCAAGGGCGCACGCATCGTGAAGAGGATTGCCGCCAGCGACTGCGTCGCCAAATATTGGGGCGTAATTCGGATTCGCCCCTTTTTCCAGTGCCTCTTGCACTTCTGTGATGTTGCCCTCGCTAGTGCCTTTCAGAAGAAGCGCGTTTGCAGCGTTTCGTTGCCGATCGATTTGCGCATTAATTAGGTAGTCCATAGGTCCTCCTTGACTTTGTTGTTCCTCAGCCTCCGACCTGCGGCGGGCCTTTGTCCTTGCGTTCGTCGGCGATCTTGCCGGCGTGACCTTGCTGCGGTTTGGTGGCATTATCTAGCAGCGTGCCCGGTTCGTCAGGGTTAGGTCCCAGCCCAAGCACAAAATTGATTCGCTTCACCGTTTCGAGCGTTTGGGTCAATGCGTTCAGAACAGCGCGATCGCGCTCAATCATCGGCGCCATGAAGTTCGTCATCATATTGTGGGTAAACTCGGCATATTCTTTTGGTTCAATCTTTTGGCCGATGAATTCCTCGAAGTGCGTGCGTTCGGGAGGCGCGCCAAAGATCTCGGTTTCCATAGCGTGGCGTTCGATAAGCCATTCCAGCCCGGAGGTGTCACGCAGCAACGGCACCGCGTCTCTCGCGTTCTTAGTCAGCCCAGTATCGAGCGTTTCGATAAGCTGCCCGAGATAGTCGAAATTCCTCGGATCGCCAAAAATAGAGTGAAGCCGGTAGCGGGCAAGTTCTTTTATCTTTTCTTCATCCACAGGCAGCGTGCCGTCAATATAAGGAACCAGCTTCGGCCAGTGCTTTTTGAATCTATCCGGAACAATGCTTGGATCGGCGATGGCACGCCTCCACCAGTCTTCTTCTTCTGTCAGTGATTGTTCGTAAGAAGGACGTGGGGGCTCGAAATGCCCGTTGAATTCCTTGACCTTACTGTCGTGAAAGTTCCGGAGCACGTTGAGGAGCGTGTGCTTCTTGTCTCCGATGTTGACCGGAGTGCCCAGGAGTGTTTGTGCCAATAGTCCTGCAGCTTCGAGGCGGGCTGATGGCGAATGTTTCTTCGGATCATCCACGAGGGTTATGCTCGCGACTTGGATGACTATCCGTAGATGCAGGATTCATGTTGTCCTCCTTGACTGTGGTTGATTGATCATCCGCCGACCTGCGGCGGGCCTTTGTCCTTGCGTTCCTCGACGATACGGCCGGCGTGGCCTTGCTGCTGACCTGCATTTAATTGAGAGCGAAGCATGTCGTACTGCGCGCGGGACATTGTGAATCCCTTGCACCCTTGGATGTCCATATATTCGATGCCTTTATCGCCAGGAAAGGCGGTCTGAAGCATGCGTGCGGCAGCACTCAAGACCATCCCTTTTTCACTGCTGGGATCGGTAGGTGTGATGACCTGTATCCACACGCGGTCAGTCCCTACTAGCCCTACTAGGGCGAGGCGCGTGGGGTCTTTTAATCGTGCAGAAGCCGTATCGAAATCGGCCTGGGATTCGTTGGGGTGATCGTTCACGTTCGTAGTCCTCCTTGGCTGTGGTTGATCGATCAGCCGCCGACCTGCGGCGGGCCTTTGTCCTTGCGTTCTTCAGCGACGCGGGCAGCGTGGCCTTGTTGCTTGGCGGCGTTGTTCAGCAGCGTCACTATTTCGGTGAGGCCGCGGTCTGCTGCCAATTGCCGCGGAGTCTGGTGGCCTTCATTCTCCGCGTCTAGATCGGCTCCTTTCTCGATCAAGAGCTTGACGATGAGCGAGTCGCCGACCTTGACGGCCGAGTGCAGCGCTGGGTCACCATCGTAGTCCTTCAAGTTGATGTCAGCTCCCCTGTCGATCAGGAACTCTACGACAGGAAGATGACCGATGCTCATGGCGTACCGCAGCGGCGTCAACACCGATTCAATCTTCGTGTTTACATTGGCCCCTGACAGAAGGGCTGCTTGGGCGTCGTCAACATTGCCGTTGCTAATGGCCGTATAAAGTTGCTTGGTGGCGTCATCGTTTGTCACGAGTCCTCCTTGACTGTGGTTGAATGATCAGCCGCCGACCTGCGGCGGGCCTTTGTCCTTGCGATCCTCGGTGACGCGAGCAGCGTGGCTCTCTTGCTCTTTCGCAATGTCCTGCGGAGTAAGCAGAAAATCGTCGGTGACGCGGTTGGCGTGGCCCTGCTGCTTTTGGACAGCGTCTGCCAGAAGTACCGCCAGAGAGTTGTCGTCGCGTGGTGCTTGCGGCGGAGTGCCTTTAATGTTCTTCGCCGACGCGTTGGCTCCGGCTTTGATCAGCAGCATGGCTATCGCAAAGTGACCATTGGACGCAGCCTCGTGTAGCGGCGTCGTGGCGAAGCCTTGGGTGCGCCAATTCACATTGGCGCCGGCTGCAATCGCAAGCTGTGCGTGGTCGAGTTGTCCTTCCTTACAGGCAATCAACAGTTGTTGGTCGAGATATCGCTGCGGTAGTTTGAGCTTTGGCATGTGTGTCCTCCTTGACTGTTGTTGCTCGATCAGCCGCCGAACTGCGGCGGGCCTTTGTCCTTGCGTTCGTCGGTGACGCGACCAGCGTGGCTGTTTTGTATTTTGGCGGCAGCAGTTTCGAGCATCTCGGCCAAATCTCTGTAGCAGCGATTGGCGGCATACTGGCTAGGCGTTTCGTTCCAGGTGTCGAAGGCGTTGGCGTCGGCGCCCCAGTCGATCAACAGCTTCGCGGCCTTAAGTTGGTTGGCAGCGGCAGCCCAATGCAGAGGAGTGGTCTGTTCAGGGCCCTTGGCATTGATGTCCGCGCCGTTATCGATAAGGAGTTGCAGAATCTTAGTGTCTTCAGTTAGGGCGGCGCAATGCAGCAGCGTGGTGTGCGAGGAGTCGTCAAATGGGATCGTGGCATCCACGTCGGCCCCTGCCCGGATTGCTTGTTTGGCAGCGACCAGGTCGCGCGCTGTGATTGCGGCAAACAGCCGGTCGTTAGCCGGTTTCTTTTTGATAACCATATGTCCTCCTCTACTGTGGTTGATGGATCAGCCCCCGACCTGCGGCGGGCCTTTGTCGTTCCTCTAAGCAGGTAATTAATCGCAGGAATGCGAGGGGCCAGGCCGTTGTGACTTCGCGGCCGCATCGTCTTCCTCAAGCCTGCGCTGCCAAGCTCCCGTCTTTGCATCTGCGTGCGCTTGTCCGCGTTGGTGCGATCGGTTGTCCCGTATCGTCTGAAACACTTTCGGATCGCAGGCACGCTCGATCGTGTGGGTGTACGACGTAACAATGCCCTTAAGTGCTTCGAGCGTCGCAAGAAAGTCAGCGGTTTCCGCATCAACAAGATTTAAGCGTTCACTCTTATCCCCCAAAGTCCGGGAATGAGCAGCTATGTCATCCACTGCTTCTTGGATGGCTAATAGTGTGTTTGCCCTGTTCGCCACTCTCCGTTGGAATTCGTCTGACGACAGATTCGGGTCGTTTTTCGTGTGGTCGTACGTGCGACTCATGATGGTGTCCTCCTTGACTGTGGTCTCCGACTCATTGTCGGCGATAAACGTTAAGAATCATTTACCGGGAGCGAATCGGGCGCAAGCAAAGAAGTGTGACATTTCTGTGACGGTCGGGACTGGGCGGGATCGTGATAAATAAAGGAGGTTATTTATCAGGAGTCGACGGGGTGTAAGCACTTGAAGATTTGCGGAAAAGTGGGCGACCGCAGCGAAGTGGAGCCTGGGAGCACCCGACCGGCCTGGCCGGATGCGCCCCAAGCACTCAAAATAAACTGCCGATGTCCAGCGTTCTCTAACTGATGGTCCCGGTCTGCTGGAGCTGGCGGATCATGTGCCACATGGCAACGCAGTCATCCCCCATACCCAAAAATGGAATGGGGTCCGGCAACAAATCGAGCGGGAAAAAAATATAGAGCGCGCAGGCGACGATTTGTCCCCAGGTCAAAGCAGCTTGCATGACGGAACTCCTTTGCAATGAATCGTTGCGTGTCCGTAGAGGAGTACGCGGGAGGGCAGGGAGATATTTCCGTTGGTGTGACGGGAGTGCGATGGTCGCCACAGGTGTCAACCAGAGGCCACGGGCAGGCGCAGAAGCCGGGTCAAATCGTCACGCGCGATCAGTTTTAATCGGATCGACGTTCACGGCGGCCCGAAATCGTGTCTGCGGCAGGAGTGCCATTCCCAATAGGGCGAGTCCGCAAAATAAGGCACCAGCGCCAAATGTAAAAGCAGGGCCGAGGCGATCCCACAGCAGTCCCGCTAGCACGCTGGCGATTAGCATCGCAAGGCCGCTGAGAAGATTGAAGAAGCCGAACGCCGTGCCGCGCAAATCAGCCGGTGCGGTATCGGCCACCATCGTCGCCAAGAGTCCTTGTGTTGCCCCCATGTGTAGCCCCCACAACGCGATGCCGAGAAAAACCATGCTCAGGGAGCCGCTGAAGGCCAAGATCACGTCGGCGGCGATCAAGACGGCGAGTCCCAATGCGAGCAGCCTGGAGTGGCTCATGGTGTCGGACAGTCTGCCGAAGGGATAGGCGCTCAGAGCGTAGACCACGTTCATCGCCACCAGCACCAGCGGCACCCACGCAATCGGTAGTCCGACCTGGTAGGCACGCAACACCAGGAACGCTTCGCTGAACCTGGCGAGTGTAAAAACGGCGCCAATGGCGACGACCCACCAATACCCACGGGTCAATCGTTTCAATTCTCGCCAATGAAGCGGATTGATTCGCGTCAGGCTCGCTGGCCGCGTAGGCTCCCGCACGCCGAATAGCAGCACGGCGACGGAAAGCAGCCCCGGTACGACGGCTACCCAAAACACCGCCCGGAAATCGTTCGCCCAGAGCAGCATCAGTGCGATCGCCAGCAATGGGCCAGTGAAGGCGCCTACCGTATCGAGTGATTGCCGCAGGCCGAAACAAGCGCCGCGTATTTCCGGTGGCGCAATGTCGGCCACCAATGCGTCTCGCGGTGCGCCGCGGATGCCCTTGCCGACCCGATCCATAAAGCGGGCTGCGAAGACCGTGCCGACACTTGATGCGATGGCAAACAACGGCTTACTGACGGCGCCGAGACCGTAACCGACGACGGCCAGCGCCTTGCGTTTGCCCAGGTAGTCGCTCAAGGTGCCGGAGAATATCTTGACGATCAGCGCCGTGGCTTCAGCCATCCCTTCGATCACGCCAACGGCAAAGGCGGTCGCACCCAGGGTTGAAACCATGAATACCGGCAACAGGCTGTGGACGAGTTCTGACGAGATGTCCATCAGCATGCTCACAAAGCCGAGTGCCCAAATGCTGGCGGGAATCTGGCTTCGGATGCTTTTATTGTGCTTCGTTGTCATCGCTCCCGAATAGATTTGCGTTGAACATCACGGACCTTAAATGGCGCGGTTCTCGGTTTTTGGTCCCTTGCCGAAGAGTAGATAAAGAACCGGCAGCGCGAGCATAGTCAAAAAAGTGTCGCAGGCAATACCGAAAACGACGACCGTTGCCAGCGGCCGCTGCACTTCGGCGCCGATGCCCGTCGAAAGCATCATGGGAACGAACCCCAATGCTGCGACCATACCGGTCATCAACACGGGACGTAGTCGCGTAAGCCGGGCTTCTTCAATCGCCTCGCGCTTCGGCACGCCTTGCCCCATACGATCACGAATGGCACTAACCAGCACCAGTCCCTCTAGTATCGACGCACCCGCGAGCGCTACGAATCCGACTCCAGCGGAAATCGTGAACGGCAGGCCCATAATCCACAATCCGAGCACGCCTCCCACTCGCGCAAACAGCACACCAGTAGAGATCATCAGCGCGTCGCGAATGGAATAAAACGTGAGGTAGAGCAGGCAGAAAATCAGAGCCAGGGCCAGCGGCACGACGAGATAAAGCCTTCGTTCCGCACGCTGGAGGTTCTTGAACTGGCCGCCATATTCAATCGTGTAGCCAACCGGCAGCGAGACATCCTTGAGTTGCGTCTTGACCTGCTCGACAAACGAGCCAAGGTCACGTCCGCGCACATTGGCTTGAACGACGATTCGCCGCAGCCCCCATTCGCGCAGGATCGTCGCCGGGCCTTCACTGCGCGTCAAATCGGCCAACAATTCCAGCGGCAATCGTTGTCCCGATGCCGTTGCAATCAAGACGTGCGTCAATTCCGTAGGGTCATGCCGTTGCGAAGGGGCTAGGCGGACGACGAGCGGGAAGCGCCGTTCTGGCTCCAAAATCTCCCCAACTTTCAATCCACCGACTGTACCCACAGCGTCGAGCACCTGCCGAGCAGAAACCCCATAACGCGCCAGAGCCTTCCGGTCGGTGGTGACGCTTAACATTGGTTGCCCACTAATCTGTTCACTGCCTACATCGGCAGCCCCAGGGATTTCGCGGACGATGCGTTCGATTTCGGCGGCTTTGCTCTTGAGGACTTCCAAATCCTCTCCAAAAAGCTTGATGCCCAAATCCGTCCGAATCCCGGCGTCCATCTCGTTAATGCGCATTTCGATCGGCTGGCTATAGGCGGCTCGCATACCAGGTAGCTTCTCCGTGACTTCAGCCATTGCCTCGACCAGTTCCTCTTGCGTCTTAGCTTTGGTCCATTGATTGCGAGGCTTCAACATGACAAATACGTCCGTCACCTCAGGTCCCATTTGGTCGTTGGCAATTTCCGCGGAGCCTGCAAAACTCGCGATCTGCTGAATTTCGTCGGGGAATTCTTCGAGCAAGATGCGTTCGATGCACGTACCGTAGCGAACCGATTCCGCGATGCTGACACCGGGCAAGCGAATCGTCGTGATGACAATTGCTTCTTCCTCCAACTTTGGAACGAATTCCGAACCCAGACGAAGTCCTAAGAGAGTCGCCGCAATCGTAATGGCGCCAACAAATACGAGTGTCGTCTTGGGGAATTGGAGACTCCGACGCAACATCGGCTGAAATAGAAAATGTGCCAGCCGATCCAGCTTGGTCGGTTTGTCGGACATCGATCGCCGCAGGCAAAGTGAGGTCAAAACCGGCATCAAGGTTAGCGACAGAATCATCGAGCCGAGCAAGGCGAAGACCGCCGTCAGCGCCATCGGCCGAAAGAGCTTGCCTTCAATTCCTTCGAGCGTAAGGATCGGCAAATAAACGATCATAATGATCAGTTCGCCGAACATGGTTGGTTTGCGGACCTCAATCGCTGCCTCGCGCACCACTTCGAGTTCCGTGCGGTCGGTGCGATCGTGCGCAAGCCGGCGGACGCAGTTCTCCACCATCACTACCGAGCTATCGACCACCAGGCCGAAATCGATCGCGCCAAGGCTGAGTAGACTCCCTGCGATTCCGATTCGTTCCATCATGGTGACCGCGAACAACATCGATAGCGGAATTACCGACGCGACGATGAGGCCCGCTCGAAGATTTCCCAGGAATGCAAAGAGCACGGCAATGACAAGAATTGCGCCTTCGAATAGATTTCGTCCCGCCGTGCGAAGCACATTGTTGACGAGGTCCGTTCGGCGGTAGATGACTTCGACATCCACCCCCGCAGGCAAGGCCTTCTTGGCTTCTTCCAGTGCCTCGTCAAGGGCCATGGTGACTTCACGAGAGTTCTCGCCCATCCGCATGAACGCCTGGCCAAGGACGACCTCGCCGCGCCCTTGGGCCGTCACGCCCCCGCGACGGATCATGTGCCCAATTTTGACTTCTGCCAGATCCTTGACGCGGATAGGCACCCCGTCATGCGTGGCGACGACAATCTCCTCGATATCAGCGACATTCCGCGCCCGACCGATTCCCTGCACCAGCGTTTCATTGCCCGCGCGGACAATGTTGCCGCCTCCCTCATTCTTGTTGTTTTCTCGGAGGGCTTGCAGTAGATCGTCGAGCGTCAGGCTGAATTGCGCAAGCTTGTCCGGGCTGTGTCGTACTTCAAACTGCTTTGCCATTCCGCCCCAAGCGCTGACTTCGGCAACGCCGGGGACGCGGCGCAAGCGGGGTCGAATCACCCAATCTTGCAACGTTCGCAGTTCCATCAAGTCGTAGACATCACTACTTAGTCGATAGTGGTAGACTTCGCCCAGGCCTGTCGCGACCGGTCCCAGACGAGGACGGTCGACCCCCTCCGGCAATTCCACCTCCTCAAGCCGCTCCATGATCTGTTGCCGGGCGAAATAGATATCGGTGCTGTCCGAGAATGTGGCAACGACTTGGCAGAGCCCGAACTTGGACGACGACCGGACTTCCTCCAGACCTTTAAGCCCGCCCAGCGAGAGTTCAACCGGGAAGGCGATTTGGCGTTCGACTTCTTCCGGCGAGAGCGCGGATGCCACCGCATTGATTTGCACTTGGTTGGGGGTCGTGTCTGGAAACGCATCGAGCGGCAGCACGACGGCTGAACGGATGCCAATTGCTACCAGAGCCAATGCAAAGAGCACGACTAGGAAGCGATTCCTCAGACTAAGATTGATAATGCCGTCGAGCATGTGCAGTGTAGAGCTGGGAGAGAATCAGGAAGGATTTCGCGAAAGGATCAATCGATGTCTTCCGCGATCCGGTCCCTGACCAGCTCGGAGTAGAGTAAAAAGGCCCCGGTCGTGACGACCTGTTGGCCCGGCTCCAGTCCTTGGACAACCTCCAACAAGCGGGCGTCGTCCATGGGCTTCGTGACTACTTCTTGTCGGCGGTATCGACCTGGCCCTTCCGGCAAGAAAACAATCTCCTGCTGTCCTTCGTGTTGAACGGCGGCGGTGGGGACGGTGGTCGCGTCATGCTCCGGATTGACTTCGATGCGAGCCCTCCCGAAGACATTGGCTCTTAGTCGGCCGTTGCTATTGGCAATTTGGGCTCGAACCCGTGTTGTTCGGCTCGTGCGATCTGCTTCCGTACCAATCGCCGTGATCCGACCTGCAAATCCTGGCTCGGATTTGTTAGAGATTCTGAACGCGACTGGCTGCCCGACTTGCACTAATTCAATGTCCGACTCATAAACGTCAATCCAGAGCCAGAAATGTGACGTGTCGGAGATTGCAAATAGCTGCGTCGTGGGCTCAACCGCTTCACCCAAGGCTGCGTCCCAGGTTGTGACGTTTCCATCAATAGGCGCCACCACGTCCAAGAGGTTGCCAGCCGACTGATCACGCTCGATCACATCGAGGTCGGGCTGGGCGAATCCAAAATTGAACAGATGCTGTTTGGCCTCCAACAGGCTGGTCTTAGCCTGAGTGAGTGCGGTCAGTGCTTCCAATTCATTTTTTCCGGCGGCAATCTGCTTTTCAGCGAGTGAGTGGTAACGGTCGTATGTGGCCTCAGCCAGCTTGACCGTAGCCAGGGCGGTCAAATATTGGGCCTTGGCGGACCCCACGGCGGCCGAGTCAATGACGGCGAGCACGTCGCTGCGCCGAACGACCTGGTTGAGTTCGACACGAACTTCCTTAACGACCCCGGAGACTCGCGCCAGGACTTCAGCAGTTCGCTGGCCGTTGTAGGCCGTTTCTGCGTTGGCATCGAGGTGTTGAGTGAGTTTCTGCTGAATGACCGTCGCCGTCTCAATCCCAATTCGACGTGCTAAATCCGCCGATGCGAGTTGGACGATTTGACGTTCCCCCTCGTTTGGCCCGTGATCGTCCGCTGCTGCCGAGATGGCACTTGAATTCGGGGCAGGATCAACGGGTGCTTTGGATGGAAGCCACACCGCGCATGCCCACGCAATTGCGAGAACACCGCTGACGCCCACAAGCGCCATCCAGAATCGCCGGTTTGAAAACCCCATAAAGTATTGAAAAGATTGGCTTAAGGTCGAGTTCGGCGTGAAACATGATGCACTCCTCCCATTGTCGCAAGACGGGCCGGAGCATTCTATCGTTTCCCGACAATTTTCCCAGTTAGCCCAACCGGTATTGGCTTCAATTGCGAGCCCGTTAAAGGCGTTCCTGCCGATACAACCGATAGCTTGGGATTCTTGCGCGCCGAGGTTGTGTGCTCGCCGCGGGCTGTCGTGTTTGAGGAACCTGTTCGGAATGCGAGTCTCGCCAGCCCGTTCTCATCAACCAGTCAGGCCGCCGCGACGGAAGTGCGTTTATTTCCCCAGCGATTCATTTCGGATTGGGCTTCGCGTTTTCGTCTCGGTCTTTTTTTAACGACAGTGCCGCAACTCTCCCTGAGCCAGGAGACCTTACCGCCGCCTTCCTCAATGCGGCGACCTGCTGCTTCGCCTGCCACGCCCCCTGTACGAGATCCCCGGTTATCACTCACGGACCTGCAAGCGATAGCCCTCCGTTGGAATCCGACATTGGCTCAGGCCTCTGCGGCAATTGCGCAGGAACGCGGGTTCTGGATTCAAGCAGGGCTCTACCCGAATCCACAGGCAGGCTATCTGCGAACGGATTCCTCTCAACCAGGCCAGACGCAATCGAGCGGTGCATTCATCAGCCAGGAGTTTGTAACTGCTGGTAAGCGCCAATTGAGCCAAGCCGTTGAAGCCCAGGAGATTCGGAGATTGACGTGGGAGCAACGTGCTCAGGTCATGCGGGTCGTCAATGATCTTGAAGTCAGATATTTGGAGGTTCTTGGCTCACAACGTGCGATCGCGGTTTCTCAAGACCTGGTGAAAGTCGCCGAAGATGGTTTGCGCGCGACCGAAGAAATGCTGAGAGTTAAACAAGCCGCACGTGCCGACGTTTTGCAAGCACGACTCCAGCGGGATGCCGTTCGGCAAGGGCTTCAGGATGCACGTTATCGACACGAAGCCGCTTGGCGCCAATTAGTAACGATTATTGGCCGACCAGACATGGTGCCAGTTGAACTTCAAGGCGAACTTGATGGGATTATCCCGCCAATTGACTTTGATGAGAGGCTATCGCAACTTTTGGCGACCAGTCCTCAACTGCGATCGGCTGAGGCTGAGCTTGCGCACGCGCGGGCCGAATTGGCGCGAGAAAGGGCGGCCCGCATACCGAACGTCACGCTCCAAACCGTCACTGAATATGATCGCACCTCCCAATCAACGAATCTCAGTACCCTCATCGCCGCTCCGATTCCGTTGTTTAATCGCAATCAGGGAAACATTGTTCACGCAGAGGCCGATATTCGCGTCGCGTCCGCTGAACTCCAACGTGTCCGGCTTGTGCTACGTGATCAACTTGCAGATTCTGCTCGCCGGTACCAAACAGCCCGCAGCCAAGTGGAGCGACTAGAGAAGTCGATGCTCCGAGATGCCAAGGAAAACTTGGACCTTACAATGGAAGGCTACAAGCAGGGCGAATTCGATTTGCTGCGCCTTTTAGCCGCACGACAAACCTATGCTCAAGCCAACCTCACCTACATCGAGTCGGTCGTCGAAGCCCGCAAGGTTTTAGTTGAGATCAATGGACTCCAATTGAGCGGTGGCCTGAACCCTGCAACGCTGGGGGCCGCGATACAGACAGGACCTGGCGGTGCTCGCCAGCGAGGATTGCTCAATCAAATGCAGGACACAAACACACAGCAACTGCTGCCGGCCACCATCCAGGCGGGCTCGCCATAATGAATACTCTACGCATGACCGCATTGGTTAAACGGATTGATCGGCCCCGACTATGGCGGTACTTAGTCGTCCTGGCTGTTGTGTTTTGGCTTGGCGGACTCTCCTTCTATGCCCTGATAGTGGTCCCTGTGGGCACGGACGTTCTGGGCAGCACAGCGCAAGGCTTTATTACTCAACGCGTGACCAATCAGCTCAATCTGGTTTCATCGGCTATTCTGGTGCTACTGTTGGCCAACGCGATAATGCGACGTGGTCGGCTGTTGATTGGAAGCTGGCTGGTCATGGCGGCAGCTCAAGTGGTGCTCATCCTGATGCATCCATGGCTCGACTCAATGCTCGACGCCAAGATTCAAGAGATTTCGGACGGCGCACTTTTTTATGCGAGACACGGCGTCTACCTGGATGCAACCGCCGCGCAATGGGGTGGGCTGCTAGTGCATTTGTGGTGCATACTTTTTACAGAATGACAGCGGAGGAGTGACATCAAGGCCGCTAGTTCAATCAATCTCGATGACTTCACCGCTGGGTGAGACCTGAATATCACGCACTTTGCCGTCCTTCGCCTTGCCACGGACTTCGTAGTTGCCACTGCGGGTTTTCCAGGCTTGCTCGAAGTTCACGTTTGGTAGTTTTTCCTTCGCGACTTTAATGACAGGCTCGGGTATCTGGTCGATTGGCACGTTGGCACTTGGGGAGTGGCTTTCACCACAACCTGACAAGAGCAGCAGCAATATCAATCCAGCAAATCGGCTCATTGAAAGTTCCCCACGGCTTCGCCGCCAGCACGCGTCGAAAGTGCTAAATAAATCTTGTAGTCCATCTCTTCGACGAGGAACTGCACGTGGCCGTCCGCAAAAACAAAGTTGGCTCCTCGCCCGTGCATGCTTGAGAATTGGTTTACATAACTGTTGGCAGATCCAGGGCCATTGCCGTCCCCAGTATGGCCCAACACCATGCCCGTGGCATTATTGACAACGGGCGGAGCGAGCGAGCCGGGGGGCGGATAAAGGCTGGCACCTGTCACTGAACCGACCCAGGTTGATTGACAAAGGCTGTGCGAGCGTTCGCCAACGATGATCGTCACACTGGTCCCGTCGCTGATGCTGCGGAACCCTAGGTTGGCATCGCGAAAGAAAATGCCGTCGCCGTTCACTCCGGGTTCGGACGTTCCAAAGACGCCGACGTAATTTGCTGAGGCGACTTCGCAAAGCGTTGCGGTGGGAGTTCCGCTTAGGTCATAGCTCTTAACCTTCCATGTAGGCTCGGCGGCATCCGATGGGCAAAGATAACCCGCGACGGGCGTCAGGCGCGGAGTGGCGTTGGCCGGTGACTCGATTGGAAGACTGAACTGAATCAATTTGTGGAGATTGTTCTCCTCGGTGTAGGGTAAGAGCAATGCTGCCCAACCCCAACCCGGTCCCAAGTCATTGCCCGAGCCGTCGAAATTCGAGATGTATCCCGGTGGCAAAGCGTGGTGCGAATCGTGATAGTTCTGGAGAGCTAAGCCAATTTGCTTGAGGTTGTTCGAGCATGAAGCCCGACGAGCTGCCTCTCTTGCGGCTTGGACCGCAGGCAGCAGTAGACCAATCAGGAGGCCGATAATCCCGATGACCACGAGCAACTCAATCAGGGTCAGACCGGACCGAGCGGAATTGGTTGCGTATTGGGCCGTCAATATTCGCGTGTTAGACCGTCGCATAGGAAAACCTTGGCCGTTGTTGCCTGCCTCGTCAGTTTATCGTATGGGAGGCACGGCCGCCAACGGGACAAAACACTCCTGCCGTCATCCCGGCAATTTGACTGTTTTTCTGGGCCGCCGGCCGTTCGACGTCAGTGGTGACCTGTAAGGCAGGGGGCAGCCGAACACGTGAATGGGACGATGTGACATTGCCGTGAGGGTCGAGGCGGGTCGCGATCGTGCTAAATGAAGGAGGCTTCTTTGCGTGATCGCGGGTCAATACTTGAGCACGTAGGCCGGTGACTTGCTTAGCCGATCACGGTTGCGGATGTAGGTCAGCGTCGTACGCGGATCGGCGTGTCCGGCGAAGTCTTGCAAGTCGATGATATCGCTGCCTTGCTCGCGGGCCGTGGTCAGCGCGGTCACCCGCAATGAATGGACTGTGACATTGGGGTCGAGTCGCAATCGGCGAACGTAGACGGAAACAAGTTTCTGCACGGCTCGCCTGGAAATCGCGTCAGCCTTAAAGCCTTTGCGACCGGCGGAGCGGGCGGCGTTGGTGGGCCGGAAGAGCGGCCCAGACAAGTCCTCGCGGATGCCGGCGGCGTCGAGCCAGGCTTCCAAACGCTCGGCCGCCTCGTGATGCAGCGGCACGCGGCGTTCCTTGCCGCCCTTGCCGTGGACTTCAAGAATCCTATGGACTCCCGTCGTCTTGTAGCTGCCGACTTTCAGTCGCGTTAGTTCTCCAACACGGCATCCGGTGTAGGCGAGGACGGCGAAAATCGCGCGATCTCGGATGCCGGCTGGTGTCATTTCCGACGGCGCATCCATAAGACGGCGGCAATCTTCTGGCGTAAGACCCACGGTCTTGCCGTCACGCGGCGCTGCCGGCGCCGCGACAAAATCCGAATGAGCCGGGTTTGCGCCGATATATCCATACGTCTGCAAGTAAGAGAAGAGGGATCTCAAGACGGTCATTTTGCGGCGTACAGAACTGTTCGTGAGCCCTTGCTGCAAAAGATGATCGCGCCAGGCGGCGACTTGCTCGGGCAGGATTGATGGGAGTTTAGTCGCATCGTCCGACACGAAACCGCAGTAGAAGAGGAACTGGCGTAAGTCTCGTTCATAATTCGATCGCGTGTCCTTGGACGGAGATTTGAGGAGCCATGCTCGGCATGCCGTCCGAAGCTGAATGTCCGACGACTTTCCAGTCGTCGCCGTCGAATCGTTAACGATCGTCAACGATCGTCCCAAAATGGGGCGGTCGGGTTCGATCAGATCCGTGGGCATCGCATGGTTCACCTAAAGTGGGTTAGGCGCACCATAACACTTGCTGCTTGCTCGCGCAACGACTTTGTACGGATCGAACGCAACAAACAGATTGCGCGAATCGATCAGTCGCGCTATTCTGTTTGAAATGGATGGAATGGATGCGACAAGTCAATTCAACGGATTTCAAGAATCACTTTGGCGAGTTTCTCGACCTGGCCAAGACAGAGCCGATCACTATCGGCAAGTCGGGCAAGCCGATTGCCGTCGTCATGTCGGTCGAGGAATACGAGGAGCTTCAAGGGCTGGTAGATGCCTACTGGCGAGCTCGCGCTGAAGCGGCCGAGGCCGCTGGAAAATGGGTCGAACCCGATGAGGCAATGCGCATTCTGACCAGCCGGCTCAAGCGAGCCAAATGAGGAAGCTGGTCCCGGAGAAGTCAGTTCTCAAGGACCTGACGGACCTGCCCGCCAAACAATACCGGCAAGTGGTCAGCGCCATCTTCGATCTGCTCAAAGAACCCTATCCCCACTACGCCAAGGCACTGCAAGGAAGCCCCTTCTGGCGGATCGCGTGTGGCGAATATCGTGTGATCTACCGCGCCGATGACGTGTTCATCTTCCTGGTCGCATTTGGCAAGCGGAATGACAATGCCATCTATCGGGCCATTCAGCGTAGGCAGTGATCCTTGCTGGATAGGTCGGATGGACCTTTTGCCGCGGAACAGCCATTTATCCAAGTCGGAAAATGATTGAGGCGGCTCTGCGACTGCCTGCCAGCAATAGGTTGCGCGAAATGAAAATAAAGTCGCGCAGATTTCGGTCTAGGGTTTGCTTTGTGGTCTTGGCACGATTGTGTCTTGCTTCGCGGTTGTGTGTGGGGCCCTGGCAACGAAGTCAAAGCAAGTTGCGACCAATACCCGAATCAGTGGGAATAGCTCCATGCAGCTCTCGTGAACTTGCTCTGCGATTCGTTGATCAGCAATTCCGGTGATCACAATATGTGCACAATCGTAGGTGACATCAAAAGAGCGCTCAGCTGAATTAAGGAGCTTGACCAGAACCGCATGGTCGATCGAGGGAGCCTGAATAAGTTGTGCGAGAGCGCGAACGAAGGGCAGAAGGGTGCCGTCGGAGAGAACAGAACCGGAGCATTCAAGGGCGCCAAATCGGCTCAATAATGTGCTGAGTGAGTCACGCAGTTCAGCCGAAGGAGTTTCAAACGACATGAAGTAGGCGCAGAGAATCTTTGCAGCATGGCGAACTAACGTGATGTCGTCAATGAGTTGCTGCTCCAGAGGGCCTTTTGTGCGGCCATAAGAATCGTCCTGCGGGCTAAGTAGGGCCCGACGAATACGATATCGGAGGGTGTCTTGAAGCGCCGACAGTTCGGCATCAGCTGTCTTGGTCTCTGACTCTCGGTAAGCGAGAAGCAGATCCGTAAAGCTATGCCTGTTGGGGTGGGAGTCTCTATCGTGCATAGTCGCAACTCTCCATTTCCAAGCTATCGCCGTATCGTACGATCCAGGCACGTCGAAACGACTCACGCGCGCGAAATAGCAACGGCTTCAAGGTCGTAACACTTATTTCCAACACCTGGGCGAGTGACTCGTAGTTCGGGTACTCGAGCCAGAGCAGGAGTACGCCACGGTGTCGCTCGTTAATTGCATGCAAGACGTTGCGACATTTGGTGACTCGATCATGGGCCTCCTCCTCCTGAATGATTTGGTCCAAAATGGACGGAGCCTTATCCCAAATATCGACGTCTGTGTACTGACCCGGTATCCCTCTCAAGTGGTGATATGCTTCGCGCACGGACGTCGTCTGCGCAAAAGAAAAGAAGGCACTGCCGATGGTATCGAACGATTGTGCTTCTGATGTCGCCGACAGAAAGCGAAGTGTTCCGCGCTTGTAGGCGTTCCATACCTTGAAGAAAGCCACGGCGAGCACTTCTTCGACCCGATTTTGGTCTTGAAGAATTGATCTCAACAGGCCATTCAGCCGCGGCACAACGCTATCCACCCAGAAGTCTGCGAACTCGTCTTGGGTAAATGCAGGGGCCATACCGTGCGATTCAATTGAGGCTTCGTGACCGAAGTGCGGGATATCTTCCAGGATTAAGAGGCGGATGTCGAACCATAGTTTCGGTGGCTGCGGACAGATTTTTTAGATGTGCTCATAACTGGCAGCAGGTCAACAAGTTATGGGCCTATCGAGCGGGTCCAAGTGGATCAGGGTCTGGCGCGGCATCTCCGCGAAGCCGTCGGCGAATGCGTTTCTGGGTGTCGGGGATCTCCGATTCAACTTTCCCTTCCACATCTTGGCGATAGGCATGTAGCAGCTCTCGCAGCCACTTTAGCTCCCTGTCCGAAAGCGGGGGCTCCTGTTCAGATTCGCTCATTGATGAGCATTCCTTTCCACGGCCATAGCGCCGCGTTTCCGACGCTGGACCATTTAGCGATAGCTGTCAAGTGACTTGTAGGGCCGGCAGCACAGTCCGTATTAGAAAATTCGTGGCGCGGCGAAACCAATTGGTGCCCCGCCGCTCTTCACAAGAGCCAGCATGATGTGGCCGATGAGGCGCATGATGCGGCAATGGAGACTGAATAAGAAACGAGCAATAGGAGCAATACCATGGGACAACATCGTCCTGAAGACAAAGTTCAACGCGAGCAGTTCCGTTTGCAGTGTGACATCGTTCTCCAGACGCATTTGCCGCAGCTCGATCCGATGGCACCGGTCGCGATCGAGGCAAGAAATGAGTTGAGCCCGAGTTTTGAATCGATCGCGCGAGCAAAGCTTGAGCGAATGTCGGTACCAAGCGCGGCTCTCGAAGCCACAGTCGTCGCCAATGCGATTTGGGACCGGATGGGTCGAATCGTGGAGACTTGGCGGCGCCACGGACCATTTGCAAACGCGGTGATCACGTCACTGCGACGGGAATGCATCAATGTCTGGCGCAAATACAACAGAGATACGTTGGTAGACATGCGTGAGATGCAAGTGCCTGCGAGTGAGCCGTCGGTAATCGAACAGGTTCTGCAAGACGAACGGGCTGGCTTACTGTGGGATGCGTTGGACACATTAGCTCCAATGGAACGAGTAACGATGGTGTTGAAGCACGGCTATGAGTGGCCAGCGAACAAGATCGAACGGCTACTCGACCTTAAACCTAATACGGTCGCGCGATGGAATTTTCATTCAAGGGCAAAACTGAGCGGCCACTTGCGTGGTCGCGACGGTTATTGGGACGACTTTGGGCGGCGGTAGTCTGTGTGGATGCGACGGCGAGCCGGGAATACTGGCTCGCCGTCGCTTTTTGTGGCGCTCGAACCGAGTGTCATTTGCTAAGCGATCGCCAGACCCAGACGCAGGAGGTCTGGATCAGCTCCCAGGATCGTCCCGGGTTGCGTGCATTAAAGTTTCCGAGATAGTAACTGCCCAGACAGGAAAGGATGAATATCAAGCTGGAGATGGACATTCATTCCTCCGTGTCCGGAAGACAGTAAAAGAGCATGATGAGGATTAACATCTCGAACATGGTTCACTCCTCCATATTGAGTTCGATTTCGTGGTCCCTGTCACCCTTGTCGTGATCGCCGGCGCGATCCCTGGCCTCTCGCATCTTCGTGCCCAGGATGGTGTCGCGGGAAAATACGTCGTTCTTTCCCTCGTCGTCGGCTCGTTCATCCGCCTTGTCCCCTTCCTGGTCGGCCCGCCCATGTACCGTGTCGTCCGACGGCCGGTGGGACTCAGTTACTTCTTGAGGCGTAGGTGTTCCCCACATTCCGTACGGGGCGTGCTTGGCGGCAATATTGGAATCCGAATAAAGCCCATTACGAGCTTCGTCGAGGCCCAGCCGGGCGGTTGCAGCTAACGTTCCCTCGCCGATTTTCCGGTAAGGCTTGTCCTCTTTCGACGCCGTCTGGTTCATTTCTGGATCAGTCGATCTCTTCGGTACTTTGGCCATTTGGAATTCCTCCACTTAAAAATGATCGCCCCGCATATCTCGAAACTGTTGGGCAACCTGCTCTTGGTCGGCGACAGCATCGTTCATGTCCATGACCCGACCCCGCATCCACATAGCCGCGCGGAGATTGCTCCCGACGAGACAGGAAACGGCGACTATGAGATACGCGGCAAGCGGCTGGTTGTAATCACTGATGAGGGCGGCAATCCCGAGTACGACGATGGGCTCAACAAATTTCTTGATCGTGATTTCGGAAAGCCGAGCGTTCGGCTTGATGAGCCACGGCGTGCCTGAGTACCGGGAGTGGGTCTTGTCGCCGCGCATCGTGCGTCGGAACGCATCGAGGCGTGCGCAGGCGACGAGGACGAGATACGCCACGAGAAAGAGGATCATCGGCCGAGGATCGTGGCCGTGGTCGCCACAAAACACGATAAAAACCCCGATCAGCGCCGTAGCAACAAGACCCTGAAAACCGATATATCGCGCGCCGAAATGCCGGTGAAGGAAAACCTCGATCGACAACGCGCAGCCCTCAACGCCGATGTAGAGAAGACTCCCAACGTTCTGACCGATAGCCGAGCCCTGGTTGGGCTGTTGATTGAACATGAATTGTCTCCTGAAATAAAAATGCCCGTACAAGGAGTACGGGCGAACGGGACAGCTATTTTCCTGGCGGTCACTGCCGGAATGTCACGGGCATCCAGGTGCGGCCCGTTGTCTTGAACTGTTTGCCGCCGGCGAAAATTATGCCGTCGACCTGTTTGCGGTTGGCACGTCCGCCACGGCGGAGCGTCGTGAAGCGGCGCGGCTGAACTTCAAACTCGATCGTCTCACTGACGCCCGCACTGGTTGTCGGTCCTTGTTGCATGCCACAGTTGTTGAACCAGTCGGCCGATTGCTGTGTGCTGTTGGAATTCGTCAGAAACTGGCGGCATCGTCCGATGAGCGACGCCGCCCAATCATTGGTGACCGGGTCGCCATTGGCATGAAAGATTTTTGTGTTTAGGTTTGCAAAAAGAGAATCGGCTTGAACTTTGCCCAAGGAGCTTCCGCCTAGCGCGGCGTAAAAGTTGCTCACGTTTTGCGTCAGATAAACGGTGGCAACGCGCGCGGCTCTACAGGTTGTCTGAAAGGACATGTCGCAGCCTGTTGTGAAAAACTGAGCTTCATCCGCCCACAGGAACACGGGGCGGGGATTTTTTCGCAGATTGCGGCGCTCCATCGCACGCTGGAACGCGACCTTCCAGAGCACCTGGGCGAACTGTCCCACCTCTGCAAACTCTTTCACCGGCAGATCGATGACGATGATGGCGCCGTCGACTGCGGCATCTGGGGTAATATTGGTGGCGCCGGCAAAGAGATCGGACAACACACCGCGATTGAGTACGTCGATCATGGAGGTGAATGTAGAGACGATTACGCTGCGGGTCCTGTCGCTTAACGCCGGAAATTCTTGCAAAAAATAATCTGTCACAATGGAAAAATCTCGCTGCTGCGCGCGAGTCTTTTTCTTTTCGTCGACGACATTGCAGCACTCATAGCAGAACGAACTTGCCATCCATTCGTCGGAACTGACCTGTTCCAGGTTTGTCGGTGCCGAGATGACAATACGGTAAAGGTCGCTAACGGACAGCGAGCCCTTGGCCATGATGAGTAGGTCAATGCTGTTGCGAAGCAACTGGCGCAGCGCACGTCGCCAGTACCCTTCATCCTCGCGACCCCCACGGCCGCCTTGACGTTCGGCAATTTCCAGGATCTCAGCAAAGAGGCTAACGAGGTTCTCGGTAAGGCCAGCGCCGGCCCCTTTGCGTTTGAGTTCGTAGTCGAATGGATTGAATCGAAGTTTGCGCGACGGTGAGAAAATCTTGAGGTCCCGCAAACGGCCTGCTTTTTTGCAATACGCTCGGATGAGGTCAGCTTCTCCGGCTTTGGCGGTAAGCACGAGTCCACCAAACCCAGCTCGGAGATAAGCCATGAGGATCGCCTGGCCCGAGCCTGTGGACTTTCCACTTCCGGTGGCGCCGGTGATAAAAACCCCCTCAAGGGCATCCGCCAGAGTGAATACGTCGAACTTGGACCATTTGAGTAACGGAGCGGCGAGCTTGCGGACGAAGCGGCGGCGGCCAAACAGAAGGCGAAGAAAAAAACGCCACATGGTATTTCTCCTTAGTTGAGAATTGGACTACTGGTTCTTGGAAGTGCGAGGCGACTAGGCTTGCGCCTGGTCTTTGAGCATGCGACAAAAGGTCGACAGCTCGACACCGCGGGTGCGTGCCTTGCGTGCTTTGGCAAGGGCGTCGGTGAGCAACGCAATGAATTGCTCGATGTCGAGATTGGCGGCAGTGACGGTAATGGTCTGACCCGCGCCGAGCGTTGCGATCGCCCTGGGACATTTCGCGGTTGCCGATGCGGGGCGGGGCGCCCGGACGGCTTTGAGGGCTCCGGTGAGTCCGTCGCGGGTGAGGGTGCCGGCCGCCAGTCGTGCGGCCATGTCCGCCTGCTGTTGCGGATCTTTAATGCGCGCCAGCTCGTAGGCGGCGCTGGCGGGAATGTCGCCCGAGTTCACCTGTTCCTTGATCGGGGCCGGCAAGGCGAGAATGGCCAGCGATCGGGTGACGGCCGCGTCGCGCATGCCAAGCTTGCCGGCGACCTGCGTCTGCGACAAGCCAGTCGCCTTCATGAGTTGAGCAATGGACCGTGCCTTTTCGAGCGGCCGTAAGTCCTCACGCTGGCAGTTCGCCACCAGTTGTCTTTGGATCACCTCGGCCGGTGAAAGTTCTCGGTCGTCGAAGATAACGGGGACACTGGCTAAGCCAACTCGTTTGGCGGAGCGGTATCGGCGCTCGCCGTCAAGGATGACGGTCTGTCCTTCACGGTTGTGAACCCGAAGCGGCAGAATAATGCCGACTTCGCGTACGCTTTGGTCAAGACCTTGGTCAGCCTCCTGATCGAAGTGCTGACGAACTTGCGGATTGGCGACGATCTTCTCAAGCGGCATGTCGACGATTGTTTGCGTCATGGCATTTTTCTCCGTGAAAATTGGGGACAGAAAGCTTCTCGAAGAGGAATACGCCAGACATTGGAGAAGCATTTCGCCGCGCTCACGGATCGTGGCGCGCAGAGAAAAGGAGGGACGCCACCAATGGATTGGCGGCGGCGAGGTAGCGCGCGGGGCCGCGAATGGATCGCTGGCGCGGACAGACTAAGGACAGACTAAACCAGCGAAATCAGCCGACGTTTGACCCCAAAGCGGCCGAAAGGTAGAATCCGTTTCAATCAACACAAACGCCGAATGGCTGCGAGGTTATCGCGATTTTCTCGGTGGATCTGTGATTGGGGCGATTAGCTCAGTTGGTTAGAGCACTAGCTCGACAAGCTAGGGGTCATAGGTTCGAGTCCTATATCGCCCACCTCCCGGGTATGCACTTTCTCGCGTCGTGACGCAAGGACCGGCATTTCCCGGGTTTTTTTATGCGCGGGTAGTTGGTCGTGCGAGTCCGTGCGGCTTGTCGCGTGCGCCTGCTGCGCCGGATTCTGCGCCGCCTCGTCCGTGCCGATCGCATTGGCAAAGTCGGCGTCCGTTACCTGCCAATAGTGCCTGTTTGCCACCAGCGTTGAGTGTCCGAGCCACGCCGCGGCAACGTGAGTGTGATGCTCGCTAGCGAGTTCGGTGGCTCTGCTGGAGGGCGGTTGGCAGTAGTGATCACTGCATTGCACGGTCGTTGGGAGAGTGACGTTGATTGGTCCGCCGCACTCCACTATCTCTAGGACGTGATGTCCAGCGTGATTGCGGGAAGCTCGTAGTCCTTCGGACCGGCTTGTGGAGCCGTGGATCTTCTGACGTGTGATTGACGATTACGGATCAATCTTGCCACGTGGTCTTGGCACGATCCATACGTCCTGAACATGGTCCTGCTGGGGATACGGTCCGGTGATGCCGACGCAACTGACATCTGGTAAGACCTGCACGTCGAAGATCTCTTCCACGCCGCTGAGAAACTCGAAGTACGCCACCGCCGCACCGGAGTTGAGGTCGATGACGCCCACTCCGCAGCGCAACTGCTCGCGATGTTCGGCGATGGGCACTCCGCCAAAGACGGCCGTCTCTCGAATTCTCGACAGCCCAACAAACGCGTACTGCCCACAGAAAGCCAGACCGCGCGTGTAGCCCGGCAGTAGTGCCACGGGCTCGCGGTTGCCGGTCTGGCGGTCCACGCTCTCAATGTTTCCCATTCCAGAATTCAAGACCAACAGTTGCCCGCGATGCACCCGTGGAGAGTGCGGCATGGAAAGTCCGCGTGAAACAACCGCACCGCTAGCGATATCGATGATGCACCCGCTGTGAGCCTTCGTGGACCGCCAACCTGCCGGCTGATTGGACTCGGCCATGGCGGTGACGTACTGTGGGCGACCGTCCTGCATTGCCAGTCCGTTGAGATGGCAGCGATCGGTGGCTTCCAGGTCGGTAATGAACGGCGGCGTCCAGCGAGGCACGAAACTGTGTTGTTCGTCGAGAGTGCACAGACAAGAAAACGCGGTGTTGACAATCCACAGCTCCTCTCCGACCCAGGCCATCTCGTGGCTTTGAATATTACCGGTGACCAGAGCCTTGCGCGTGAGAAAGCAGGCATCGAACTGACCGGTCGGTTCCAGTCGTCCGGCCAACTCCGGAGCGCTGTTCAGGAACCACACTTGGCCTCGGCTGCCGATCGCGATTCTGTGCGGATGAATCGCGACACCCATCGCCTGCTCAAAGTTATGCAACGAGATGTTGAGTTGCGCATTGCGCGCTCCCAGTACGACGAGCTTGCCGGCCTGGTACGTGGAAACCAACAGCGACGCACCGAGCCGCTCGAGCAGCGGCAGGAACTCTCGCGAATGGCGAAACTTCACCTCGCGCTGCAATACCGCGGCATCTGTAGCCGCTGGCGGAATGCTTTCGTCGAGCTGGAGATCAGTTCCGTTCATGTGAAGATCGCTTTGGACAAGTTTTGAAGCACCTACCTCTGCCGAAGAACCCGAGAAAGTGCTAACGGCAGCTCAGCCGAGTGTTCAGGAACTCTGAGTGTATCCTCGACGTGACTCAGCAACTCCTCGCCGACATCTACTTCCATGAGCAAGTTCGCCAGTACGCCTTCCGGTAATCTGCTGAGCAGATGTGACGTCTTGGCAACGATCTGAACAGCCGGCGGAGCATCGATCTTGTCGGTTGTCGCCGAGACCGTCGCGCGAGTCTTCTCGAGCAGTGCCGGCGAATTTGGCCGACCTTTGCCCGCCGCTTCTGGCACGGCGGAACCAATGATTGCAGATGCAGGGCTGGCCGTGACCTGGAGAACGCTCTCGCTACTGGCAGGCTGCTGGTCGCCGATGGCCGCACTCGCCGGGCTACTGCCGAGCGGTTTCAGCACGCGAACCTGATCGCTGCCACGAATCCGCTGACCATCCAGAAGTTTCCCTTCGAGCATCGCGGTCGTGTCACCGAATGCCAGGTTCAGGCCCTGGGCGGAGAATCGCACGAGCAAGTCATCGACGCCGTCGCCATTGATGTCCACCAGGGTCGACTTCGGCGTGCCGTCAAGCTTTGTGGCCACGTGCGCGCCCGCGAGCGTCAGCGTCGAGGCATCAATCGCACTGGCATCGAACGTCGCAGAGCCAAGCACCGCTACGGGCACTTCTCCGGATGATGCCAGATTAACCAGGTTGATGACGCTACCCGGTCGGATGTCGATTTCGATCGGCTGCACCAACGCCCAGGGCTCCTGGCCCATGTTCTGGCCGGTCGCACTGAAGAACAACGTTCCGCCCACATTGGTTAGCTGGTTTGGATAGAATCCCCCACTGTCTGTACCAACGGGCGCAGGAAGCATAACCGTGCCCTGGGCGGTCCCATCGCTTTGCCACAGTTGGCCGCCGAGATAACTGTCATGGGCCACAAAAAACAACTTGCCACCGACGCTCGTCAATTGCGCGGGATACGAACCGCTGCTTCCGGGGCGTATGTTCTTCACGGGAATCGTGCCCTGCGCTGTTCCATCGCTCGTCCAGAGTTCAATTCCCAATGTCTGGTGGAAGGCGGTGAAGAAGACTTGGCCATCCACGTTCGTGAGGCTAATCGGATCGGAGCTGCCGTAGCCGAGCTCGATATCCCTAATTAGTTTCGTTCCTTCTACCGTGCCGTCGCTCTTCCACAGCTCGCGGCCCGTGCCGTTGCCATAGGCCCCAAAAAAAAGCACTCCGCCGACATTGGTCAGGGCGGAGGGATAGGAGCTACCGCCGGGGAATTCGTCGTAGATGTCCGCCAGTAGGACGGTGCCCTCGGTGGTGCCGTCGGATTTCCAGAGTTCACGACCATGGGTCTCTTCGTAGGCAGTGAAGTACAGCGTCCCGCCGACTGCTATCAGATACATGGGATCGGAACTGCGAGGATAGCCGTAGTGGCTGGTCGGACGAATGTCCGCGACGAGCACGGTTCCCTCGGCCGTACCGTCGGATTTCCAAAGTTCACGGCCGTGCACATTGTCGTGAGCCGTGAAAAACAGCGTTCCATCCACGGCGGTCAGATTGGCCGGATAGGAGCTTTGTTGCCAGCCGCCGAGACTGTTGTCGCGGATATCGGCGACCAGCACGGTCCCTGCTTCCGTTCCGTCGCTCTTCCACAACTCGCGGCCATGGCTGCCGTCGTCGGCGGAGAAGTAGAGCAGGCCACCAATGTTTGCCAAGTTTAGTGGATACGAGCCGGAATTGCCGTACGGGCCGCTCGGCCAAATGTCAGCAACCCGGACGGTTCCTGCGGCCGTACCATCCGACTTCCACAGCTCGTTGCCGTGCGTTTCATCCCTGGCCGTAAAGTAAAGGATCCCGCCGACGTTCGTCAGGTTCTCAGGATAGGAACTTGTTGCTCCTGGGAAAATATCTGCGACAAGCCTGACGCCAGCAACGGTCCCGTCGCTCGTCCACAACTCATGACCGCGATCGTCGCTGGCCGTGAAGTACAAAACGCCATTGATCTCGGTGAACTGCTGGGGGTAGGAACCCGGCGTATCCACAGTGATATCCTTGACCAGGCTCGTGCTGATGGCAGTCCCACCCGACTTCCACAGTTCGAGACCGTGCTGCTCGTCTGAGGCGGTGAAAAACAGTTTGCCGCCCATGACCGTCAGATTTGCCGGATATGAGCCGTTCAGATACGGACTGTCCTGGCGGATGTTCGCGACGTTCATCGTGCCCGCGGTCGTTCCGTCGCTCTTCCATAGCTCTCGGCCATGCTCATCGCTGTATGCGACAAAGTACACCGCGCCGCCAACGGACATTAGCTCTGTTGGATCGGAGCTCCGAGTGCCATACGGGCTGTCCGTAGCAATATTTGAGACCAGCACGGTCCCTGCGGCCGTGCCGTTGGACTTCCACAATTCGCGGCCGTGCACGTCGTCATTGGCGGTGAAGAACAGAGTCCCGCCAACCGCCACCAGCTCGGCAGGAGCGGAACTGTGGGCATATCCATAAGTGCTGGTCGGAAAAATATCGGCGACGAGCTTGGTTCCTGCGGTCGTGCCATCGGACTTCCAGAGTTCGCGGCCATGCTCATTGTCGTCGGCCGTGAAGTACAACATCCGGCCGACCGCCGTCAGGCTCAGGGGATACGAGCTTTGAGGATAACTGTAGGGACTCGTCGGACGAATGTCCGCCACGAGTAAAGTGCCAGCGGCCGTGCCATCGGATTTCCAGAGTTCGCGGCCATGTTCGTCGTCGTACGCCGTGAAAAATAATCTGCCGCCGACGGCCGTCAGATTCTCCGGAGTGGAGCTATGCGGATAGCCATAGCTATCCGAGGGACGCAGGTCGGCCACGAGCTGGGTCCCCTCGGCCGTCCCGTCGGACTTCCACAGTTCGCGACCGTAGTCATCGTGGTGGGCCGAGAAAAACAGCGTCCCGCCCAAGGCCGTCAAGTTCAATGGATCAGAGCCACGAGAATAATAGGGCCCGTCCGAGCGTATATTCGCGACCAGCACGGTTCCCTCGCCCGTGCCATCGGACTTCCACAACTCGCGTCCGTGTGCGTTATCGTACGCCGTGAAAAACAGCGAGCCGCCCATTGCCGTCAAACTTGACGGATAGGATCCGCTGGGATAACCATTGTCCGGTCGTATGTTCGCGACCAGTACGGTTCCCTCGGCCGTACCATCCGACTTCCACAATTCGCTGCCGTGGGCGCTGCTATAGGCCGTGAAGAACAGAGTCCCGCCGACTTTGGTGAGGTTGTAGGGGTACGAGCTACTCGGGCCGGGTGCAATGTCGGCCACGAGCACCGTTCCGCCAGCCGTGCCATTGGTTTTCCACAGTTCCGTTCCATGCGTCCGGTCGAAGGCCGTGAAGAACAGCGTGCCATTTACCGGCGTCAGGTTGGCGATGCTCGCATCCAGCGTCCGGTCGTTGATGTCAGCAACCAACTCCGGCACGAGCGAGGATTCGGTCGGATTCTCCTCAGCGGCCTGCAGTACGCTAACGCGGGTCGTGAACTTGAACGGGAAAATGCCGCCCGGATAAACCATCTCCACCATAAATGCCGTGCTGCCAACATTCGGTTCCGGGATTTGCGCGACATAACTGCCGTCGCTCTGGGCGGTCAGCGGAGAACTGCTCCAGGGGATACCCGTCACCGAACGCCGATAGTCGGTCGAGGTATAGTTCGTCGCCTGCCAGACGTTTACTTCGAGCGGCGTGTCGATCGAGTTCACACGGATCGTCGTTCCGCCGTCTTCGACCGACCAGGTAAACCGTGGCAGCGGCAGATCGTTGACGATTGCGTCGTAGTATGCGATCAGACTTTCACCGGCGTCGGAGTCGTCCAGCACGTCGTGATTGGTGTTCGGCACGTAACGGACGTAGTTCTGGCCCGGTAGATCGCCCAGGTAGAACTGGCCCGAATCGGGTACGAAGAATTCGTCGCCCGTCGAGTTGATCATGAACTTCGGCATCGTGAGTCGATCGAGATACTCATAGGGATCGACAATCGAAAGCAGTTGCTGACCTTCGGGCGTATTGACCGCCTCGATCACGTCTAATGCCGTGTAATCCTTGAGTGCATTGGAGTAGCCGGCGAGGATCGAATCGGTGACACCTTCGTAGTACTCCTTGTGGTGCGCGAGGTGTTCGTCCAGATTGAGAGCGTCGAACACCATGGGGACGATGGCTTTGACTCGGGGGTCCGCCGAGGCTGCGTCGGCGGCGGCAGTCAGCCACGTTGTCCAACCTCGCTTCGATCCTCCGCTGACGACGAAGTCTTCGATCTGATGACCTGCGGCAGCCTGAGGGACAAACTGCTGAACCGCGTCCATGGCGCGGACGGCACTCTTGACCATCGGCAGTAGCGCCGGCCAAGTATCGTCGCCTGTCGCCAGGTATTGATCGAACGTGTACGCGATGATTGCGTCTTCGGTCCTGGAAGTCCCGAAGATGTCTAATCCCGGGGGGAGCGGCACGGGCGATAGCTCGCCGTGAATAGCGATCTGCACGTCCGTAAAGTTATTGTCCGAACCGCCGCCAACCCGACTGAGATCCTCGAACTGGATGCGAGTTACACCCGGCTCGATAGAAACCGTCATCTGATCCAGTTGGCCGGGGTTGGCACTCGGCAGTGAGAACAGCGGCGCACGCTTGCCGCCCCCGTAGTAGGCATTCGGATCAGCCAGGAAGTTGGCGACCGTGTCGTCGGGAACGATGAAAAACCCCAACTCGGATCCGGCCACCACGTTGTACTCCACAAGTGATCCGGGCGAGTCGATTCGCTCATCAAACAATAAGGCGCCGCTAGTGATGGCTTGCACTGCGTAGTCGCGCTTTTGCGTGACCGGATCAGCCGTCACCGAGGCGAGGTCATAAAACCCGAAGCTGAACTGCAGGCCACCCAAACCTGAATCGAAATGGAAATCCAACTCGACCAGATCGGGCGACTCACCGGGGACCGCGAAGGTGCCGGCTGGTTGAGTCTCCGATGCGAACGTCAGTGGCTGATTGGGAACCATTCGCAGTTCGGCTACGACGGTTCCGGTCAAGCCAGCAATCGTGCCCAGCTCTGCAATGCTGAAGTTGGAGGGCGGGGTCACGCTGCGATTGTTACCACCCGTGATGGCCAGCAGTGCTGAGTTCGATTGGGGATTGAGTTGGTGGGGAATCGCGATGATGAGCCAGTGCTCCCAAAGCGTGCGATTCACCTCATCTGGTGTGCGCCACTCCTGCGATTGTAGCTTCAGCACATGGCCGTCGAAGCCAACACCCGCGAATGTTCTGGCGACGCTGAAGCCGAAATTCGGATCCGGTGCCGCCACGTATTGATCGAGGGCCGTCAGGGTGAACGACGCTTCAGACTGTGGCACCGCCACCATGGAACTAGCGATAGCACCCTGCTGTGCCTGATTCAAAAGCTGGCTGACTTCGTCGTCGGAGGACGAGAATGACGAACTAGGCGCCGTCGCGAACTCGGCGGCCATGCCGGCCAGAGCCGCGAGAATGTCGTCGGGCGACGAACTGCCACTTGCGGAAAGCAGCCTCCGATCTTCGAGAGCCTCGGCGACGAGCGTGCGGTGAAGCTGCGAGAGCCAAAATGAACTGCGGTGGGCAAGCGGCCGTGGTCGAACGCTCATGGTGTACCCCAAGGTGCTGCGAACTAGAATCGGCGGGCAAATTGCTCACAGGTCCGTCGGGGCAGATCCGCCAGGAGCCCGGTCGAGGAGTGAGGCTACCTGATTCATCTTGGTTTCCGGACGAATCGCACAAAGTGCCCCCAGAAACTGGCGGTTTGAGCCGCGATTGCGCGTTCTGCCGTCGTCGGATAGACGGTTTAAAGGACCACCGCGCTAAGCTTAGTGGATGGGAACCCGGGCGGTCGGCGGAACCACAAACGTGTGATCGATCGCTTCCTTCTGGAAACCGACGACTTCGAGGAAGCGGTAGAAGAGCAGCTGCACGTCGAAGAGCTCCTCGACGGCCGTTTGGAACTCAAGAAAGCCGACCGTGACCCCACGTTTCAGATCGATCGCGGCCACCCCGCATTTCAGCTCGTGACGCCTGTCCGCGATGGACACGCCATCCATGGCCGACGTCGGGCGAATCTTGGAAAGCCCCACGAATGCATGGTGGCCGACCAGCGCCCAGCCGCGAGTGAAGCCTGGCAGCTCGAGCACGGTTTCGCGACGTCCCGTCACCGGATCGATCAGCATCACGCTTCCCGTGCCAGATTCGAGCACCCACAGTTTGCCGTCGTGCCAGCGAGGCGAGTGGGGCATCGACAGACCGCGGGTCATGGTCTCGCCGCTGGCCGTATCGATCACGACACCTCCCACGGATTTCCCCGCGCGCCAACCGCCGGCCGTGTCGGTCTCGCCCAAGGCTGTGACATATGCTGGTTGCCCGTCGCGCATGGCCAGGCCGTTTAAGTGACAGCGATCCTCGGCCGCAATCTCCGTCACGAAAGGGGGCTGCCAGCGAGGCACAAAGCTGTAGTCGTGGTTGAGCGTCGCGAGACATGAGAATCGCGTGCTGACCATCCACAGCTCGTCACCAGCCCAGGCCATTTCATGGATACCGATGTCGCCTGTGACGTGTGCCAAGCGAGGCAGATAGCAGGCGTCGTGCGCGCCGGCGGGTTCGATCCGCGGCGCGATGTCGGGGGCGTTGCGCAGGCTCCAGACCTGATTGCGCGTGCCGAGCGCGATGCGCCGCGCGTCCGCGGCGATTCCCATCGGCCGGTCGAAGGTGCGCACCAGCACGGAGAGCCCCTGGCCCCGGACGCGAACGGCCAACAGCTTGTTGGCCTGATAAGTGCTGACGACTAACGATGCGCCGAACTGCGACAGCAATTCGACAAAGCTGTCCGTCTGGATGAAGTGAAATGCGACGGGCGGGGGCGGAGCAGGCGCGGCGCCCGCTGCCGACAAGTCCTCCGCGCGTTGACCCTTGCGTTCCGCGGCCTTGGCCAGAGCATTCATGCGAATCCGTGCGCCGCCTACTGGCCGCGCTTCCTTTGAGTTGAGTCCAGGAAATCGTCGATCGCGTCGTCGATCAGTTTCCAAGCGAGCAGATGCCACAGGTTCGCGCGATGCGAGGGGTCGTCGTTCAGGATCGTGCCCTCGCCTTGACCATCATCGATGAGCGCGCCCTTGGCGCCTTTCAAGTTGACGAAGAACGATTCGTAAGCTTCGTGCCGCTTGTCGCCCTTCACCACGATCGTGACCGTCTGGCTCGTCTCACCGGGGGCAAACGTTAACTTGCCGCTCTTCGCGACATAGTCGTTGTCTTTCTTAGTGGCCGTCCCATTGGCGGTGGAGTAGTTCACCGTCACCGCCGCACTGGACGCTGCCGACAGACTCACCGTAAAGACGAACCGGGTTGTGCCGGTGTTGCCTTCGCGTTTGGCCACGTCGCTGATGCTGATGCGCGGATCGTCGTCGAGGATTGTGCCGACTCCCTGTCCGTCGACCAGGTTGGCGCCGCTCACTGTGCTAAGGTTGACGGTAAACGTCTCGTTCAGTTCAGCCTTCGTGTCGCCATTGACCTGCACGGTGATCACCTGGCTGGTCTCGCCAGGAGCGAACGTGACGGTGCCCGAGGTCGGCTCGAAATCGTCGTTGGCCACGGCGCTGTCGCCCGAGGTGGCGTAGGCTGCGGTGACCGGTCCCGCGGCCGCGGCGGACAAGGTTACCGTGAACTTGGCGGCTACCGTGCCGGCGTGACCCTCGGTTACCTCAGCGTCGCCAATGATCATTGATGGCGGAGGCGGAGGTGGGTCGACGCCGTTCGTGTTCAAGAACACTTTGATGGTACTGTAGCCGTAGTTTGCAGCCGCGACGTCCAGTGCGCCGTCGCCGTTGAGATCGACAACTACCATATCCGCCGGTCCGCCGCCGCCTCCCCCAGTACTGTAGGCCTGGGCGGGGGCGAATGTGCCATCGCCGTTTCCGCGCAGCACGCTCAGTTTGCCTGAGTCGTAGCTGGCGGCCACGATATCAAGTTCTCCGTCGCCATCGATGTCGGCAAGTGCGAGGGGTTCCAGAGGTAGCTCGTCGACCAGGTAACCGGTTCCCTCGGCAAAGGTGCCATCGCCGTGACCCAGCAGCACCATGACTTTGACGTCGCTGTACGAGGTGTAGCCTCCGTAGGGGCCGCCATAGCCGTAAACCGAAAACGAAGTGACCGCCAGATCGAGCGTGCCGTCGTTATTGACGTCACCGACCGCCTGGCCTTGGGCGTTCGGGCCGCCAGGCGACACGGTCTGCGCTGGTTGAAATGTTCCGTCGCCGTTGCCGAGCAGAACTTTAACGTTGCTGTATAGGTTGGTGGTGATCAGATCGGGCTTACCATCGCCGTTAAGGTCTGCGATGTCGACCTGTTGTGCCGCAGAGCCAACCGTCCACCCTTGCGGCGCGCCGAAGGTGCCATCGCCATTGCCCAACAGCACGCTCAATTCGGATCCGTCCCAATTGCTCAGCGCGGCGTCGAGGTCACCATCGCCGTCGAGGTCTCCCAGGGCGGCTGAAAAGAAGCGGCCGTCGCCGAGTTCCTTGGTCTCCCCCGATGTGAAGGAACCGTCACCGTTGCCCAGCAAAACCTTCAACTGGCCCACACTGGTGTAAACGGGATACGTGCCGCCATAGTAGCCGGTATAGTATCCGGAAACTCGCGACCCAATCATCGCGGCCGCAAGGTCCAGCTTGCCATCGCCATCCAGGTCGCCGACGACGACATCGAGCGCTTGTCCGTTCAGCGGAACGCTGGTGCTACCCGCAAAGGTACCGTCGCCATTGTTCAGCAACATGCCGAGGTTTTGGTAATGGTTCACCGCCACAAGATCCTTGTGGCCGTCCCCGTCGAAGTCCCCGGCGTCAATCGACCGGGGGCCATCCGCCGGATACGTCACCACGGGATTGAAACTCAGCATGCGTCGATCTTCGAGCGGTTCGACGGAACAGCGCGACGCCGGCGTGCTGTAACCCTTCGTTCGCCGCTTGTGGCCGGTCACTTCTGGTGAATCGAAAAGGCTTGCGAACCAGTTGTTCATGGGTCTTCCCAGACAATTCTTGTTAATGCGATCGGATTTCGTGAAAGGTCGGGCATCCCACTCCACCAACTGCCAAATCCAGGGCGGTTCGAGGTTGGGCCTACGTGCTTCATCTCGTTCCGGAGCCCAGTAGCACAAGATTGCCCCGAGCCGCCTGAGATAGGCGGCTTGCCGGCTGGCCCAGGGCGGACTGTTCGCGGGTGGCCAACCGTCGACGAGAACTCGACTTACGTGCGAATTGTTCGTGCATGTCTTGGGACGGCAGCTACAATGGAGCGCGTCGCCCAGTCGCGTTTTTGTCAGCTTTCGATTCGAACGACGGATATCTTTGCTGACACCATCGCGTGCCGGCGTTTGGCAATCCTCCAGTTCGTCGCGCGCCGCAGCGCGAAGTTGCGAAGCGCCCCGAGAGACAAGATGCTCGAGCAAGCCGCGTTCGATGAGCTCATCGGTCGCATCCGTGCCGGCGATGAGCAGGCCGCCGCAGAACTGGTCCGCATTTACGAGCCGCTCGTCCGCCGCGAGGTGCGTTTGCAGATTCGAGATCGCAGACTGTTTCGGCTTTTCGAATCGCGCGACGTCAGTCAGTCGGTTTTGGGAAGCTTTTTTGCCCGAACCGCGCTGGGCGAGTACGACCTGGAGACGCCGGCCCACCTCGTCAGGTTGCTGGTAACCATGACGCGCAACAAGGTGGCCACAGCCGCAGAGCGGCAGCGGCGACAGCGGCGCGACTACCGACGAAACGGAGGCGCGGACGAACTGGAGCATGTCGTCGATCGTGGCCCCTCGCCGAGCGAGCTTATCTCCGGACAGGAATTGCTGGAGCGATTTCGAGCGGGTTTTACGGAAGAAGAGCGAGCGATCGCGGACCTTCGCAAGAACGGGCTCGGCTGGGCTGAAATCACAAGGCAACTGGGCGGTACGGCTCAGGCCCGCCGGATGCAACTGGCGCGCGCCGTCGAGCGGGTTTCTCGGCAAGTCGAGCTAGACGGTTCCGGCCAGTAGATTCTCCTGCTCGCTGAGACCTACCTCAAGACCATTCGAATCGTGCCGGCCGACGTCCGAATAGTTGTGCGTTGATCGCGCAAATCGAGATGAAGTTATCGGGGGAACCACGCTTGAACGAATTCAAACCCGCTCCGCCGCCACCCATCGATCCGATGGCGCATTCGAAGCATGACCCTGCTGAACTTCTTGTTCGCCGCTGGGATCGCGGCGACCGAATCGATCTGGACAGTTTCCTGAAAACCGCTGGCCCACTCACAGTCCCTCAACTCTCAGCCGTCATCTACGTCGATCAGCATCAGCGCTGGCAGATGGGCGAGCGAACGAGCGCGGAGAGTTACCTGCGGCGGTATCCGGAAGTCTGCTCAGATGCGGATGCTGCGCTCGATGTGATATTTCACGAGTATCTGCTTCGCGAGCAACTCGGCGAAGTTCCGGATGCCACGGAGTTTGCGGAGAGGTTTCCCGAGTATGCTGATGCCCTCGAAAGCCAGATCGCGTTTCATCGGCTCTTGAGTGAGAGCGATCGGATGTCAAGCATTTCTACCGCCACGATGCCGCCCGTTGGCCGCTTGCCAACTGGTGCGACTGCGGACGCCCAAATCCGCCTCGCTCCGCGCGGCGGTGTGTCCAGTGGTCGCGAAGTCCAGTTTCTTCTGCGGAGCCGCCTGCGTCTGTTCGCCACCATCTCCTTTGTGGCGTTCCTGTTCTATGTGCCTGTCCTGTGGAGCCTGTTTACGGTCTGGTGGCGTACCGCGCTTTACGTCGCCGTCGTGACCGAGCTTGCTGTCATCGCCGTGTTGTTGTCCAGCCGCGCACCGCTTTCGCTGCGGGCCTTGCGGCGGATCGAGGTCGCACTGTTCACGGGACTGCTGATCTATTTCGGCTATCAGCAGGTCCTGTTCTTTCAAGTCGGCTTCTTTTCCGCGCTCGCGTTGGATAGTTGGATCGGCCCGGTAATTGCCGCCAGATGTATGAGTTGGCCGTGGGCCATGACGATCGTCAGCTATGGAATTCTGATCCCGAATACGGCCCGGCGCTGCATTCTGGTTGTGGCAGCAATGGTGACGGGATATCTGGCGATCGCCGCTGTGCTGGCCCTGACGACGTCCACGGTGCCGGCAACCGCCGTGACTGGTTTCTTGATGTGCTCCCTCACCGATATGACTCTCGCGGCGGCAGTCGCTGTGTTTGGCGCTTACCGGATCGCAACACTGCAAAAAGCGGCGTCTGATTTGCGAAAACTAGGGCCCTACCGACTGCTCGAGCGTCTTGGCGCAGGCGGCATGGGTGAAGTTTACCTGGCAGAGCACGCGCTACTGCGTCGCCCTTGCGCCCTAAAGCTTGTCCGGCCCGACCAGGGTAGCGATTCACACTTCCTATCCCGCTTCGAGCGCGAAGTGCAGGACATGGCAACTCTAACGCACCCCAACACGGTTCGAGTCTACGACTATGGACTGGCCGCCGACGGCACTTTTTATTACGCGATGGAGTATTTGCCTGGCTTATCTCTGCAAGAGCTTGTTACGCGGCATGGCCCGCTTCCGCCAGGCCGCGCCGTGTACCTGCTGCGCCAGGTATGCGCCGCATTACGCGAGGCCCACGCCATTGGGCTGGTGCACCGCGACATCAAACCAGCCAACCTGATTGCTGCTCAAACCGGCGGCATGTACGACGTGGCCAAGCTGCTCGACTTTGGCCTGGTACGCAGTCAAACTCCCAGTCGGGATGGTCACAGCCTCACGGCGCTTGGTGGCATTGCTGGAACTCCCGCCTTCATGTCTCCCGAACAGGCGGCAGGCACCGTCGAGATTGATGATCGCAGCGACATCTACAGTCTTGGCGCGGTCGCTTACTTCTTGTTGACCGGCAGACCGCCGTTCATCCACTCAACCTCCGTTGAAACGATGGCAGCACACCTCTCCGAGCAGGTCGAGTCGCCTCGGCAACTGCGCCCCGAGTTGCCCGCCGATCTGGAGCAGATCGTTCTGCGTTGCTTGGAGAAAGATCCCGTGAAAAGATTCCCCGACATCGCAGCGGTCGAAGAGGCACTTGCAAGCTGTGCCTGCCGTGACCTGTGGTCGAGCGACCTGGCGGCCGACTGGTGGCGAAGGGGCAGTTCCCAATCGATCACGGCAACGCCTTAACCAGCACCAGAAATCCTGCCCGAATCGCAGGTGGCCAGGCTTGAATGTCAACTATAGCCAGTCGCGCTGTTAGTCCCCGCAACAATAAAATAACACGTTGCGAATCCGCCGGGCTCCCGGCAGGCACCCAGTCAGTAGGCCAATGGGGCACCAGGGGGCACATGCTGTGCAAGGGAAGGGGTTCCAAACGAAGAGCCGACCTGTGCCGAATGGGCAGCTCGCCTCCGCCGGGCACCGCTAATGCTTGTCGCATTGACCGGAACCGTCGTTCTCACATCGGCCAGAATCAGCCGCGATCCGCTTACGCGATTCTTGGACTACACTGAGGTTTCTACGGTTTTCTTGTTGACCGGTGTCAGCTGAGATATTCTGTTAGATGAAAAGTCGGCATGCGACTGTGCGGGGAAGTGGGAATGACAGCACCACTCGCGCGACGGGTATTCTAAGCCAAGGTGCGCAGTGGCAGTCGGTTTCAGGTCTCCGACGTAAGTGGAGTGAAAGTCAATGATGCGCAGCGGAAGGGCCTTGTTGATGCTGGGAGCCGTGTTGACACTGGCTGTTTGTGCAACGCTGGCGCTCGGGCAATCGCAGTCGGGTAGCGTGGTCAATGCCGCCAAGTACACGTCGCCTTATGACGCGTTCATGAAGATGAATCGCCTGCCTGAAGCGTTTGGTAAGGACGACAATGGGGCCGACTACTGGGGTTTTCTCGAGTCTCGGCTGGGCAATCAGGCGGGGCGGATCCTCATAAAGCGGCCGGCCAAAGGCTTCAGCGACGACGCCTTCCGCGGCTGGTTAAGCTTCATGCGCACCTCCGGCAACGCTACAGGCATTGGCAATTGCGTCGAGTGTCACCGCGTGCCCGACTTTACCGACCACCAGAAGCACAACATCGGCACGGCCAAGGAGCCGCTCGAAACTCCTTCGTTGCGCGGGGCCGCCGGAAAGAAGTCATTCTTTCGAGACGGCAGCGCAAGCACGCTGGAAGAAGCCATCGCACGACACGTTGCCGCAGCTCAAGTGGCGCAGCAAGATAAGCGTTCAGGAGTTGAAGTGGAGGTCGGCAAGATCGCACTTAGCGAGCGCGAAATTGGCGAGGTGGCGGCCTTCCTGCGGTCGATCCAAGAAGTGCCCCGTGAGCAATTTCGACAGTATTTGATTGACGTGGTCATCCAACCCGTGGAACTAAATTTCTCCGATTAGATGTGGGCCAAGCGAACGCAAGCTCGTTGTCGGCCCGCGGTAGTCACTGAATAAGGGAATTCGCAATGCATTTGCTCAGGTGGAAGCTATCTGCACTTCTATCGTTGACGATCCTGACCGGGTCGGTCGCAGCCGCCGACTTAGGTCGCATCAGCGGGACCGTGGTCGACAGTTCAGGCAAACCTCTCCGCGGTGCGATAATTTCGGGCATCCAAGAGGACCAGCAAAAGAGCATCTCGGTGCTCTCCGATCCCCAGGGGCGGTTTCTGCTGGACGAGGTTCCCGCGGATCTATACACGCTGCGCGCCCGCCTGGTCGGCTACGAGGACAATCTGACCGACGAACTCGAGATTGTCGCCGGCGATAACAAGCCGGTCGACTTCACCATGCAAGCGGCCAAGGATCTCACAGCACAGCGCACGGGAACGAGCCTGTTCAGTGAGATGAAGTGGGATAACGAGGAGCATCGCATGAGCTTCAAGATGTCCTGCACCTATTGCCACCAAATCGGCACGCAAGGTTTCCGGACGCCCGAAGAGCCGGTCGATTGGGAGGTCATGATCACCCGCATGGACGGCTTTGGCGCGCTGCATAAGGATTTGAAGAAGACAGTCGTCAAACAGCTCGTCGACACCTATGCCGAAGACGCACCCAAGAAATGGTCGACCTGGACACCCCCGGAGGCCCCCAAGGGCAAGGCTCTGGCGATGCGGGTGGTCGAGTGGGACATGGGCAAGACGCGGCCCTCCATGATCCATGATCTGGAACTCGGGCATGACGGCCGGGTGTGGGCGGTCGATATGGCCAACGACGCACTCGTGAGCCTTGACCCAAAAACCGGTGAGCGCGAACTCTATGCTGTGCCTGGCGGCAAGGAGCCCTACTCCGACGAGCCGATGCGGATGGGTCCTCACTCGCTGGAGTGCGATGCGGCCGGCGCCATTTGGATTACCTGTGCGACCGGCGGAAAGATGGCCAAGTTCGATCCGTCGACTGAGGAGTGGACCGTTGTGTCCAGTGCGCCGGATCCGGCCAAGCGAGGCATCTATCCGCACACCTTGCGAGTCGACGCCAAGGGTGTCGTCTGGTACACGGATGCCGGCCGGGGCGTGTTCAGCCTGGACCCTAACAACAACAACGTCCGCAAGTTCTACAACTTGCCCTCGGCCAACCAGGCCATTGGACAGGGCGTGGGAGAATCGCGCGGCGTGACGCCTTATGGCATCTCGATTGCGCCCAACGGCCACGTCTGGTACACCAAGCTGAACGGCAACCGGGTGGGCCGCATCAATCCCGACGTGCCCGACGGAGATGTCAAGGAATGGGCCCCGCCGTTCCATGGTCCGCGCCGACTGGAAGTCGCCGCCGACGGGACGGTTTGGGTACCCGGCTGTGGTTCAGGCGTGTTCGCCAAGCTCGATCCCGAGACCGACAAATGGACGGTGTACGATCTGCCCGATAAGGAAAATCAATTCCCCTATGCCCTCAGCGTCCACCCGCAAACGGGCGACATCTGGATTTGCGGCACGACGAGCGACTCGATGTTCCGCTTCATTCCCAAGACCGAGGAGCTCATTGAGTATCCGATGCCGTCGCGGGTGACCTACACGCGCGAGATCGAGTTCGACAAGGACGGCAGCGTCTGGGTGTGCAACTCGAACTGGCCGAACCGACACACCGAACGTCGGCTGGGCTCGATTATCCGTATTTCACTGGACGGCACGGTGAACGAAGCGACAAGCAAGTCGCGGGCTGTCGCATCGACCGCAGGCAACTAGGAACCCGCATTGCAGATGATGTATCTCAAGCACAAGCAATACGCAGCGGTAGCATGCGTGGTCGGACTTTGCGCGGTCGGACTCTCCGGGTGCGGATTCGTGCCTGCGACTCCGGCAGCGGCGGCTGACGGTGGAGCTCCTTCCACGGCGCCCAAGGCCGCGGCCAGCGGCCCCGCGC